>NZ_JBUEGE010000011.1:0-251855 GCF_054963755.1 Streptomyces sp. EDA2-14
TCGGTTAGCCGGCGTTGCGGTCGCGGGGCGCTGCCCCGGACCCCGCGCCTCAATCGCCGGCGGGGCTCTAATGTGCCCTCACCCGGACCACTCCGGTGATGGTGCCCTGGTAGTAGGTGCCGTTGGGGCCGATCGTGCCGGCCATCTGGAGGCTGTCGAAGAGGGAGCCGATGCCGGTCCGCTTGCTGCGGGTCACCTTGCCGGTCGCGGGATCGATCTCGGCGTACCGGTACGGGTCGAGGAGACCGGTGGAGTCGGTGCCGGGGATCACCGGGTCGCGCAGCACCGTCCGCAGCAGGCCGTCGGCGGTGGACAGGCGGGGCACGGCGGCGGAGCGCAGCGTGTTGTCCCAGACCAGGTCGCAGCCGGAGCCGTCGGCGCGTACGTCGACGCGGCTGAGCCCGCCCTTGAACGACGCCGAGGACGGGACGGAGTCACCGGCGTCGGCGGGGACGGCCGGATACGGGTAGCCGTAGGTACTGGCCACGAAGACGCTGCGGCCCGCTCCGATCGGAGAGTTCTCGCTGCCGGCACCGCCTGCGAGCAGAACCGGCACGGAGCAGACGGGCGCGCCGGTCGCGGTGGCGTACACCTGGAGGTCGACGGTGGAGTCGGCGTTGTCGACGACGGTCACGTACTCGGTGCCGGTCTTCGGCCCGAAGAACGTGGGAGTGGAGCCGCTGCCCCAGCTCAACTGGCCCGGCTTGCGGGCCTGCCCGCGGTCGTAGGAGCGGCGCCAGGTGATGTGCGGGGTGCCGTCGGTGTCGGCGTTGAGCAGGTAGGTGGCGTGGGTGGAGGTGACGGCGGTGCCCTGCGGGGCGGTGGAGATGCTGTTGGAGACGCGCTCGCCCGTGGGCAGCGTCAGCGCGCGCACCGTGCCGGTGCGGTCGTCCGCCGTGCCGACGACGCCTGCGCCGGTGGCGAACCAGACCCGGCCCCGCCAGTCCGGGGACAGGCCGGTGACCGCGTCGTCCTCGGGGATCGCGGAGGCCAGCGACAGGCTCTGGTCGATCCTCAGCCGCCACTCGCCGTCGGCGTCGCGGTGGTGTCCGATGCGCAGCAGGGAACGGCTGCCGTCGACGACGGTGAGCCGGTCGCGGTCGTCGATGTACGCGTAGACACCACCGAGCAACGAGCCCTTGGTCAGGGCGAGTTCGGCAAGCGAGTCCCCGGATTCCGGATCGAGCAGATGCACCGTGGGGACCTGTCCGAAGATCGGTGTGCACAGGGCCACCGGATAGCCGTCCGAGCCGATGAGCACCGTCGGGCAGGCCGAGGCCAGCGCGGTGCGTTCGGCGGTGAGGCTGCCCGCGCCGGGTCCGGCCAGTGGGGTCAGGTCGGAGGAACCGGTGTCACCGTGCATGGTGGCGGTGCCGTCAGGGCCCGCGTACGGGTTGTGCGGCGGAGCCGGCAGATACGAGGAGGCGGCGGCCGCGGCGGGCGGCAGACCGAGGGCGGAGGCGGCGAGAAGGGCGGCGGCGAGCGCGACGGAGGCGCCCGCGGTTCTGCGGGAAGGCATGAGGTCTCCAGGGCAGGGAGAGGGAGCGCGCCGGGCACGGGCGGCGGCGCACCGCGCGGAGCGCGGCAGGGAGAAGTCGCAGGAGGCGGATCGGCGCGCGGGACTCAGCGCTGGACGCCGACCGTCAGCTCGGGCGACAACAGGCACCGGCGACGCGCACGAGATCGACGTGGAGACGTCGGGTGAGATCGGGTCGCGGATGCACGAGGCCGATCGAAACAGCCCGCCGGGCCCCGGTCAAGAGCCGTCCCACACACCGGACATGGGACTCCGGGGCTCCCTCGACCGTGGAACCCCGGCGGATCACCCGATGCTCACCCCGTCGCGTCCGCCAAGGCCAGTTCGTGCAGGCGGTCCGGAGGGCCGGGGCGGGCGTAGTACCAGCCCTGGGCCGTGTCGCAGCCGAGGTGCCTGAGCTGTTCGGCCTGGGCGCCGGTCTCGACGCCTTCCACGGTGACCGAGAGGTCGAGGCTGTGGGCCAGTGCGACGATGCCTTCGACGATCTTCAGGTCGACGGGGTCCGCGGGGAACTGCTGCATGCCCCGGGTGAAGGAACGATCCAGCTTCAGGACGTTCACGGGCAGCCGACGCAGGTTCGCCAGGTTCGAGTAACCGGTGCCGAAGTCGTCGAGCGCGATGTCGACGCCCATCTCGGAGAGCCTGCGCAGCGGCTTCAGGAGGTCGTCGTCCGCGCCGATCAGCGCCGACTCGGTGACCTCCAGACACAGCGCGTCCGGTTCGAGCCCGAAGCGCTCCAGGATGTCGACGGTGTCCGCCACGAGGCCAGGGTGGGTCAGCTGCATCGGGGACAGGTTGACGTTGATGCGGAACGGGCCCGCCTCCTCGTACCTGTCCTGCCAGACCCGCGCCTGGCGGACCGACTCCTCGAGGACCCAGCGGCCGAGCGGCACGATCAGCCCGGTGTGTTCGGCGAGCGGGATGAACCGGTCCGGTCCCAGGACACCGTGCTGCGGGTGCAGCCAGCGGACCAGTGCCTCGGCGCCGCGCACACTGCCGTCGCCGAGGTGCACCAGGGGCTGGTACTCGATGAAGAACTCGCCGCGGTCCAGGGCGGCGGGCAGCGCCGTCGTCAGCCCGTGCCGGGTGATGGCGCGGGCGTCGGCCTCCGGGTCGGCCACCTCGTAGCGGTTGCCGCCCGCCGACTTCGCCCGGTACATCGTGATGTCGGCGCTGCGCAGCACCTCGGCGGGGCTGCGCTCGGCGGCCGGGCCCTCGACGATGCCGACCGAACCGCGCACGGTCAGCTCGCGGCCGTCGATGCGGATGGGGGCGGCCAGAGCGTGCATGATGCGTCCGGCCAGCTCGTCGACCTCGGCCTCGGTGTCCATGCCGGTCGTGAGGGCCACGAACTCGTCGCCGCCGAGCCGGGCCACCATCTCGCCGGGGGCGGTGGCGCAGGCCGACAGGCGGTCGGCGACCTCGACGAGGAGCCGGTCGCCCGCCGCGTGGCCGAGGCTGTCGTTGATGGTCTTGAAGCCGTCGAGGTCGAGGTAGCACAGGCCGAAGCGCATGCCCTCGCCCGCGCCGAGCACCTTCTCCAGGCGCTCGAAGAACAGGGTGCGGTTGGGCAGCCCGGTGAGCGCGTCGTGGGTGGCTTCGTAGCGCAGCCGCAGATTCAGCAGGCGGCGCTCGGTGACGTCCTCCATGAGCGCCAGCTGGTACTGGGGCGCGCCGTCGGCGTCGCGCAGCAGCGAGACCGTCAGGTTGGTCCACAGGGCGGTGCCGTCCGGGCGCGAGTACGCCTTCTCCACCCGGTAGTGCTCCCGGTCGCCCTGCACCAGCTCGTTGTACATCCGCCAGATGTGCGGGGAGTCCTCGGGGTGTGTCAGCTGGTGGGCCTTAAGGCTCAGCAGTTGGTGTCTGCTGCCGCCGAACATCCGCACCATCGTGTCGTTGACCTCGAGGATGGTGCCGTCGAGGTCGGCGATGCCGATGCCGATCGCCGCTCCGTGGAACACCGCGCGGAACTTGGCCTCGCTCGCGTGCAGGGCCTCGGCCACGGCGCTGCGGGCGTTGAGCGCGGCGTGCGATATGGCCTCCTGCTCGTCCCGGGTGCGCTCCCGCAGCGCCGCCGCGAAGCCCGCCGCCATCGCGTGCTGGATGCGGGCGCAGCGCGAGCGCAGCTCCTCCGCACGCTGCGCGGTGGGCGCCTCCTCGCCGCAGCGCTCGACGAGATGGCTCTCCACCACGTCGAGGGTGAGGGTGAGTGCCTCGGGGTCGGTGCAGTGCGCGGTGACCAGGGCCGCGCCGACGGCCTGCGCCTCGCCGCCGTCCAGGGTCGGCGCGGCCAGCACGGCCCGCAGCCGGCGCGCGAGCGGCACGAGTTCTTCCTCGAACTCGTGCCGGGTCAGGGAGGTCGCCGTGACCGGGAAAATCGCCCGGCTCCAGATCATGGCGAAGCCGCGCACTCTGTCTTCCGGTCCGCCCGGCACTTCAGTCACGCCTTGCGCCCCACTCCCACATAGCCCGCGAAGGTGTACGGGTCCTCGTCCTCGGGTGCGGTGTCGGGCCGCCACACCGGCATCGCCACGATGCCCGGTTCAACGACCTCGTACCCCTTGAAGAACCGTTTGATCTCATCGCGGTTCCGCATGATCAGCGGATTGCGGACATCGTTTCGGTAGACGTCGACCATGCCGTCCGCCCGCTCCGTCTCTATGGACATGCCCTCATTCGAGGCATGTGTCACGATGAGCAGGCTGCCCGGTGCGAGCGCCTCGCCGAGTTCGGCCACTGCCGCGTACGGGTCCTCGGCCTCTTCGACGAAGTGCAGCACGGCGACGAGGAGCAGTGCCACCGGCCGCTCCAGGTCGAGCAGTTCGGCGACCTCGGGGCTCTCCAGGATCTCCCGCGGCCTGCGCAGGTCCGCCGTGACGACGCCCGTGTGCGGGACGTCGGCGAGGACCGCGCGGCTGTGCGCGACGGCGACGGGGTCATGGTCCACGTACACCACGCTCGCTCCGGGGCAGGCCCGCTGGGCCACCTCGTGCACATTGCCGAACGTCGGGATGCCGGAGCCGATGTCCAGGAACTGTGTGATGCCGAGGTCGGCGGCGTACCGCACGGCCCGGCGCATGAACGCCCGGTTCGCCTGCATGATCTTCGGCAGCCCCGGCAGGAACTCCATGGCCTTGCGGGCGGCCTCCCGGTCGACCTCGAAATTGTGCGAACCGCCCAGGTAAAAGTCGTAGATTCGGGACACACTGGGCACAGAGATGTCGATGCCCTGTGGGGCCCAGGCGGGTCGCTGCATCAATCTCTCCATGGCGTCGCGGTGCCGGTGTTCGAGCCGAGGCTACTGATCCACCGCCAAAGGAGCGAGTCAAAACGGAAATTGACCGTCCGTTCCCGGTCACTGCCTCCGGTACGCGCCAATCGGCAACGATCCGAAACCATCCCGAAACCTTCTCATTCCCTGACGAAAAGAACCGGCCCGCTCCCTCCACACGGCCCGACCTGGCCATGCGGGGAACGGACCGGCAACGAGCCAATTCCGTTGACGACTCTACTGTGAGCGCCTCACCGAACGCACCGGACCCTCCCGGTTGTTACTTGGGGGCGCCTACCGGCTTTCCATCCGGAGCCGCCGCGTACCACGTGCCTCCCACGCCCTGACCGTTCGTGTCACCTGGCTTCTTGTCCCCGGAGAAGGTGTAGACGGGCCAGCAGTTCAGGGTCTGCTGCTTCGTCCCGTCGGGCCTCGTGAAGGTCATGTATCCCTTCAGTGGAATGTTCTGGGTGTCATTCTTCGCAACCGGAGCGAGCGCGGGCCACTTCTCGGCGCAGGCGCCGACACAGTTCGACTTGATGGGCCAGGCGGAATCCTTGAGGAAGCGGTAGACGGTCATGCCGTTCTTGTCGACGACGATCTCACCGAGCTTCGGGTCCTTGCGCGTGGACAGTCCCTTGAGGTCGGCCGGCCTCGTCCCGGCCTCCTGCTCCGCCTTCTTGTTGGCCTTCTTGCCGTCGGGGGCCGCGGCCCACCAAGTGCCGCCCACGCCCTGACCCTTGACGTCGCCCGCCTTCTTGTCCATCGCGTAGCGGTACACGGGCCAGCCGTCGACCGTCAGCTGCTTCGTGCCGTCGGCCGCGGTCACCTCGCCGAGCAGTGACCCGTCGACGCCGGGCGCCGCCTTGGCGCCGCTCGCCGGGACGGCGGGCCAGGCCTTCAGGCACGCCGCGTCGCAGTTCGACTTGGGCGGCTGCGCGGTGTCCTTGTCGAAGCGGTACAGGGTCATCCCGTCGGTGTCGGTGAGCACCTTGCCGAGTTCCTTGCTGTCCCACGAGGCGAGCTGTCCGGCGGACTTGGCCTTCGCCGCGCCCGCGTCCGCGCCGTCCGCCGATCCGTAGCCGCCGGAGGACCCGTAGCCGCCTTCGGCCGGGGCCGCGTTGCCCACGTTCTGACCGGCTGCGCTCTGGTCGCCCTGGTCCTGACCGCACGCCGTCGTCAGCGCCAGCAGGGCCGCAGCTGTCGCTACGAGCGAGGCGCTCCGCCAGGAGGTCTTCATCTCAACTCCCGCACATTGCTTGGGTGTTGTGCGATCCCGGCCGGGCCGCACATGGCCCTAGGTACGGGCGGCGGTGACGGCTGTGTTCAATGCGGGGAAAGATTTCTTGCGGTGCGGCGGGGCGCACGCGGCGGGGGTGGGGGCGCGGGTGCGGTGGCGGGCCCGCGCACGGCCGCAAACCCGAATGCTCCCGCGCCCCACCTTCGGGCCATTCCGTGTTCGCCCCGGCGTGCCGTGGTTCCCCGCTGCCCAGGATCTTGGGCGTGCATCGAACCAAGCGCTCCGGGTCAGCCCTGGTCACCCGCGTCGTCGCGGTGCTCGCCACCGCGTGGCTGTGCGGCGCGCCGAGCGCGGCCGCCGGCGCCGCGCCGCTGACCGTCCCCGCGGACAGCTGCGCGTACGCATCCGTCGACGGCGGCTCGTCGGGCGACGCGGTGGCGGTCTCCGGCAGTGGCGTCGTCTGCCGCGCGGGCCCCACCACTCCCCCGCCGAAGAAGCCCGCGCCCAAGCCCCCGCCGCCGAAGCCTGCGCCACCACCGCCGCCACCGCCGCCGCCCCCGCCGCCCACACCGACACCGACGCCACCCCCGCCTCCGCCTCCGCCGCCGGCCCCCGCACCGCCTCCGAAGCCGAAGCCCGAGCCGACTCCGACGCATACGAAACGCCCGTCGCCCGCTCCGAAGCCGGTGCACTACCCGGCCTACCGCCCCACCGTTCACCGCGCACCGCCGCGCGGCGGCCCGTCCCTGGTCACGCTCACCCTGCTCATCACCGCGCCCGCCGTGCTCGCGGTCGCCGCGCTGCGTCCCCGCTGAACCCTGCGTCCCCACTGAACCCTGCGTCCCCGCTGAACTTGTTGAATTCTTGTGGAGTTGTCGATGTCGGAATGGCTTGTTCTCGCCCTCGCGATCCTCGCGGTCTGCGGTGTCGTCCTCGTCGTCCAAGTGCTGCAGCAGCGCAGGATCGGCGATGACGACGACCCGTCCGAGACCCCCGACGTCATCGAGTACATGACGATGATGATCGGCGTGGTCTACGCGATCGTCCTCGGTCTCGCCATCGCCGGCGTCTGGGAGGGCCGCAGCGCCGCGGAGGACCACGTGCGCAACGAGGCGCAGGCGCTGCACGAGATCCACGAACGCGTCCGGGTCTATCCGGCGGACGTCCGGAACGGTATTCGCGCGGATGTCGACAGGTATGTCAGCCATGTCGTGTCCACCGAGTGGGGCTCGATGCGCTCCAAGGGCGAACTGACCGCCAAGGGGGACGCGCTGCTGAAGAAGGTGCGCGACGACGTCACCGACTACGAACCGAAGAACGACTTCCAGGCCCAGGCCTACCAGCCGCTGCTCGACCAGGTGACGGCAGCCGACGACGCCCGCGGCGGCCGCGCGGACTCGACGAGCGCCACGATGCCGGGCGTCGTCTGGTTCGGTCTGATCGCAGGCGCCCTGGTCACCATCGGCATGATCTTCGCGCTGCAGATCCGCCGCACGAAGCGCGAGCTGGTCCTCGCCGGGCTCTTCTCGTCCCTGATCGCGTTCCTGCTCTTCCTGATCTGGGACCTCGACGCGCCGTACAGCCGGGGCGTGGCGGCCACGGCGGAGCCGTTCCTGATGCTCTTCCCGTCGGTGCACTGACCCTCGCGGCGGGGCGCACGTGTGGCCCACAGGTCCCCTGACCGGCCCACATGTGTGCCCCGTTCGTACGACACGGATCGCGGCCGTACGGGGGTCTCCATAGCGTTTCGGGCATCGAGGGGCCTGTCCCCCACGGCGGAAACGGTCCGCTGCTGCTCCTCGTGGACCCCGGAGGAACCACCATGCACGCGATACGTGCCGCATCCGCCGCCGTGCTCTCGCTCGCCGCCCTCGGCCTCACCGCGCCCTCGGCGCACGCCTCGGACTCGGACTCCTTCCGGCCGGGCATCTCCCCCACCACCATCGCCGCCGGCGGCAAGGTGACCCTCTCGGCCACGGGCTGCGAGGGAGACACCAAGGTGTCGGCCGGGATCTTCGACTCCGTCACGCTCGACCCCGGAGAGGGCTCCCGCACGGTCCCCGTCGACTGGGACGCGAAGCAGGGCGCCGCCTACACGGTGACGTTCACCTGCGACGGCGGGCAGCCCCGCAGGGCCGATCTGACCATCGCGGCCGGCCGCCCCGAGTCCTCCCCCAGCCCCGTCCCGCAGGGCGTGAAGGCCGGCATCGGCGGCAGCGCGGGCGGGTTCGACCTTCAGGAGGTCGCCCTCGGCGGCGCCCTGATCGCGGGCGCGCTCGGCACCGCGTACGTCGTGGCCCGCCGCCGTACCGGCGACAAGAGCGCCTGAACCGCCCCGCTCCCCCATGTCGAACTGGTCCTTCGCGGAAGAGGAACGGCCCGCGCGGCGCGCCCCGTGGGGCGTGCTCGCGCTGGCGCTGCTCACCGGGCTCGCGCTCGTGCGCAGCGGTTCGGGGGAGCTCGACCCGGGACCGCCGCAGCCCGCCGCCGCGGCCGGCTCCGCCGAGCGCCGCGCACCGGAGCCGGCCGCGGCGCGGGGCGTGCGCCCGCTGCCCTTCTCGCCGGCCGAGCGGGTGCGGGTCCCGGCGATCCGGGTCGACGCCCCGGTGACGGCGGTCGGCCTGGACGCGGAGGGCTGGATCGACGCGCCGCCGCCGCGGGAGGCGAACCTGGCGGGCTGGTTCAAGGGCGCGGCGTCCCCCGGCGAGCGCGGCACCGCGGTCGTCGTGGGCCACGTCGACAACGCGCGCGGCCCCGCCGTCTTCTACGGCCTGGGCTCGCTGCACGCGGGGCACCACGTGGAGATCCGCCGCGCGGACGGCAGGACGGCTGTCTTCCGGGTGTACGGGGTCGAGGTGTTCCCCAAGTCGCACTTTCCGGGCCGCAAGGTCTACCGCTCGCACGGCACACCGGAACTGCGGCTCATCACGTGCGGCGGCCGTTTCTCCGAGCGCGACGGCTACGAGGGGAACGTCGTGGCGTTCGCCCGCCTGGTGTCGACGCGCTGACGTCACGCCTCAGAGGTGGTGTCACACACCGTGCGGGCGCGGCACCGTCATCCGGTATCCGGCGTCCAGCAGGCGCGGCAGGTAGGCGCGTACGGCGGTGAGCGTCTGGGAGCGGTCGCCGCCCGCGTCGTGGTTGAGGACGATGACACCGGGGGCGGCGCGCCGCACCACCCGTGAGATCACCGTCGGGGCGCCGGGGTTGTCCCAGTCGAGCGAGTCCACGGTCCAGCCGAGCGGCTCCATGCCCAGTTCGGTGCCCAGTTCGAAGACATGACGGTTCCACGCGCCGTAGGGCGCACGGAACCACGCCGGGGGCTCGCCGACGGTCCGCTCGATCAGTTCGCTGGTGCGACCGATCTCGTCCCTGATCCGCGCGCGGTCCAGCTTCAGCAGCAGCGGGTGCGTCCAGGTGTGGTTGCCGACGACATGTCCTTCGTCGGCCAGCCTGCGCAGCAGGTCGGGGCTCTCGCGCGCCCTGCGCCCGCACACGAGGAACGTGGCGCGCACGTCGTGCTCGCGCAGGATCGAGAGGATCCCCGGGGTGTACGCGGGGTCGGGTCCGTCGTCGAAGGTGAGCGCCATGGCGCGGTCGTCGGGGTCGGTGTCCAGGCGCAGGACGGGCGCCGTGCGCACCTTCGGGGCGGCCGTCCTCGGGCCGGGTCCCGCCATCGGGCGCAGCCGGTACGTGGAGGGCTCGCGCACGGGAGCGGCGGCCCCGCCCGCCGGGGCCGGGGCGGCGGCGCGCCGGTCGGTGCCCGCGCAGCCGGTCGCGGCGGCGAGACCGACCGCGGTGAATCCGCGCAACAAGGCCCGCCGACCCGAGAGGTGCTGATGCTTTGTCATGATTAATGCGTGACACGGCACGCGGGCGGCGCCCGCGGAACCACCGGATGGGACGCCGGAAAGCACCTGATCGGCGGCTTCTCCGTTAACCTCTGCCGCGTGACCGAAGAGCAGCCACATCAGTTCGAACGCGGCACCGACGGACCGAAAGTGATCGTCGTGGGTGTCGACGGCTCCGATTCCTCGTTCCGCGCGGCGGCCTACGCCGGGGGCCTGGCCCGCAGGCAGCGGGCGCTGCTCGCGGTCGTCTACGTACAGCCCGTGATGACGGGCGGGGCGGCGCTCGGGGTGCCGGTCGCCGAGACGACCGACGAGATCGCGGAGGGGCTCATCGCGGAGATCCGGGCCTCGGCGGCGCGGGTCAAGGGGATATACGACGTCCGCTGGGAGTTCCACACGTTCCGCGGCGACCCGTTCAACGGTCTGGTCACGGCCGCCGACGAGTTGAAGGCGGACGCGGTGGTGGTCGGCGCGTCCGAGCAGGCGGGCCACCGCATCGTGGGCTCGGTCGCGGTACGCCTTGTGAAGGCGGGGCGCTGGCCGGTGACGGTCGTCCCATAAAGAATTACGTGGGTGCCTCTACGGCGCTGCTGTCTTCCGAACCCGCTGTCTCGGGGGCATCATGATCGGCCGTCAGCCGTCTTCGCAGCAGCCAAGAGGTGAGGTCCCCATGTCCGTCCCCCCGAAGATCTCGAGAGGGCAGGGCGTTCTGCGCCGCAAGCCCATCGAGCAGATCGACGACACGGAGTCCGGCGGGAAGCTCACCCGCTCGCTCGGCCTGTGGCAGCTCACCGCCATCGGCGTCGGCGGCATCATCGGCGCGGGCATCTTCACCCTCGCCGGCACCGTCGCCAACGGCACGGCGGGGCCCGCGGTCCTCATCTCGTTCCTCATCGCGGGCGTCGCGAGCGCCGCGGCCGCCCTGTCGTACGCGGAGTTCGCCGGGCTCATCCCGAAGGCCGGGTCCGCGTACACGTACGGCTACGCGGTGCTCGGTGAGCTGGTCGGCTGGTTCATCGGCTGGGACCTGCTCCTGGAGTACACGGCGATCGTCGCGGTCGTCGCGATCGGCATCTCCGGCTACTTCAGCTTCCTGCTGGGCGAGATGGGCCTCGACCTGCCGAGCTGGATGCTGGGCGCGCCGGGCACCGGCAGCGGCCACAAGGTCGACCTGTTCGCCGCCGCGCTCTGTCTGCTCATCGCGTGGCTGCTGAACATGGGCATGAAGAACGCGGCCCGCTTCGAGACCTTCGTGGTCGTGCTCAAGGTCCTCGTGGTGCTGCTCGTCATCGGCGTCGGCGTCTTCCACATCAACTCGGACAACTACACGCCGTTCTTCCCGTTCGGCGTCAGCGGCGCGTTCACGGGCGCGGCCACCGTCTTCTTCGCGGTCTTCGGCTATGACGCCATGTCGACGGCGGCCGAGGAGTCGAAGGACGCGCAGCGCCACATGCCGAAGGCGATCATCTACTCGCTCATCATCTCGATGATCCTGTACGTCCTCGCCTGCCTGGTCCTGACCGGCATGCAGAACTACAAGGACATCGACCCGGAGAGCGGGTTCTCCACCGCGTTCAAGTCGGTGGGCCTGAGCGGGCTCGCGGACGTCATCGCGGTGGGCGCGATCATCGGCATCCTCACCGTGATGTTCACGTTCATGCTGGGCGTCACGCGCGTGTGGTTCGCCATGTCGCGCGACGGCCTGCTGCCGAAGTGGTTCGCGAAGACCCACCCGACGCGGCACGTGCCGACCCGTGTGACGTGGATCGTCGGCGTGGCCTCCGCGCTCATCGCCGGGTTCCTGCCGATCGGCGAGGCGGCCGAACTCACCAACATCGGCATCCTGCTGGCGTTCGTCGTGGTCTGTGTCGCGGTGATCGTGCTGCGCTACCGCCAGCCGGAGCTGCCGCGCACCTTCCGCACGCCGGCCATGCCGTTCGTGCCCGCCATCGGTGTCGTCTTCTCGATCTGGCTGATCACGTTCCTGCAGTGGCAGACGTGGGTGCGGTTCGCCGTGTGGTTCCTGATCGGTCTGGTCATCTACTTCGGCTACTCGTACAAGAAGTCCGAATTGGCCCGCACATCCGACTGATTCGGCTCCGGACCGCCGAACTCCGCCCGTCCCGCTCACCGCACCGCTCGTCGAGGGCTTCGCCCCGCCCGCCGCAGAGCCCCGCGCGTCCCCTGGGCGGGCGGGGCGGGCTGCGCTGCCATACGGCCATGACGACGGCGCTCACGACACCCACGACGACGGAGGAGGACCTCGCCCAGGTCCAGCGCGAACACGGCGGTCCGCTGTTCTCGTTCCTGCTGCGCCTGTGCGACGGTGACGCCCAGCGCGCGGAGGACCTGGTCCAGGAGACGTACGTACGGGCCTGGCAGCATCCGGAGGCGCTCGACCCGAAGTACGAGTCGGTGCGGCCCTGGCTGTTCACCGTGGGGCGGCGGCTCGCCATCGACGCCCGCAGGGCGCGCCTCGCGCGGCCCGCCGAAGTGGGCGACGCCGTCCTGGAGAGCGCCCGCGTGTGCGCGGACCACGCGGAGCGCTCCGCGGCGGCGCTCGACGTGCGGGAGGCCGTGGCGACCCTCACCCCCGAGCACCGAGCCGTCCTCCTTGAGGTCTACTTCAACGGCGCCAGTGTGGCGGAAGCCGCACACACTCTCGGCATCCCCACAGGTACCGTTAAGTCCCGCGCTTATTACGCGTTGCGGGCGTTGCGCCGGGTCCTTCCGGGGTACGCGTCCGACCTGCGCTGAAACCGTGCGCCAGGTCAAGCATCGGTAAAGCGCCTTGCTCCGCACGCCCATTCCTCGATTGAGTAATCCGCTGTCCTCCCCGGTGAGTTGGGACGGGTGGTCCGGGGGCCGGCGAAGCGCACGGACCGGAGGAAGGCAGGAAGGCGATGCGGTACGGGAACGGAGAGGGCGCGGGCGGCACGTCCGGCGCCGAAGGCGGACCGGGCGACGGGCTCGTCGTCCCCATGGCATGGCTGTACGCGGAGTACATCGCGGACGAGTTGCTGCGGACCGGCGACCTGATGCCGCCCACGTCCTTCGAGTTCAAGGCGGGGCGTGACGCGCTCGCCCTGACGATCTTCCTGTCCGACGCGGGGGACGAGCTGTCCGGTATCCGCGTCGTGTCCCAGCTGGAGAACTGGCTGTCCCTCACGGCCTACGACCAGCCCTGGCAGTCCTGGGTACGCGACCGCTTCGCGGAGCGCCTCGACCTCGACGCGGCCGCCCGGCGCCCCTCCCCCGACCTGCTGCTCGCCGAGGCGGCCTGGAGATGGCTGGAGGAGACCGAACTCCTCGCCCCCGACCTGGACGCGGTCCCGGTCCCCGACGAGGAGGACGGCCCGCACGTGTGGACACCCGCGTGGCAACTGGGGCTCCCGCTGGGCCACTTGGCGATCTCGCTGTTCTAGTTCCACGTCAGGCCTGATGAAGTAAGACAGGGAACATGACCATGGCAGCCGCGGCCCGCGCCCGGGGCGCCTGCGAGCTGGACACGATCGTCGCCGTGGGCGACCGCCTCCGCACCGTCCTCATGGGCGACCTGCTGCCCGAAAGCTACGTCTGGGCCGACCACCAGCTCGACGCCGAGTAGACCGGGCCCGCCGACCGTCACGGCGTCTACGGCGCGTACACGCCCGCCCGGTACTTGGGGATGCGAATGGTGATCTTCATGCCCGCGCCCTCCGCGGTCTCGATCACCAGTCCGTACGCGTCTCCGAAGACCTGGCGCAGCCGTTCGTCGACGTTCGACAGGCCGATGCCGCGGCCCTGGCCGCCCTCGCCGCGCAGGATCGCCCGGAGTTCGCCGGGGTTCATGCCGACGCCGTCGTCCTCGATGACCACCTCGGCCTCGGCGCCCGCGTCGGTGGCGCCGATGGAGATGCGGCTGCGGGTCACGGCGCCCTCCAGGCCGTGCTTGACCGCGTTCTCCACGAGCGGCTGCAGGCACAGGAACGGCAGCGTGACCGGGAGGACCTCCGGGGCGATCTGCAGGGTGACCGCGAGACGGTCGCCGAAGCGGGCGCGGACCAGCGCCAGGTACTGGTCGATGGAGTGGAGCTCGTCGGCCAGCGTGGTGAAGTCGCCGTGGCGGCGGAACGAGTAGCGGGTGAAGTCCGCGAACTCCAGGAGGAGTTCCCGGGCCCGCTCGGGGTCCGTGCGGACGAACGAGGCGATCGCGGCGAGCGAGTTGAAGATGAAGTGCGGCGAGATCTGCGCGCGCAGCGCCTTGATCTCCGCCTCGATGAGGCGGGTGCGGGAGCGGTCCAGCTCGGCGAGTTCGAGCTGCACCGAGACCCAGCGGGCCACCTCGTCCGTGGCGCGGGCCAGGACGGCGGACTCGCGGGCCGCGTAGGCGACGAGCGCCCCGAGGACCCGGCCGTCCGCGACCACGGGCGCCGCCACCGCCCACCGCAGCGGACAGTCGTCGTCCGGGCAGCCGCAGCCGAACGCGGCGCTGCGGCCCCCGGCGAGCACCGGGGCGACCTGCTCCATCACCTGCGCGGCGTGGGCCTGTTCGGCCGCCCCGTCCCACGCGAGGACCGTGGAGCGGTTGGTGAGCGCGAGGGCGTCGGTGCCGAGCAGGCTGCGCAGGCGGCGGACCGACTTGCGGGCCGTGTCCTCGGTGAGGCCCGCGCGCAGCGCCGGTGCGGCCAGCGAGGCGGTGTGCAGGGTCTCGAACGTCGCGCGCTCCACCGGCGTGCCGACGTCGCTGCGCCCCGCGGGGTGGGCGGTGCGCCGGCCGAGCAGGAACCCGGCGCCGAGCAGCAGGGGGCACAGGGCGATCAGGACCGCGGTGACGGTGCCGCTCATACGGGCCCGCCCTCCGAGTCCCCCGGCTGCGTACGGGACGTCTGAGGGCCCAGCGCCTTCAGGCCCCGGCCGCCCGACCACAGCGCCTCCGGGAGGTGCAGCCGTGTCATCGTCGCCGTCGTGTGCGGCGGGATCGCGTCCCGCGTCGCGAGGGACACCAGGATCATCGCCAGGAAGCCGACCGGCACCGACCACACGGCCGGCCAGGCGAGCAGCGTGTGCAGCCAGCCCGAGGTGACCGGCCCGGCGACCGTCAGCGCCACCGCCACCAGGGCCGAGCCGCCGCCGAGGAAAAGCCCCGCGAGCGCGCCCGGCGGGGTGAGGCCGCGCCACCAGATGCCCAGGATGAGCAGCGGGCAGAACGAGGACGCCGACACCGCGAACGCCATGCCGACCGCGTCCGCGACCGGCACCCCGGCCACCAGCAGCGCCCCGCCGAGCGGCACCGCGATGGCCAGCAGCACGGCGAGCCGGAAGTGCCGTACGCCGCGCGCCTGGAGCACGTCCTGGCTGACGACCCCGGCCACCGCCATCGTCAGCCCCGACGCGGTGGACAGGAACGCGGCGAACGCGCCGCCCGCCACCAACGCCCCCAGCAGGTCGCCCGCCACGCCGTCGAAGACGCGCCCCGGCAGCAGCAGCACGGTGGCGTCGGCGTCCTGGGTGGCGGTGAGTTCGGGCGCGTACAGCCGGCCGAGCCAGCCGTAGACGGGCGGCAGCAGGTAGAAGAGGCCGATCAGGGCGAGGACCACGACCGTGGTGCGGCGGGCGGCGCGGCCGTGCGGGCTGGTGTAGAAGCGGACGACGACGTGCGGCAGGCCCATCGTGCCCAGGAACGTGGCCATGATCAGTCCGTACGTGGCGTACAGCGGATGGTCGGCGCGGCTGGTGGCGAGCGGCTGCCCGGCACCGACCCCGGCGGACGGCGGGTCGAGGACGGCGGAGTCCGGGGGCGGAGCGCCCGTGCCCTGCCAGGTCAGCAGGAGGAAGAAGGCGGGCACGAGGAGAGCCGTCAGCTTGAGCCAGTACTGGAACGCCTGGACGAACGTGATCGAGCGCATGCCGCCCGCCGCCACCGCGAGCACCACGACCGCGGCGACGAGCGTCGCGCCGAACCAGCGGGGCGCCCCCGTCAGGATCTGCAGCGTGAGGCCCGCGCCCTGGAGCTGCGGCAGCAGGTACAGCCAGCCGGCCCCGACCACGAACAGGCTGACCACGCGCCGCACCTGCCGCGATTCGAGCCGCCCCTCGGCGAAGTCGGGCAGCGTGTACGCGCCCGAGCGGCGTAGCGGCGCCGCGACGAAGACCAGCAGGACCAGATAGCCCGCGGTGTATCCGACGGGGTACCAGAGCATGTCGGGGCCGTGGATGAGGAGCAGCCCCGCGATGCCGAGGAAGGAGGCCGCCGACAGGTACTCGCCGCTGATCGCGGCCGCGTTGAGCCGGGGGCCGACCGTGCGGGACGCCACGTAGAAGTCGGACGTCGTGCGGGAGACGCGCAGGCCGAAGCCGCCGATGAGGACGGTGGCGAGGACGACGACGGCCACCGCGGGGATCGCGTACGCCTCGTTCACGGCGCCCCGTGGTCGGTGGGGCGGCCGCGCACGAGGTCGGCGAAGTCGCGTTCGTTGCGCTCGGCGCGGCGCACGTACCACCACGCGATGAGGACGAGGAACGGGTAGCAGCCGAAGCCGAGGACGAGCCACTGGACGGGTGCGTTGCGCAGGGCGCCGAAGAACAGCGGCAGCACCGCGACCGGGACGGCGAGCAGCATGAACGCGGTGATTCCGGCGCGCAGTTGCCCGCGCATGAGGGAGCGGACGTAGGCGGCGCCGAGGGTGGTCTGCTCGTCGATCTCCCACTGCGGACGCAGGCCGGCGGGGCCGGGGACCTGGCGTGGTTCGCCGGTCACGACTTGACGTGGCGGGTGATCGGGCACGGGCGGAGTGTAGGCAGGCGGGGTGACCTGGGGGAAGGGGCGGCCAGCGGCCCGATTCGGATCGCCTTCAGCCTCGATCCGGACGCAGCAGGACCTCGCTGCCCACGGGCGTGAACCCGCAGGCGAGGAAGGCGCGCAGGGACCGTGCGTTTCCGGGGG
The DNA here is from genome assembly GCF_054963755.1 of Streptomyces sp. EDA2-14. NCBI lineage: Bacteria > Bacillati > Actinomycetota > Actinomycetes > Kitasatosporales > Streptomycetaceae > Streptomyces > Streptomyces sp. EDA2-14. The sequence continues at coordinate 16,825 of NZ_JBUEGE010000011.1, forward strand.
ACACGGCGGCGAAGACCGGGTGGGCCTCCGGAACCAGGGAGAGCGCATCGGCGAGGAGCGATCTGCCGTTCCCCTTGCCGCTGCCCCGGACATCGTGGAGTTCGATGCTCAGCTCGCGCCGCCCGGCCAGGCCGTCGGCCAGGGTGACGAGGCCGCGTTCGTCTCCGTAGACCTTCACGTTCGTCCTCAGTTCCCGGGCATGACGAACGCGCGGGTGCTCATCCGCGTCGGTCAGATCCGCGAGGCGAGGTGGCCCTCCCGTGCCGCGGGCCGTGAGAGTCGCGTCGGTGACGCCGATCCAGCCCGCCGGCCCGGCCAGGTGACGCAGGAAGTCCGGCGCGAGCGACGCTCCGAAGCCGTCCGGTCCTTCGGCGTACACGGCCTGGCCGGTCAGGGCAGTGGCAATGACGGCGTGGCCGGTGAAGGCGACCGAGCACTCGAGTCCCCCTGCCAGCGGCGGCAGCACCGTGACCCGGCCGTCGGCGGGCGGGAAGCAGCCATCGGCGGCGTCCGTGAAGAACGTCAGGAGTGGATGCGATGCGCTCACGAATACCCACCTGTTCTTTGAGGAAGCCAAGAGGGAGCAATGGTCCGAGCCGCTTGATCACGGCCTGCGCATCAGCAGTTCGCGGACTCGGCTTGCGTGTCTGCGGCTCACTGCGATTTCCGCTGTTCCGACCCGGACGGTCATTCCGGCGCCGTCGAGGCGGAGTTCGTCGATGCGGTGGAGGGCCACGAGGTGGCTGCGGTGGACGCGGACGAAGCCGAGTTCCTGCCAGCGTTCCTCCAGGGTGCTGAGCGGTATGCGCACCAGGTGGCTGGCGCCGTCCTCCGTGTGCAGGCGCGCGTAGTCGCCCTGCGCCTCGGCGTGGACGATGTCGGCGACGGCCACGAGGCGGGTGACGCCGCCGAGTTCGACGGGGATGCGGTCGGCGACGGTGGCGGGGGGTGTGCTGGTCGCGGCGCGTTCGGCGACCCGGCGGACGGCCTCGGCGAGGCGCTCGCGGCGCACCGGCTTGAGCACGTAGTCGACGGCCTTGAGGTCGAACGCCTTGACCGCGAAGTCCTCGTGGGCGGTGACGAAGACGACGAGCGGCGGCCGGGCGAAGCCCGCGAGCAGGCGTGCCACGTCGAGGCCGGTGAGGCCAGCCATCTGGATGTCGAGGAACAGCACGTCGATCGCGCCGTCGCCGCCTTCGAGGGCGTGGCCGATGCGGCGCAGCGCCTCGTTGGCGTCGGTGGCGCCTTCGGCGCTGTGCACGCGCGGGTCGGCGCGCAGCAGGTAGAGGAGTTCGGCGAGGGCGGGTTCCTCGTCGTCGACGGCCAGTACGCGCAGCATGCGGCGGAGTGTAATCGCGCGGTCGCTTGAATGAATCAGCCACCTCCTGCGTACCGGTGGGCGACAGACGGAGGAAGGCATGTGGTCCCTGGAACGGCATCGCGACGTCGGCGCCTACTCGCTGGGGGTTCTCGACCCCGCGGAACGCTTCCGCTTCGAGGACCACCTGCCCGAGTGCGCCACGTGCGCGTCCCTGGTCGGTGAACTGGCGCCCACGACGGGCGCGCTGGCGCTGTACGCGCGGGCGACGCCGCCGTGCGTGGAGGTGCTCGCGGGCCAGGACCCGACGTTCCTGTCCCGTGCCGTGGACCGGCTCGGCGCGCTGCACCGCAGGTCGCGGCGGCGGTTGTGGGGAGCGGTCGTCGCGGCGGCGTTCGTGCTCGCGGCGGCGCAGGGCGTCGTGCTGCTGACCGGGGACGGTGCGGGGCGGTCCGGGCACACGGCCACGCTGCGCGGCCACGACGCGAGGACCGGTGTGGCGGCGACGGTGACGGCGGACGACCGGGACTGGGGCACCCAAGTGGGCCTGGACGTGCGGGACCCGGGCGGGCCGCGGGTGTGCGAGCTGGTCGCGGTGGGCCGGGACGGCTCGGAGGAGACGGTGGCGACGTGGACGGTGCGCGGGGACGCCGTGGCGCTGGACGGCGGGGTGGCGGCGCGGACCGCTCAGCTCGCGCGGTTCGAGGTGCGGTCGGTGGGCGGGGGCCCGCTGCTGACGCTTCCCATGCGGTGACCCGAGCGGTGGACCGTGCGGTGAGCCAGGCGGTGAGCCGTGCGGTGAGCCGCTACTTCAGCAGTCGTGACATCCGCCGGTCGGCGAGCGGCTTGCCGCCCGTCTGGCAGGTGGGGCAGTACTGCAGGGCGCTGTCGCTGAAGCTGACCTCGCGGATGGTGTCCCCGCACACCGGGCATGTCTCCCCGGCCCGTCCGTGCACGCGCAGCCCGCTCTTCTTCTCGGCCTTGAGCTTCCCCGCGGCGACCCCACGGGAGCGCTCGACGGCCTCGGTCAGCGTCGTGCGCATCGCCTCGTACAGCGTGTGGACGTCGTCGGCGCCGAGCTTGGACGTGGGTTTGAACGGGGACATCCGGGCGGCGTGCAGGATCTCGTCGCTGTAGGCGTTGCCGATGCCCGCGATGAGCGACTGGTCGCGCAGGGCGCCCTTGATCTGGCGGCGTTCCCCGCTCAGCAGGCGCGCGAAGGCCGCCTCGTCGAAGGTGTCGGCGAGCGGGTCGGGCCCGAGGCGGGCGATGCCGGGCACGGCGCCGGGGTCCTCGGCCACGTACACGGCGAGCTTCTTGGTGGTGCCTGCCTCGGTCAGGTCGAAGCCCTCGCCGGTCTCCAGGGCGACGCGCAGCGCGAGCGGCCCCTTGCCGGGTTTCGGTGGCCCGTCGGGCAGCCGGTCCTTCCACTGGAGCCAGCCCGCCCGCGCGAGGTGGGTGATCAGGTGCGGTCCGCCGTCCGTGGCCACGTCCAGGAACTTGCCGTGCCGGGCGACGGCGGTGACCGTGCGGCCCTCCAGGGCGGTGAGCGGCGGGTCGTACGTCTTCAGGACGCTGACCGCGACCGGCAGGACGCGCACGATGTCGTGTCCCACCAGGTGTTCGGTGAGGAAGTCCTTGAGCGCTTCGACCTCGGGAAGCTCCGGCATGCCCTCCAGCCTCTCACTCGCGCGCGGGCACCACGAATTCGCACCAGACGCACTTGCCCCCGCCGCGCGCCTCCACGCCCCACACGTCCGCGAGCCGGTCGACGAGGAACAGCCCGCGCCCCGAGACGCCGTTCTCGCCCGCCTCGCGGCGGCGCGGCAGGGCGCTGGAGGTGTCCTCCACGTCGACCCTGAGTCTTCGGTCGGCGCCGGTGAGCACGCGCAGGGTGACGACGGCGGGTCCTTCGGTGTGCATGAGCGCGTTGGTGATCATTTCGTCGGCGACGAGTTCGATCTCGTCGGCGCAGTCCTTCGCTCCCCAGGCGCGGACGGCGTGCCGGATCATGTGCCGGGCGGCCGTCAGCGCCTCGGGGTCGCCGGGCGGCACGTGTTCGGTGAGCCGGCCGCCGCTCCGCACGGCGCCCGCGCCGCGGCGGCGCAGGAGCAGCAGCGCCACGTCGTCCTCGGCGTCGCGCTCCTCGCACGAGGCGACGAGCCGGTCCGCGAGCTCGTCGAGGTCGTCGGGTCCTGTGCCGATGAGCGCGGTGAGGGTCTGCAGGCCGTCGTCGAGGTCGGTGCCGGGCTGCTCGACGAGGCCGTCGGTGCACAGCAGCAGGGTCTGTCCGGGGTCGAGCTCGGCGGTGGTCACCGGGTAGGCGAGCCGGCCGAACTCGGCGGACAGGCCGAGCGGAAGACCGCCCTCCACGGGCACCTTGCGGCAGGTCCCGTCGGGCAGGCGCAGCAGCGGGTCGAGGTGCCCGGCGCGGACGAGCTGGACGACGCCGGTCGACAGGTCGGCCTCGGCGTACAGGCAGGTCGCGAAGCGGTTGGTGTCGAGTTCGTGCAGGAAGGTGGAGGCGCGGGCCATGACGGTGGCGGGGGTGTGGCCCTCGGCGGCGTAGGCGCGCAGCACGATGCGCAGCTGGCCCATGACGGCGGCGGCGTGCGTGTCGTGTCCCTGTACGTCGCCGATGACCGCACCGACCCGGCCGCCGGGCAGCGGGATCACGTCGTACCAGTCGCCGCCGATGTCCCGGCCGAGGGACGCGGCGCGGTAGCGGACGGCGAGGTCGGCGCCCGGCACCGCGGGGATGGTGCGCGGCAGCATGGCCTGCTGGAGGCCCTGGGCCAGGTCCTTCTCCTGCTCGTAGAACATGGCGCGCTGGAGGCTCTGGGCGATGCTGCTGCCGAGGGCGATCATGACGTTGCGCTCGGACTCGGTGAAGCCCTGGCGGTCGTGGAAGAGCAGGCCGACGACGCCGATGGGTTTGGCCTGCGCGATGAGCGGCAGGTAGGCGGCCGAGGTGATCTCCATGTGGGCGAGGCGCGGCCACAGCTCGGGGTAGTGGGTGGCGAACTCCTGCGGCGACTCGATGAAGCGGGGCTGGAGGCTGCGCACGGCCTCGCTCATCGGGTACGGGTCGTCGACGCGGGTGGCGTGGATGCCGGGCACGAAGGTGCCCCTGGGGCCCTCGGCGACGAGGTGGATGCGCCCGGCCTTGACGAGGCCCATGACGAAGCTGGTCGCGCCGCGCTGGTCGACGCCGTGCGTGTCGCGCAGTACGTCGATGACGTCCTGGACGGTGCGGGCGTGCGCGAGTGCGGCCGTGGTGTTCTGCACGACGCCTGTGTCGCCACGTCGCAGGGCGCGGCGGGCCTCGCGCTCGGCGTGCACGGTGGCGTCGTTCAGCTCGTCGGTGGCGTCGCGGACGATGCCCACGATGCGGCGCGGGCGGCCGTGCTCGTCGCGGCGGATGTAGCCGCGCGTGTGGGTCCAGCGCATCTCGCCCGTGCGGGTGCGGATGCGGAAGTACGTCCCGTAGGTCTCCTCGCCGCTCTTGAGGGCCCGTGCCACGACGGCGTCGAGCCGCCCGCCCTCGCTGAGCGGCACCCGTTTCGCCAGGGTCTCCGGGTGGTCGTCGTACTCCTCGGGGCGCAGGTCGAAGCACTCGTGGGCCTGAAGGTCCATCGCCATGAGGCCGGTGTCCAGGTCCCAGTCGAAGCTGCCCATGCGCAGGCCGCGCCCGTACGCCTCCAGAAAACCGCGTGGCGCGTCCTCCGGGTCCTCCCCGCTCGGGGCGTTCCCGGGCTCCTCGCCACCCCCGCTACCCGCGCCCATGAGGCCCACGCTAGGCCGAGCCCCCTTCGCCCGCACGTCGTGACCTTGCCGCGAATCGGGGCACACACTGGAGGCATGGACTGGTTCGGCGCCGCTGACTCCTGGCTCGCCCGGCTGATCTTCCAGCGGGGCCTGGCCGCGCTCTATCTCGTCGCGTTCGTGGCGGCGGCGCTGCAGTTCCGGGCGCTGCTCGGGGAGCGCGGGCTGACGCCTGTCCCCCGGTTCGTGGCGCGCGTGCCGTGGAAGGCGGCGCCCTCGCTGTTCCGGCTGCACTACTCGGACCGGTTCTTCGCCGGGTGCGCGTGGGGCGGCGCGGCGGTGGCGGTGGCCCTGCTCGCGGGGGTGGACGGGCTGCTGCCGCTGTGGGCGGCGATGCTGCTGTGGGCGGTGCCGTGGGCGCTGTATCTGTCGATCGTGAACGTCGGCCAGACCTGGTACGGCTTCGGCTGGGAGTCACTGCTCCTGGAGGTCGGCTTCCTGGCGGTGTTTCTCGGGAACGACGAGGTGGCGCCGCCGGTCCTGGTCCTGTTCCTGCTGCGCTGGGTGCTGTTCCGGCTGGAATTCGGGGCGGGGCTGATCAAGATCCGGGGCGACGCGTGCTGGCGGAAGCTGACGTGCCTGGACTTCCATCACGAGACGCAGCCGATGCCGAACCCGCTGAGCTGGTTCTTCCACCATCTGCCGCGCCCGCTGCACCGGGTCGAGGTCGCGGCGAACCACGTCACCCAGTTGGCCGTCCCCTTCCTCCTCTTCACCCCGCAGCCGGTCGCCACGTGGGCGGCGGCGCTGATGATCGTCACCCAGCTGTGGCTGGTGGCCTCGGGGAACTTCGCGTGGCTGAACTGGCTCGCGATCCTCCTCGCCGCCTCCGCCCTGGACCTGTCGTCCCTGCACACGCCACCCTCGCTCCCCGAGGCACCGCTCTGGTACGAGGTGGTGGTCATCGCCCTCACGGCCGCGGTGGCGGCGCTCAGCCACCGGCCGGTCCGCAATCTGCTCTCGCGCCGCCAGTCCATGAACCGCTCCTACGACTCCCTGCACCTGGTGAACACCTACGGCGCGTTCGGCTCGGTCGGGCGGGTCCGGCAGGAGATCGTGCTGGAGGGCACGGCGGACGACGTGCCGCACCCCGATTCGGGCTGGCTGGCGTACGAGTTCAAGGGCAAGCCCGGCGATCCGCACCGCCTGCCGCGGCAGTTCGCCCCCTACCATCTGCGGCTCGACTGGATGATGTGGTTCGCCGCGCTGTCGCCCGCGTACGCCAGGTCGTGGTTCGGGAACCTGGTCGAGCGGCTGCTGGAGGGCGACCGGGACACGCTGCGGCTGCTGCGGCACTCCCCGTTCCCGGCCGACGCGCCGCCCGTGCACATCAGGGCGCACGTGTACCGCTACCGCTTCACGTCGTGGCGGGAGCTGCGGGAGACAGGGGCGTGGTGGGAGCGGACCTACGTGCGGGAGTTCCTGCCGCCGACCCGGCTGAGGTAGACGCGGCGGGCGGTCCCGCCGAAGACCTGCGGATCCGTTCCGCCCGTCAACTCACGCGCACTGTCGACGACTTGTCGATACGTCGCCGCCAGGGTGCACACCGGCCAGTCGGAGCCGAACATCACCCGGTCGGCGCCGAACGCGTCGAGGACGGTGTCCACGTACGGCCGCAGGTCGTCGACGCTCCAGTGCGCCCAGTCGGCCTCCGTGACCAGGCCGGAGAGCTTGCACACCGTGTTCGGGTGCGCGGCGAGCGCGCGCACCCGGCTCCGCCAGGGCTCCAGCTCCCCCGATGCGATCGGCGGCTTCCCCAGATGGTCGAGGACGAAGGTGAGTTCGGGGTGCTCGGCGGCGGCCTTCACGCACGCGGGCAGCTGGTGCGGCAGGACCACGAGGTCGTACACGAGACCGGCGTCCGCGACGGCGGCGAGGCCGCGCCACACGTCCGCCCTGAGCAGCCACTCGGGGTCGGGCTCGCCCTGCACCTGGTGCCGGATGCCCACGAGGTGCCGCCCGCCGGGCAGTTCGCGCAGTCGCTCCAGGGTGTCGCGGACGTCGGGGCGGGTGAGGTCGGTCCAGCCGACGACGCCCGCGACCAGGTCACTGCGCTCGGCGAGGGCCAGGAACTCGGGCGTCTCCTCGGCGACGGTCACCGTCTGCACGAGCACGGTGGCGTCGACGCCCGCCGCGCACAGCTCGGGTGTCAGCTCGTCGAGGGTGAACGTGCGGCGGATCGGCGCGAGTTCGGGTCCTGTGATCCAGTCCTGGTCGCGTACGGAGAGGTCCCAGACGTGGTGGTGCGCGTCGACGATGCCCTCCGTCACGGCAGCTCCCACACGACCGGGAGGCCCGCGTCGGCGCCCTCGGCGGAGTAGTCGTGGACGACGTCGAGGAGTTCGCCCATGCGGGCCTGCCAGGCGATGTTCACGGGGAGCGGGTCGAGCTCGGCGAGCAGCCGGGCGTAGTCCGCGCACTCGATCACGTGGAACAGGTCGGTTCCGCTGCGCCAGATCGTCCACCGCGTCGCGCCCGCCGCGCGGATCGCGGCGACCAGTTCGTCGGGGACCTCGCGGTGGGCGGCCTCGTACTCCTCGACGAGGTCGGCGCGGACCTTGGTGTGCAGGGCGACTCTCACGGGTGCGGCTCCTGTTCTGACGGTACGGGCACGTCGGCCGGGAGGAGGTGCAGCTCGCGGGCCTCCTGCCAGAACCCGGCAGGGACCTCGGCGGCGAACTGCCGCACGGTGTCCGTGACTTCGGTCGCGGATCGGGTGCCGACGAGCACGCTGGTGACGCCGGGATGCCCGAAGGGGAAGGCGAGCGCGGCGGCGCGCAGGGTGGTGCCGTGCCGCTCGGCGAGGTCCTTGAACCGCCGCGCGCGGGCGAGGACCTCGGGCGGGGCGAGGGCGTAGTCGTAGGTGCCGCCCTGTCGGGGGTCGGCGAGCAGTCCTGAGTTGAAGACACCGCCGATGACCACGGACACACCACGCGTGGCCGCCAGGGGCAGCAGTGTCTTCAGGGCCCGCTGGTCGAGCAGGCTGTAGCGGCCCGCGCACAGCACCACGTCCACGTCGGTGTCGCGGACGAACCGGGTCAGCATCGCGGACTGGTTCATGCCCGCGCCGATCGCGCCGACGAGCCCTTCGCCGCGCAGCCGCTCCAGCTCCGGATACGCCTCGCCGAAGGCCTGCTCGGCGTGGTCGTCGGGGTCGTGGAGGTAGGCGACGTCGATGCGGTCGAGCCCGAGCCGGCCGAGGCTCTCCTCGATGGAACGGCGCACTCCTGCGGCGCTGAAGTCCCACACGCGGCGGGTCGTCGCGGGCACGGCGAAGCCGTGGGCAGTGTCGTCACCCCCGCCGTCGTACGGCTCCAGGAGGCGGCCGACCTTGGTGGACAGGGTGTACGAGCCGGTGGGCCGGGTGCGCAGGTATGCGCCGATGCGGCGCTCGGACAGGCCGAGGCCGTAGTGCGGCGCGGTGTCGAAGTAGCGCAGCCCCGCGTCCCAGGCGGTGTCCAGGGCGAGGTGGGCCTCGTCGTCGCGGACGGGTGTGTAGAGGTTGCCGAGGCCCGCGCCGCCGAAGCCGAGCGCGGTGACCCGGACGTCGCCGCGGCCGAGGGTGCGGGTCCGCATGCGGGTCACTGTCCCGCGGGGCGCAGTCGCAGCCCCTGCATGCCGCCGTCGACGGCGAGGGAGGTGCCGGTGGTGGCGGCCGACAGGGGACTCGCCAGATAGGCGATGGCGCCCGCGACCTCGTCGGCGGTGACCAGGCGTCCGGTGGGCTGGCGGGCTTCGAGCGCGGCGCGTTCGGCAGCCGGGTCGTCGGCCCGGTCGAGGAGCCGGCCGACCCAGGGGGTGTCGGCGGTGCCGGGGTTGACGCAGTTGACGCGGATGCCCTCGCGGATGTGGTCGGCGGCCATGGCGAGCGTCAGCGAGTACACGGCCCCCTTGGACGCGGCGTAGAGGGCGCGCTGCGGGATGCCCGCGGTGGCAGCGATGGAGCAGGTGTTGACGACGGAGGCGTGCACCGAGTCCCGCAGCGCGGGGAGGGCGGCCCGTGCCACGCGGACCATGCCGATGACGTTGACGTCGAGAACCCGGTGCCATTCGGCGTCGTCGTTGTCGGCGACGGTGCCCTGGGCGCCGATGCCCGCGTTGTTGACGAGCACGTCGAGGCCGTCGAGGTCGGCGACGGCGGTGGCCACGGCGGCCCGCACGGCCGTGTCGTCGGTGACGTCGGCGGCGTATCCGCGCAGCGGCTTGTCCACGTCGGTGATGTCCCGGTCGAGGACGGCGACGTCGGCGCCGCGGGCGGCGAGGAGTCGCGCGGTGGCGCGGCCGATGCCGGAGGCTCCGCCGGTGACGAGGGCCTTGAGCCCGGCGAAGTCCTGAACGCTGTGCTCGCTGCTGTCACTGCGGTCGCTCATGCGGTGGCTCCGTTCGCGTCGGCGGTCGCCTGCCGCTGCGCGGCGAGGTCCTTCACCCAGAACTCCCCGTCGGGGTAGGTGTATTCGTCGATGGACGCCGACCGGATGGTGGCGGAGAAGCCGGGGGCGGTCGGGGCGGCGTAGTGGCCCTGGCGGACGACGACCGGGTCGACGAAGTGTTCGTGGAGATGGTCGACGTACTCGATGACACGGTCCTCGGTGGTCCCGGTCAGGGCGACGTAGTCGAACATCGACAGGTGCTGGACCAGTTCGCACAGGCCCACGCCGCCCGCGTGCGGGCACACGGGGACGCCGAACTTCGCGGCGAGCAGCAGGATCGCCAGGTTCTCGTTGACGCCACCGACGCGCGCGGCGTCGATCTGCAGGATGTCGATGGCGCCGGCCTGGAGGAGCTGCTTGAAGACGACGCGGTTCTGTACGTGTTCGCCGGTGGCGACCTTCACGGGGGCGACGCCTTCGCGGATCGCGGCGTGGCCGAGGATGTCGTCGGGGCTGGTGGGTTCCTCCACCCAGTAGGGGTCGAACTCGGCCAGGGCGGTGGTCCATTGGATCGCGTCGTCGATGTTCCAGCGCTGGTTGGCGTCGATGGCCATGCGGATGCCCGGGCCGACGACGGCGCGGGCGGTGCGGCAGCGGCGGATGTCGTCGTCGAGGTCGGCGCCGACCTTCAGCTTGATCTGCATGAAGCCGTCGGCGACGGCCTGCCGGGCGAGGCGGGTGAGCTTCTCGTCGCTGTAGCCGAGCCAGCCGGGCGAGGTGGTGTAGCCGGGGTAGCCGCGCTCGACGAGGCGTGCGGTGCGCTCGACCGCGCCCGCCCGGCCCGCCCTGAGCAGTTCCAGTGCCTCCTCGGGGGTGAGGGCGTCCGCGATGTACCGGAAGTCGACCTGTCGGACCAGCCACTCGGGCTCCGCCTCGGCGAGCAGCCGCCACAGGGGTTTCGCCGCGCGCTTCGCGGCGAGGTCCCATGCCGCGTTGACGACGGCGCCGATCGCCATGTGCATCACGCCCTTCTCGGGCCCCAGCCAGCGCAGTTGGCTGTCGCCGATCAGGTCGCGGTTCAGGCTGCCGGGGTCGGCGCACAGCGCGTCGAGCGGGCGGCCGACGACGTGGTGGCTCAGCGCGCGGATCGCGGCGACCTGCACGTCGTTGCCGCGCCCGATGGTGAAGGTGAAGCCGTGCCCCTCGTGCCCGTCGGGGTCGTCGGTGCGCAGCACGACGTAGGCGGCCGAGTAGTCGGGGTCGGGGTTCATGGCGTCGGAGCCGTCCAGTTCCCGCGAGGTCGGGAAGCGGATGTCGTACGTGTCGACGACGGTGACGCGGGGCGAGGTGGAGGACACGGGCTGCCTTTCGGACGGAGGTGCGGGGTCAGTCCTGGGCGCGGCCGGTGGTGACACGGGCGACCATGAGGGCGAGCAGGATGATTCCGCCGTAGATGGCCTGGATCCAGAAGGACGGAACCTGCGCGAGAGTCAGCATGTTCTGTACGACACCGAGCAGCAGTACGCCGGTCAGGGCGCCGAACATGGTGCCCTTGCCGCCGTCGAGGCTGATGCCTCCGATGACCGCGGCGGCGAACACCGTGAAGATCATGTTGTTGCCCTGGTTGGCGCTGATGGCACCCACGTATCCGGTCTGCATGATGCCGCCGACGGAGGCGAGGACGCCCGCCACCACGAAGACACCGAGCATGACGCGCTCGACGCGGATGCCCGCGGCGCGCGCGGCCTCGGCGTTGCCGCCGATCGCGTACAGGGCGCGGCCCACGCGGTGGTACTTGAGGACGAGCCCCGCGACACCGAACGCGATCGCGGCGAACCACACCGACATCGGGATCCGCAGGAACGTGGAGGTGGCGAGCGCGAAGAACGCGTCGGGCATTCCGAACAGCGTCTTGCCCTTGGTCGCCCCGACGAGCAGCCCGCGCAGCACGATCAGCATCGCGAGCGTCACGATGAACGCGTTCAGCTTGAGCTTGACGACGAGCACCCCGTTGAACGCGCCGATGCACGCCCCGGCGACAAGCACCGCCAACAGGGCCACGGCCACCGGGAATTCGGTGCCGAACCCGGACTGGGCGACGGGCAGCACGAGCAGCGCACCGAAGGCGGGCGCGATACCGACGACCGATTCGAGGGACAGGTCGAACTTGCCGCTGATGAGGACGAGTGACTCGGCGAGGACCACCATCGCGAGGGCGGCGGAGGAGCCGAGGATGGAGATGATGTTCTGCTCGGTGAGGAAGGAGTCGTTGAGGACGGCGCCGAGGACGAGGAGCAGCAACAGGGCGGGTACGAGAGCGAGTTCGCGGGCGCGGCGCAGGAGAACGTTCTGGGCCGCTTCAAGCCCCTGCGGCGATTGAGCAGCGGGGTCCGGGGCAGAGCCCCGCGACCGCGGCGGCAGGGAGGCCGAAACCTTACGAGTTGACGTCACTGGAAACCCCCTCGATCGACGCGATCAACGCATGGTCGGCCCACCCCGCCGCATGCTCCGCCACCACCCGCCCGTGGAACAGCACAAGAACCCGGTCGCAGCGCCGCAGGTCGTCGAGCTCGTCCGAGACGACGAGGACCGCCGTGCCGTCGTCGCGTGCGCTGTCGACGCGCCGCAGCAGCGACTCCTTCGACTTCACGTCGACCCCGGCCGTCGGGTTGATCAGTACGAGCAGGCGCGGGTCGGAGGCGAGCGCGCGGGCCATCACCACCTTCTGCGCATTGCCGCCGGACAGGTCGGAGACGGCCTGGTCGGGCCCCTGCGCATGGATGTCGAGCCGCTCGATCAGCTCACCGGCGAACCGCCGGCGGCTGTCCGTGCCGATGAATCCGCGGCGGCCGAGCCGCCCGAGCACCGACAGTGTGGCGTTGTCCCCGATGGACATCCCGGTGACGAGCCCCTGGTCGTGCCGGTCGCGCGGCACACACCCCACCCCTGCGGCGAGCGCCGCGGACACGTCCCCGAAGGGCAGCGCGCGCCCTTCGAGCCGGGCCGTGCCGGTGCTGGGTGTGTGCAGTCCGGCCAGCGACTCCGCCAGCGCGATCTTGCCGCTGCCGCTGGAGCCCGCGAGCCCGACGACCTCGCCGCGCCGCACGGTCAGATCCACGTTCTCGTACGTGTCCGAGCCGAGCCCGGACACCTCCAGGACGACGGGGGCGGCCACGTCGTCCGCCGCCTGCTCGACGACCGCCTCCGCCGCGGCCGCCGCCTGTTCCGCGACCGCCTCCCCCGCCATCGCCTCGACGAGCGCGGGGCGCGGCAGTTCGGCGACCGGGGCGGTGGTGATCCAGCGGGCGTCGCGCAGCACCGTGACCGTCTGACACACCTCGTACACCTCCTGGAGGTGGTGCGAGATGAACAGGAAGGTGACGCCGGAGTCCTGGAGGGCCCGCATGCGGGCGAAGAGGCGCTCGATCTCGCGGTTGTCGAGCTGTGCGGTCGGCTCGTCGAGGACGATGAACCGGGCGCCACCGCTCAACGCCCGTGCGATCTCGACCATTTGGCGGTCCTCGACCTTGAGGTCTGCGGTGCGCGCGCCGGGGTCGACGCGCACGTCCCAGGTGTTGAGCAGCGCCCGGGCCTCGGCGTCGAGCTTCTTCCAGCTGAAGAATCCGCGCCGGGCGTGCGGCTGCCGGTTCAGGAACAGGTTCTCCGCGACGGTCAACTCGGGTATGACCGTGGACTTCTGGTAGACGCAGGCGACCTTGGCGCGCCACGCCTCCCGGTCGCCGAGGGGCGGCGCGGGCTCCCCGTCGAAGGTGAGCGTGCCCGCGTCGGCGGCCTGGAGCCCGGTGAGGACCTGGACGAGGGTGGACTTGCCCGCGCCGTTGCGCCCGACGAGCGCCTGGGACTCCCCCGCGCGTACGGTGAGCCGGCCGTCGGCGAGGGCGACCGTGGGCCCGTAGCGTTTGACGATGCCGCGGGCCTCGACCAAAGGAGCGGTGGGGGTGGTCACTTGACCGTGTTTCCCCACAGCTCGGGGTCGTCGACGTTCTTCTTCGTGACCAGCGGGGCGGGCAGCTGGTCCTCCAGGGTGCCGCTGGGCAGTTTCACGATCTTCGAGCCGTGGTCGGTCGGCCCCGGCTTGAACTTCTTCCCCTGCATCGCCGCCTTGATGTAGTACATGCCGTACTTGGCGTACGTGTCGGCGGGCTGCGAGACCGTGGCGTCGATCTGGCCCTTGTGGATGGCGGCGAATTCCTGCGGGATGCCGTCGTTGGACACGATCGTGATGTGTCCCTCGGACCCCGCCTTCTTCAGCATCCCCTTGGACTTGAGGGTCTGCAGGGTGGGCGCGAGATACACGCCGCCCGCCTGCATGTAGATCCCCTTGATGTCGGGGTTCGCGTTGAGGAGGGTGTCGAGCTTGGAGGCGGCGGTGTCGGACTCCCACTTCGCCGGGATCTCCAGGACCTTGAGCTTCGGATACTTCTCCTTGACGCAGTCCCGGAACGCCTTGGACCGCTCACGCCCGTTCACGGACGCCAGGTCACCCATGATCTGGACGACCTTGCCGGACTTCACGTGGTCGCCGAGGTACGCGCAGGCCTTCTGGCCGTACGCGACGTTGTTGGCGCGGACCACCATGGCGACCTTGCCCTTGTCGGGCGCGACGTCGACGGCGACGACCGGCACTCCCTTGCGCTCGGCCTGATCGAGCCCGGCACCGATGGCGGCGCTGTCGAGCGGCGCCACGACGAGGCCCTTCACGCCCTGGTTCAGCTGGTTGTTGATGTCCGTGATCTGCTGCGAGGGATCGCTGTTGGAGTTGACGGTCTTCAGCGCGTCCACGCCCTCGGACTTCGCCATCTTCGGCACGTAGTCGTTGTACGACTGCCAGAACGGCGAGGTCAGCAGCGGCAGGACGACACCCACCTTGCCCTTGCCGTCGCCGCCTCCGCCGCCACCGGCTCCGGCCGCGGTGTCCTTGGTGCTGCCGCAGGCGACGAGGGCGAGGGCGGCGCAGCCGAGGAGCGCGACGGCGGCGAGCCCCCGCCTCCTGGAACTCCGTGCGCGCACCGCTGTGTTCCCCCTGGTCATTGCCTTCGGGTCCTTCGTGGTGCCAGTCATCGGACTGCTCCTCGGCTCCGGAAGTCATGGGGCGGGACCGGGAGCCGCCCGTCCGGTTCCGGTCCGCGCCGAGATATTTATCAGACCACTTCCGGCGCCCAACACCCTTCGTACCCAAGTTTTCTCGGTATTTACGCCTTCCTGCGCCTCCTGGCATAGCGAAGTGGTCCGACTTCCCCGGTAGTGGTCCGACCACCTGGCTGGCTACACTGCGCGGCATGCAGAAGGCCACCGTCACCCAGCGGGCCATCGAGCAGGTCAAGGCGATGATCGGCGGCGGTGACCTCCAACCGGGCCAGCGGCTGCCCACCGAGCGGGACCTGGCGGCGCAGCTCGGCATCTCGCGCAGCTCCATGCGGGAGGCGATCCGGGCGCTCACGGTGCTCGGCGTCCTGGAAGCCCGGCACGGATCGGGCATCTACGTCACGCAGTTGGAGGCCGGTGACCTCCTGGAGACGTTCGGGGTGGTCGCCGACCTGTCGCGCGGGCCCCGGCTCGTCGAGTTGCTGGAGGTGCGCCGGATCCTGGAGTCGACGGCGACGGCGCTCGCCGCCGCGCGGATCACGCGCACACAACTGGCCGAGGTCGCGGACCACTTGGCGGCGATGGAGGCGACGGACGACCCGGACGAGATCCTCGCGCACGACCTGGAGTTCCACCGGACCATCGCCGCGGCCGCGGGGAACGACACGATGGCCGCGATCCTGGAGGGCCTCTCCTCGCGGACGTTCCGTGCGCGGGTGTGGCGGGGCTACGAACAGGAGGGTGCCTTCGAGCGCACCCGCCGCGAGCACGCTCGCATCCTGCGGGCACTGACCGCGCGTGACCCGGAGGCGGCGCGGGCTGCTGCCGCGGCGCATGTGGGTGAGGTGGAGGAGTGGATGCGGGGGCAGGTGGAGTGACTCTCACGCCCGGCCGGGGTCGCGGTCTCGGGGCTCCACCCCGGCCCCCGTGCCTCAATCTCCCCCAGCTAACGCTGGGAGGTGCCCCCTGCGGGGCTCGAACGATCGGCGGGGCTGGAGCTGGACGCCGACGTCTCCAGGGCCGTGAGCAGTAGCTCCAGCGCCACCTCGAACGAACTCCCCGCCATCAACGGCAAGTGCTCGCGCACGGCGCCGAGTTGTGGATGCGTCTCGGCCGACAGGTTCGCGTACTCACCCGTCCACGCCCGGTCGTCCGCCTCCCTGCGCTCCGCGGGCAGCGCCAGATACGCCGCGTCGAGAGCCGCGTGCCCGAGGACGGTGTCGACGAAGGCGGAGTAGTGCCGCACCGCGTCCTCGTCCCCGAACCCGGCCCGCCTGAGCAGGCCGATGCCCGCGTCGACGGCCCGGAACTCGTGGGCCCGGCGCGTCACCCGGTACGCCGCGAGCGCCGCCACCCTCGGGTGGGCGCGGTAGCCGCGGTGGATACGCAGGCCGAACTCGCGCAGACCGTCGCGCCACGCCATCCGCTCCGGGTGGAAACCGTCCATGGCCTCCCCGATGATCCGGTCGGAGACGGCGAGCAGCAGGTCGTCCGTGCTGTGGAAGTAGCGGTACAGCGCGCTCGGATCGCAGCCGAGGGCCGCGCCGAGACGGCGCACGCTCAGCGCGTCGGGCCCGTGCTGCCCGACCAGGCGCACCGCGCACTCCACGATCACGTCCTCGGACAGCAGCACCCCCGACTTCGTCGGCTTGCGGCGCCGCCGCTCGGCAGGAATCCGCCCCTCCACCACCGCGATCTCCGCTCCCTCGACTACCCGTCCCGCTTATGACAACACCATTGACGCAAGCTGACAAGGCCGATTTGATCGCGGTCGCCGGTCACCCCCGGCACGCCCCGCCCGCACCGCCCCTCGCACGTCTCCCTCTCCCCTGCCTCCCCAGGAGATCGATCATGAGAAGCGAACCACCAGGCCTGCGCCGCTCCCTCGGCGTCGTCGACGGCATCGCCATCGCCGCGTCCAGCACCGCCGCGACCACGAGCATCGGCATCGGGATGGGTTCCCTCGCCGCGACGGTCGGGCTGCACGCGCCGGCGATCCTGCTCGTGGCGTTCGTGCCGATCCTGGGCATCGCGACGGCCTACGCCCGGCTGAACCGCCAAGAGCCGAACATGGGCAACGGCTATGTCTGGGTGGGCCGTTCGCTGGGCCCCTGGCTCGGCTTCCTCACCGGCTGGGTCACCCTCGTCGGCACGCTGGTCTTCATGGCGTACACGAGCGCGGTCACGGGCTCCGTCTTCCTTCAGTTCGCCAACAAGGCGGGCCTGCACTCGCTGTGGGGACTCGGCCTCGACCCGAACTCGACGGCACTCTCCACCGTCGTCGGCCTGCTCGTGCTCACCGCGGTCACCGTCACGGCGGTCACCGGCGTGCGCAAGGCGACCCGCCTCCAGGCGTGGCTGCTCGCCTTCGAGTACGTGGTGCTGCTGGGGTTCTGCGGCTGGTCGCTGGTCACCGGCTCGCACGCCTTCCAGTGGTCGTGGCTCAACCCGTTCGACATCCACGACGGCGCGGCCTTCGCGCAGGGGCTGGTCCTCGCGGTGTTCTTCTACTGGGGCTGGGACGCGGCCTTCACGGTGACCGAGGAGACCAAGGACGTGCGGGACGCGGGACGCGGCGGATTCATCGCCCTGCTCGCGATGCTCGCGCTGTTCCTCTACGGTTCCGTGGCCTTCCAGCGCGAGATGTCGCTGCCCGAGCTGGTCGAGCAGGGTCCGCAGGCCCTCACCTACCTCGGCGCGAAGCTCGCCAGTGAGCCGGTGGCCAGCCTGCCGCTGCTCGCGCTGCTGTTCTCGGCGGTGGCGTCGCTGCAGGCCAGCGTGATCCCGACCGCGCGCGGTCTGCTCGCGATGGGCCGGGACCGGACGATGGGCCGGGTGTGGACGCGGGTCAGCCCCCGCTACGGTTCGCCGGCCGCGGGCACCGTCGTCGTGATGTCGATCGCGGCGGTGGTCGCCCTTCTCGCCCTGGCGATACCGAAGTTGAACGAGATGATCCTCGCGGCGGTGAACTCCATCGGGCTCACCGTGGCCCTCTACTACGGCCTCACGGCCCTCGCCTGCGCCGTCCGCTTCCGCTCGCTGCTGCGGACCGCGCCGCGCGCGTCGGTGCCGGCCGTCCTCGTGCCGGGGCTCAGCGGCCTCGCGCTGCTCGGCATCGGGACGTATCTGGCGTACTCGTACGCGACGATGAGCGACCACTTCGCGCTGTCGCCGGACAACGGCTGGTTCATGCTCGCGGTGCCCGCCGCGATCGTGCTGACCGGTCTGGTGATGGCCGCCGTCGCCAAGTACGGACGCCACTCCCCCTACTTCACGACCGGGCGCGGCACGGACGCCGACGCCGTCGAACTGGCCGGGCCGCAGGCCACCTGAGCGCGCCCCGGCCCCCGTCACACCGTCTACGTACAAGGAGTTGGAACGATGCCCGCACCCGCCGACCTCGTCTTCACCGGCGGCCCCGTCCACACCGGTTCACCCGCCCGGTCCCGCGCCACCACGGTCGCCGTGCGGGGCGAGCGGATCGTCGCCGTCGGCCACGACGAGGTGCGCGAGCTGATCGGGCCGCGCACCGAAGTGGTCGACCTCGCGGGGAAGCTGCTGGTCCCCGGCTTCCAGGACGCGCACGCGCACCCGGTGGGGGCGGGCATGGAGATGGGCCAGTGCGATCTGAGCGGAGGGACGACGCTCGCCGAGTACCGGGAGCGGATCGCCGCGTACGCGAGCGCGCACCCGGACGCCGAGTGGATCACCGGCGGCGGCTGGGCGATGGAGGCCTTCCCCGGCGGCCTGCCGACGGCGGCCGAGCTGGACGCACTGGTGCCGGACCGGCCGGTGTACCTGGTGAACCGGGACCACCACGGCGCCTGGGTCAACTCCCGCGCCCTCCGGGCCGCCGGGCTCGACGCCCGCAGCCCCGACCCGTCCGACGGCCGTATCGAGCGCGACGCGGACGGCGCACCGACGGGCATGCTCCAGGAGGGCGCGGCGAATCTCGTCGGGCGGCTGCTTCCCCCGGTCACCCGTGAAGAGAAGATCGCCGGCCTGCTGCGGGCCCAGGAACACCTGCACTCCCTGGGCGTCACGGCATGGCAGGACGCGATCCTCGGCGAGCACGCCAACCTGACCGACGCCACGGAGGCGTATCTGGCGTGCGCCGACGACGGAACCCTGACCGCGCGTGTCGTGGGCGCGCTGTGGTGGGACCGGGCGCGCGGCACCGAGCAGATCGAGGAACTGCTGGCGCGGCGCGAGGCGGGCACCCGCGGACGCCTGCGCTCGACGACCGTGAAGATCATGCAGGACGGGGTCGCGGAGAACGGCACGGCGGCGCTGCTCGGCCCGTACCTCGACAGCTGCGGCTGCCGTTCGGACAACAGCGGGATCAGTTTCGTGCCGCCCGAGGCGCTGAAGAAATATGTGACCGAATTGGATGCCCACGGATTCCAGGTGCACTTCCACGCACTGGGCGACCGGGCCGTCCGCGAGGCACTCGATGCCGTGGAAGCGGCACGGAGGGCCAATGGCTGGACGGACACGCGCCCGCATCTCGCGCACCTTCAGGTCGTGCACCCCGATGACATCGGCCGGTTCAGGGAGCTGGGCGCGACGGCGAACATGCAGGCGCTGTGGGCGGCGCACGAGCCGCAGATGGACGAGCTGACGATCCCGTTCCTGGGCGCCGAGCGCTCCGCCCGGCAGTACCCGTTCGCGGATCTGCTGCGGTCAGGGGCGACGCTCGCGGCGGGCAGCGACTGGCCGGTGAGCAGCCCGGATCCCTTGCAGGGGATCCATGTCGCGGTGAACCGGGTGCTTGCGGAGGCACCCGCGGGGACGCCGGTGTTCCTGCCGGACCAGCGGATCGGCCTGGGCGACGCGCTCGCGGCGTACACCTCGGGCAGCGCCTACGTGAACCATCTGGATGCCGAGACCGGGGCAATTGCGGCGGGGTTCCTGGCAGATCTCGTCGTACTGGACAGAGACCCGTTCGCCGGACCCGAGACGGACATCGGCGGGACACGGGTCGCGCAAACGTTCGTGGGAGGCCGGCGGGTCTACCGTTCAAGCCCCGCCGGTGATTGAGGCGCGGGGTCCGGGGCAGAGCCCCGCGACCCCGACCACGGCGCGGCGAAACTAATCCACGCTGGGCAGAATGTGCGGCTCCGCCAAATCGTCCTCGTACCCCGCGAGGCGGATCGGCGCCGACCTCGCCCAGACGTCGAGACTGCCGAGCTGCTGCGGCCTGCGGCGGCCGGCCCGCTCGGCTCGATCCTTGGGGCTCTGCTCGCGATTCGTCTTCTCTGGTGTCACCGCGCACTCCTTGTGTGTCGGGTAACCCGCTCCGGCAGGCCGTCCCGGCGTCGCGCGGGGTACGGCGCCCGATCGGGCTTGTGTAGAGGGCCAGTTCGGGCGCGGTGGCGCCGGTGTGTCGCTGGTCGGGTCGGCCGTGGTTCTCGGTCTCTCCCGCGACGGTCACCATGGGTCGAGGTGTCGGACCCACTTGCGGTAACCGTTCGGCTACAGCCTAACCATATGAGCGGGCCCCCGCTCGATGGGGCTGAAATCCCTGGGTCTTTCGGGGGTCGCCTGGCGTTCATTCAGCCACGTCCGCCCCGCCCCGCGCGACAGGTTTTCGCTCGTACGGGGGCACTTCAGGACATCGCGGCGTGTCGCCGTGCGGTACTGAAGTGCCCCGGCGCGTCGCCCGTGACCAGTGGGAAGCACGGGACCGGGCGACGACCGCGGAAGATTGGCGTCAACTGGTTCCCGGACCGGGCTGTTTGCCCTCCACCGACACGCCCCGCGCACGCCCGCGCAGGGCCCGTACGAGGAAGAAGCCGCCCACGAGCGCGACCACCGCGACGAGCACGAGCACGTCCGGCACGCGGTCGCCGATGCCGCGCGCCCACTGCTCGGCGGCGAACGAGTTGTCGACGTCGAGGAGTCCGGGCAGCGCGGTCGTCCCGTCGAAGACGAGGAACAGCGTGCCGAGCGCGAGGAAGAACAGTCCGGACGCGAGGGACGTCGAGTGCGTCTCGAAGCGGCCGATGCGCACCGGACGGCCGCGCAGCCACCGCTTCCCGCCCAGTTCGAACCGCTCCCACAGCAGGGCGAGCAGAAACAGCGGTACGGCCATGCCCAGGGCGTACACCGCGAGCAGCGCCCCGCCGTACACCGGGTGCCCGCCGAGCGCGGCGACCGTGAGGACGCTGCCGAGGATCGGTCCCGCGCAGAACCCGGCGAGTCCGTAGACCGCGCCGAGCGCGTACACCGACACGGCGTTGGTGGGGCGGATGCGGCCGGACAGCTCCGACATGCGGCGCGAGGCGAACCCGCGGCCCGCGATCTGCAGCACGCCCAGCGCGATGATCAGCCAGCCGCCGATCGAGACGAGCAGATCGCGGTTGCCGTAGAAGAAGCGTCCCGCGTACGAGCCCGCGGCGCCGAGCGGCACCAGGGTCGTGGCGAGCCCGAGGTAGAAGACGCCGGTGCGGGCGACGAGCCGGGTCGGGCTGTCGATGGAGTACGCGAAGAACGCGGGCAGCAGCAGGGCGCTGCACGGGCTGAGCAGCGCGAGCAGGCCGCCGAGGAACGCCGCGAAGTAGCCGATGTCGCTCACTTGTCGCCACCGGACTTCTCGGACCCGGCCTTCCCTTCCCCGGACCTGCCGTCGCCGGCCGTCGCGGCCTGCGCCTTGGCGGCCTCGATGGCCTGCTCGAACGCGGCCTCGGGCTGGGCGCCCGCGATGGGTGTGCCGTTGAGGAGGAAGGAGGGCGTCGAGGTGGCGCCGAGCGCGTACGCCTCGTCGCTGTCCTGCTTCACCGCGGCGTGCGCCGCCTTGCCGTCGCGGTCGCTGCGGAACCGGTCGAGGTCCTCGACCCCGGCCTCGCGGCCGAGCGCGTCGAGGCGGTCGGCGCCGAAGCCCTTGTCCTTGACGCCCTCGGCGTAGGCCGCCTTGTGGAACTGCCAGAAGCGGCCCTGCTGACCCGCCGCCCACGCGGCGCGCGCCGCGGACTGCGAGTCGGCGCCGAAGATGGGGAAGTTGCGCCACTCGATGCGCAGCGTGCCGTCGTCGACGTACTTCTTCACCAGGTCGGGTTCGGTGTCGCGGGCGAACTTGCCGCAGTAGCCGCACTTGAAGTCGGCGTACTCGATGAGCACGACGGGCGCGTCGGCGCGGCCCTGCGCGAGCGGGTCCTTGGCGTCGCGCCGGGCGAGCTTCATGAGCCTGTCGGTCAGCTCGGAGTCGGCCTCGGAGGTGTCCGCCCGCTGCTGGTCGGACGCGGCCGCGTCGGTACGGGCCTCGGGCCTGGTCGCCGTGTACGAGACGGTCCCGAGGAGGATCGCGGCCACGGCGACGGCCGCGGCGATCGCGGCCGAGCGGCGCTGCTTGGTACGGGCGGTGGTGGTGGTGTTCTTGGGCATGACGAAGTCGTCCTTGCGTGCGTGGGGAATGCGTGATGACGGGTGCGACGGGGCGTCATCTACACACGCAGGACGGACAGTTCGACCGGGGAGGGCGGGTCGTTGGGCGGCGGCGGGCCGCGACCGGCCGGGGGCGGCGGCACGAGGCCGGTGAGCGGCGTGGTGGCACCGTGCCCGTGCGCGTGGGCGAGCGGGGCGAGGAGTTCGTGGGCGCTCGTGCCGCGCGAGGGCACGCCCTGCCGACTGTCGGGGGCGTGCGGGCCCGCGGGGGCGCAGTCGGGTGTGCCGTCCGGCGACGACAGGTGCTGCACGGACGCGAGGGCCGAGGACGGTGCGGCGGGCGCACCGCCGAAGTCGCCGCACCACGCCACGCCCGCCACGGCGACCAGAAGGGTCACCAGGAGAGCGGGAAGGGCGAGGCGGCGCATGCGGCAATTCTGCACCATGCGGGCGGAGGGTCAGCGTTCACGTCCTGTTGACCGGTGGGTCGGCTCGCCCTCAGTTTGTGCTGGTCTGCTTTCGGACAGGCTGCGGAAGATCTTCGGGAGGAGTCGTCCATGGAACGCGTCGAACTGCGCACCGTCGAGGAGTTGATGGCCTCGTTGCACGCCTGCCGGGGCGCGTGGGACGCCCCGGACCGCAGTGGCGACCCCGTCGATCTGCACGACCACGCGCTGCAGACGGCGGCGCTGCTGCGCCGCTCCCGGCCCAGCGACAAGGAGTTGCAGGTCGCGGGCCTCGTCCACGACCTCGGGCATCTGCTGTGCCCGGGCGACGACGCGGGGCACGCGGACCGGGCGGCGGACGCGGTGCGCGGGCTGCTCGGCGAGCGAGTGGCGCATCTGGTACGGCTGCACGTCCCGGCGAAGCGGTATCTGGCGACGGTGGAGCCGGGGCGCGGCCTGTCCGCGCAGAGCGCGCTGACCCTTGGGGTCCAGGGCGGGCCGATGACGCCGCGGGAGGTGGCGGCGTTCGAGGCCGACCCACTGGCCGACGACGCGGTGACCGTGCGGCAGGCCGACGACGCGGGCAAGGTGGTGGGCCTCGACGCGGGCGTCATGGAGGACTGGCGGCCCGTGCTCGAACTCGTGGCGGACGCCCACGCCTCGTACGTGCGCTAGTCACGCCTCCACAAACGGCCCACGAACCGTGCACGACTGACACATCGTCATTCACCGGGCCCGCGTGAGACCGTACGCGCATGACCTCGCGTCCCACGGATTCCCCGCGTGTGCTCGACGGCAGGGCGGCCGTCGTGACCGGCGCCTCGCGCGGCATCGGCCGGGCGATCGCGGCGGAACTGGCCGACTGCGGGGCCCGGCTGTGCGTGACCGCGCGGGACCCGGACGGGGTGCGGGAGACCGTCGCGGCGCTGCGGGCGCGGGGCGCCGACGTGGTCGGGGTGCCCGGATCCGTGGCCGATCCGGCGCATCTGTGGGAGGTGACGGAGCGGACGACGGCGGAGTTCGGGCGGGTCGACATCGTCGTGAACAACGCGGCGACGAACCAGCCGTACGGGCCGCTCATGGACGCCGACCCGGACACCTGGCGCGCGGCCTTCACCGTCAACGTCGAGGCGCCGCTGCGCCTGGTGCAGTGCGCGTGGCGGGCGTGGATGAGCGAGCACGGCGGCGCCGTCGTCAACGTGTGCACGGAGGGCGCGGCCCATGTGGGCCCGAACGTCGGGGCGTACGGCACCAGCAAGGCGGCGCTGCTGCATCTGACCGCTCAACTGGCGGGTGAGCTGGGCCCGTTGGTACGGGTCAACTCCGTCTCACCCGGCCTCGTCCGCACCGAGATGGCCCGCTTCGTGTGGGAGCGGGCCGAGGAGTCGGTGGCGGCGGGCCTTCCCGCCGGGCGGATCGGGGAGCCGGAGGACGTGGCCCGCGCGGTGCGCTGGCTGGTGTCGGACGAGGCGTCCTGGATCACCGGGGCGGAGCTGCTGGTGGACGGCGGTACGCGGGTGCGCGCCGCCTCGGCGGGCGGCGCGCAGAACGCAATCCACCAGCAGCTGCGTCACCACTTGCCGGGCTCGTAGTCCTTCAGGAAGACGCCGTACACGTCGTCGCCGGCCTCGCCGCGCACGACGGGGTCGTAGACGCGGGCGGCGCCGTCGATCAGGTCGAGCGGGGCGTGGAAGCCCTCCTCGGCGAGGCGCAGCTTGTCGTAGTGCGGGCGCTCGTCGGTGATCCAGCCGGTGTCGACGGAGGTCATGAGGATGCCGTCGGCCTGGAACATCTCCTGGGCGCTGGTGCGCGTCACCATGTTCATCGCGGCCTTGGCGGCGTTGGTGTTGGGGTGGCCCGCGCCCTTGTAGCCGCGGCCGAAGACGCCCTCCATCGCCGAGACGTTCACGACGTACGCGCGTCCGCTGTCCGCCTTCTTCGCGGCGTCGGCCATCGCCGGGCGCAGCGCGCTGATGAGGATGAACGGCGAGGTGTAGTTGCAGAGCTGGGTCTCCAGGAGCTCCACCGGGGAGATCTGGTCGATGGTCTGCACCCACGTGTTGGACTCGACGACGTCCGGCACGAGGCCACCCGCGTCGATGGCGGTCCCGGCCAGGTGCCGCTCGACGCTCGCGTTGCCCGCGACGAGCGCGAGGTCGGCGACCTTCTGGGCGTCCATGCCGCTGGTGCCGAGGGGCAGCGCGGCGATGCCGTCGACGGCGCCCGAGTTGAAGGCGCCGATGACGTGGTGCGGGGGCAGCTCGCCCGCGGGCAGCGGCGCGCTCTCGCCGTCGACGAGGGCGGCGTAGGCGGAGGGCAGCCGGCGCACGGTCTGCGTCGCGTTGTTGATGAGGATGTCGAGCGGGCCCGCGGCGGTGAGCCGCTCGGCCAGCGAGACGGCCTGCGCCGGGTCGCGCAGGTCGATGCCGACGACCTCCAGGCGGTGGATCCAGTCCGCCGAGTCCTCCATCGCCTTGAAGCGGCGGATGGCGTCCTTGGGGAACCGCGTGGTGATGGTGGTGTGCGCGCCGTCGCGCAGCAGCCGCAGCGCGATGTACATGCCGATCTTGGCGCGGCCGCCGGTGAGCAGGGCGCGCTTGCCGGTGAGGTCGGCGCGGGCGTCGCGCTTGGTCCGGTTCAGGCGGGCGCAGTCGGGACAGAGCTGGTGGTAGAAGTAGTCGACTTCCACGTACCGGGTCTTGCAGGTGTAGCAGGAGCGGGGGCGCTGGAGTATGCCCGCGATCCGGCCTTCCTCGGTCTGCGAGGACGGCAGGATGCCCTCGGTCTCGTCGTCGATGCGCTGCGCGGAGCCGGTCGCCGTCGCCTCGGTGACCGCCTTGTCGTGGGCGGTCTTGGCTGCGCGGCGCTCCTGGCGGCGGCGCTGCTTCACGGTCCGGTAGATGCCGGCGGTGGCCCTGCGGACGGTGATCGCGTCGGGGTGGTCGACGTCGATCTCGTCGAGCTCCTCCAGCACGCTCAGGCAGACGGCGAGCCGCTCGGGGTCGATGCCGGGGCCGAGGTCGACGGCCACGGACTCCGCGGTCCCGGCGGTCTCCGTGGCGTCGGCGCCCTCGGTGGCCTGGTTGTCCTCTGTCACGGTCATCGCCGCTGCTGTTCCTCGTGTCGCTCGTGCCGCGAGGAATCAAGGGCCCGCGCGGCGGCCAAAAGGCGGCACCTTACAGGTCAATCGGTTGATCCCGCCAGATCCGGAGGATACTGGCGGGATCGGGGTCGACCAAATGACGGGCGTCACCCGCCGCCCGGCTCCGGCCGGTCCGCCGCGTCCTCCGCCCTGTCCTGCACGAACACGTTCGGCAGCCGGATCGGCCGGACGGCGTCCGGGCGGTCACGGCCGTCCCCCTCTTCGTAGGCGACTGCCCACGGCCCGTTCGGACTCCCCTACTCGCAGGCGACGGTGAGCGCGGCCACCTCGTCCCGTACGGCCTGCGCAAGCACGTCCAGGTCCGGCACGGCGTCCGCGTCGGCGACGATCCCGTAGTGCACCCGTCCCCGGTACGTCGACACCGCCACCGCGAGGGACTGCCCCTGGGCCAGCGGGGCGAGCGGGAAGACCTCGGTGAGCGGGCAGCCGCCGAGCCTCAGGCCGAGGCTGGGCAGCGGCACGCTGGTGACCAGCAGGTCGAACAGGAGGCGGGCGTTCTGCCCGACGAGGCCGCCGCCGAGGCGCAGGCCCAGCGGAGGCACGTGGTCGGCGAGCAGGGCGACGGCGCCCGCGCCGCGCGAGGGCCCGGCGTCCTTGTGCCGGTCCATGGCGGACCGTACGGAGCGCAGCCGCTCCAGGGGGTCGTGCTCGCCGACGGGGAGGCGGACCAGGTAGCCGGAGAGCCGGTTGCCCTGCGGGTGGGCGGTGCGGGGCCTGCGCCGGGAGACCGGGACGAGGGCGCGGGGCTCGACGCCCTCGCTGCCGTCCCCGCGCTCGTCGAGCCAGCGCCGCACGGCTCCGGCGACCACGGCGATCAGCACGTCGTTGACCGTGCCCCCGGCCGTCTTGCGGATGCGGTGCACGTCGTCGAGGTCGAGCACGACTCCGGCGGTGCGCCGGGTGCCGCTGGCCTTCGAGGTGAGCGCGGGCGACGTGCGTACGCCCCAGGTGGCGCGGGCGACGGAGGCGCCGATGGAGACGGCCTGCGTGGCGCTGCCGGTGAGCGCGCGCACGTGCTCCGGATAGCGGCGCGGGTCGAGGTCGCCGAAGGTGATCTCGCGCATGCCGGGGAACGGCAGGCGCAGTCCGCGGCCCGGGGCGGGCGCGTCCTTGGGGATGCGCCGGGCCGGCAGGTCCATGGGGTCCATGACGGCGGCGGCCAGGGTCAGGGCGCGCAGCCCGTCGGCGAGGGCGTGGTGGAACTTGAAGAGGACGGCGAACGACGAGCCGTCCGCCGCGGGCAGCACATGCGCCTCCCACGGCGGCCGCGAGCGGTCGAGCGGGCGTTCCATGAGCGCGCCCGCGACGGCATGGAAGTCCTCCACGGGCCCGGCCATCCACACGTGGTCGAGCGGGTCGAAGTCGGGAGCGGGGACGCGGGCCGCGCCGCCGACCGGGAAGAACACGCCGGCGATGCGCATGCGCAGCCCGGCGACGCCCGCGGCGCGGGTGGCGAGCAGTTCGTAGGCGTGCCGGGCGGCGCCGGGGCCCTCGCCCTCGAAGACGCCCAGGGCTCCCAGGTGCATGGGGTGTTCGGCGGTCTCGATGTTCCAGAAGGCAAGGTCGAGTGGAGCGAGCAGATCCGAACTCAGAGAGGACATGGAAGGCTCTCGCGTCGACAACGGGAGATGGCAGTCAACCCCCAGGAGTCGATTACGGTCAAGTACGATCACGCCACTCTGCGTTAACAACTGATGAAGACCCGCCTCGCTGTGCGAGGCGGGTCTCCTGTGACTCGGGAGGCACCCCAAGCAACGTGTCTTCTACGTCACTTGAGAGCGGGCGGCGCCGCGCCGGCACCGGTCCCCCACGCCGACGGCTCCGCGCCGACCGTGAACGACAGGTCCCGCAGGCCCCGCAGGTCCTTTGTGGTCAGATACGTCTTGTCGTACGCGGCCCCGTCCGTCCGCGCCGACTGGATGTACCGCTCACTGTCCGAGGTGCCGGGCGCCCTGACGGTGAGCGCGCCCTTCGGGTAGTAGCGCCGGTCGAGCTTGACGTCGACCCGTTCGAAGACGGGCGTCGACAGGCTCCAGGTGTCCGTACCGGGCTGCACCGGGAAGATCCCGATCGACGACAGGACGTTCCAGGCGGACATCGTGCCCAGGTCGTCGTTGCCGGTCATGCCGGTCGGGGTGTCGGTGAACAGGGAAAGCGCGGCGTGCACCACGTCGGTGGTCTTCCACGGCTGTCCGGTCGACAGATAGGTGTACGGCGCGATCAGGTCGGGCTCGTTCTGCGGGTTGTACTTGTCCGCGTTGTAGTAGTCGTACGGCCCGTTGACCCACACCTCGCGGGCGGTCTTCGCGGGGTCCTTCACCAGCTCGTCGTAGGCGAAGAACGAGTCGAGCCGCTTGTTCGCCGCCTCCTTTCCGCCGATCAGGCCCACCATGCCGGGCAGGTCCTGCGGCACGAGCCACTGGTACTGCCAGGACGTGCCCTCGTGGAAGCCCTCGCTCTTGGCCGGGTCGGCGGGTCCCGTGAAGGCGCCCGACGCGTCGCGGGCGCGGAAGAATCCGGTCGAGGCGTCGAAGATCTTCCGGTAGTTCTGCGCGCGCTCCGCGTACCGCTTCGCGTCGTCCTTGTGGCCGAGCTCCTTCGCCATCTGCCCCAGCATGGCGTCGGACAGGGCGTACTCCAGGGTGGCCGAGGCCCCGTGGTCGTAGTCGGAGTCGCCGGGCTTCACGTGCTCGCGGCCCTTGATGTACGGCGCGAACCCGTCGGCCAGGTACTCCTTGTTCGCCTCGCGGCCCACGGGGGCGGAGTCGGCCGGCGGCACGCCGTCGGCGTTCTTCTTCAGGGCCCGGTAGGCCTCCTCCTCGTGGCCCTTGAGCAGGTCCTGCTGGTAGGCGTTGGTGAGGAACGGGGTCACCGGGTCGCCGGTCATGATGTTCGTCTCGACCGTGCCGTAGCCCCACTTGGGCAGCCAGCCGCTGTCCTTGTCGATCCGCAGCACCGACAGGGCCATGTCCCGCGACTCGCGTGGGGCGAGCAGCGAGAGCAGCTGCGCCTGGGTTCGGTACGTGTCCCAGAGCGACCAGTTCTGGTAGTAGGTGAAGCCTTCGGCGCGGTGGATCTTCTGGTCCCAGCCGGTGTAACGGCCGTCGACGTCGCTGCCGATGTTCGGCGCGAGGAACGAGCGGTACAGCGAGGAGTAGAAGGTCCGGCGCAGGGTCTCACTTCCGCCCTGGGCCTTCACGTCGTCGAGCCGGTCCTCCCACGCCGCCTGCGCGGCGCCCCGAACGGAATCGAAGGAACGCCCGCCCTCCTTACTGAGGTTGAGCGCGGCGCCGTGCGCGTCGACGTAGGAGATCGCGGTGGTCGCCTCGACGGTGCGGTCCTTGCTGGTGTCGAAGCGCAGATACGCGCCGTTGCGCTCGGCGTCCGCGGCCGAGGACTTGGAGCCCGCGGTGACGGTGTCGCCCTTCCAGGTCCCGGACGAGGTGAACGGCCGGTCGAACCTGGTGATCGTGTAGAGCGTGTACTGCTTGGTGTCCTGGCAGAAGCCGCTGCCCGTGATGGCGGTGCGCACGGTCCGGTTGTCGAGGACCTCGACCTTGGTGCGCACGGTCTTGTGCAGCGACTGGCCCGCGTTGATCAGCACGTTGGCCTTGTCGGTGGCCGGGAACGTGTACTTCTGCACACCGGTCCGCCTGGTGGCGCTCAGCTCGGCGCCGATGCCGGACTTCAGGCCCACCTTGTAGTAGCCGGGCGACGCCTTCTCGTCGTCGTGGCTGAACTCGGCCGCGTACTTCGCGTAGTCCGTGCTGCCGATGTCGCCGACGGTCGGCAGCACCGGAAGGTCGCCGCCGAGACCGCAGCCCACGCCGGACAGATGGACGGTGGAGAACCCGCGGATGTGGTCGTCCGAGTGGTCGTAGCCGGTGTTGTGCCCGGTGTCGGGCGAGAACTGCACCATCCCGAAGGGCACGGCGGCGCCCGGATAGGTGTTGCCCTCGTTCTCCGTACCGATGAACGGGTTGACGAGGTCGGTGAGTCGACCGCTGTCGGCAGCCGCGGAGGCCGCGCCGGCGGGGGCCGCGAGCCCCGCGCCGAGCAGGGCCGCCGCGGCGACGACACCCGCCGCCCGCGATCTGAACCGATGGTGACGTTTGCTCATGATGACGCGCCCTTCCTGGTCAGGAGCAGTTGCCCACGGTGTCCTGCGAGGCGTCGCGGATCAGCGCCTTCTGCGCGTCGGACACCCGCTTGACGTCCGGCTTGACGACCCTGCGGTCGTAGGTGAGCAGACCGTTCAGCTCGCCCTCGACGTCGGAGATCTGCGTGTAGACGGCGCCGTTGCCGCCCTTGCAGGCCAGCTTGTGCACCTCGTCCAGCTTCTTGAGGTAGTCGTCCGTGTACGTCGCCGGGTCCACGTCGACGTAGGACTGCTGGACCGACCAGGCGTGGCCCGGCACCGCGAGGCCGAGGCCGCCGTACTCGCCCGCGACCAGGGCCCGTTCGCCGTCCGGCTGCGGCGGCAGGGCGGGGCTCGGGTAGCCGTGTTCGTCCATGATGTCGCCGGCGCCGCCGTCGCGGCCGAGGTTGAGCCCGGACTGGCCGTTGATCAGCCGGGTCGGGTCCCAGGACTTCGCCTGCTCGGCGATGCGGCCCTCGTCGTACTGGCCCCAGCCCTCGTTGAAGGTGACCCACATGACGACCGACGGGTGGTTGATGTGCTGGTCGATCATCGTCTTCATCTCGCGCTCGTACTCGGCGCGCGCCGCGGTGGAGGGGTTGCGCCCGGCCTCCATGGCGGGCATGTCCTGCCAGACCATCAGGCCCAGCTTGTCGGCCCAGTAGAACCAGCGGTCGGGTTCGACCTTGATGTGCTTGCGGACCGAGTTGAAGCCCATCTTCTTGTGCATCTTCAGGTCGTACGCGAGCGCGTCGTCGCTGGGAGCGGTGTGCAGTCCGTCCGGCCAGAAACCCTGGTCGAGGGTGGCCATCATGAAGACCGGCTTGCCGTTGAGCATGGTGCGCGGGGTGCCGTTCACCTTCTCGACGGAGACCGAGCGCATCCCGAAGTAGCTGCCGACCCGGTCGGCGCCGACACTCACCTTGAGGTCGTACAGGAACGGGTCGTCCGGCGACCACAGATGCGGCTTGGCGATCTTCAGGGTGAGCGGTCCGCCGGAGGTGCCGGTGGCGGTGGCGACCTTCTTGCCGTCCGCGTACGCCGTCGCCGTGACCGGCACGCCGTCACGAACGCCCGTGGCGGAGACGGCCACTTCGCCGGTCTTCACGTTCGGCGTGACCTTCAGGTCGGACGCGTGGTCGGTGGCGACCGGCTCCATCCACACGGTCTGCCAGATGCCGGACGAGGGCGTGTACCAGATGCCGCTGGGGTCGAGGCGCTGCTTGCCCATGGGCGGGTTCTCGGCGTTGTCGGCATCGGTCGGGTCGTAGACGCCGACGATCAGCTCCTGGGTGCGGCCCGGCTTCAGCGCGTCGGTGACGTCGGCGCTGAACTTGTCGTAGCCGCCCTTGTGATCAGCGACCTTCGTGCCGTTGACGTAGACCTCGGACTTCCAGTCCACGGCGCCGAAGTTGAGGCGCAGCCGCTGCTTGTCGCCGACCTTCCAGTCGGCCGGCACGGTGAAGGTGCGGCGGTACCACATGCGGTCCTCGTGCCGCTCGATGCCGGAGAGCTGGGACTCGACCGGGTAGGGCACGAGGATCTTCTCGCCGAGGTCCTTGCCGACCGGCGGCTGCTCGCCCTCCTTGGCTCCGGCGAACTGCCAGCTGCCGTTGAGGTTCTTCCACTTGTCGCGGGTGAGCTGGGGGCGCGGGTACTCGCGGTGGGCGTTGGCCGGGGTTACGTCGTCGCCCCACTTGGTGGTCAGCTCGTGCGTCGAGTGGTTGGGGCCGCTGGACCAGAAGGAGCCGACGGCCGTGCCGTCCGCGCCGGTCAGTCCGCCCTTGCCGTCGTACGTCACGTCGGCCTGGCCGGCCGCGTCGCCGTCCTTGTTGCCGACGACCGGTTCGTCGAGGCCCACGAGCAGCGCGCGCGGGTCGTCGGGGTCGGCCTTCGCCTTGCCCAGCGGCCACTTGGCGCCGCCGATGACGGCCTTCAGGTGGTCGTTGACGTCGCCGGGGACGGTGCCCAGCTTCTGCGCGAAGTCCAGCTTCAGCGTGCGGCCGTCGCCGAGCACGGTGGTGCCGATGGCGCCGTCGTACTTCCAGTCGTCGGGCAGCCGGAAGGCGGAGGACGGGATGGCCTCCTTCTTCTCGCCGGGCTCGGTCCAGCGCAGGTGGAGGTTGGACCCGCCGTAGTGCTCGAAGTACTCGACCTTGATG
Organism: Streptomyces sp. EDA2-14; assembly: GCF_054963755.1. Lineage (NCBI taxonomy): Bacteria > Bacillati > Actinomycetota > Actinomycetes > Kitasatosporales > Streptomycetaceae > Streptomyces > Streptomyces sp. EDA2-14. Next base: position 48,736 of record NZ_JBUEGE010000011.1, read on the forward strand.
TCGACCGCCTTGCCCGCGGTCAGGTCGACGGGCTGGGAGTTCTGCTCCTTGTCCCAGTCGTCGACCCAGTGGTCGATGACCAGCTTGTTGTCGACCCAGAGCCGGAAGCCGTTGTCACCGATCATTGACAACGTTGTCGCTCCGGACTTCTCCGGGACCAGCTTTCCGGTCCAGCGCACGCTCGCGTCGTCCGCCTGACCGGTGGCGGAGGACAGCCGGGACTCCAGGCTGTTGAAGTCGATCTGCGGGTCGAACCCGGTGGCCTTCAGCTTGTCGAAGTCGAAGGCTCCGGCGGCGGACTGGGTGTAGTACTCGCCCTTGAGCCCGTGGGCGACGACGGGCTCGTCGTCGTCCGCGGTGGTGGCCGCGCCGGACGGGGCCACCGCGAGGGCGCTGAGGCCCAGGGCCGCGGTGAGGAGCAGGGACAGATGTCTTGCGTGGCGTCTGAGGTTGTTGGTGCGCACGGATCCTCCATTGCCGGGACGCTACGAGGAAGAGTGGCGGCTCGCCGCTCGGGTCTGTGCAACTGCGGTGTATTGCGTTGGACTTCGTTGAACATTGTTGCGAGGACGGGCAGTTGGCATCACAGCATGGGCGGGCCCGTCCGGCAAGAGCGCGGGAGCAAAGTGGGGGGTGTTGCCCGTGGCGGTCGAGGGCCGCGCACACGGGCCGCCCGGCAGCGCGTGAGGCTCACCGGGCCGAGCGCCCGGTGAGCCTCACGCCGATCGTGGAACGAGACGCTCGCCGGCCCTACTGCTGCTGGGCGGCGTCGGCCTGCTGTTGGGCGGCCCTCGCCGCGTCGTCCTGCGCCTGCTGCTGCGCGGCCCGTTCCCTCTCCTCGGCTCGCCTGCGGCGGCGCCGCGCCTCTTCCTCCTCCGCCCTGCGGCGGCGCGCGGCTGCTTCGTCGTGGCTGGATTCGCTCGGCATGGCGGCTCCTTCAGCGGCTGGCCATCCGTGTCAGCATGACCACGACTGTCACGGAGTACCAGAGCGCCTAGCGTGCGAGGGAGGTCGGCTTCGGCGCCGTCGGCGTCTCGCTGTTGCCACGCGCGAGGAGTTGGACGCACACCGCCAGCAGGCAGATCAGGCCGGCGATCGCCCAGATCGTCACGTACGCGGACAGGGCCGGGGTGTTCGTCGCCCCCAGGACGAGCGAGCCGAGGACGACGGAGAACGCCGCGCCGCCCGCGCTGCCGCCGAGCGTCTTGAGGTTGTTGTAGAACGACGTGGCGCTCGCCGTCCGGTCGGCGGGGGTGTTCTCCACGATGACGGTCGGCAGCCCGCCGAGCGCGAGGCCGACGCCGAAGCCCACGAGGGCGTTGGCGACGGTGAACGGGACCAGCCCCGTGTGCAGCGCGATCAGCCCACCGTATCCGCACGTCAGCAGCGTGAACGCGAGCAGGAGGAGGCGGCGGTAGCCGATCCGGCCCGCGAGGTTCGCGCACAGCGACGAGCCGAGGAACGCCATGAGGTGCGGAATGAGCCCGCACAGGCTGATCTGCCAGGCCGCGAGGCCGAATCCGTACCCCGTCTCATTCGGCGCAGTGGCCATGAAGCTGACGGCGACGGTCTGCCCGCCCAGCAGGACGGCGCCGAGCACGAACCCGGAGGCGTAGTACGGAGCGCTCTGCCGGCGCCCGAGGGCGCGCACGTCCACCAGTGCCTCGGGGTTGCGGAGTTGGAGGCGGGCCCACACGTACAGGAGGGCCGCCGCCACCGCGAGGCCGCCCAGCGTGGGCGCCGACGCCCAGCCCCAGGCGGAGCCGCGGGAGACCGTGCCGAGCAGCAGGACCAGGGCTACGGCCAGCAGCGCCGCCCCCGCCCAGTCCATCCGCCCGCTCGCCCGGGTGCGGGACTCGGGGATCGCGGTGAAGGACAGCGCGACGCACGCGACGGCCAGCGCGGCGAGGGTGAACAGGGTGGGGCGCAGCTCGCCGAGGAGCGCGAGCAGCGGCCCGGCCAGCGCGTGGCCGAGGACCGAGCCGAGGGTGAGCGAGCCGACGAGGAGGCCGACCGCCTTGCGCCCGCCCTCGACGCTGAGCCGGTCACGTACGAGGCCGATCTCCAGCGGCAGCAGCGCGGCGAGCGGTCCCATCAGGGCGCGGCCGAGGAGCAGGACGCCGAGGTTGGGCGCGCAGGCCACGAGCACGGTGCCGACGGCGATCGTGGCGAGCGTGATCCGGATCATGCGCCGGTGGCCGAACAGGTCGCCGAGGCGGCCGATGGCCGGGACGCTGACCGCCGCGGCCAGATACTGCACGGAGGTGATCCACTGGGCCTGTCCCGTACCGATGCCCTGCCAGTGCTGAATCTCGGGGACCAGGGGGACGGCGGCGCCCTGGAGGAAGCCGCTGATCAGCTCGAAGGCGACGAGCAGGCCGACCACGGCGCGCACGTTGCCGCCGGCGGGCGGCGCGGTGGGCGCGCTCATGCGGCGGCTCCCCTGGCGAGGCGGCCCTCGGCGAGCGCGGCGAGCAGCGCGGCCTGGCGCGGCAGTACGCGGTCGTCGAAGACGGCGCGCGGCGAGTGGTTCACGGCCGTGCTCGCCGGGTCGGCGCCCTCGGGGGCGGCGCCGACGAGCAGCATCGCGCCGGGCACGCGCTGGAGTACGAAGGCGAAGTCCTCGGAGCCGTTGGCCGGTTTGGGCGACTCGTGGACCTGCTCGGCGCCGAACAGTTCGCGGGCGGTGTCGAGCGCGAAGGCGGTCTCGTCCGGGGTGTTGACGGTGACCGGGTACTGCACGTCGTAGGTCACCTCGGCCTCGACGCCGTGCGCCTCGGCGATGCCGCGCACCAGGCGCGGCAAGCCCTCGATGAGGCGTTCGTGGACGGGTTCGGAGTAGCTGCGCACGGTGGCCTCGAACGTCGCGGTCTCGGGGATGACGTTCTGCTGGGTGCCCGCGTGGAAGGTGCCGACGGTGACGACGGCCGGGTCGAAGATGTCGAAGCGGCGGGTCACCCAGGTCTGGATCGCGGTGACGATCTCGCAGGCCACGGGGATGGGGTCCTTGGCGCCGTGCGGGGTCGAGCCGTGGCCGCCCCGGCCGCGCACGGTGACGCTCAGGACGTCGGAGGCGGAGGTGACGGTACCGGCCCGGCTGGCGACCATGCCGCCGGGCAGCCGGTCGGCGGCGACGTGCAGGGCGTACGCCGCGTCGAGGGGTTTTCCGGCCGCGTCGAGGAGCCCTTCGTCGATCATCACGCGGGCGCCGCCGAAGCCCTCCTCGCCGGGCTGGAACATGAACACGACGTCGCCGTGGAGGTGTTCGCGGCGTTCGGCCAGCAGTCGTGCGGCGCCGACGAGTCCTGCGGTGTGCAGGTCGTGGCCGCAGGCGTGCATCGCGCCGGGGAGTTCGGAGGCGTAGTCGACGCCGCTGTTCTCGGTGATGGGCAGGGCGTCCATGTCGGCGCGCAGCAGGACGGCGCCTCCCGGCTTGCCGCCGCGCAGGACGGCGGTGACCGAGGTGAGACCTTTTCCGGTGGTGATCTCCAGGGGCAGCCCTTCGAGGGCGGCGAGGATCTTCTCCCGGGTGCGTGGCAGGTGGAGGCCGAGTTCGGGTTCGCGGTGCAGGTCCCGGCGCAGCGCCACGAGGTCGGGTCGAAGGTCGTGGGCGCGCTCGGTGTACGACGGTGCGCTGGTGTGCGGCATGCGGGAGGAACCTCCTGATGGGGTGAGCACAGCGGAACGTGCGGTGGCGTCGTGGTGGAGCGCCGCTCAGCCGGGCATCAGCAGCTGCCGGGCGATCCCGTTCTTCTGGATCTCGGACGAGCCGGTGAGTACGCGGAACATGCGCAGCTTCCGGAAGATGGACTCGACCTCGGCGCCGCGCACGAGGCCCGCCTTGCCGTGGATCTGTACGGCCTCGTCGGCGATCCGGAAGGCGTTCTCGGCGACGAACAGCTTGCACATGAAGGCCTCGGTGCGCGGCTCCTCCCCCGCGTCGAGCGCGGCGAGCGCGTCGTACGTCATGCTGCGGGCCGCGTAGTACGAGGTCGCCATGTCGGCGAGCTTGTGCTGGATCGACTGGAGCGCGCCGAGCGGTGCGCCGAAGACCTGCCGGGTGCGGGCGAAGTCGACGGTGAGGGCGAGGGCGCGACGGGCCTGGCCGAGGACGGTCGGGCAGTGCAGCAGCCGGTTGGTGGTGACGCGGCCGAGCCCGATGCGCAGCCCGTCGCCCACCTTGCCGAGCAACTGCTGCGGTTCCACACGGCAGTTGTCGAGGGCGATGTCGCTCTCGATGTGCTCGCCGGACATGGGCGTCTCGCCGGGCAGCACCGTGCAGCCGGGCGCATCGAGGTCGACGAGGAACGCGGAGAACACCGGCTTGGCGTCCTCGGGCGCGCCCGGCTCCGGGGCCATCCGCGCGATGAGCACGGAGAAGTCGGCGAACGGTCCGGCGGAGGAGAACACCTTGTGCCCGGTGATCCGCCAGCCGTCCCCGTCGGGCGTGGCGACGGTCTTCATGGCTCGGACGTCGGATCCGGCGTCGGTCTCGGTGAGCGAGAAGCAGCAGGCGCGCTCGCCGCGGACGACCGGTTCGAGATACGTCGTGAGCTGGTGCCCGGTGGCGTACTGGAGGATGGATCCGGCGCGCAGCGGGCCGCCCATGTCGCCGAGGACGCTGTGCTGGAGGAGCCGGCCGGAGGCGCCCACCTCCTCCTTCAGGGCGGCGAGTTCGGTGTGGGTGAGGTCCTGGCCGCCGTGCTCCTTCGGCAGGTGGATGCCGTAGAAGCCGAGTTCGCGGCTGCGCCGCCAGACGGGTTCGAGCTGCGCGCGGGTGTAGCCGCCCTCCGGGGTGAGGCCCAGTTCCTTTTCATAGTCGGCGAGTTCGCCGCCGAGGTAGTCGCGCAGGCGCTCCACCAGGTCCTGGAGCCGCGGATTGTCGTCGTACGTGGGGGTGAGGGTGAAGGTCATGGCGGTCTCCTGTCAGTGGACGCGGCGCTCGGCGCCGGCCCAGTGGCGCGCGCGGACGGCGCGGCGGTCGATCTTCCCGTTGCGGTTGACGGGCAGCGCGTCCACGAACTCCACGGTCCGCGGCTTCTTCACACGGGCGAGGCGTTCGGCGCAGAAGTCGACGAGTTCGTCCTCGCTGACCTCGGCGCCGGGCCTGCGCACGACGACCGCCTTGACGGCCTCGCCCCACTTCTCGTCGGGGACGCCGACGACGCACGCCTCGGCGAGCGCGGGGTGGGCGTACAGGACGGCCTCGACCTCGCTGCAGTACACGTTGTAGCCACCGGAGATGATCATGTCTTTCTTGCGGTCGACGATGAACAGGTAGCCGTCCTCGCGCAGATAGCCGAGGTCGCCCGTGTGCACCCAGCCGTCCCTGAACGTCTCGGCGGACAGCTCGGGTTCGTGCCAGTACGCGGTGACGCAGTCGGGTCCGCGGGCGACGACCTCGCCGATGCTCCCGGCGGGCAGCGCGGCGCCCGCCTCGTCGATGACCCGGATCTCCGTGTCGAACACGGGCCGGCCGCAGGAGAGCAGCAGGTCGGGGTCGGTGGTGGTGCCGGCGAGGACGTCCTCGCGGGTCAGCACGGTGATGCCGCTGGTCGTCTCGACCTGCCCGTAGCCCTGCATCACGATCGGCCCGAACGCCTCGACGGCCTCGCGCAGCCGCTGGGGCGAGACGGGGGCGCCGCCGACGTGCAGCGAGCGGAGGCTGGTGAGGTCGGCGTCGGCGGTCTTCGGGTGGGCGAGCAGCATCCCGAGCATGGTGGGAACGAGGAACGTCGCGGTGACGCGCTCCGCCTCGACCGTGGCCAGGAACGACCCGGCGTCCCAGCGCGGCAGCACGACGACGGTGGCGCCGGAGGCGAGGAGCGCGAGCAGCGGCATGCCCGGCGCGTGGGTGATGGGTCCTGCGGCGAGATAGCGCTCGGGCTCGGCGGGGCTGCCGTCCGAACTCATCATCCGCTTGCGCATGTTGGCGAGCCGGTTGCCGTGGGTCTGCACGGCGGCCTTGAGCTTTCCGGTGGAGCCGGAGGTGAAGTTGAGGACGGCGGCGTCGTACTGGTCGACCTCGACGGCGACGGCCTCCTCGCTGCCCTCCGCGAGCAAATCGTCGTAGGTGAGCGCCTCTTGGTCGTCGTAGGCGACCAGGAGGCAGTCCGCCGAGGCGCGTTCGAGTGCGGCTCGCGCCGCCTCGGCGCGCTCGGCGTCCACGAACAGGACGCGCACGTCGGCGTCGTCGAGGATGTGCGCGACCTCGTCGACGGAGAGCCGCGGGCTGATCGGGACGCGCACGAGGCCGCTCTTGGACAGGGCCATCTCGGTCTCGACCGCCTGCGCGCAGTTGCCCGCGTACGTCGCGACCGCCTGCCCCGGCGCGAGCCCGCGCCCGATGAGCGCGGCGGCCAGGCGGTTGGTGACCCGCTCGAGATCCCCGTAGGTCAGGCGGCGTTCACCGCAGATCAGGGCTTCGCGCTGCGGCCAGAAGGTGCTGCTTCGAGTGATGTACGTGCCCAGGTTCACGGACTGCTCCCACACGCTCGTCGGCTCAAATCGCCATGGCGACCAGTTGGAGACAGCGTGTCTACAAACCTTCGGGGTGTCAATGATCGGGTGTACGCTTCCGGCACGACCGGGGACGCGAACCGGGGACGCGAGAGGAGCCGGACATGCCGCCGGAAGCGGGCGACCGACGAGTACGCCGCACCCGACGCCTGCTGCGGGACGCACTGGTGTCGCTGTCCCTGGAGCGGGGCTACGCGACGGTGACCGTGGAGGACATCACCGAGCGGGCCGATCTGGGCCGGGCCACGTTCTACAAGCACTACACGGACAAGGACGACCTGCTCGACCGCGTGGTGACCGATCTGCTCGACGAGGTGCAGGAACGGCTGCGCCCGCTCGTCCAGGCATCCGAGGTGGGCTTCACCGGAAAGCCGGCCCTGGAGATCTTCCGGCACGCCGACGAGGAGCGGGACGTCTACCGGATGATCCTGCGCGGCGAGGGCGACGGACGTGCGCTGCGGCAGTTCACGCAGGCGCAGACGGAGGCGACGGCCGGGGTCTTCCGGGCGCGCGCCGAGCACGAGGGGGTCACGCCCCGGATCAGTGTCGACGTCCTGGCGCGCGCCTGGGTCGGCGAGCAACTGGCCGTGCTCGCCTGGTGGCTGGAGGAGGACCCGCGCCCGATGTCACCGGAGGAGGCCACGCGGATGCTGCTCGACCTGTCGCTGCGCGGCCGCTACTGGGCCAACGGCTTCGAGGGCGAACCACCGGTCCCGGATCCCTCGTGAACGCGACCGCCGTGAAACAACACCGGCGCACGCGGCTGTTGCCTAGGACTGCGCGCGGCGTCGCACGAGGACGGCGGCCGGCACAGCGCCCACCGTGCCCAGCGCGGTCCAGAACACGAGCTTGCTCATCGGCCCGTTGACGGTGCGCAGTTCCCCGTCGTCGTGCCGGCAGAACGAATCCGGCGGGAAGTAGCGCGAAACCGGGGTGCCGGCGCCGTGGCAGGGCGAGGTATCCGGGAACAGGAAGGGTTGCGCATGCTGCGAGAGGTGCCAGCCGACGATCACCGTCAGCCACCCGGCCGTCAGGAACAGCGCCAGCAGCCAGGCCGGGATGTGCACACGGCGCCCGAGCAGCCACAGGCCGAGCGACGGCAGGACGAACAGACCGAGCAGCGCGGGCCATATCAGCAGCATGCGCCCAGTACAGCACCGTTCACCGGTACGCCCTGCCCTGCACGTCTCTCAGTGCACCGGCTGCCCCTTGCCGAGCGCGATCACCCCGGCCTTCGACACCGTGTACAGCTCCGCGTCCCGGCCCGGATTGACGCCGATGGTCGCGCCGACCGGGACCTCGACGTTCTTGTCGAGGACGGCGCCGCGCACCACCGCTCCCCTGCCGACCCGGACGTTGTCGTGCAGGACCGAGCCCTGGACGACCGCGCCGTCCTCGACGACGACGCCCGGTGACAGCACGGAGCGGGTGACCTGGCCGCGGATGACACAGCCGGGGCTGACGATGGACTCACTCGCGATGCCGCCCGCGCAGAACTTGGCGGGCGGCAGCTGACCGGGGTGGGTGTAGATCGGCCAGCGCCGGTTGTCGAGATTGAAGACCGGGGTGTCGGAGATGAGGTCCATGTGGGCCTCGTAGTAGGCGTCGAGGGTGCCGACGTCGCGCCAGTAGCCATGGTCGCGGTCCGTCTCCCCCGGCACGTGGTTGCCGTCGAAGTCGTAGAGCTGGGCGACGCCGCGCTCGGTGAGCATCGGGACGATCGAACCACCCATGTCGTGCGCGGAGTTGTCGTCCTCGGCGTCCGTCTGGAGCGCGTCGACGAGAACCTTCGTGGTGAACAGGTAGTTGCCCATCGACGCGAACACCTGGTTCGGGGTGCCGGGCAGCGCCGGCGGGTCGGTGGGCTTCTCCAGGAACGCGTCGATGCGCGTGCCGTCGCGGGCCGGGGTGATGATCCCGAACGAGGACGCCTCCGCGCGCGGCACCCGGATGCCCGCGACCGTGACGCCCGCGCCCGACTCCATGTGCTGGGCGAGCATCTGGCGCGGATCCATCCGGTACACGTGGTCGGCGCCGAACACCGCGATGTAGTCCGGCTGTTCGTCGTGGACGAGGTTGAGGGACTGCAGGATCGCGTCGGCGCTGCCCGAGAACCAGCGCGGGCCGAGCCGCTGCTGGGCCGGGACCGGGGTGACGTAGTTGCCGAGCAGGCTCGACATCCGCCACGTCGTCGTGACGTGCCGGTCCAGCGAGTGCGACTTGTACTGCGTCAGGACGCAGATGCGCAGGATGTCGCCGTTGACGAGGTTCGACAGGACGAAGTCGACCAGGCGGTAGGTGCCGCCGAAGGTCACCGCTGGTTTCGCCCGGTCCGCGGTGAGCGGCATCAGGCGTTTGCCCGCACCGCCCGCCAGTACGATTCCGAGCACCGAAGGTCCGCCGCGCATACCAACCCCCCTGTGATTCAGATACCGCTGAGGATCTCCTCGTACAGGTCGACCGTGCGCCGGGCGATCGCGTCCCAGCCGAATTCGGCCGCCGCCCGCTCCCGGCCCGCCTCTCCCATCGCCCGCGCCGTCCCGGGATCCGCGACGACCCGGTTCACGGCGTCCGCGAGCCCCGCCTCGAAGGCGGCCGGGTCCTGCTCCGCGTACGGGACGAGCAGCCCGGTCTCGCCGTCGGCCACCACCTCCGGGATGCCGCCGACCTTCGAGGCGACCACCGCGGTGCCGCAGGCCATCGCCTCCAGGTTGACGATGCCGAGCGGCTCGTACACGGAGGGGCAGACGAACACCGAGGCGTGGGTGAGCAGTTGGATGACCTCGGTGCGCGGCAGCATGGAAGGGATCCAGCGCACGCCGTCGCGCGACGTCCGCAAGCCCTCGACCAGCTCGCGGAACTCGCGGCCGATCTCCGGGGTGTCGGGCGCGCCCGCGCACAGCACGAGTTGGACGTCCTTGGCCAGCCCCTGTGCCGCGCGCAGCAGATGCGGCACGCCCTTCTGGCGGGTGATGCGGCCGACGAACAGGACGTAGGGGCGCTCGGGGTCGATGTCGTAGCGGCGCAGCACGTCCGTGCCGATGTCGGCGTGGTAGAGCGAGACGTCGATGCCGTTGTGCACGACGCGGACCTTCTTCGGCTCCAGCGCCGGATAGCAGGCGAGGATGTCCTTGCGCATCGCGTGCGACACGGCGATCACGCCGTCCGCCGCCTCGATCGCCGTGCGCTCCGCCCACGCCGACAGCGCGTAGCCGCCGCCCAGCTGCTCCGCCTTCCAGGGGCGCAGCGGCTCCAGCGAGTGCGCGGTCATCACGTGCGGTATCCCCAGGTGAAGTGCCGCGAGATGCCCGGCCAGGTTCGTGTACCAGGTGTGCGAGTGGGCGATCTCGCGGCCTTCCAGGGCCGCCGCGATGGAGAGGTCCACGGAGAGGGTGCGCAGCGCGTCGTTCGCCCCGTCGAGCGCGGGCCAGGCCCGGTGCCGGCGCACGTCGTCGGACGTGCCCTCTCCCCACGTGTGCACAGCGAGGTCCACGAGGGGGCGCAGTTCGCGCGCCAGGAACTCGACGTGCACTCCGGCGCCGCCGTAGACATCCGGCGGATACTCCCTGGTCAGCAGTCCCACACGCACGCGCGGCCCCCGTATTCGTCGGTCGGCGTCACTCGCTCCGGATCGCTGTTCGAAAGCGCACCTCATGGTCACCCATGGACGGCCCGTGCGGAAGGGCGCGAACGGGGCCTGCTGCGCGAGTCTCCCGCGTGTCCCCGGGGCACCCGCCCCGGGGATGAATCAGGATGCGTCCTACTCCAACGGGAGTAGGACGCAATGAGTGCTCAGGTCGGACGACGCCAAGGGGCGGAAAGAGCGATCGTGGAGGTATGAGAAGCGACCGTGCGCCACGCCGCACCTTCAGAGGCGCCACATGAGCGACCTGGTGCTTTCCGTGCTGCTCTCGCTCGTCTCCGCCGTCGCGTACGCGGGCGGGGCCATCGTGCAGGAGCGCGTGGCCGCGACGTCCCCCGCCACGGCGTACGCCCCCTTGCGCAGGCCCGCGTGGTGGGGTGCGGGGTGCCTGAACGGCCTGGGCGCGCTGCTGCACGTCGTGGCGCTCGCCTTCGGCCCGCTCAGCGTCGTGCAGCCGCTGGGCGCCCTGACGATCGTGCTGGCGCTGCCGATGTCGGCGCTCCTGGTGGGGCGCAGGTCCGGGGCGACGGCCTGGCGCGGGGCGATCATGGCGACGGTGGGGCTCGCGGGGCTGCTCGCGCTGACCGGGGCCACCACCGAGCAGTCCCTCGACGGGCCGCAGCGCCTGGTCGTCGGCCTGGTCACGGCGGGCGGCGTGCTGGCCCTGATGTCGTCGGCCCGCGTGGCGCACCGGCACCCCGTGGTGCGCGCGGTGCTGCTCGCGGTGGCGGCCGGCGGCGCGTTCGGCATGGCGTCGGTGTTCACGAAGTCCGTGACCGAGGACTGGACGGGGCAGCCGCTGGAGCAGCTCGCCACGCTGCTCGCCATCGCGGGCCTCGCCCTGACCGGGATGCTGCTGTCGCAGGCCTCCTACCGGGGCGCCGGGCTCGCCGCGCCGCTGGCGACGGCGACCGTCGTGAACCCCGTGGTGGCGGCGACCGTCGGCATCACCATGTTCGGCGAATCGTTCAGGTACGGCACGATCGGCACGGTGCTCGCGCTCGGCTGCAGCGTCGTCGCGGCGGGCGGGCTGATCCTGCTGACGACGGAGCGCATCGGCCGCGGCCGCCGCGTGGGCGCCTCGGTCGTCAGGCAGGCGGTGACGCCCGCGATCGCGCCAGTGGTGCCGGACAGCCCGGCCGGCCTGGACTGCGTGCCGCTGCCGCCGCGCACGCCGGACCCCCGGCAGAAGCCGCCTGCCGGGGGCTGGACCGCGGAGGACGTCAGATCCTGACGCCGCGCGCCCGCAGATACGCCAGCGGGTCCACGTCACTGCCGAAACCGGGCCCGGTCCGCACCTCGAAGTGCAGATGCGGGCCCGTGCTGTTGCCGGTGGAGCCGGAGCGGGCGATGCGCTGCCCCGCCACCACCCGCTGCCCGCTCTTCACGGACAGTGCCGACAGGTGCCCGTACTGGCTGTACTTGCCGTCGGCGTGCCGGAGCACCACTTCGTAGCCGTACGAGCCGCCCCAGCCCGCAGAAACCACCTGACCTGCGGCGACGGCCTTCACGGAGGTCCCCGTCGGCACCGCGAAGTCGACGCCCGTGTGGTACCCCTTCGACCAGGATGAACCGGCGGCGCGGTACGGGGTGCCGAGGGAGGCGGCGACGGGGGCGACGACGTGGTGCGTGGTGGCCTTCGCGGTGCCGGACTTCTTGGTCACCGGCTTCTCGGCGACGGACTTCTTGGTCACGGGCTTCTTGGCGGCGGGCTTCGTGGCCTTCTTCGCGGCCTGCGGCTTGCCGGAAAGGTCGAGGCGCTGCCCGGGCGTGATCAGGTCCGGGTCGGAGCCGATCGTCGCGCGGTTCGCCGCGTACAGCGCGCGCCAGCCGCCCTTCACGGACCGCTCGTCGGCGATCCCGGACAGGGAGTCCCCGCTGACCACCCGGTACATCCGGGCACTTCCCGCCCGCGACTGCGGCGTGGACTGCGGCCGGACGTCGGGCATCGCGGTGGTGACGGTGCGGCTGAGGCCCGCGCGCTGCGAGCACACCGGCCAGGCGCCTGGCCCCTGGCCCTTGAGCACCTTCTCCGCAACGGCGATCTGCTGGTCCCTGGTGGCGAGGTCGGCGCGCGCCGCGAACGCGGTGCCGCCGTACGCGGCCCAGGTGGAGCGGGTGAACTGGAGCCCGCCGAAGAACCCGTTGCCGCTGTTGATGCTCCAGTTCCCGGAGGACTCGCACGCGGCCACCTTGGTCCACGTGTGCGCGTCCGCCGCCTGCGCCGAGCCGGCGCCGATGATCGGGATCGCCATGCCGACGCCGCCCACCGTCACGGTGAGCGACGCCCGGTTGACCCGACTGGGCTGATACCGGCGGTGCCGGCCGCGTAACGCCATGAATGCTCCCTAGGCCAGACGTAGGAGCGGCAAATTAGCCGCTTCCACGCGGACCGACAAGAGTGTCCCGGGCCACCTTGGCGGGATTCAGTCCCTCAAGTGCCCTGGAATCCACCGCAGTTGCGCCGCCTGCTGGAAAGGGCCGCCGCCCTCGTGGTCGTTGAAGGAGTACACCTCGATGGACTTCTCGGCGCCCGCCCAGTGGTTGTACGCGGCGAAGACCGTGGACGGCGGGCAGGTCAGGTCCTCCAGGGCGGCGGAGAACAGGGTCGGCGCCGTGGCGCGCGCCGCGAAGTTCATGCCGTCGAAGTAGGACAGCGTGCGGAAGGCACGCTCGTCCTCGCCGATGTGCGCCTTGAGGTACAGGGCGATCTCGCGGTACGGGTGACGCTCGGTGAGCGTGGCCGCGCGCCGGAAGTCGCACAGGAACGGCACGTCGGGGGCGGCCGCCTTCAGTCCGGGCACGAGGCCCGCCACGGCGATGGTGATGCCGCCGCCCTGGCTGCCGCCGGTCACGGCGACCCGCGAGGCGTCGACGAGCGGGTGCGCGCGGGCCGCTTCGACGGCGCGCACGGCGTCGGTGTAGACGCGGCGGTAGTAGTACTCGTGCGGGTCCTGGATGCCCTTCGTCATGAAGCCCGGCTGGGACGGCGTGGAGCCGACCGGGTCGGGGGTGTCGCCGACGCTGCCGCCGCTGCCCTGTCCGCGGGTGTCCATCACGAAGTGCGCGAACCCGGCCGACGCCCAGCGCAGGTGGGTGTGCGGGAGGCCGCGCCCGCCCCCGTAGCCGATGTACTCCACGACGGCCGGAAGCGGCTCGTGCGTGCCCGCCGGAAGGATCAGCCAGCCCTTCACGGGATGCCCGCCGAAGCCCGCGTACGTAACGTCGAATACGTCCACCGCCGTGTACGGGACGTCGACGCGCTCGAAGCGCGCGTCGAGGTCGTGCTCCGCGGCCTCGGCGAGGGTCTTCTCCCAGAAGGAGTCGAAGTCGTCGGGGGCCGTCAACTCCGGCTGATACGTACGCAACGCGTCGAGCGACAGGTCGAAATGAGGCACGCAAGGCTCCAAATTCGTAGAGAGTCCACGGTGGGTCCAAGGTGGGGGGACAGTTCGTCAACCTAACGCGTAGCCTCCCGAAACTGAACAAGATCTTTCATCTTCCGCAGACAGAAGCGACAGGAGCGACAGGCATGAGCACAACAGCCCAGATCGGCGTCACGGGGCTTGCTGTCATGGGGCGCAATCTCGCCCGGAACTTCGCCCGCAACGGTTACACCGTCGCCCTCCACAACCGCACGGCAGCCCGCACGCACGCGCTGATCGAGGAGTTCGGCGAGGAGGGCATCTTCGTGCCGACCGAGACGGCCGAGGAGTTCGTGGCCGCGCTCGAACGGCCGCGGCGACTGGTGATCATGGTGAAGGCGGGTGACCCCACCGACGCGGTGATCAAGGAGTTCGCGCCACTCATGGAGCCCGGCGACATGATCATCGACGGCGGCAACGCGCACTTCGCGGACACCAGGCGCCGCGAGAAGGAGCTGCGCGAGCAGGGCATCCACTTCGTCGGCACCGGCGTCTCCGGCGGCGAGGAGGGCGCGCTGCACGGGCCGAGCATCATGCCCGGCGGCAGCGTCGAGTCCTACGCCTCGCTCGGCCCGATGCTGGAGAAGATCTCCGCGAAGGCGAAGGACGGCGCGCCCTGCGTGACGCACGTCGGCCCCGACGGGGCGGGCCACTTCGTGAAGATGGTGCACAACGGCATCGAGTACGCCGACATGCAACTCATCGGCGAGGCCTACCAGTTGCTGCGCGATGTGGCCGGGTACTCCCCCGCGCAGATCGCCGACATCTTCCGCAGGTGGAACACCGGCCGCCTCGACTCCTACCTGATCGAGATCACGGCCGAGGTCCTCTCCCACGTGGACGCCGCAACCGGCAAGCCCTTCGTGGACGTCGTCCAGGACCAGGCCGAGCAGAAGGGCACCGGACGCTGGACGGTGCAGATCGCGCTCGACCTGGGCGTTCCGGTGTCCGGCATCGCGGAGGCGGTCTTCGCGCGCTCCCTGTCCGGGCACGCGGATCTGCGCGACGCGTCGCAGGGACTCGCGGGCCCGAAGGCCGTGACGCTCGGCGAGTCGGAGGCCGCCGCCTTCGCCGACAAGGTCGAACAGGCCCTGTACGCCTCGAAGATCGTGTCGTACACCCAGGGCTTCCACGAGATCGCCGCGGGCAGCGAGCAGTACGACTGGAACATCGACTCGGGCGCGGTGGCCCGGATCTGGCGCGGCGGCTGCATCATCCGCGCCGCGTTCCTCGACCGGATCACGGCGGCGTACGAGGCCGAGCCGAACCTCGTCTCCCTGCTTCAGGACAAGAGCTTCGCCGACGAGATCGCCGCGGCGCAGGACGACTGGCGTTCCGTCCTGGTCGCGGCGACCACGCAGGGCGTGCCCACGCCGGGCTTCGCCGCGGCGCTGGCCTACTACGACGCGCTGCGCGCCCAGCGCCTGCCGGCCGCGCTCACGCAGGGCCAGCGGGACTTCTTCGGCGCGCACACGTACCGCAGGGTCGACCGGGACGGCTCGTTCCACACGCTGTGGGGCGGTGACCGCTCCGAGGTCGACGCGTAGCTTCCCCTAAGCGGGTGACGGCTCGGGCTCCGGTGGATGCGGGTCGGGGTCCGGGTCCGGCAGCGGCGGCGTCGGGGACGGCGAGGGCCGTGGCGTGGGCTCGGGCACCGGCGTCGGGAACGGGTCCGGCATCGGGCCGGGGTCCGGCCGGTCGGGCCCCGGCCCGGGTCCGGGCGTCGGGGTCGGCGGGACGGGATCGGGGAACGGTTGGGTCATCGTTGTGCCTCCAGCGGTTCGGAGGGGTCCTCTCCACTGTCTCCCGGCTCGCGTGCCCACGCCCGGCGAGTCCACGCCTACGAACCGTCGCGCGGCCAACGGTCAGTCGGTGCGGCTCAGCCGTACGACGGGGATGTCGCGGCTCGTCTTCTTCTGGTAGTCCGCGTACGGCGGGAACAGCTCCACCAGTGAGTCCCACACCCGCGCCTTCTCCTGCGCCGACAGGGTCTCGGCGCGCGCCGTGAACCGCTCGGTGCCCACGCGGAGCCGGACCTCGGGGTTGGCCTGGAGGTTCAGGTACCACTGCGGGTGCTGGTCCGAGCCGCCGTACGAGGCCACGATCAGCTGGTCGTCGCCGTCCGTGCCGTAGATCAGGACGGTGCGCCGCCACTGGCCGCTCTTGCGCCCTTCGTAGTCGAGGAGCAGGCACGGGGCGCCGTGCATGGTGGTGCCCTCGGTGCCGCCGGACTCCTCGTAGGTACGGGCCTGCTCGGCGACCCAGCCGGTGGGGCTGACGACGACGTCGGTGTCGGTCATGCGCGCTGCCTCCTGTTCGGGACTCCTGCTCGGGATTCCTGTCCGTTGCGGACAACTCCCTTAAACCTAATCACTCTTGACGCCCGCGCATTCCGAGGCGGCGGCGGAGAGTCCGGGGCGCGGGCTGGAGAGCACGGGCAGGGTGGTGCGGGTGCGCTCGGTGGCGTCGGTGAGGGAGGCCTGGGCGAGGACGACGACATCGGCGTCGGTGATCCCGTCGACCGCCTCGGCGACGCGCGCGAGGTATCCGTCCCGGTCCCCGGCGAGGAACAGCTCCCAGGCGCCCTCGACGAACACGGTGCGCACGTCCACCGCGCGTCCGGCCCGCGCTGCCTCCTGCGCGACGAGATCCGCCGTCGGCCCGAGGGTGCTGCGCACCGTGGCGACCACGGCGATCCTTCCCCGAGCTCTCAACTGCGTTCGAGCAGGGGAGACCCCATTCCCCTCGGCGACGGCCCGCGCCGCCATCGGCCGGTCGACGCGCAGCACCGGCACGCCGACGTCCGCGGCGAGCCCCTCCGCGACGGCGCCGAGCGTGGAGCATGTGCACAGCACGGCGTCCGCCCCGTCGCCGACGGCCGCCTCCAGCAGCGTACGAACGTCGTCGGTGACGGCCTCGGGCCCCTCGACGCCGGCCCGCACGAGCAGTTCCTCGCGTACGACGTGGCGCAGTTCCAGGCCCGGGTGGTCGGCGTCGCGCAGGGCGTCGAAGACCGGCACGTGGACGGGCGAGGTGTGCACCAGCGTCAGGTTCATGACCGGAACCCTACGCGCAGTGGATCACCACGTGGACGGGTCGGCCTCCAGCGCTGCCTTGGCGGCGAGCAGCAGGTCGGCGGAGGCCTCGGGCGCCTCTCCGGGATGCCGCTCGGCCCACCGCACGACGAAGGGGCACAGCGGCGCCACGGCCAGCGACTCGCGGGCGGCGACGGCGTACAGCTCGCGGGTGAGCGAGCCCGCGATTCCCTTGCCCTCGTGCTCCGGCTCCACGACGGTGTGCACGGGCACGAGGGCGGGCTGGGGCTCGTCGAGCACGAAGTACTGGATGCGGCCGACGACTTCGCCTCCCGAGCGGGCCTGGAGGAGGCCCTTCTCGCGGTCGTCGCGGATCTCGATCTCGCTCATGGCCTCTCCTGCCTCCTGGGTGATCCGGGGGTTCGGCCCGCGGGTACCGCGTGAGGGCCGAGTGTCACATCACCGCAGGGCACGCGCATCGGCGCCCTAGCTCCGACGGTAACCGACGATGATCACGAGGTCGCCCGTACGCACCTGTCGGCGTGACGCCGGACCTCAGCGCGTGGTGGGGCGCGACAGGTAGCGGCCCCCGGGATCGCCCATGACCTTGCCGTCGCCGAAGACCTGCGTGCCGCGCAGGAACGTGGACTCCACGCGTGCGCCGATCTCCAGTCCCTGCAGCGGCGTGTACTCCTGGGCCGAGAGCGAGTCGCCCGCGTCCACGGTCCACGACGTCGACGGGTCGACGAGCACCACGTCGGCGTCGTACCCCTCCGCGATCTGGCCCTTCGTGGGCAGGCCGAAGCGCTGCGCGGGTGTCCAGGCGGTCAGCTCGGCGACCTTCTGCAGCGGCAGACCGTGGTGGGGCGCCGCGCCTGCGAGGCCCGGCAGGAGGTACTCGGTGCCGCCGAACCCGGACTTGGCCTGGAAGACGTCGCTCTTCGGGTCCCCGAACTTCTTCTCCTCCTTGCAGCACGCGTGGTCGCTGACCACCCAGTCGATGTTGCCCGCCACCAGGTGCTCCCACAGCGCGTCCACGTCCTCCTGCGGACGCAGCGGCGGGTTGACCTTGCCGCCGATGCCGGACGCCGTCTCGATGTTGGCGAGCAGGTGCCCGATCGTCACCTCACGGCGGAAGTTGACCTGCGGGAAGGTCTTCGCCATCAGCATCGCCGCCTCGATCGCCTTGCGGGACGACAGGTGCAGCAGGTTGATGTTCGGCAGTTCGGTCTCGGCCGCGAGGTAGCTCGCGATGGTGACCGCGAGTCCCTCCGAGTGCGGCGGGCGCGAGGCGCTGTAGGCGGCGAGTCCGTCCAGCTCGCCCTCCTCCTCGACCAGCCTGGTGTACGCCGTCATGATCTCGGCCGTCTCGCAGTGCAGGGAGAGCGAGATGGCGTCCGCGAGCTCCGGGTGCGCCTCGCGCGCCGCCTGGACGCCGCGCATCACGAACTCGAAGTGCGCCAGGTCGTAGCGCTCGCCGGGCGGGATCATCAGGAAGTCGTTCTGGTCGGCGGAGCGTCCGTGCAGGCCGTGGCTGCCGTAGAACATGAAGATCTTGAACGAGGTGACACCGAAGCGGGCGATCAGCTCGGGGATCTCCTCGATGTGCGACTTCTCCATCGGCGCGAGGTGGAAGCCGTAGTCGACGTGCGAGCGGCCTTCGGCGGCGTCGAGGACCAGCGGGAAGACGTCGTTGTAGCTGCCGCCGCGGTTCATGTAGTACTGCCCGGTCCGCATGTACGTGAGGGCGGTCGTCACGCCGCCCTGGGCGCACGCCTTGCTCTCGGTGACCGTGTCG
Source organism: Streptomyces sp. EDA2-14 (assembly GCF_054963755.1). Taxonomy (NCBI): domain Bacteria; kingdom Bacillati; phylum Actinomycetota; class Actinomycetes; order Kitasatosporales; family Streptomycetaceae; genus Streptomyces; species Streptomyces sp. EDA2-14. The sequence goes on from NZ_JBUEGE010000011.1 coordinate 67,156, forward strand.
TCGGACAGCGGGTTGTAGATGCCCCAGTGCTGGTGCGCGTCGACGACTCCGGGGAACGCGAGCAGCCCCTTGCCGTCGACGACCTCGGCCGCCGCGGGCGCCGGGATGTCCGGGGCGATGCGGTGGAAGACACCGTCCTTGATGCCGATGTCCGTGGTGGGGATGTCCGGGGCGTCGTGCTTCACCAGGCGGACGTTCTTGATGAGCAGGTCCAGTTCGGTCATGGTGTCCGTGCCTCTCTCAGTTCTGGGTGATGCCCGTGGTGCCTGTGGAGTCCGTGGAGTCGGTGTCGGTGTCGGTGTCGGTGTCGGTGGACAGTGTCGTCGCCGCCTGCCAGGCGAGGCCGAGCGCAGGCAGCAGGCCGTTGCCCGCGAGGTAGCCGTCCGCGCCGCGCCCTGAGATGCCGTGCGCCACGCCTCCCGCCGCGAAGAGCCCGCCGATCGGGGCCCCTCGGCCGTCGAGGACGCGCGCCCCGCCGTCGACGACGAGGCCGCCCTGGGTGTGGAACAGGGCGGGGATCACCTCGACGGCCGCGAACGGGCCGCGCAGCGGTGCCTCGAAGAACGTCCGGCCGAACCGGTCGCGCCCGGCCGCCCCGGTGGCGAGGGCGATCTGGTCGGACACCGACTCCTGGAGGGCCTTGGGGTCGCATCCGGTGCGCTCGGCGAGCGCGTCCGTGTCGTCGGCCCACACCAGCGCGCCCGCGTCCACCGTCTGCCGGAAGTCGGAGAACGACAGGCACAGGTCGTGGATGCGGCGGTCCAGGACGATCCAGCCGCGTGCTTCCGGCCGGGCGGCGAGGGCGGCGGCGTACTCGGAGTAGCCGGTGGTCTCGTCGCCGAACCGTTCGCCGGACGCGTCGACCATGATCGCGCCGTGCATGACGGTCGCCCAGCCCACCAGCGTCCGCGAGCGGCGCGCGAGGGCCGCGTGGCCCTGGTAGGCGTCCATGAAGGCGGAGCGTGCGCCGTGCCGCAGGCCGATCGCCAGGCCGTCCCCGGTGGAGAACTGTCCGCCGTGGTAATCGGCCGCCGCGATCTCCGGCATGTGCTGCTCTACGAGACCGCGTTGGGCTCCGTAGCCGTTGGTCGCCAGCAGTACGGCCCGGGTCGCGACGGTCTCCCGGTGGCCGCCCGGGTCCTCGACGACCGCGCCCGTGACGCGGCCCTCGGCGTCCCGTTCGACGTCCACCAGACGCGCCGGGATCAGGAGGTCGATCGCGGGTGAGCGGCGCACCCGCTCGTACAGGTGCCGCAGCAGTGCCGAGCCGTGCCGCCCGTCCACGGTGTGCAGCCGGTCGGCGCTGTGGCCGGGGTAGCTGAAGTCGCGCACCAGCTGGAGCGGCACGTCGGCGCCGTCCGCCAGCCATTCCACCAGCGGCGCACTGATCCTCGCGAGGGCGCCCGCGAGGGCCGGGTCCGCGGTGCCGTGGGTCTTCGCGGTGATGTCGGCGAGGAAGCGCTCCGGGCTGTCCTCGACGCCTTCCGCGCGCTGCCAGCGGGAGCCGGCGCCGGGGATCATCGCGGTGGACATGGAGGTGTTGTTGCCGCGCAGGAACTGCTCGTCGGGGTCCACGACGAGCACGCTGAGGCCGGACTCGGCGGCCTTGAGCGCACCGGCGAGTCCACCGCCCGCGCCCGCCACCACGATGTCGACCGCGCCGTCGTCCGCCTGCCCGCCGCTCATGACCGGGCTCCCGCCGCCAGCAGGCGCAGGGCCAGGGCCGCCGGGTCGACGAGTTCCACCGCGTGCGGGGTGGCGGTGTCGACGGCGGAGCAGCCGTTGATCACGGCCCGCACGCCGCGCGCCGCGAAGCCGTCGAGCGCGCCGCGCACGGCGTCGTTCCACCGCCCGGTGTCGGCGATGGCGTCGACGTCCAGGTCGAGCACCGTCACACCGGCGAACCACGGCCCGTACCCGTACGCCTCGATCCGGTCGGCGAGCTCTTCGCCGATCGCGCGATTACGGGTCACCGCGCCGAACGGCCGTCCGGTCGCGACCAGATGGGCCGCGCACAGCCGCAGCATGCCGACGCCCGGGACGTCGGCGCCGTCCGGTGTCAGGGGGACGGCGGGGTCGAGCACGCAGTCCGGCATCCGGTAGTCGAACCCGTCGTCCGGGGCCGTCGTCAGGGCGGCGGTGACCGAGGCGGTCGAGGCCGTGATGTCGTGCGCGGACGCGAGCTCGGAGGGGGCGTCGGCGCCGATCTCCCGCAGGACGCATTCCACGCCGGGCGGCGAGAGCCGCCGGTAGCGGTCCTGGCGTCGCGCCAGTTCGTCGGCGCCCGTCCGGATCGGGGTGACGGACAGGATCTTCATGCGCTGCCTCCTGGTGCTGCGGCCGGACAGGGCGTCGGTGCGGCGAGGGCCCGCAGCGGCGGTCCCACGTCGTCGGTCGTGAACAGGTCGTCGACGGTGTCCCGCAGGCGGTCCACCGCGGCGGGGTCGCCCAGCAGCCCCGCGAGCATCGATGACAGCGTCCGCGCGGTGAACGGGTGGTGGTCGCTGTCGCCGACGGGATGCGGCGCGTCGAGCCGCACGCGCCGGCCGTCGTGCAGGACCGCCGTCAGCCGGGTGGCGCGCTCGTGCGGCAGCCGGCGGGTCAGCTCCGGGTCCTCGGCGACGGTCACCTTGCGGGCCAGCGCGAAGAGTTCGGGCCGGTCGGCCTCGGTCGCGTCCGCGGTGGCCGGGGCCACCGCGCCGTCGAGGAGCGCCGCGGCGACGGCGTACGGGACGGAGAACATGGCCCCCAGGCCGCTGTCCCACGTGGTGCGGTTCAGGGGTGCGGCCAGGGCGTGCGTGTCCACGTGCAACTCGGCCACCGCCGCTGCGAGTTGGTCCTTCTGCCGCCGCTCGCCGAGGTGTTCGTCCCGCAGCCGCAGGGCCAGGTCGGCTGCCGGGTGCGTGTACGAGCACGAGGCGTGCCGCTTGAAGTAGTTGTGCTGGATCTGCCAGTCGTCGCCGAGCCGGTCGGTGAGTGCTTCGGCGTCGAAGGTGCCGAGCAGGGTGCCGAGCGACAGGGCGGCGGTCCCGGTGTTGCTGACCACGCCCGACGCGGCGAGCCGGGCGGCGGCGAGGCCGGACACGGCCGCGGCGCCCATCCAGGCGTCGCGGACGCGATGGCCGTCGAGCGCGGAGTCGAAGTGTCCGGCGACGGGCAGTCCGGCTGCCGTGTCGATGGCGGCGGCGATCCGTTCCGCGGGCAGGCCGAGCAGGATCGCGCAGCCTGCCGCCGCGCCGGTGACGCCCCAGTTGCCGTGCGGGTGGACGCCCCGGTGCAGGGTGGTGGCACGGCCGTGGCGCGCGGCGACCTCGTAGCCCACGAGCAGGGCCCGCGCGGTCAGTTCGCCCGTACAGCCGAGCGAGGCGGCGAGGGCCAGGATCGCGGGGAAGGCATGCCCGGCCGGGTGGCCCTTGGCGTACTTTCCGCCCTCGTCGAGTTCACTGCACACCAGTGCCGTCGCGTTCAGGTACGCGGCGGTGTCCACCTGCGTCAGGACGTCGGCGCCGAACACGGGCGCGTCTCCCGCGGGCTGCGGCCAGGCGGCGCGAATGCGCCGCTGCCCCTCGGTCCGGGCCCCGGCGAGCGTCACCGCGAAGGTGTCGAGCAGGACGAGGGAGAGCCGCTCGCGCACGTCGTCCGGCACGTCGTTCCAGGACAGCCGGGCGGCCCACCGTGCGAGGTCCTCGGTCCGCTCCCGCGCCTCCGCCTTGGGGTCGCGGGCCACTGCCAGATGTTCTTCGGATGGTCCGGCGGGCACCTGCCCACCTCCTTCCCTAGCGTTCCGTTGAGCGGAACACGTTGGCCATTCGATACTTCCAGCGCCCGCCGAAGAACGTCAATACCTTCCCGGAAGATCGCCGCAGCGTCGGTATTTCCTGGACAGAGCCCCTTGACCACATCCGGAGTCGATGCTTCTCTGTTGTTCCATTGAGCGGTACGGAAAGAGTTCGAACGTTCGGGAGTCCCCGGACAACGACCTCAGGGAACAGGCAAGAATGAGCCCATGACGACCCAACCCGGAACCGAGACCGCAGGCCGAGTCATCGACGTGCTCCTGCTCTTCACCGACGGCCCCGACGACATCGGGGTGTCCTGGATCGCCCGTGAACTCGGCCTGAGCAAGGCGGTCGTGCACCGCATCCTCCAGACCCTGGTCGCCCGCGGCATGGTGGTGCTCGACCCGCAGACCCGGCTGTACCGCCTCGGCCCGACCACAGCGGCCATCGGCGCCCGGGCGCTGCGCGAGTTCGACCTGCGGGCCGTCGCCGCGGAGACCCTGCGGCGGCTGCACGAGCAGACGCGGGAGACGGTGACCCTCACGGCCCTCGTGCCGGGCGGGCGCGCCTACATCGACCAGATCGTCAGCACCCACGAGGTGAAGATGACCGTGGAGCTCGGCCGCAGGTTCCCGCTGCACGCGGGCAGTTCGGGCAAGTGCCTCCTCGCCTTCCTGCCGGAGCAGCGGCGCGAGGAGATCCTCACCGCGGAGCTGGCCGCGCTCACCGACAAGACCATCACCGACGAGGAGGCGCTCCGCACCGAACTGGCCGCGATCCGGGAGCTCGGCTACGCGAGTTCCCAGGGCGAGCGCCAGGCCGACGCCGGCTCGGTCGCCGCGCCCGTCTTCGGCTTCGACGGCGACGTCCGCGGCTCGGTGTCCGTGTGCGGCCCGCGCTCCCGCTTCACCCCACAGTTCGTCCGCGCCTGCGCGCCCGGCGTGGTCGAGGCGGCACGAGACCTCTCCACGCGGCTCGGCTGGAAGTCCGCCGACCCCGACCGGCAGGCGGCCTCCTCCCCCACGTGATGACGGAAGGAAACCCATGACCGACACCGCCCCCGCACATCAGGCGGACAGCACGGCGGCCCTCGACGGCATCAAGGTGCTGGACATCGCCACGCTGTTCGCCGGCCCTCTCGCCGCCACCCTGCTCGGCGACTTCGGCGCCGACGTCGTCAAGATCGAACACCCCAAGGGCGACCCGGTGCGCCACCACGGCGCGAGCAAGGACGGCGTGGGCCTGTGGTGGAAGATGCTGTCGCGCAACAAGAAGGCCATCACCCTCTACCTCGGCAGCCCCGAGGGCCAGGACATCTTCCGCCGCATGGTCGCGGACGCGGACGTCGTCATCGAGAACTTCCGCCCCGGCACACTGGAGCGCTGGGGCCTGGGCTACGAGGCGCTGGCCGAGATCAACCCGCGGCTCGTCCTGGCCCGCGTCACCGGGTTCGGGCAGCACGGCCCGTACTCCAAGCGTCCCGGCTTCGGCACGCTGGCCGAGGCGATGAGCGGTTTCGCCGCCATCACGGGGCAGCCGGACGGGCCGCCGACCCTGCCGCCGTTCGGCCTCGCCGACGGTGTCTCGGCGCTCACCGCCGCGTTCGGCATCATGACCGCGCTGCACGCCAGGGAGCGCACGGGACGCGGCCAGGTGCTCGACCTGGCGATCATCGAGCCGATGGTCACGCTGCTCGGACCGCAGGCCATCACCTACGACCAGCTCGGCGAGCTCCAGCCGCGCACCGGCAACCGGTCGGCGAACAACGCGCCGCGCAACACCTACCGCACCAAGGACGGCTCGTGGGTCGCGGTCTCCACCAGCGCGCAGTCCATCGCGGAGCGGGTGATGCGGCTGGTCGGACGCCCCGAGTTCATCGACGAGCCGTGGTTCGCCTCGGGCGCCGAGCGCGCCCGGCACGCGGACGAGCTGGACGAGGCGGTCGGCTCCTGGATAGCCGACCGCACCCGCGCCGAGGTCACCGCCGCGTTCGAGGAGGCGCAGGCGGCCGTGGCGCCGATCTACGACATGAGCGACATCTTCGAGGACCCGCAGTTCCAGGCCCTGGAGACGATCACCGAGGTGGAGGACGAGGAGCTCGGGACCATCCGCTTCCAGAACGTGCCGTTCCGGCTCGGCGAGACGCCGGGCGCCGTCCGCTGGTCCGGCCGGAGCAAGAGCCGCGACACCGCGGAGGTCCTCGGCGCGTACGGCGTCGGCGCCGACGAGATGGCCGCCCTCGCCGAGCGGGGCATCGTATGACCTCCCCCGCGCACCCCACCGGCGTACGGTCCTGGCTCTACGTCCCCGCGACCCGCCCCGACCTCCTCGACAAGGCGATGCGCGGCGAGGCGGACGCCGTGGTCCTCGACCTGGAGGACGCGGTGCCGCCCGACCGCAAGGACGAGGCACGTGCGGCCGCCCTGAAAGCGCTGGGGCAGACCTGGCCCAAGCCGCTGTGGATCCGCATCAACCAGGTCCGACTCCCCTACGGGCAGGCCGACTTGGCGGCTCTCGCCGGCGCTCCCGTGCAGGGGCTGCGCCTGGCCAAGTGCGAGAGCGCCGAGGAGATCGACACCGTACTGCGGTCCGTGGACGCACCCCTGCACCTGCTGTTCGAGACGGCACTCGGGGTGGAGCGCGCCTTCGAACTGGCCACGGCCGCCCCGCAGGTGGCGCTCCTCTCGCTCGGCGAGGCCGATCTCGGCGCCGACCTGCGGGTGCGCGGGGACGCGGCGCTCGACTGGGCGCGCGCCCGCCTCGTCACCGCGGCACGCGCGGCCGGACTCTCCGGCCCGGTGCAGAGCGTGTGGACCGACGTGACGGACCTCGCCGGACTGGCCGCCAGCGCCGAACGCGCCCTGGACCAGGGCTTCTTCGGCCGGTCCGTCGTCCATCCGAAGCAGATCCCGGTGGTCAACGCGGTCTTCACGCCCCGGCCCGAAGAGGTCGACGAGGCGCGCCGACTGGTCGACTCGCTGCGGCAGGCCCGGGAGACGGGCAGCGCCGCGTGGCTCGACGACCGCGGCCGGCTGATCGACCCCGCGGTCGTGGCCCGCGCCCACTGGGTGCTGGACCGCGCGAGCTGACCGCACGCGCACACCCCTCGACGGCTCCGCCGTCCCTCTTTCCCGCCCCCACTCCCAGGCAAAGCAGGTCATGACCACTTCCCAGGCAACCCAACCGTCCCGGCCCACCGACTCGTCGCAGCCGTCCGGCAACGCCCTGCTCGACGCGCTGCCCGCCGACCCGCACATCGTGGAGCTGGGCCAGCCGCTGTTCACCGGGATGCCGTGCTCGCCCAACCACCCCGGCTTCCGCATGACGCTGGCCCGCCGCCACGGCGACATGGTCCGCCCCGACGGGGGTTCCGCCTCCAACGAGGTGATCGTGACCGGCGGCCATGTCGGCACCCACATCGACGCGTTGTCCCACGTCAGCCACAACGGCAAGCTGCACGGCGGAGTCGACGCCGCAGAGGCGCAGACCGGCGGGGCCTTCTCCCAGCACGGCGCGGAACAGACGCCCGCCATGGTCACCCGCGGTGTCCTCCTCGACGTCGCCGCGGCGCACGGCGTCGACACCCTGCCCGGCGGATACGGCGTCACCGCCGCCGACCTGGAGCGCGCGGCCGAACTCGGCGGCGCCGAGCCCCGGCCCGGCGACGTCGCCGTGGTGCGCACCGGCTGGGCGCGGCACTTCGACGATCCGGCGACGTACCTCGGCAAGGAGTCCGGCGTGCCCGGCATCACCGAGGACGCGGGCGCGTGGCTCGTAGAACGCGGCGTGAAGGCCGTCGGCTGCGACACCACCGCCTGCGAGCAGATCGCGCCGGGCGCGGGGCACAGCGTCCTGCCCGTCCACCGCCTGCTGCTGGTCGAGCACGGCGTCTACATCATGGAGCACCTCGCTCTGGAGGACCTGGCCGCCACCGGCCGGCACGCGTTCCTCTTCGTCGTGGCCCCGCTGCGGATCGTCGGCGGCACCGGCTCGCCCATCCGCCCGATCGCGGTGGTGCACTGATGACCGTCGACACCACGACCACGGCCACCCCGGCCCAGCGGCTGGCGGAGTTCGCCGTCGCGTCGCGGGACGGCGAACTCGACGCCGAACTGCGGGAGAAGGTCACGGGACATCTGCTCGACCTGCTCGGCAACAGCCTCGCCGCGCTGTCCGAGCGGCCCGGCGCCGCGGTGCGGGAACTGGTCGAGGAGTGGGGCGGCGCCCCCGCCGCCACCGTCATCGGCTCCGCGACCCGGCTGCCCGCCCCGTCGGCCGCGCTGGTCAACGGCACGCTCGCGCACAGCCTCGACTTCGACGACACCCATCTGCCGTCCGTGCTGCACCCGTCGGCATCGGTGCTGCCCGCGGCGCTCGCCACCGCGGAGGCGGTCGGGGCCACCGGGGCGCGGCTCCTGGACGCCGCCGCCGTCGGCATCGAGGTCACCTGCCGGCTCGGCATGGCCCAGTACGACGAGAAGCTCGGCAACTCGGTCTTCTTCGACCGCGGGCTGCACGCCACCGCCATCTGCGGCGCGATCGGCTCCGCCGTGACCGCCGCGATGCTGCGCGGCCTGGACGCCGACGGCATCTGCTCGGCGATCGGCATCGCCGCCAGCATGGGTTCCGGCATCATCGAGGCCAACCGCACGGGCGGCACGGTCAAGCGGGTGCACTGCGGCTGGGCCGCGCACGCGGGAGTGGTCGCGGCCGACATGGCACGGCTCGGCCTGACCGGGCCGCCCACCGTCCTCGAAGGGCGCTTCGGCTTCTTCCAGGCGTTCTGCGGCGAGCGTTTCGACGAGGCCACCGTGACGGCGGCGGTCACCGACGGGCTCGGCGAACGCTGGGAGCTGTCCCGGCTGTTCATCAAGCCCTACCCGTGCAACCACTTCACGCACGCCGGGGTGGACGCCGCGATGCGGCTGCGGCGTCGCGGTGTCGACCCGCGGCACATCGCCCGGCTGACACTGGGTGTGCCCGCGCCCGTCCTGCGCACCATCGCGGAGCCCGCGGCGGAGAAGGCACAGCCGCGCTCCGGCTACCACGCGGCGTTCAGCGGCCCGTACACGGTGGCCGCCGGACTGCTCGCCGATCCCGGCGCCCCGGGAAGCGGACTCGGTGTGTTCCACGAGGACTTCACCGACGAGGCGGCGGCGGACCCCGCGCGTCTCGACCTCGCCGCCCGCGTCACCTGCGTCGCGGACGAGGAGTGCACGACCGTCTTCCCGCACCAGTTCCCGGCCGTCCTCACCGCCGAGCTCGACGACGGAACCGCCGTGACCGAGCGGGTCATGGTCAACCGGGGCAGCCCGCAGGACCCGCTCGACGCCCGGGAACTCACCGCGAAGTTCCTCGCCAACGCCCTCGGCGCCGGTGCCGAACCCGCCGTGCGGGCGCTGGCGGACGAGGTGTGGAACATCGCCGCGGCCGCGGACACGGCGGGCCTGACCCGTGCGCTGTCCGCGGTGGCGGCCGGCACATGAGGCAGCACAGACTCCCCTTCACTCCACCGAGGTGAACCCATGAGTTCCTCGCGTACCAACGTGCGGTGGCTGACGCTCGCACTGATCGTCGCCCTCATCGTGATCAACTACATCGACCGGAGCGCCATCAGTTACGCGGTCGAACCGCTGACCGAGGCCTTCGGGATCAGCAAGTCCCAGTACGGGCTGATCAGCAGCGCCTTCTCCATCGGCTACATGGTGTTCGCCTTCATGGCGGGGCCGCTCGTCGACCGCTACGGCGCCCGGCGCATCCTCCTCGTGGGGGTGGCCATCTGGTCGCTGGTCACCGCGGTGACGCCCATCGCCGGGTCCTTCATCGGGCTGTTCGTCACGCGCATCATCCTCGGCGCGGGCGAGGGCCCGGGCTTCCCGGCGGCGAGCCGCACGGTCAGCCGGTGGCTCCCGCAGAAGGAACGCGGGATCGCGCTGGCGATGGTCGGCGGCGTGGCCGTGTCCGGTTCGCTGCTGATCGGCGGACCGCTGGTGTCGCAGCTGATCGCGCTCCTGACCTGGAAGGGCATGTTCTGGGTGCTCGCCGGCGTCGGCGTGCTCTGGTTCGCCATCGCCTACGCGCTGCTCAAGAACACGCCCGAGGAACACAGCGGAGTGTCGGAGGCGGAGCGCGCGCACATCGCGGCGGGTCAGCTCGAAGAGGAGCGGACCTCCACGGTGAAGGTCCGGTGGCGCCCGATCCTGACCAACCGGAACCTGTGGATCATCGCCGTCGGCTACTTCGCGTGGGGCTTCATGTTCTGGGGCTTCATGTACTGGCTGCCCGACTACCTGTCCTCGGAGTTCCAGCTCAGCATCACCGAGGTCGGACTGTTCACCGTGGCGCCCTGGGCGGCGGGCATCGTCGGCGCCCTCATCGGCGGGGTGATCACCGACCGCGTCTTCGCCCGCACCGGCAGCGAGCGCAGCCGCCTCACCATCATGGGGACCGCGCTCCTGCTCTCCGGCGCAGCGCTGATCCCCATCTTCACCGCGCCGTCCCTGACCGTCGCCGTCACCTTCATCTCGATCGGTGTCGGGTTCGGCTTCGTCACCGGCGGCATCTGGTGGGTCGCCGCGATCGACGCGGCGCCCTCCCAGCCGGGCGTCGCGGCCGGTTTCGCCGACGCGGCGTTCGCCCTGTCCGGCATCGTCGCACCGTCCGTGATGGGCTTCATCGTCAGCGTCACGGGCAGCTTCTCCAGCGGCTTCGTGGTGATGACGGTGCTGGCGGTGGTCGGCGCGGGGGCGATGCTGCTGCTGCCGAAGCGGGGTACGGGTCAGCGCCGCCCCATGGACACCCCGGCGGACCTGGTCACCGAGCCACGGTGACGTCCCGCCACGCCTCGAGGAGCCTCAGCATCGCCTCGGTGGCGCTCGCGATGGCGGGAACGGAGCAGGTCTCGTCCGTGACGTGGGCCTGGTCCGGGTCGCCGGGGCCGTAGAGGATCACGGCCGGTGAGTCCAGCTTCTCCGTGAGGACCGAGGCATCGGTGAAGTACGTCGCGTACTGGGGGTCCCGGTCGCTCTCGGCCGGACACAGGGCGGCCGAGAGCGTCTTCACGAGCCCGTCGTGGGGGTCGGTGGCGATGCTCGGCAGGTCGAGGACCGCGTCGATGTCCGTGTCCGGTCCGGCGAGACGGCCTATCTCCGAGACGGCGTCGCGGGAGGTGAAGCCCGGTACCGTCCTGATGTCCAGCATCAACTCGGCCCGGTCGGGGACGAGGTTGGGCTGGACACCGGCGTGGAACGTGCCGACGTTCACCGTGGCCGCGCCGTGCGTCGCGCTGCTCGGCCAGCCCTCGTGGTCGTGGATACGGGTGGCCGCGCCGGCGAGGGCCGCGAGGGCGTTGACGCCGAGTTCGGGCCGTGAGCCGTGGGCGCTGCGGCCGCGGGCCGTGAGGCGGAGCCACAGCGCACCCTTGTGCCCCAGAACGACCTGGTTGCCGGTGGGTTCCGCGACCAGCACGACAGGGCTCGGGGCCAGGTCGTCGAGTTGCGCCGCGCCGTCGCAGCCGGTCTCCTCGCCGAAGGTGAGGACCACTTGCACATTCGCGTCGGCGTGACGGGCAGAGTGCTCGACGGCGGCGGCGAGGATGCAGGCCACACCGGCCTTCATGTCGCTGCTGCCGCGCCCGAGCAGCCGGTCGCCACGGATGTCGCCGCTCAGCGGGTCGAAGGACCATCCCGAGGCGTCGGCCGGGACGGTGTCGAGGTGGCCGGTCAGGGTGAGGGGTGTGCCGGTGCCCGTGCGGGCCACGAGATTGGCCCGCCCCGGCTCCTCCGCCGCCTCCTCGACACGAACCGTGAAGCCGGCCTCGCGCAGGATGGGGGCGAGGAGTTGTGCGGCAGGCATCTCGTTTCCTGCCCGGGTGTCCAGCCTGACGAGCTGCTGGGTGAGGGCCACGGGGTCGAGCACGCGGTTTCTCCTGTCAGGTTCGCGGCGGTACGGCCGATCCTCGGATGACGAGGTGCAGCGGGAGGACCTGCTGCACTCGCTCGCTGTCGGGTTTGTCGATGCGCGCCTGGACGACTTCCAGCGCGGTACGTGCCAGCTCCGCGACGGGCTGCTGCACGGTGGTGAGTTTGGGGCGGAGCCATTCGCCGACGCGGATCCCGTCGCAGCCGACCACGGAGAGGTCCTCTGGGATGCGCAGGCCGTGGAGTTCGGCGCTGGCGAGCATGCCGACCGCGACGATGTCACTGCCGACGAAGACCGCGGTCGGCGCCTCGGCGGCGCGGGCGAGGTAGGGGAAGGTGCTGGCCCCGAAGCGCTCGGTGTACGGGCCGTGCAGGACGAGGTCGTCGCTGACGCTCAGTCCGGCGTGCTCCATGGCGTCGCGGTAGCCCCGGTACCGGTCGCGGCTGGTGGACAGCTCCGGGGGGCCCGCGACGTGGGCGATGTGCCGGTGGCCGAGCTGGGCGAGGTAGGCCGTCGCCTGGTAGGCGCCGCTGTAGTTGTCGACGGAGATGGCGTCGGCCTGGGAGCTGCCCGCGATCTCCTCGTCGAGGACGACCACCGGCAGTCCCGCGTCGATCGCGGCGATCAGCCGGGGGTTGCTGCGGTGGATGCCGACGTAGATCATCCCGTCGATCGCGTCGGACCTGGCCACGAGGTCGCTGACGCTGGCCTCGCGCCGGGCCTGCTGGCCGGTGACGCCGACGACCAGTTCCACGTCACTGGCGGCCGCCCGGTCGGCGATCTCCTCGGCCAGCTCGGCGAAGAACGGGTTGAGCAGGTCGGGGACGACGAGCGCGATCACCGGATTCCGCCGCGGGCCCGGGGCCTCGGACGGGGCAGCGGGCACCTCGTAGTGGAGCTCGCGGACGGCGGTGTCGATCCTGGCGGCCGTCTCGGGGTGCACCTTCAGCTGGCCGCGCAGATAGCGCGACGCCGTGGATACCGACACTTGCGCATGTTGCGCAACACTCGTCAATGTCACCCAGGTTTCCTCTCTGCGCGTCCCGCCAGTCTATCCACATCTCCTTTCCGCCACCCCATTGACTTCACGAAAACCCGTCTTTAGCGTTGCGCAAACACCAGCACAACATTGCGCAAAGCAAGGAGCCCCCATGGCGCGCGTTCTCATCGCCGGCGAGTCCTGGATCAATGCCTCGACCGATTTCAAGGGCTATGACGCCTTCCCCCACGCCCAGTACGAGACGGGCGCGACCGCCCTCGTCGAGGCACTGGAGGCCGAGGGACACACGGTCACCCACCTGCCGTCCCACGCCGTGGCGACCGACTTCCCCGAGACGCTGGAGAAGCTCTCCGCCTACGACGTGGTGATCCTGTCCGACATCGGGGCGAACTCGCTGCTGCTGCCCCCGCAGGTCTTCGCCTTGGGCCGCCCCTTCCCCAACCGCCTCAAGCTCCTTGCCGAGTGGGTCGGCAAGGGCGGCGGACTGGCCATGGCCGGCGGCTATCTCAGCTTCCAGGGCTTCCAGGGCAAGGCCAACTTCCACGGCACAGCCATCGAGGAGGTCCTCCCCGTCGACATCTATCCCTACGACGACCGGGTCGAGTGCCCGGAAGGGGTCAACGGCGAGCTGACCGACACCGACCACGAGGTCACCGCCGGCCTCGACGCCCAGTGGCCGATCCTGCTGGGCTACCAGCGCCTCGTCCCCAAGACCGACGCCACCGTGCTCGCGACCGTCGAATCGCGTCCGCTGCTCGCCGTACGCACCGTCGGCGCCGGACGCACCCTGGCGTTCGCCTCGGACATCTCACCGCACTGGGCCCCGACCGAGTTCCTCGAGTGGAAGGGCTACCGGCGGCTGTTCCACCAGGCCGTGACATGGCTCGCCGGAACCGCGGAGTGAGCCGTGACGCACACCTCACCGATCACGGTCGACGCCCCTCACACACCGGATCTAACGTGCTGTTTCACGGAGCCCTCGGGCCAGGGTGAAGCGGCCGGTCCGGCCCTGCCCGGAACGCTCAGAGAAATGGTGGCTTCACGATGACATCCGTTTCGCCCCCTGACCCGACGCTCGTGCGGACCGGTCCGTCGACAGGCCCCGGCCGCACCGGCCGGAACACCGCCACGGCGCTGCTGGTCGTGGCCACGATCCTGGCCGGCATGCTCAGCCCCCTGCAGTCCACCGTCAACGGCGCCCTCGGCGACACCATCGACGACGGCAACGCCGCGGCGGTCGTCTCGTTCGGCAGCGGCCTACTGCTCATGGCCGTCATCGTGTTCGCCCGGCCCACCACCCGCCGTCAGGCCCTCGGACTTCCCCGGCAGCTGCGCACCGGCAATCTCCCCTGGTGGAACTGTCTGGCGGGCCTGTGCGGCGGCGCCGTCGTCCTCTCCGAAGGTGTCTCGGTCGGCGCGCTCGGCGTCGCCGTCTTCCAGATCGCGCTGGTCTCCGGAATGATCGTCTCCGGAGTGGTCTGCGACCGCGTCGGCGTCACCTCGGAGGTGAAGCAGCCGCTGTCCCCGGCACGACTGCTGGGCGCGGTCCTGGCCATCGCCGCCACGGTCCTGGCGATCCTGCCCTCCTTCCACGTGCCGGGCACGGTCGCCTTCGCCCTCCTGCCGTTCGCCGCGGGCCTGCTCGCGGGCTGGCAGCCCGCAGGCAACTCCGCGGTCGCCCGCGCGACCGGTTCCGTGCTCGTCTCGATCGGGTTCAACTTCCTCGTCGGCTTCACCGTCCTGCTGGTGGGGCTGCTGGCCCGCATGGCCATGGGATCGGTGCACTTCGCCCTGCCGTCGACGTGGTGGATGTACACCGGAGGAGTCCTCGGCCTGCTCTCCATCGCGTTCATGGCGCTGCTCGTCCGCGGCCTCGGCCTGCTGCTCCTCGGGCTGTCCTCCGTGGCGGGCCAGCTCCTCGGGTCGCTCGTCCTCGACACGGTCAACCCGTCCCTCGGTCACACCGTGCACCTGGTGACCGTGATCGGCACCGTGCTGGGCATCGTCGCCGCGGGCATCGCGATGATCCCCTCCCGTACGCAGGAAGCGGCGGACCGGCCATGACACACCAACCGGCGCACGTGCAGACGGTCACCGGCCCCGTCGCCGCAGCGGAGCTCGGGCTCGTCCTGCCGCACGAGCACCTGTTCAACGACCTGTCCGGCGTCCTCGACAAGCCCAGCCGCCCGTTCACCGAGTTTCTGGCCGACCAGCCGGTCACCGCCTCCGCGGCGTCGGCCCTGCGGCACGATCCGTACTGCTGCCTCGACAACCTCGCGGCCAAGCCGATGGCCGAAGTCCTGCGTGAAGTCGCGGCGTTCCGGGCCGTCGGAGGCGGCACCGTCGTCGACGCGACCTCCAGCTCCGCGATCGGCCGGGCTCCCGAGCGGCTCCGCGAGGCTGCCAGGCGCAGCGGTGTCCACGTCGTCATGGGCTGCGGCGCGTACCTCGAGAAGTTCGAGGGCTCCCGCATCACCGCCACGGACGTCGAGGCCCACGCGCGGACCATCGACGACGAACTCACGCACGGCACCGCGGACCATCACATCCGGCCCGGCCTGATCGGGGAGATCGGTGTCTCCCCCGACTTCACCGCCGGGGAGCACCTGTCGGTCCGCGCCGCCGCGCTCGCCCAACTCAACCATCCGCATGTCCCGTTGATGATCCATCTTCCGGGGTGGCTGCGGCGGGGGCACGAAGTCCTCGACCTCGTTCTCGACGAGGTGGGCGTGGCACCGGGGCGGGTCGTCCTGGCTCACATGGATCCGTCCAGCGGTGACACCGCCTACCAGGACTCCCTCGCGGCGCGCGGTGTGTGGCTGGAGTTCGACATGATCGGCATGGACATCACGTTCCCGCACGAAGGTGCCGCCCCGCGGGCGGAGCTCACCGCCGACGCGGTCGCCCGGCTCGCCACCCGTGGCCACGCCGGGCAGCTCCTGCTCAGCCACGACCTGTTCCTCAAGCAGATGTGGACCCAGCACGGCGGCAACGGACTCACGTTCGTGCCCACGGTCTTCGCCGCGATGCTCGCCGAGCGCGGCCTCGACCACGACGTGGTCAGTGGCCTCACGCGGCGAAACCCCGCCCGCATGCTCACCGGGGCGGCCGCGGACGGCGCCTAGCCGCGCCCGGCCGCCCGACTACTCGGCCGGTACCAGGTTCGACGCCGAGGACTTGATCAGGGCGAGGGCCTGGGCCACCACCGGGTGGCGGGCGCCGCCCTTGCGGGTGGCGGCGAGGATGCGGCGGGCCGGGGCGGGTTCGCCGGAGAGGTGGATGCGGGCCACGGGCCACTCGGTGTTGATGCGGGCGAGGCGCGGCACCAGGATCACGCCGAGGCCGTGCGCCACCATCGCCGTACCGGTGTCCCACTCGTCGGACTGGTGGCCCATGTCCGGGGTGAACCCGGCGGCCATGCACGCGGTGACCAGCAGGTCGTGGTACGTCGTGCCCGGTGTGCCCACGATCCACGTCTCGCGGGCCGCGTCCGCGAGCACCACCCGTTCCCGCGCTGCCAGCGGATGGTCGGCCGGGACCACCAGGTCGAGCGGGTCGTCGAGGAGCGGCTGCTGCTCGAACCGCTCGTCGCTCAGCGGTGGCGAGTCGGCCGTCACGACGACGAGCCCGAGGTCGGCCTCCCCCGTCTGCAACAGCTCGAAGCAGCGCGCCGGCTCCGCCTCCACGAGGCGGACCCGGAGCTGCGGGTGCCGCTCCCGCAGGGTGGCAGCGGTCGACGGCAGCAGATGCGTCGCGGCCGTGGAGAAGCCGCAGAGCGTGAACGTGCCGGTCTGCACGTCGGCCATCGCCGCGAGGTCGCTGCGCGCCCGCTCCCACTGCGCCTCGAGTACGGCCGCGTGCCGGAGCAGCGTCCGGGCCGCGGCGGTCAGCTTCACGCCGCGCCCCGCGGGCACCATGAGCGTCACGCCGACCTGCTCGGCCAGCTGCCGCAGCTGGTACGAGACCGTCGACGGCTTGAGCCCCATGGCGTCGGCCGCCGCGGTGACGCCTCCGTGGGCCTCGACCATCTGCAGCACCTTGAGCTTCGGATCGATCATTCGAATATTTTGCAGGGTCGCGTGCAAGATCGCACAATTGTGTCGATCAGTTGCGGGTGGCAGTCTTCCGGGGTGTTGTCCAAGAGTCCTTTCCTGCGCAGGAATCGGGGGATCCCGACCGGAATGCGCGCCTCGTTCGCCGTGGTCACGGCCGTCCGCTTCCTCGCATGGGCCACCGCGGGCCTGTTCCTCGCGGTCGTGCCCGCCGTCCTGGTCATCTCCGGGCAGAGCGGTCCGGCCGTCGTCTGCTGCGTTCCTCTGGCCGTTCTCGTGTGCTCGGTACTCGCGCGCCCGCTCGCCGCGGAGTGCGGCGGCCGCACCGCCCAGTTCGCCGGGCTCATCGCGCTGCTGACGAGCCTCGCCGTGCTGTCGCTGACCGCGGGGACGCCGACCCGGGCGACACTGTGCGCCGCCGTGTCCGCCGGCCTCGGGCACGGACTCGCCCGCGCCGGGGCCGACGCCGCTCACGGCGCACCCCCGTCTTCCGCTGCCTGCCCGGGCCTCGGCCTTCCGGTCCTCGCCACGGCGCTGCTCGCGCCCGCGACCTCGCCCGCGACCGCGACGGCCCTGGTGGCCTCGGTGCTCGCGCTGCTCGTCTTCCCGGCGACCGGCGCCGTCCTGGAGACCGGCCGGACCGTACGGCGCCCGATGCCGACCGTCCACTGGATCGACCTGAACCACCTCTACGAGAATCCCACCCGCAGTACCGCGCAATCTTGAGGAGTAGTACGTGCCAGCCGCGCACAGCGTTTCCGAGCTGCCCGAAACCACGGCGGGCCCGGCCGACGAGCCACTGGTCACCGACCCCAAGGTGACCAGGCGGGCCGTGGGCGCCGCAGCCATCGGAAACATCACCGAGTGGTTCGACTTCGGTGTCTTCGCGAATCTGACGCCGGTCCTCACCGCGGTGTTCTTCACCGGCGCGAGCCAGACCGTCGGCACGATCGGCACCCTCGGCCTGTTCGCGGTCGCCTTCCTGGTGCGCCCGCTCGGCGGCATGTTCTTCGGCCCGCTCGGCGACCGGATCGGCCGCACCAAGGTGCTGTCGATCACGGTCATCATGATGGCCATCGGCACGTTCGTGATCGCGTTCATCCCCGGCTACGAGACGTGGGGCCCCGCCGCCCCGCTGCTGATGCTGCTCGCCCGCCTGGTGCAGGGCTTCTCGACGGGCGGCGAGTACGGCGGCGCGATGACGTTCATCGCCGAGTACGCCCCTGACAAGAAGCGCGGGTTCCTCGGCAGCTGGCTGGAGTTCGGCACGCTCACCGGCTATCTCCTCGGCGGCGTAGCGGGCCTGGTCATCCAGCTGCCGGGCGTCATGTCGCACGAGGCGCTGCTGTCGTGGGGCTGGCGCATCCCGTTCCTGATATCCGGCCCGATCGGCATCATCGGCCTCTACCTCCGGCTCAAGCTGGAGGACACCCCCGCGTTCAAGGCGGCCGTGGCCGAGCAGCAGGGCCGTGAGGGCAATCAGACCCTCAAGGAGATCCGCCGGGTCTTCACCGACCACTGGCGGCCCATGCTGATCTGCATGGGTCTGGTGCTCGTCTTCAACGTCACCAACTACATGCTCACGACGTACATGCTCGAGTACATCGACAAGTTCGCCCCGTCGGTGAGCTCCACCTGGGCGCAGCTCCTGGAGATCGCGGTCCTCGCCGTCGGCATGGTCCTGATCACCTTCGTCGGCCGGCTCTCCGACCGCATCGGGCGCAAGCCGGTGCTGTACTTCGGCTGCGGCATGCTGATCGTCCTCGGTGTGCCCTCCGTGCTGCTGATCCAGCAGAACACCCTGATGTCGGTCTTCTTCGGCCTGGTGCTGATGTCGCTGATGCTGCTCTGCTTCAACAGCACGATTCCGTCCACGCTCCCGGCGCTGTTCCCGACCACGATCCGCTACGGCGGTCTGTCGATCGCGTTCAACCTGTCGGTCTCGCTGTTCGGCGGCACGACCGCGGTCGTCAACGCCCTGCTGGTGGAGGCCACGGGAGACGTCAACGTGCCCGGCTACTATCTGATGGCGGCGGGCGCGATCGGCGCCGTGGCCGCCTACTTCGCGGCGGAGTCCGCTGGCCGTCCGCTGCCGGGTTCGGCGGCCGCCGTGGAGGCCCGCGCCTGACCTTCCGCTCACGTACAGAACCCGGTCACATCTGTTGAATCCTGTGTGACCGGGGTTTTGACGTTGTCCGGATGATGTCGCGACGCTGTCACAGCGGCACAGTTCCGAGCACAACCGTGCCTACGGTGTCGGTGCAACGGACAGCGATCCCCCACAGAAACGGATAGCAGTGACTCGGCACACCACCTCCCGCCGCTGGCTGTTGGGCGCCTCAGGGGCCACCCTTCTCACCGCCGCGTGCTCACCGTCCTCGTCCGACGCCACATCGTCCGGCGCGCAGCGGTCCGGCGCGAAGGCTTCGCCGTCGACCTCGGATGCGGCGTCGGTCGAGGGCAAGGCGGCCGCGGGCCAGGGACCGGGCGGCGCGCCCGACGGCGCGCTCGGCGTGAACTTCAACGAGGACCCCACCGAACTCGACGCGGACCAGCTCACGGCCCTCTCCGCCTCCTGGGTGCGCGGCTTCGTCCCCATGACGCCCGCCGAGCTCGGCGACGACGTCACCCAGCAGCGGGCGATCGCGGCGCTCCTGGAAGCGGGCACGGACGGCCGCCACACGATCCTGTCGCTCAAGTTCCCCTTCCGGGACCTGAAGCAGTCGCTGCCCGAGCCGGGCAGCCCCGAGATGGACGAGCAGTTCAAGCGCGTGGACCGGGTGCTGGCCGCCGTACTCGGCAAGGTCGACATCCTCACCATCGGCAACGAGCCGTTCCTGGAGACCAAGGACGACGAGCGCGACAAGCGGCTGAACGTCTTCTACGAGCACCTGGCCCGGCACGTCATCGACTACCGCACGGCGCACGGCGGATCGAATGCGAGGACGCGCCTGTACATGGGCGCCCTCAACAAGCTCGACGACCCGAAGGGGCGCACGCCCGCGACCGAGCGGTGGATGCGGTTCGTGCACAAGACGCCCGAGCTGGACGGCGTCGACATCCATCCGCATGTCACGTCCGTGGAGGCGGCCGACAAGTACGTCAACTACGTGCTGCCGCACCTGCGCAAGGACCAGACGTTCCTCGTGACGGAGTTCTCGCTCGTGCAGTACTGGAAGCTGCACATGAAGGACACGGTGTCGGCGGAGTTCGCCGAGCGGTACGACGACATCGACCCGGCCTGGAAGGTGTGGCAGGTCGTCCAGGCCGCGATCCAGCACCCGTTCCCGCAGGAGAAATGGGACGCGTTCGTCTCCATGACGCCCTGGCTCGACAGCCGCAGGAAGTGGCTGACCAACCAGATGGGCCGGTTCAGGGACACCGGCAAGCTCGCGGTGGCGACCTACGCCGCCGTGCAGATCAAGTCGATGGCCACGGGCTGGGGCCCCGACAAGGAGCCGTGGATCTTCAACCCGGTGTACGCGAACCGCACCGTCGCCAAGCACGACGACGGCACGACGGGCCGCAACGTCTGGTTCGACCAGTTCAAGGCACTGCAGAAGCAGAGCTGATCCCTACGCCGCCGGGTGACCTGTGCGGCCCCGCCGTCTACACCGATCTCCGTAGGGCCCCGGTCCCCGATCCCGGGGTTTTCCCCGTGGCCCGAGGGCCCGGCCGGGTCCATCGTGGAGACACGAAAGCACACGGGGGCTTTCGACACGGGGGATCCGACGGGGGGCACGGGGGATCCCCACGGGGGATACGGGGGACGGGGGGTGCCCGATACGGGCACCCCCACGGTCGTGCCCGCGCCGGGCACCCGGCCGTACGTCAGGGGTGCGCCGACTCGCTGAGCAGGCGCACGAGTTGGGCCCTGCGGTGCACGCCTTCCAGCTTCCGGTAGACGTTGCCGAGGTGGAACTCGACCGTCTTGACGCTGAGGAAGAGCTGTTCCGCGGCCTCGTGGTTGGTGACACCGCGGCCGACGGCCAGAGCCACGCGGAGTTCCTGCGGGGTGAGGACGTCGAGCGGGGTGGGGCCCGCGTCGACGCGCTCGCCGCCCGCCGCGTGGAGTTCGGCGGCGGCACGGGACGCCCAGTCCGCGGCGCCGAGGCGTTCGAAGGCGGTGAGGGCGCGGTGCAGTCGGCGGCGGGCCTCGCTGCGCCTACCGAGGCGGCGCAGCAGCTCGCCGCACGCGAAGTCGGTGCGGCCCCGCTCGAAGGGGGCGCGGATGTCCGCCAGTTCGGCGAGGGCCCGGTCCATGTGCCGTACGACGTAAGCGGGTTCCAGCATGCCCCGGCAGCGGGCGGCCGCGGCGGCGGTGATGGGGCGCTTTCCGCGTGCCGCCTCGTGTTCCAGGACGCGCAGCACCTCGTACGCCTCGTCGGTGCGGTGCAGATGGACGTAGGCCTCGGCGAGGTCGGCGGCCCAGGAGAGGTAGAGGCCGTCGCCGCGGCCGTTGGCGAGGGAGAAGGCGCGTACCTCTTCCAGGTGCGCGGCGGCTTCCTCGTAGCGGCCGAGGCCCAGTTCGAGGAGGCCGAGCGCGCCGCGCGCGCGTGCGGCGTCCATGGGGAGTTCGGCGTCCGCGGCCAGGGAGCCGCACTGCGCCTCGTGCGTGCGGCAGTCCGCCTCCCGGCCCAGTACGGCCTCGGTGCGGGCCTGGGCCGCCAGGGCGCGGCACACCTCGAGGACCCGCCCGGTGTCCTCGCCGAGGCGGACGGACTCGTCGGCGTGGGCGAGCGAGGCGGTCCACTCGCCGCGCCAGAACTCGACGACGGAGAGCGTGCCGAGGAGGTGGGCGAGGAGGCCGACCGTGCTGGAGGAGCGGGCCGCGTGCACCGCGCGGTCGAGCAGCGCGTGGCCCTCGTCCAACTCCTCGGTGGCCAGGTAGCACAGGCCGCCGACGCCGGAGACCGGGTAGGGGAAGGCGAGGTCGGGTGCGGCCAGCGGCTTCTCCAGGTCGTGCAGCAGGGCCCGGCCGTTCTCCGCGTCGCCGCCGAGGAGTTCGACGAGCGCGTGCAGGAGACGGACCGGCAGTGCCTCCGCGACGTCGCCGAACGCGTCCGCGAGCTGCATCGACTCGGCGGACGTGGCGCGGGCCGCCGTGAGGTCGCCGATGGCGAGTTCGGTGAGCGTGAGGCCGCCGAGCATGACGGCGGCGAGCGCGGGATCGACACGGCGGGCGGCGCCGACGGCGGCGCGCAGCTGCTCACGCGCGCGGGCCGGGCGGCCGCGCTGGATGTCGATGTAGCAGCGCAGTTGGCGCAGATCCAGGCGGGTGCGCTCCTGGGCGGCGTGGTCGAGGGCACGGTCCAGCAGGTCGGCGGCCTCGTCGAGGGAGCCGGCGGCCTGGGCGGCGCGGGCGGCGGCGAGCAGACGCCGGGCCTTGCCCTCGTCGTCGGGGGTGAAGCGGGCCGCGTGGGCGTACAGGCGGGCGGCGAGCGGAAAGGTGAGGCTGGCCGGGCCACCGGCCGCCGCGCGGGCGAGGGCGTCGGCGACCTGTTCGTCCGGGTCCGCGCCCGATTCGGAGAGGTGCCAGGCGTAGCGTTCGAGTGCGGCGGGGGCGCGGGCGCCCTGGAGGGCCCCGGCGACGGTGCGGTGGGCGCGCCAGCGGCGGACGGCGCTCGCGCCGTGGTAGACGCCGGAGCGGACGAGCGGATGCCGGAAGACGTACGCGCCTTCTTCCACGGTCATCAGGCCCGCCCGCTCGGCCGGTTCGAGGTCCGCGTAGGTCAACTTGTGGGCGCGCAGCACGCGTTCGGTCCCGGCGAGCGGGCGCGGGCCGAGGACCGCCAGGAGCAGCATGGCGTCCCGCGTCGGGGCGGGGAGCCGGGTGATGGCGCTGTGGAAGGTGCGGGCGAGGATGTCGCCGATGGGCAGCGGGGCGCCGGTGTCGGGGCGGTGGCCGCCGTGCGCGAGCAGGGCGGGGAGCTCGACGAGGGCGAGGGGGTTGCCGCGGGCCTCGGACAGCAGCCACTGGACGTCGTGCGCGGAGAGCGGTTCGGCGGCCTCCTCGGCGACGAGGGCGCGGGCCGCTGCGGCGTCGAGCCCCCGCAGGCCGAGCGATTCCACGGGCGCCAGGCGGGAGGCGGCCGCATCGGTGTCGCGGGTGGCGAAGAGGGCGACCACACCCTCGCGGCCGAGGCGGCGGGTCGCGAAGGCGAGGGCGTCCAGGGAGTACGGGTCGAGCCACTGCGCGTCGTCGACGACCATGAGGACAGGGCCCGACTCGCTGACCGCACCCAACAGGCTGAGCGTTCCGGCGGCCACCGCGAACCGGTCCTGCGCGACGGCGGGGCCGAGGGCGAGCGCGCCGGTGAGGGCGGCGGCCTGCCGTTCCGGGATCCGGTCCAGGTGGTCGGTGACGGGCCGGAACAGGTCCGCGAGGCCCACGTACGGCAGTTCGGACTCCGCCTCGATGCCGCGGGTGCGCAGCCGGGTGTGGTCGCGGGCGACGGATTCGGCGTAGGCGAGCAGGCTGGTCTTCCCGATGCCCGCCTCGCCGCGGACGACCAGGGCGGCGCTGTGCCCGGTGCGCGCTCCGTCGACGAGATCCGCGAGACGCGCGCATTCCGCGGTACGGCCCACCAGCATGCGGTCAGGGTAATCCCCGGTCACGTGGCGGCGTGAGTGGTCAACTGGCCTTTGCCGCGGCGGTGTTGTCGACCTCACGACACCGCCTGCGGCCGTTCACCCGCACATCACCACTTCCGTACATGTACATGCCACACTCACGCTCGGCCGGTCCGCGACCGAGGGACGGCCGCCGGCCGATCGGCGTGAGGAAGAGGTCAGCATGCGAAGACTGATGGTCCGGATCGTCCTGACGTGCGCACTGGTGGCCGGTGTCGCGGTGGCCCCCGGCAACGCCGCCTCCGCCACGACCGCACCGAAGGTCTGCCGTACTCCGTCGGCCTCGGGCTCCTTCGCCACCGCCACTCCGGCGCAGGAGAATCTCGACGCCGCCCGCGTCGCCGCCGCCGTCACCACGCTGAGCACACGACTGCGCCTGTCCGTGCAGGTCTTCCGCAACAACTGCCTGGTCGCCACGGATCCGGTCGAAGCCGTCGGCGGGGCGGTGCACAACAACCTGTGGAGCGGGACGAAGTCAGTCGTGTCGATGCTCACCGGCATCGCCGTCGGCCAAGGCAAGCTGCGCCTCGACGACCCCATAGACCGGTACCTGCCCACCGGCCCCGGCTGGGGCGACGCCGCGCACCGGGCCATCACCGTACGACAGCTCCTGACGCAGACCAGTGGCCTGCGGCAGTCCATCCTGGCCGAGGCCGCCACCACGGGAACGGATCCGCATCTCGCGCAGGAGGCGCTCGCCCAGCCGTTCGTGCACCGACCGGGAACCACGTTCCAGTACTCCCAGCTCGGCCCCGCCCTGCTGGCCTACGTGGTCCAGCGCGCCGTCGACCAGGACCTCGTGGCCTTCGCGCAGAAGAACCTGTTCGGCCCGATCGGCATCGAGCCCGGCAGCTACTTCTGGCTGCGGGACCGGTCGGGGCTCGCCTACGGCTACGCCCATCTGTTCCTCACTCCCCCGCAACTCGCCCGCCTCGCCCTGCTGATGAGCAACCACGGTCGCTGGAACGGCTCCCGGGTCGTACCGGCCTCGTACGTCGAGGCGGTCGGCCGGCCCACTGCCACGAACGGCTGTTACGGGCTGCTGTTCTGGAGCAACCGCGGGAAACCGTGCACCGGAGCGGACATTCCCGGCGCGCAGACCTTGCAGCGCCGTGCGATCCCCTCGGCACCGCCCGACGCCTACGAGATGAACGGCACCGGCGGCCAACTGGCGATCATGATCCCCAGCCTGGACATGACCGTGGTCACCACCGGCTACTTCGGCAGCATCGCCCTCGACCCGCCCGTGCTGCTCGGATCGGCACCGGACGAAATGCAGTGGACGTTCTTCCGGATGCTGATGGCGGGCGTCGAGGACGCGCACGTCCCCGACCCCGGCCCCTACCCCGGCGACCCGCTCCACCTCGACGTGAACCCCCGGAACTACCTGGATCCCGCCGTGCTGCTCAGCGACACGGTCACCAACCCGCACTGCAACATCGTGTTCTGCGACGGGACCGTGCCCACGAAGGGTCTTGTGCAGAACGTACGGGCCCTTCCCGGGCTGCTGTAGCGGCCGGTCGCCTCACGCGGCCTCCACCACCTCGGCCCCGCCGAACTGGGTCCGGTACAGCTCCGCGTAGCGGCCTTCACGTGCCACCAGCTCCTCGTGCGTGCCGCGTTCCACCACGCGCCCCTCCTCCACCACGAGGATCTGGTCGGCGGAGCGGATGGTGGACAGGCGGTGCGCGATGACGATCGCGGTGCGGCCTTCCAGCGCCTCGGCGAGCGCCTCTTGGACCGCCGCCTCCGACGTGTTGTCCAGGTGGGCCGTGGCCTCGTCGAGGATGACGACGCGCTGGCGCGCGAGGAGCAGCCGGGCGATGGTCATGCGCTGGCGTTCGCCGCCGGAGAGCCGGTAGCCGCGTTCGCCGACGACCGTGTCCAGACCGTCCGGCAGCTCGCGGACGAGCGCGTCGAGGCGGGCGCGCCGCAGGACGTCCCACAGCTCGGTCTCGTCCGCCTCGGGGCGGGCGAGCAGCAGGTTCGCGCGGACGGTGTCGTGGAAGAGGTGGCCGTCCTGCGTGACCATGCCGAGCGTCCCGCGCAGCGAGGCGGCGCTGACCTCGCGGACGTCCAGGCCGCCGATCCGCACGGCCCCGCCGTCGGTGTCGTAGAGCCGCGGCAGCAGCGACGCGATGGTCGACTTTCCGGCGCCGGACGAGCCGACGAGCGCCACCGTCTGGCCCGGTTCGGCCCGGAAGGAGACGCCGTGCAGGACCTCTGCGCCGCCCCGGGTGTCGAGGGACGCGACCTCTTCGAGGGAGGCCAGGGAGACCTTGTCGGCGGACGGGTAGCCGAAGCGGACGTCGTCGAACTCGACGGCGACCGGGCCTTCCGGGACCTCGCGGGCATCGGGCCTGTCCTCGATGAGCGGTTTCAGGTCGAGCACCTCGAAGACCCGCTCGAAGCTGACGAGCGCGCTCATGACCTCGACGCGGGCACCGGCGAGCGAGGTCAGCGGCGCGTACAGGCGGGTGAGGAGCAGCGCCAGGGAGACGACCGCGCCGGCCTCCAGGGTTCCGGAGAGTGCGAAGTAGCCGCCGAGGCCGTACACCAGCGCCAGCGCGAGGGCCGAGACCAGGGTGAGCGCGGTGATGAACGCCGACTGCGCCATGGCCGTGCGGACACCGATGTCGCGCACCCGGCGTGCGCGTTCGGCGAACTCGGCGGACTCGTCGCCGGGTCGCCCGAACAGCTTGATCAGCGTGGCACCGGGCGCGGAGAACCGCTCGGTCATCCGTGTGCCCATGGCCGCGTTGTGCGCGGCGGCCTCCCGCTGGAGGCGGGCCATCCGGGAGCCCATGCGGCGGGCAGGCAGTACGAAGACGGGCAGGAGCAGCAGGGCGAGGAGGGTGATCTGCCAGGACAGGGTGAGCATGACGGCCAGGGTCAGGAGCAGCGTGACGACATTGCTCACGACGCCCGACAGGGTGTTGCTGAAGGCGCGCTGGGCGCCGATCACGTCGTTGTTGAGGCGGCTGACCAGGGCTCCCGTGCGGGTCCTGGTGAAGAACGCGACGGGCATCCGCTGGACGTGGTCGAAGACGGCGGTGCGCAGGTCGAGGATGAGGCCTTCGCCGAGGTTCGCCGAGAGCCAGCGGGCGAGCAGTCCGATGCCCGCCTCGGCGAGCGCGATGGCCGCGATGAGCAGGGCGAGGCGGATGACGTGCCCCTGGTCGTCACCGCCGACGATCGCGTCGACGACCTTCCCGGCGAGCATCGGTGTCGCGACGGCGAGCAGCGCGGTCAGGATGCTCAGGAACACGAACTGGGCGATGCGGCGGCGGTGCGGCCGGGCGAAGGCGGCGATCCTCCTGAGGGTCGTGCGGGCGAAGGGGCGGCCTTTGGGGCCGCCGTCTTGGGCATTCATGACGCTGTGCAGCTGCGTCCAGGCTGTGGTCTCCATGCTCATGCCGAAGACGCTAGGACCTCAACCAATGTTGAGGTCAAGCACATGTCGTACGGCCGAGCGCGCCGACACCCCGGTCGCACCTCTTGACCCTCCAGTAACCGGAACGTAACTTCGCTTCAATTCTTGTGCCCGCCACACAAGTTGCGGGCCCCGTACGATCGGGAAGCGAAGGCATGCCTGAGCTGCACAGACGTACACTGCTGTCCGCGATCGGCGTCACCGCCGCCACCGGCGCCGTCATGACCAGCCAGTCCACTGGTGCGAACGCCGCCGTGAAGAGGCCGCCGCGCCCGTACGAGAGCAAGGTCCGGAGCCTGCTCGCCCGTATGACTCTCGAAGAGAAGCTGGGCCAGCTCCAGCAGCTCCCCTGGTCCTACGACCTCAATCCGGGCTCGGGCACGACGAAGGCCGTCGAGGACGCGGCGCGGGCCGGGCGCGTCGGCTCGGTCTTCAGCATCTTCGGTGCCAGGACCACCAATGAACTGCAGCGCATCGCCGTCGAGGAGTCCCGCCTCGGCATCCCGCTGCTGTTCGGCCTCGACGTCATCCACGGCTTCTGGACCAACTTCCCGATCCCGCTCGCCCAGGCGTCCAGCTTCGACCCGGACGTGGCCCGCTCGGACGCAGAGGTCTCGGCCAAGGAGGCCCGCTCCAACGGCGTGCACTGGACGTTCGCCCCGATGACGGACGTCACGCACGAGCCGCGCTGGGGCCGGATCGCCGAGGGCAACGGCGAGGACCCGTACCTCACCGCGCGGTTCGCCGCCGCCAAGGTGAAGGGCTACCAGGGTTCCGGCTACGGCTCGAAGGACACCGTCGCGGCGTGCGCGAAGCACTTCGTCGCCTACGGGGGTGCGGAGGGCGGCCGTGACTACAACACGGTCGACGTGTCGGAGTCCCGGCTGCGCAATCTGTATCTCCCGCCGTTCAAGGCGGCGTTGGACGCGGGCTGCGCCACGGTGATGGCCTCCTTCAACACCATCAGCGGCGTCCCCGCGCACGGCAATCCGCACACGCTCACCGACATCCTCAAGAAGGAGTGGGGGTTCGACGGACTGGTCGTCAGCGACTACACGGGCGTTCAGGAGATGATCGCGCACGGCTTCGCCGAGGACGGCGCGGACGCGGCCAGGCTCGCCCTGAACTCCGGTGTCGACATGGAGATGACCAGTACCAACCTCCTCACCAACGGCAAGAAGCTGGTGCGCGCAGGGAAGATCGAGGAGCGGCGGATCGACGAGGCGGTGTCGCGCGTCCTCGGCCTCAAGTACGAACTCGGCCTGTTCGACGACCCGTACGTGGAGGAGTCGAAGGCGATCGACGAGCCGACGACGGCCGCCCGCAAGGCGGCGCGCACGGCGGCGGCCCGCTCGATGGTCCTGCTCAAGAACGAGCAGGGTGCGCTCCCCCTGAAGAAGTCGGTCACGTCCCTCGCCGTCGTCGGCCCGTTCGGCGACTCCTCGGATCTGCTGGGCACGTGGGTGGTGCCCGCGTCGGCCGAGAAGTTCCCTTCGGTGAAGGTGCTCGACGCAGTGAAGAAGGCGGCGCCCGGCGCCAAGGTCACGTACGCGCGCGGCGTCGACCCCGAGGGCAAGGACACCGGCGGCATTCCCGCAGCGGTGGCCGCGGCCGAGGCTGCGGACGTCACCGTCGTGGTGGTCGGCGAGCCGCCGTCGATGAGCGGCGAGGCCGCGGCCCGCAGCGACATCTCGCTGCCGGGCGCGCAGGAGAAGCTGATCGCGGCGGTCGCGGAGACCGGAAAGCCGTTCGTGGTGGTCCTGGTGGGCGGCCGGCCGTTCACCGTCGGCGACTGGCTGGACAGCGCGCCCGCCGTCCTGGAGGCCTGGCATCCGGGCATCGAGGCGGGCAGCGCGATCGCCGACGTCCTGTTCGGCGAGGTGAACCCGGGCGGCAAGCTCCCGGTGTCCTTCCCGCGCACGACCGGCCAGATCCCGATCCACTACAACCACGAGTCGACGGGCCGCCCGTACGACAAGGACAACAAGTACACATCGAAGTACCTGGACCTGCCGCCGACGCCGCAGTTCCCCTTCGGGTACGGCCTCAGCTACACGACGTTCGCGTTCTCCGCGCCGAAGCTGAGCCGCTCCGCGATCCCGGCGGCCGCCCTGCGCAAGGGCGACACCTTCGAGGTCTCGGTCGAGGTCCGCAACACCGGCTCCCGCCCCGGCGACGAGGTCGCGCAGCTGTACGTGCGCGATGTGGCGGCCTCGCTCACCCAACCGGTGCGCAGGCTGCGCGGGTTCAAGCGGGTCGCCTTGGACGCGGGTGCGTCGACGACGGTCCGCTTCCGGCTCGGCGCGGAGGACCTCGGCTTCTGGACGAACGATCCCGGTGGCGAATTCCGCGTCGAGGAGGGGTCGTTCGACCTGTATGTGGGGAACAGCTCGACGGCGGATGCGAAGCTGAAGCTCACCGTCAGCTAGCCGTCCGGCCGAAGGGTTCTGTCATGTCGTCCGTCCGCGTGGAACGCGAAGGCCCGGTCACCACCGTCGTCCTGTCCCGCCCCGAGGCCCGCAACGCGGTCGACGGGCCGACGGCGGACGAACTGGCCGACGCGTTCCGCGCGTTCGAGGCCGACGACACGGCGCGGGTCGCCGTGCTGTGGGGCGAGGGCGGCACGTTCTGCGCGGGCGCCGACCTCAAGGCGATCGGCACGGAGCGCGGGAACCGGGTGGAGCGGGGCGGGGACGGTCCGATGGGCCCGACCCGCCTGCGCCTGACGAAGCCGGTGATCGCGGCCGTGGCCGGGCACGCGGTGGCGGGCGGCCTCGAACTCGCCCTCTGGTGCGATCTGCGGGTCGCCGAGGAGGACGCGGTGTTCGGCGTCTTCTGCCGCCGCTGGGGCGTCCCGCTCATCGACGGCGGCACGGTGCGTCTGCCCCGTCTCATCGGCGAGAGCCGCGCGAGCGATCTGATCCTGACCGGCCGTCCGGTCGAGGCGCGGGAGGCGTACGAGATCGGTCTCGCGAACCGTCTCGTGCCGCCCGGCGGTTCCCGCACGGCGGCACAGGAGCTGGCGGCGCGGCTCGCCGGCTTCCCGCAGGACTGCCTGCGCAGCGACCGGGCCTCGCTGCGGGAGCAGCACGGCCGGGACGAGGAGGCGGCGATGGACGCCGAACTCCGCTACGGCACGGGTGTCCTGGGCGGCGCGCTGGAGGGCGCGGGCCGGTTCGCCGCAGGGGCGGGTCGGCACGGATCGTTCGAGGAGCACGGGCCGGAGCGGCACTGAACCGGGGTCGCGCGTGCCTCACCCCAGTTCGAGAGTCGTCACCCCGAAGACCCGCTCCGCGGCGAACGCCCGGACCGGACCGGTGTACATCCTGGCCGTCTCGAACCCCGGCACCAGACCGCGCTCTTCGGCGAGGGCGACGGCCTCCGCGTTCGACGCCGGTACGTCGACGCCTACCGGCCGCCCGGCGGGCGCGAGCGCGTCGAACAGGGCGCGCGCGTCGTCCGGCGTGTCCGCGAACAGCGGCCCGATCCGCGGCATGTCCCGCCCCTCGCGCAGCACGCCGTACCCGGTGATCCGCCCGCCGACGACGCGGGCGCGCACCACGTGCCCCTTCGTGGTCAGCCAGGATTCGAGGAAGCGGGGCCGGTCCGCGGGGTAGCAGGCGCTGTCGTACGCGAGGACGGGCGCGAGGTCGCCCTCGACCGGGACGATGCCCTCGGCGGGCACGGCCGGGCCGCCACCGCTCGCGATCCCGGTGAACCGGACGGTGCGGTGGGCGAGTTCGAAGCCGGACTTGCGGTAGTTGTCCTGCTGGTCGACGACGCCGTCGAGGCCGACGGTGCGCCCCTGCGCGTGCGCGAGGCCCGCGTTCCAGGTGGCGATGCCGTGCCCGAGTCCGCGCAGGTCGGGACGGACGAGGTAGCAGCCCAGGAAGGCATAGTCGGCGCCGTAGTTGACAACGGAGACGGAAGAGACCGGTTCGCCGTCGATCCGGCCGAGGAAGAACCCGTCGGGATCCTGGGCGAAGAAGCTCGTCCCGTCCGCGAGGCCGGGGTTCCAGCCCTCGTCGGCGGCCCAACCGCTGATTACCGGCCAGTCTGCGAGCGTGGCCCGCGAGATGTCGAGGCGTGCGGGACGCTGGGGGACGTCGCTCATGCGCGGTGCTCCTGTCTCGGATTCCACTGGGGCCCGCAATCCTCTCTTATTTCCCATTGCGGCCACATACCTCCTACCCGTACGGCAGGATGCTCGTACACCCGCCCGAACGGCACCGGACGACAAGGGAGTTGCCGCCACCCATGCCCTCAACGCCCGACACTTCCCCCACACCTCCGCGTATCGACACCAGCAGGCCGCACCCGGCGCGGCTGTACGACTGGTACCTCGGCGGCAAGGACAACTACCCGGTGGACGAGGAGCTCGGCCGGCAGATCGTCACGCTGGAGCCGACGGCCAAGTACGCGGCGCGGCACAACCGTTGGTTCATGCACCGGGCGACCCGGATGCTCGCCGCGCGGCGCGGTGTGACGCAGTTCCTGGACATCGGCACCGGCATCCCGACCGAGCCGAACCTGCACCGCATCGCGCAGCGCGCGGTGCCCGGGGCGAGCGTCGTGTACGTCGACAACGACCCGATCGTGCTGCGGCACGCGGAGGCGCTGCTGCGCGGCACGCCGGAGGGGGTCACCCGCTACGTCCAGGCCGACGCGAGGGAACCGGACAGGATCCTGGAACTGGCGCGCGAGATCCTCGACTTCGAGCGCCCGATCGCCGTGTCCCTGATCGCACTCCTGCACTTCATCCCCGACGAGCAGGGCGCGTACGACATCGTGCGCACCTTCGTGGACGCGCTGCCCTCGGACAGCCATCTGGTTCTGTCGCACGTGGCCGCGGACTTCGACCCGTCGCGCACCCAGCAGGCGATCGACATGTACGCGGCCGGCGGGGTCACGCTCGCGCCGCGGACGCACGAGGACATGACGAAGTTCTTCACAGGTACCGGTCTGGAGATTCTGGACCCCGGAGTGGTCTGGCTCCCGGACTGGCACCCGGAGTTGGCCGTCGACGAGGACCGGGACGACTCCCCGGTGCCGATGTACGGGGCGGTGGGCCGCAAGAACTGAAGGAGAACCGAAGTGGTGTGCGGGGTGGGGTGACTTGAGAGGGGCGCGCGTCATCGCCCGGGCAGGAATGACGAAACTCACACATGGCGATACCCACGTGACGGACCGCAGCGAATAGGCGTGCGCATCCCCTACTCTCGTTCACATGTCCACCATCCCAGCACCACGCACCGTCCGCTCCGCCGACGTGGTCAACGACCAGATTCGTGACCTTTGGGCGCGCACGGGTGGGCACCTGAGCTCCGAGGACCGCGCCGAGTACGAGACGCTGGTCACGGAGTGGGCGACCGCGGTCGGAGGCGGAGTCGCGCACCACGCGTGACCCCCTTCACACGGCCGCCCCCGCAGCCCGGATCAGGACTGCGGCCTGGACCCGTGATTCGCCGCGTGCTTGCGGCGCGCCTTCTTCTTTCTACGACGCTTCGAGGACATGGGACCTCCTGGGGAGGAATGGGTCATTTCGCCCATTCACCATTCCACAGGGGGTATGCCGCCGCGAGCGGAGACCCCTAACCGTGCGGAGACCCCTCGCCGTACGGCTGTCAGCCCGTCTGCGGGCCTGTCGTCGACGTCTCCGCCGAGACCGCCGCGTCCTGTGTGGCGGCCCACGTCGCGAGCAGGCGCAGCCCCTCTTCGGAGGGCGAGCCGGGTTCCGCGGTGTAGACGGTGAGGGTGAGGCCCGGTTCGGCGGCCATCTCAAGCCCCTCGTAGGCGAGCGTGACGTCACCGACGGCGTGGTGGCGGAAGCGTTTGGTGCCGGTGCCGTGGTGGCGGACGTTGTGGGCACCCCAGCGGGTGCGGAATGCGTCGCTGCGGGTGGAGAGCTCGCCGACGAGGTCGTGCAGGCCCTTGTCGTGGGGGTTGCGGCCCGCTTCGGTGCGCAGGATCGACACGGCGACGTCGGCGGCCTGCTCCCAGTCCGGGTAGAAGCGCCGTGAGGCGGGGTCGAGGAAGTTGAAGCGGGCCAGGTTGGCCTGGTTGTGGGGCGTGGCGAAGACGTCGTCGTAGAACGCGCGGGCGAGCCGGTTCGTGGCGAGGACGTCCATGCGCCCGTTGCGGACGAAGGCCGGGCCCGCGGTGAAGGCGTCCAGGACCCATTGCAGGCTGCGGTGCGCCTTCCACTGAGGAGTGCGCCGCCGGGGCCGGGTGAGCGCCTCAGAGCCGTCCGCGGCGTGCGCGAGATTCAGCAGGTGGGCGCGTTCCGCCTCGTCGAGCTTCAGGGCGCGGGCGAGGGCCTCCAGGACGGCCGGGGAGGCACCGGCGAGGTTCCCGCGCTCCAACTTGGAGTAGTACTCCACGCTCATGTCTGCCAAGGCGGCGACCTCGCTCCTGCGCAAACCGGGCACCCGGCGTCGGCTGCCGGACGGCAGGCCCACCTGCTCGGGAGTGATCTTGGCTCGCCGCGAGGTCAGGAACTCGCGGACCTCTGCTTGGTTGTCCACGTCTTCGACGGTACGTCCCGCCCGCGGCGGAAGGGATGTACTGGCAATACACCCCTCGACCGTGCCTCGCTCCGCGCGCGAGCAGCGGTTTTCCTGGATGACGCGACGCTCGCCGCCCGGCCGTGTCCCCATCCGGCACGCCTCCCGGCACACCCGGCCCTTTCCCCCGCTCCCCGCTCGCCGCTCCCCGCTCCCCGCTCGCCGCTCCCCGCTCCCCGTTCGCCGATCCCAAGGAGTAGTTCCCGCCATGTCCGCTCCCGCCGCTCGCACGCCGGGCAAGCTGCCCTTCGTCGTGTGGGTGCTCGCCGCCGGCACCTTCCTGATGGGCACGACCGAGTTCGTCGTCGCCGGCATCCTCCCGGACATCGCCCCCGACCTCGGGGTCGGCGTCTCCCACGCAGGCCTACTGATCACCGCCTTCGCCGTCGGCATGATCGTCGGAGGCCCGACCATGGCCCTCGCCACCCTGCGCCTGCCCCAGCGCCTCACCCTCGTCCTCGCTCTGGTGGTCTTCGCCGCAGGGCACGTCGTCGCGGCCCTCACCAGTTCCTTCACCGTCGTCCTTGCGGCGCGCTTCGTGACCGCGCTGGCCACCGGGGCGTTCTGGGCCGTCGGCTTCGTCATCGCCACCACCGCCGCCGGACCCGCGCACGCCACCCGGGCGGTCGGCGTGATGATGGGCGGACTGACCCTGGCCAATGTCGTGGGCGTCCCCGCCGGATCGCTGGCCGGTCACGTCACCGGCTGGCGCGGACTCTTCTGGGCGCTGGCAGTGCTGGCCACCCTGGCAGCCGCCGTCATCGGCCGGTTCGTCCCCCGCACGGAGCGACGTGCGCAGGTCTCCGTACGGGACGAGATCCGGGCGCTGCGCCAGGGCCGGCTGTGGCTGGCTCTGGCCTCGGCCGTACTGATCATGGGCGGTGTTCTCGCCGTCTACACGTACATCGCTCCGCTGCTCACCGACCGTGCGGGCATCCCGGACGGCGCCGTGCCGCTGGTGCTGCTCGCCTTCGGTGCGGGCGCGCTCGGCGGCACCGCGGTCGGCGGCCGGTTCGGAGACCGGCGCCCGATGGCCACGACGATCCCGGCCGCCGCGGCGACCGCGGTCTTCCTGCTCCTGCTGATCCCGCTGTCGACCGCCCCGGCCGCCGCCGTCGCCCTGGTCTTCCTCATGGCGCTGACCGGGTTCACGATCAATCCGGTCGTCACCGCCCTCGCCGTCCGGATCGCGGGCGACGCCCCGACCCTGGCCTCCGCGCTGACCACGTCCGCGTACAACACCGGCATCGCCGCCGGTTCCGCGCTGGCCGGGCAGGCGCTCGCCTCCTCCCTCGGCGTGACGGGACCCGCCGTGGTCGGCGCGGCCTTCGCGGCTCTGACCCTGCTGCCGCTGATCGCCCTGGCCGTCACCACCAGGCGCGACACCACGCGCACGGTGACCTGCGGCGGACCCGACGTGCCCGTCCCGGCGGCGCGGAAGACGGCTGAAGCGACGCCGCCACAGACCTGAACCGGTCCGCCCTCACACTCCCCACCTGGAGCACCGCGAAGGCAGGGCCCGGACAACAGGGGCGACCGGATGACGGCGCGCGCCCTACTCGGAGACCGCCCCCGGCAGCAAGCCGGGGCGCTCGCGCCCGTGCCACGCGAACTTCGCGATGGCCGCCCTCGCGTTCCGCTCCAAGGCCTTGCGGCCTTGCTGACCTCGCGATTCTCCACCTCGCACGTCTTGCGGGTAGGGGGCCGGCCCATGTCCTCCAGGCGGTACTGGTGGATACGGCTGCCCCTCCGGCACTCTCAGCGACCGCTCCGGATGCGTCCCCTGCCGCGCACTCATACCGTTGCAGCAATCCCCCAGCTCAACCACGCAAGGAGCAGTCATGGGCGACAGCAGCGCCATGGACAAGGCCAAGGGCAAAGCCAA
Organism: Streptomyces sp. EDA2-14; assembly: GCF_054963755.1. NCBI lineage: Bacteria > Bacillati > Actinomycetota > Actinomycetes > Kitasatosporales > Streptomycetaceae > Streptomyces > Streptomyces sp. EDA2-14. Next base: position 102,421 of record NZ_JBUEGE010000011.1, read on the forward strand.
GGAGATGACCGGCAAGGTCACCGGCAACGACCGGATGAAGGCCGAAGGACAGGCCGACCAGGCCCGCGGCAAGGCCAAGGAGGGCGTCGAGAACGTCCGCGACAAGGCCGAAGGCGTGCGCGATTCCCTTCGTGACGACGACGACCACTAGCCGGTCTCGTACCGTGCCCTCCCGGTTGCGGGAGGGCACACTCATTCGGCGGCGCACGCCCCCGGCTCGGTTCCTGGGCCGGCGCCGGGAGTGCTCCTGGCGAGTCATGAAGAAGGCTGCCCCGCGCCCCCGGATGGCGGGAAGAGCGGGGTCGTTGACGTTCACGCAGGTTCGTCGGGCGCGTTCCCACCCGGCAGGTCCGGATAGGCAGGGTCCTGGAACGGCTGGGTCGACGGCTGCGGGACGGGCTGGGGCTCGACGAGGGATGGTTACGCTGCCTGGTCGCCGAGGTCTGAGGCCCAAGCTGTGAGTGCCTGGAAGTCCGGGTCGAGCAGGCCAAGGCGCGGGCTGACCCAGTGCAGGAGTGCCGCCCCACCGTGGTGGCGGGTGACGTACTCGCGGTCTCTGTCGGTGAAGTCGTCGTCGATCCAGGCGAAGGGTCTACCTGCTACCCATTCGACGACATGGCTCGTCTTCCAAAAGACACCTGCCGACACCTCCTCGCGCGCGCCGTCGGGCCAGGTGATGGCGGGCAGTTCCGGCAGCCCTAGGGGTGAGCCTATCCATTCGTTGGCTTCGGCCTGCCAGGTGGTGCACCAGACGAGTTCGAAGGGGAGAACCTGGAGCGCGGGGCCGTGTGCTGGGTTGAGCCAGACTCGTAGCGGCTTCTCCCACGGGTCCTGCCAGCCGGTCGGCCGCATGCGATGCGTCTGATACCCCTCTGGGCGCCGGCTCGGCTTCGCCGCATACGGGTTGAGGGGGCCGTCGACGTCTATCAGGAGCAGCGGCTTCACAGGGCCTCTCCCTTCTCTGGCTCAGCCGATGATTCCGGCGGCTGTCGCGGCGCGGATCCAGTCCGGGTACTCGTTCATGAGCTGGTCGTACAGGACGCCGTCCGGGATCAGCTTCGGGTCCTTCCCGGCGGGAAAGAACCCGGCGTTGTCCACGATCCGCTTCTTGGGCACGGCGAGTTCGTCGAGCTTGTGCAGGAACTTGAACTCGTCGTCGCCGTAGCCGATGAACTGCCAGAACAACGGCAGCTTGGCTGCCTTGCACAGGGTCTGTTCGGCGGCGCGGCGGGAGTCGGGTGAGCCGTCGGTCTGGAAGATGACGAACGCGGGAGCCTGAGCCTCGCTGTCGACGTAGTGGTTGATGACGGCGTCCATGGCGGCGGCGTAGTTGGTGGTGCCCATGTGGCCGTAGCTTTCGTGGAGTTCGGCGATCCGTCCTTGATAGTCGTCGAGGCTGATGTCGACGGCTTCGTGAGCGTCGGTGTCGAAGAAGACGGTGGGGACGATGCCGTCGTCGTCGAGGTTGGCGGACAGGGCCAGTGCCTGTTCGGCGAGGTGTTGCATGCTGCCGTCCTTGTAGTAGCGGCGCATGCTCCCGGACCGGTCGAGGACGAGATAGACGGCAGCCTGCTGCCCGGTGAGGCCCTGCTTTTCCAGGGAGACGGCGGCCGTTTTGGTGAGGCTGACGAGACCGGCAGGCACCTTCTCGAAACTGATCATGCGGGCGTGCTCCTTGCGTGGCGGTGGGAGGGTTGACGATCGGGGAGGCCGGTTGGTTGCACTGGCGTTGTACGACCCGCGGTCAGCCCTCGTCGCCGGCTGACGGTGGCTGGTCGAGCACGGCATGACCGCAACCATGCTCCCGAGGCAGGTCACCGACGACCGGTGGATCGCACGCGCCGCCATCACGACAGGGCCCCGGCCGCCATCTTCGGCGTCCGGGGCCCTGTCGTGGGCAGTCAGCTTCAGCCGCTGCGCCTGAAGACGAGCAGTGCACGATGGGTATGCATTCGATCGCGATCGACGTAGGCGCTCATCTTGTCGAGAGTCCAACCGACCTGCTCGGACTCAGCTTGGCTCACTGCGTTCAGAGGTACTCGCGCCGGGAACACGGATGTCGTTGCGGCTCGTGCGGCCCCGACAGCACACTGCTGCCGGCTCTCGGCGAACTGCCGTTGGGCGTGGTTGAACTGGTCGCGCTCAAGGTGGTGTGTCTGGCGGGTGCAGTAGCGCCCGGCTGCGGTGAAGCCGCCTGCGGCGATGGCGACGAGCACGGTGCGGAACCCGCTGACGATGATCCCGGAACTGGAGACCAACTGGCCTTTTTCGTCGCGGAGGTGGTGGCCTTCGATCCACCAGGGTCCCCAGACGAGGATGCCGGTGCATGTCCGCGGAGCGGACGACATCTTGGCAGTGCTTGCGCCGCCGCGCGGACCCTTCGATCACTCTGAGGATCTACGCGCACATGATGCCGGAGGCGGACGGCCGGGGCCGTGCGGCGATGGACCGCTGGTTCGCGACGGATTCCTAGAGAATCTCCCCAGATTCTCCCCGACGCCGGGATGTGCACCTCGCCGCAGGGCTTCGCTGCGCCGGGAAAGGGTGACGCGACGCCAGAAGGCTTCGCGTCACCCCGGAAGGCGCGCCGTCCGGCAGGACCGGAAACAGCAGCTCAGGCTGCCTACTCCGGCGGCGTGGGCGTGTCCTCGCTGCGGTACATGGCCTGGAGGTCCAGTTCGAGCTTGACCGTGGGGCCGACGACCGCGATGCCCTTGGCGAGCATGGTGCGCCAGTTCAGGGTGTAGTCCTCGCGGTGCAGCTCCGCCGTGGCGAGGGCCGCGCAGCGCAGCTCCTCGGCGTAGCCGCCGTTGACGACGCCGAGGTAGCCGGTGTCGAGGTCGACGGTGCGGCTCACGCCGTGCATGGTGAGGGCGCCCTGAACGGTCCACTTCGAGCCGCCGCGGTAGATGAAGCGGTCCGAGCTGAAGTGGACGTAGGGGTAGTTCTCGACGTCGAGGAAGTCGGCCGAGCGCAGGTGGTTGTCGCGGGTGTTGTTGCCCGTGGTGATCGACGAGGCGTCGATACGGACCTCGACCCGCGAGTCCGCCATGTCGGGCGCGATGTGGATGCCGCCCTCGAAGCGCGTGAAGCGGCCGTGCACATGGGCCATGCCGACGTGCTTGGCGATGAAGCGGATCGCGGTGTGCGGCGGGTCGAACAGCCAGGTGCCGGGCTGCGGCAGCTCGGGCGAGCGGCCCACGTGCAACTGGATGCCGGTGAGCGGCAGCGTCTGCCCCGCGGCGACCTCGATCGTCTGCTGGAACGGCTGCAGGCCCTCGGCCGCGATCAGGACGCTGTAGCGGCCGGGCTGCAGGGTGACGAAGACCAGGCCGAAGGGGTCGGTCGCGGCCTTCGCGGAGGCGCGTCCGGAGTCCGAGTGCGTGAAGGTGACGTCGGCGCCCGGCATGGGCTGACCGAACGGGTCGATCACCTCGCAGTGCACACCGCCTGCGCCCTGCGGCATGGAGTGGACGGGTCCGGAACCCCCTGCGGAACCGGCGCGCTTACGGCGGAACAATGCGAGGGGCATAAGGGGGGCCTTTCCTGGACATCTGAACGAGCGTGCACACCTTGCCATGAACCCGGCCTGCCCAAATCGGACGGAGGCCCGTATTCCGGCAAGCGTGAACCCGCCAATTCACAAGACCCACACGTATCCGCCGCCGCCCGCCCCCTCGACGCAACCCGAATCCCCCCTCTCCTCGCATACGTTCACGTGTTCTTCGTAAAGCGTTGACGCGGCGGGAAGCCCTCTGGCAGGGTCGCGGCAACCCGGCGCCACCCGCATGTGGGACCGAAAGAGGCCCCGCCCGACGAAGCACCGATGAAGCACTGATGAAACGCCGATGAAGTCAAGCACCGGCTCCGCCCGCAGGCCCGCGCCGCACGGCCCCGCCCTGCGCCGCTTCGCGGAGACGCACTGGGCCAGGGAGCCGGTGGTCGTCGCCGACGCCCCGCCGCTGGGCCTCACCCCGGCCGACGCCCACGCCCTCCTGCGCTCGGCGGCCGCGCGTCCCTACCCCACGACGCTGCGCCTGTTCACGGCCGACGGTGAGCTCCGGGAGCCGGGGCCGCTGCTTCCGGCCCCGGCCGACCGGGACCTCGCCGGATACGCCGCCCGCCTCGCCCGCGCCCCGGAACTCGACGGCGACGGCTGGCTGCTGACCGCGGCCGACCCGCTCGGCGAGGACTTCGCGGTGTGGTCCCGCGTACGGGACGCGCTGGCCGGACTCTGGCACCACGTCGGGTGGCCCACCGTCCCGGTGACCGCCGAACTGGCCGTCGGCGACCGGCACCACGCCGTCGCCGAGGCGGGCGATCCCGGCGCCGCGTCCCTGACCTGGGTCGTCGACGGCGAACTGACCGTACGCGTGCGCCCCGAGCACACCGGCACCGAGTACGAACTGCGGGCCGGTGCGGGCGATCTGGTGCACTGGCCCGCCGGGAGCCGGCACCTCGACCAGCGCGCCGGACCCTGCACCACGCTTCGGCTGAGCGTGCCCGCCCGGACCGACTCGGCCCTGCCGATGATCGCGGACGCCGTACGCGGCCTGGCCCGAAGACGCGGCTCGTACGCCGACGCCCTCACCGCGCTCCCCCACACGCTGCCCGTGGGGGACGACGGCCGGGTGGCGCCGCCCGGCCACCTCACCGACGTCGCCCGCCTGCTCGCGGACACCCTCTCGGGGCCCGACGTCGAGCGGGCCCTGCTCGCCCGCTGGGCCGGACTCCGCTCCGCCGCGGGCCTGACCCCGGCTCCCGCGCCACGGCCCGCCGTCCCCCTCACACCCCGGCACCGATTACTGCGCGTCGCCGAGATCATCCGCGTGGCCGCCGGTCCGGACGACGCCCTGTGGGCGGCGAACGGGCACGTGTGGCCGGTACGGGACCCCGCCGCCGACCACGTACTCGCCCACCTGCGTTCGGCAGAGCGCGGCAGCACCGTCACCGACCTGGCCCGCTCGTCGGGCCTGCCCGAGCACTCCCCCCGGCTGCACGCGCTGCTGCGCGAGTTGTGCCGGTCGCGTGCCGTCGACGTCACACCGCCGGAGCCGCGTCCGTGACGGCGGACACCGCCGCGCCGATCGACGTCCTCAGCCCCGTCGACCGGTCCGTCGACTGGCAGCGCCTCGCCGCGGACCACTGGGACCGCCGGCCCGCGCTGCTCCGACCGGCGCCCGGCGCGGGCCCCTTCGACCCCCACGAGGCCTTCGAGGGCGCCGTGGCCGCCACCCAGCACACCACCACGGGCGCCGCCGAACGCGTCCATCTGACGGTGGGCCGACGCCGCCTCACCGACCCCGGCGATCTGCTGCCCCGCCCCGAGGACGGCTCGTTCCCCGCCTACGACCGACGCCTCGCACGGCAGGCCGGCGCCGCCCCCTTCTCCCTTGTCGTCCGCGAACTGCACGCGGGCCACCACCCGCTGTGGGCCAGGGAGCGGGCCTTCCTCGCGGCGCTGTGGGAGCACGTCGGGCAGCCCCTGTCGACCGTCGGTACGACGCTGTGCCACGGGACGTCGGCGCCCGCCCGCCCCGCCACGTCGCCCCGTCGGACGGCGGCGCTCGTCCACGTCCTGGACGGCCACCACCGCATCGACCTCACGGGACCGGGCAACCGCCGCTGGACGACCACGGCGCTCCCCGGCGACCTGCTGTACTGGCCCGCCGACCACGAGCCCACCCTGCACACACCCCGCTCCCCCGCCACGACCGTGCACATCTCCATCCCGCGCACCCCTTGGCCCCACTTCACACCACCGTCCACGCACGGCAGTTGGGGCACGGTCGACACCCTCGCCCCGCACACCGAGCACCCCGAGCACCCCGCCGACCTGCCCGGTACGCTCCCCGCACCCCTCGCCGCCGCCCTCGACCACCTGCGCAGGGAGACCCGGCCGGCACCACTGGCCCGCCGTCTCGCCCGCGACCTGCTGCGGCACGCCACCGACGGCGGCCTGCGCCCGGTGCCACCGCCCACCCGCCCCGGCCACTTCACCGACGACGACGCGGTACGCGCCACGGACCGCGTGCTGTGGATGCCGGCCGCCGGACACCGCCTGGTGGCGGCCTGCGGCCACGTCACCCGCACCGGCCTGACGTCCCGCGAACTGAGCGCCCTGATCAGCCGCTTGAACGACGGCTCCCCCTTGCCGATGTCGGAACTGACGCCACCCGCGCGCCGGTTGCTGGCACGGCTGGCGGGGTTCCGCGCGGTGGAGCGGCTGTGACGCCGGTGCTCCGCCGCCGCCTGTCACCCGCTGCCTGCACCCATCGACGCAATTCGCAAGAGTTCTTCGAAATACTCGGGTCCGTGGTCTTCCGTTGTCTGTCGGCGTTATGCAACAGTCCTGCACAACCGGACCGTTGACCCGACGGAGGCACAGGCCATGGCGGCGTACGACCGGGCGCGCGGGCACGATCTCGCGGGCCTTCGCGGACTCAACACCAGCGTGGTGCTGCGGTCGTTGCGCCGGGAGAGCCCGCAGACGGTCACCCGGCTCGCCGCCTCCACCGGCCTGTCCCGGCCCACGGTCGAGGCGCTGACGGAGGAGCTGGCCGGGCGGGGGTGGATCGCGGAGACGACCGCGCCACCGGCCGTTCGTGCGCCGGGGCGGCCCGCGCGCCGCTTCCGGTTCCGGTCCGAGGCCGGGCACGTCGTCGGCGTCGACATCGGCCTGAAGAAGCTGGTGCTGCTGCTGGCCCGCCTCGACGGCGGGATCGTCGCCCGCCACCGCGAGGACTTCCCGGCGGAACTGACCGGCGCGGAGCGCATCGAGCTGCTGCGTACCCGGCTGCGCGCCTTCCTCGCGGACCAGGGGCTCGGGCCGCACGACGTGTGGTCGGTCGGCATCGGCGTGCCGGGCATGGTCGACGACACCGGCCGGATCCGCTCGATGATCGTCCCGGACTGGACCGACCTGGACCTGGCGCGCCGCCTCGCGGACGAACTGCCCTGCCCCGTCCTCGTCGAGAACGACGTGAACCTCGCGACGCTCGCCGAACACTGGCGGGGCGCCGCCGAACTCGCGGACGACGTGGCGTGCGTGCTCGTGGGGCGGCGCATCTCGTGCGGCGTGATGATCGACGGACGTCTGCACCGGGGACGGCGTGGCGGCGCGGGCGAGCTGGGCATCCTGCCGCAGCTCGGCCTGCTGGCGGCCGGGGAGGCGCTCGGCTGGGACGGTGCGCGGCAGCCCGGCGAGTCGGAGACCGACGCGCTCGCACGGGCCGTCCGCGCCGAGGAGCCGGAGGCGCTCACCGTCCTGGACCGCTATCTCGCCGGGGTCGCGCCCGGCATCGCCGCGCTCGTCCTCGCCCTCGACCCCGAACTCCTCGTCCTGTCCGGCGCGTTGGCGCCGGTCGGCGATCCGCTCGGCCCGCTGCTCGCCGCGCACCTCGCGCCCCTGACCCTCCACGTCCCGCGCATCGCGGTCAGCACGCTCGGCCGCGAGGGCGTGGCCCTGGGTGCGGTGCGCCGCGCCCTGGACGACGTGGACAGCCACCTCCTCGACGGCGCGGGGCCCTCGCGCCCGTCGTCCCCCGCCCACTGACACACACCTCTCCGATCCCGCACACCTACCCACCGGAGGCGCGCATGCGCAGGAGAAGCGTTCTCGCCATCGCCCAGAGCGGCACGAAGGGCTGACCCGAGGACCGCAACCGACCGCATCACCGACCGCATCCCCTTCCGCGAAGGAGCTTCATGGCACGCCTCGACGTGGGCCTGATCGGCGCCGGCGGCATCGCCCGCGCCCATCTGCCCGCCTGGACCGCCCTGAGCGCGCGCGTCACGATCCTGTCCACCGACGGCCACGCGGAGAAACTGGCCGCCACGTACGCCGAGTCCGGCGTGACGGCGGTGCGGAGCCTCGCCGAACTCCTCGACCGCTGCACCGTCGTCGACGTGTGCACCCCGACGTACACGCACCACCGGCTCGTCCTCGACGCGATCGCCGCGGGCAGGCACGTGGTGTGCGAGAAGCCGCTCTCGCTCGACGTCGGCGAGGCGCAGGAGATGGCCGACGCGGCGCGGGCGGCGGGCGTGCTGCTGTTCCCCGCGCACGTGGTGCGTTACTTCCCCGCTTACGCGGCGCTCGCCGACGCGGTCGCCGCCGGGCGGGTCGGGGATCCGGCGGTGCTGCGCTTCACGCGCTCCGGCCGCTTCCCGACCTGGGCGCCGTGGTTCTCCGACCCGGCCCTGTCGGGCGGCATCCTGGTCGACCAGATGATCCACGACCTCGACTTCGCGCGGCTGCTCGCCGGCGAGGTCGTGCGGGTGCACGCGCAGGTGCGCGGGAAGCAGGAGGCGGGCGCGGTCGACGGGGACGTGGCGACCGGCACCGCGGTCCTCACCCACGCGTCCGGCGCCGTCAGCCACGTGCTCGGCGTGTGGGGCCTGCCCGACCTGCCGTTCCGTACGACGTTCCGGATCGCGGGCCCTGGCGGAATCCTGGAGCACGACTCCACCGCCCGTCCCGGATTCCGGGTCCTCGCGCAGGGGAAGCGCGCGCTCGGCGAGGGCATTCCCGGCAGCCCGATGACGGAGAGCCCGTACCTGACGGAGCTGCGGGAGTTCGCGGCGGCCGTCCAGGGCGGTCCTACGCCGCGTGTGTCGGCGCACGACGGCGTCGCGGCGGTTCGCATCGCGCAGGCCGCCGCGGAGTCCGCGCGCAGTGGCGCGCCCGTCGAACTCAAGGTGACCGAGGAGGCCGGGCTGTGAGGGGCGCACAGGGTGTGCGGGGCATGAAGGTGGGCGTGCTGTCGTTCGCGCACGTCCACGCGGGCGGGTTCGCGCGGCAGCTCGCCGCGATGGACGGGGTGGAGGTGCTGGCGGCCGATCCCGACACGGATCTCGCGGCGCCGGGCGAGGTCCGCGGCAAGGACTTCGCTGCCCGGATCGGCGTCGACCACGTCGACACGTACGAGGAGTTGTTCGCCTGGCGGCCCGACAAGGTCGTGGTCTGCTCGGAGAACGTGCGGCACCGGCGACTGGTCGAGCTGGCGGCGGCGCACGGCGTCGACGTGCTGTGCGAGAAGCCGCTCGCGACGACGCCCGAGGACGGCGCGGCGATGGTCGAGGCGTGCCGGGCCGCCGGGGTGCGGCTCGCGGTGGCGCACCCGGTGCGGTTCAGTCCGGCCCACCTCGCGGTGCGCGAGGCGGTGCGGGCGGGCACGACGGGCGAGGTGCTCACGGTGGCCGGCGCCAACAACGGCTACATGCCGGGCGCGCGGAGCCGCTGGTTCACCGACCCCGAACTCTCCGGCGGCGGCGCCGTGATGGACCACACGGTGCACGTCGTGGACCTCTTGGACGACCTCTTCGAGGGCTGTCCCGCGCACTCCGTCTACGCGCAGACCAACAATCTGCTGTACGAGGGCCGGGCCGCGGTCGAGACGGCGGGGCTGCTCACCGTGACGTACGCGAACGGGGCCGTCCTCACGCTCGACTGCAGTTGGAGCCAGCCGCAGCACCATCCGGCGTGGGGCGGGCTGTCGATGCAGGTCGTCGGGGAACGGGCTGCCCTGGTGATGGACGCCTTCGACCAGAAGGTGCACGGCTTCAGCGAGACGGCGCGCTCGGCGGTGGAACTCCCGTACGGAGTCGACCTGGACGCGCTGATGCTGCGGTCCTTCCTGTTCGGCGAGGGGCCCGTGGACGTCACCGACGGCGCGGCCGGGCTGCGCGCGGTGCGGATCGTGGCGGCGGCGTACGAGTCGGCCCGTACCGGAAGGGTCGTGCCCGTCGAGTGAGGGGGTGGCACCGGAGTTGGGGACGGGGTGCGAGAGGGTTGTGCAGAATGGGTGAGGCTCCGGCCCACCGCCCCTGTCCCCGACCGAGCAGGTACCACGTGACGAAACATCACATATCCGCCCCCGAAAGCCCGCTGGCAGCATTCGGCCCCCGTGCGGGAGGTGCCCGATGAACCGGGGCATCGAACTCCACGACCTGATCCTCGCCGGTGCCGCCGTGCTCGGCGGACTGCTGGCGGGGCTGCTGCTGCGCACCCTGCTGCGCTGGCTCGGTGTGCGCGCCGGGCAGACGCGGTGGGCCGGGGACGATGTGATCGTGGACGCGCTGCGCACGCTGGTGCCGTGGGCCGCGGTCGCGGCGGGCGCGGCCGTGGCCGCCGAGGTGCTGCCGCTGACGGCGCGCACGGGGCGCAATGTGAACATGGCGCTCACGGCGCTGCTCATCGTCGTGGCGACGACGACCGCGGCGCGGGTGGTGACGGGGCTCGTGCGGACGGTCGCGCAGTCCCGTGCGGCCGTGGCGGGTTCGGCGACCATCTTCGTGAACATCACGCGGGTCGTGGTGCTCGCGATGGGGTTCCTCGTGGTGCTGCAGACGCTCGGGATCTCCATCGCGCCGCTGCTGACCGCCCTCGGTGTGGGTGGTCTTGCCGTGGCGCTCGCGCTCCAGGACACGCTCGCCAACCTGTTCGCGGGCGTGCACATCCTGGCCTCCAAGACCGTGCAGCCCGGCGACTACATCCGGCTGAGCAGCGGTGAGGAGGGCTACGTCGTCGACATCAACTGGCGCAACACGGTGGTGCGGCAGCTCTCCAACAACCTCGTGATCATCCCGAACACACAGCTGTCCGGCACGAACATGACCAACTTCAGCCGCCCGGAGCAGGAGATGACCCTCACCGTGCTCGCCGGGGTCGGCTACGACGTCGACCTGGACGTAGTGGAGCGGGTGACGGTCGAGGTCGTCACCGAGGTCATGAAGGAGGTCGAGGGCGCGGTCCCTGAGCACGAGCCGCTCGTGCGCTTCCACACCTTCGGCGACTCGCGGATCAGCTTCAACGTGATCCTGGGGGTCGGCGAGTTCAGCGACCAGTACCGGATCAAGCACGAGTTCATCAAGCGGCTGCACGCGCGCTTCCGCGTGGAGGGCATCCGCATTCCGTCGCCCGCGCGGACGGTGGCGCTGTCGCCGGGCAGCGCGTCGGTCGTGATCCCGCACCAGCGGGAGGCGCACGGGTCACCGGTGGCGCCGGCTCCCTAGCCTCGTGCCAGGATCTCGCCGACCACGCGGGACGCCGTGCGCACCATGAACGGGTTCGTGTCCCGGTAGTACGCCAGTTCGTGGACCGCGATGGTCAGCGCCCAGCCCCGGCCACGCCCCCACGTCGCGTCGTCGACCCGCACGGCCTCGCGGAAGACCTGCCGCTCCGGGGCGCCGAGCACGTACCAGGCCACGATCAGGTCGACGGCCGGGTCGCCGGTGCCCATGCACCCGAAGTCGATGACCGCGCCGAGCCGCCCGCCCCACACCAGGAGGTTGCCGGGCTGCAGGTCGCCGTGGAGCCACACGGCGCGGTCCGCGCCGGGGAGGCGTACGGCCTCGTCCCAGACGGCGAGGGCCGCCGCGGCGTCGAGCGTCCCGTCGAGGCCGCGGATCACCTCGCGGGTCTCGGCGGCCCGTTCGGCGAGCGGGCGGCCACGGAAGGACTCCGGCGCCCCGGCGGTGTCGACGGCGCGCATCGCCGTGATGAACGCCGCCAGGTCCCCGGCCAGCTCACCGGGCCGTTCGAGCCGCCCGGCCACCGGGTTCTCGCCGGACAGCCAGCGGTGCACCGCCCACGGCCAGGGGAAGCCGTGCCCCGGCTCCCCCTCGGCCACCGGCTCCGACACGGCCACCGGGAGCCGCTCCGCGAGATACGGCATCCACCGCCGCGCGTCCGCCAGCTCGGGCACGACGCCGGACACGCGCGGCAGCCGCACCACCCACTCCTCGCCCAGCCGGTACAGCACGTTCTGCGTGCCGTGCGAGTCGACGTACTTCAGGGGCAGCTCCGCCCACCGGGGAAACTGCTCGTCGACCAGCGCGCGGACGAGGTCCTCGTCGATGTCCGGCTCGTCCTGGTGCAGCTTGCGTACGCCCATGGTCACCCTTCGCGAACCGGCCCGTGGCGGCACGGTCGGCCGCGTCGCGCGAGCGTAGCCGCACCCGGCCACGCCCGGCGATCGCTTTTCCCCGCGGCCCCGAAGGTCACCCGGACACCGACGGCCGCCCGTTCTCGATGTGGCCCATCAGGCGGCGGGCGAAGTCGGGCTCGTCGGGGCAGGCGACGAGCAGGTCGTACCAGCCGTGGGCCCGCGCGGCGGGGTACGTCACGGTGGTCCGGTCGCCGGGCGCCACCCGGACCTGCCGGGTGAGGGCGGCGGCGTCGGCCGCGCGGACGTAGGCCTGCGGGCGGACGGTGAACACCTTCGCCTCGGTGCCGTGGTTGGCGAGCGTGAGGCGGAGCTCGCGGGTCTTGGCGCGCACGGTCGAGGTGACCTCGGCGGTGGACGTGGCGAGGCCCGCGAACTCGCGGCGGAAGCCGTTCGGCCCCGTGACGGTGAACCGGTAGCGGTCCTTCGCCGGGGTCACGGTCAGCCGGCCGGTGCCGGTGACATCGCGGTGCTGCGGCACGTCGAACTCGCCCTCGTACGGGTAGAGCGCGAAGTGGGCGCTGGCCGCACCCGAGTTGGCGAGCGTGACCTCGATCTTCCCCTCGGTGAGCTTCGCGTACGCGTCCGGCTGGTACGGCAGCGGGCGCGCGGGGCGGGTTCCGGACTCCTGGACGGGCATCTTCTGGTCGGCCGGCGGCAGCGGCTTCCAGCGGGCGGCGGCGGGCGGCACCGTGCCCGGATGGTGGACGGCGGGCTGCTTCTGCGCGGTGTCGAAGTCGAACGCGGAGGTCAGGTCGCCGCACACGCGGCGGCGCCATGCCGTGATGTTCGGGTCGTCGATGCCGGTCCACTTCTCCAGGAAGCGGTTGACGGAGGTGTGGTCGAACAGCTCGGAGCACACGTAACCGCCCACCGACCAGGGCGAGATCACCAGCATCGGCACGCGCATGCCGAGTCCGGTGGGCTGCCCCTGCCACCACTCGTCGGGCTCGCCCTGCTCGGGCACGGGCGGCGGGACGTGGTCGAAGAAGCCGTCGTTCTCGTCGTAGTTGATGAGTACGACGGTCTTGCGCCACACGTCGGGGTGCGAGGCCAGCGCGTCGAGCACCTTGTACGGGACGCTGGCGCTCGCGGCGGGCACGGAGACGCTGGGGTGCTCGGAGTCGACCGCGGAGGGCACCAGGTAGGAGACGGCGGGGAGCTTGCCCGCGGCGACGTCGGCGGCGAAGCGCTCGGCCAGGGTGCCGGTGGGCACGCGGCGCAGGCCGCGCTCGAACAGGCTGCGCTCGGCCTTCGTGAGCGCCTCGACGCCCTCCTCCAGGAGTCCGAGCAGCCGCTCGCGCCCGGCGTCGTCGGCGTCGCGCACGAGCGCGTAGAACGACTCCATGTAGGTGTGTCCGCCGGTCTTGGCCAGGGCCTTGCGGGCGACCGCCTTGAAGGTGGCGTAGAACTCGATCTGGTTGTCGGTGAAGTTCTCCCACTCGGTGTACGTCTGCCAGCTGCGGCCCTCCTTCTCCAGGAGTTCGGCGAAGGTGGGCCAGGCGTAGCCCTGGTGCGTGCCCTCGTCGTAGGCGTCGTTGCCGACGGCCCGCTTGCCGTTCGGTTCGTCGCCGGAGTTGCCGGACCACAGGTAGTTGCGGTTCGGGCTGGTCGAGCTGTGCATGGACGAGTGGTAGGAGTCGCAGACGGTGAAGGTGTCGGCGAGCTCGTACTGCAGCGGGATGTCGGAGCGGTCGTAGTACGCCATGGTCGCCGCGGTCTTGGCGGAGACCCACTGGTTCATCCAGCCGTTGTTCCAGGCCTTGTGGCCGCCGTTCCAGTCGTGGTTGAGCGCGTCGATGTACTGCAGGTCGTGCTTCTGCGCCTCGGCCGCCGCCCGCACGGGGAACGGCAGGACTCTCTTGAGGCCGTTCGGTTGCTCGAACACCGGGGAGCCGTCCGGCAGCCGCACCGCATTGCGGTCGCCGAAGCCGCGTACGCCGCGCAGCATGCCGAAGTAGTGGTCGAACGAACGGTTCTCCTGCATCAGGATCACCACGTGCTCGATCGCGTCGAGGCCACCGGCGGGCGGCTCGGCGGCCAGCGCCTGCTGGAGGGAGGGCGGCAGCAGGGAGCCCGCGGCGGCGGCACCGACGGCGCCCGCGCCGAGCGCGAGGGCCCGGCGCCGGGACACGGGATCGGAGAAGGGGCTGGTCATGGCGGCGGCTCCTGGAGGTCGGTGGGGGCACGGGGCACAGGGACGCTACGAGTGGAGGCGGTACGGACGGTGAGCACGGGGTGAACTCGGCCCCCCGCAACACAATCAAGCGCTGAACAAATACGTGCATGGAATTGCTCGATTTTGACGAGTAGTGTGCGGCGCATGCTGGTGATCGCCGAGAAGGAAGCGCACGTATGAAACTGACCCTTCTCGGCGGCGGCGGATTCCGGGTGCCGCTCGTGTACGGGGCCCTGCTCGCCGACCACGCGGAGGGCCGTGTCACCGAGGTGGCGCTCTACGACCTCGACGCGGCCCGCCTCGACGCGATCTCCCGCGTCCTCGCCGAACAGGCCGAGGGGGTGCCGGACGCGCCGAAGGTCACCGTCACCACCGACCTCGACGAGGCGGTGCGCGGCACGGACTTCGTGTTCTCGGCGATCCGGGTGGGCGGCCTCGAGGGGCGGGCGGCGGACGAGCGGATCGCGCTCGCCGAGGACGTGCTCGGCCAGGAGACCGTCGGCGCGGGTGGCCTCGCCTACGGGCTGCGGACGCTGCCGGTCGCCGAGCAGATCGCCCGGCGGGTCGCCGAGCTCGCCCCGGACGCCTGGTTCATCAACTTCACCAACCCGGCGGGCCTGGTCACCGAGGCCCTCGCCGAGCACCTCGGGGACCGGGTCATCGGCATCTGCGACTCCCCCGTGGGCCTCGGCAAGCGCGTCGCCCGGGCACTCGGCGCCGATCCGCGGGACGCGTGGGTCGACTACGTGGGCCTCAACCACCTGGGCTGGCTGCGCGGTCTGCGCGTGGGCGGCCGCGACGTGCTGCCGCGCCTCCTCGCCGACGACGCTCTCCTCGGCTCGTTCGAGGAGGGCAAGCTGTTCGGCACGGAGTGGCTGCGCGAGCTGGGCTCGATCCCCAACGAGTACCTGCACTACTACTACTTCAACCGCGAGGCGGTCCGCGCCTACCAGGAGGCGGAGGCCACGCGCGGCGCGTTCCTGCACGAGCAGCAGTCCCGCTTCTACGAGCGGATGCGCGACCCGGCCGCCCCGCCGCTGAAGACGTGGGACGCGACGCGGGCCGAGCGCGAGGCCACGTACATGGCGGAGAACCGGGAGGCGGCGGGCGCGGGCGAGCGCGACGAGGCCTCCCTCACCGAGTCCGGCGGCTACGAGAAGGTGGCCCTCGACCTGATGCGGGCCATCGCACGCGACGAGCGCACCACGCTGATCCTCAACGTCCGCAACCGCACGACGCTTTCGGCTCTCGACGCGGACGCCGTGATCGAGGTCCCGTGCCTGGTCGACGCCAACGGGGCGCACCCCGTCGCCGTCGACCCGCTGCCCGGCCACGCCACCGGCCTCGTCACCTCGGTGAAGGCGGTCGAGCGCGAGATCCTTGCCGCCGCCCGCTCCGGTTCGCGGGCGACGGCGGTGAAGGCGTTCGCGCTGCATCCGCTGGTGGACTCCGTGAATGTGGCGCGCCGGCTCGTGGACGAGTACCGACAGGCCCATCCGGGTCTCGCCTACCTCCGCTGACGCTCCTTGTGCTCGACGGAGTTCCGGTACCCGTACGCCGCGTAGACACCCACCCCGATCAGCATCCACA
Source organism: Streptomyces sp. EDA2-14 (assembly GCF_054963755.1). NCBI lineage: Bacteria > Bacillati > Actinomycetota > Actinomycetes > Kitasatosporales > Streptomycetaceae > Streptomyces > Streptomyces sp. EDA2-14. The sequence continues at coordinate 118,138 of NZ_JBUEGE010000011.1, forward strand.
CCGCGAACCTGACCCAGGTCACCGGGTCCAGGTTGCTGATCAGCCACACGGAGAACGCGACACCGATCGCCGGAACCAGGGGCACCAGCGGCGTGCGGAAGGAACGGGGCAGGTCGGGCCGGGTCTTCCTGAGCACGACGACGGCGATCGCGACCACGATGAACGCCATCAGGATGCCGATGTTGGTGAGGTCGGCGGCCTCCCGGATGGGCAGGAACCCGGCGATCAGCGCGGACCCGATGCCGACCGGCCAGATCACCCGCGTGGGCACGTGCCTGCGCGGGTGGTTGCGGGCGAAGTACCGGGGCAGCAGCCCGTCGCGGCTCATCGAGTACCAGACCCGTGACACCGCCAGCATGTTGGCGAACGCCGAGGTGGTGATGCCGATGACGGCGCCCACGGCGACGACCAGACCGAGCCCGCCGAGCCCGACCGCGGTCAGGGCGCTGGAGAACGGGCTGGCCACGTCGATGTCCTTGTAGTTCTGCATCCCGAGCAGCACGACACACACCGCGAGGTAGACGAACGCGGCGATGGCGAGCGAGACGACGATGGCCTTCGGCAGCACCTTCTTCGCGTCGGCGCTCTCCTCGGCCGCCGCGCTCATGGCGTCGTACCCGTAGACGGCGAAGAACGCGGTGGCGGCCCCGGTGAACGCGCCGCCGACCCCGTAGGGCAGGAACGGCGTGTAGTTCCCCGTCTTGATGTGGAACGCGCCGGCGACGACCACGAGGGCGACGATGCCGAGCTTGACGACCACGAGGACGGTCTCGAAGCGCGCCGACTCCTTGGTGCCCCGCGAGAGCACGAAGGCGAGCAGCAGGCACAGCAGCAGGGCGAACAGGTCGACGCGGTGACCGGATCCGGTGCCGGGCGCGCCCAGCATCCACGTCGGCACGTCGATGCCGACGTGCTCCAGGATGTACGAGAAGTATCCGGACACCGCGATGGCGACCACGGCGACGATCGCGGTGTATTCGAGCAGCAGGTCCCAGCCGATCGCCCAGCCGACGAACTCGCCGAGCGCGGCGTACGAGTAGGTGTAGGCGGAGCCCGCCTTCGGGACGGCCCCGGCGAACTCGGCGTAGCAGAGGGCGGCCGCGGCGCTGGCCACGATGGCGATGAGGAACGAGATCATCACGCCGGGTCCGGCGTCCTGGTTGGCCACGACGCCGGCCAGCGAGAAGACGCCCGCGCCGACCAGGCCGCCGAGGCTGAGGGCGACCAGTTGCCACAGCCCCATGGTGCGGCGCAGTCCGCCGCCGGTCTCCTCCTCCGAGTCGTCGACGGGCTTGAGGCGGAAGATGCCGGCGCGGGAGAGGAGTCCGCCGTCGGGCCCGGCGGGGTCGCGGGGTGGGTTGGTTGTCGTACGGGACACGGTGGCTCCTGAGAGGTGTGCGCGGCCCTGCTGGGTCAGAGGACGAAGCCGTGCGGGAACGGATCGCGCGGGTCGAGGAGGTAGTTGGCCGTGGCGGTGATCCAGGCGCGGCCGGAGAACTCCGGTACGACGGCGTCGAGTTCGCCGACCTTGGTGTCACCGACGAGTCTCCCGGTGAACCGCGTGCCGATGAACGACTCGTTCACGAACTCGGTGTGCAGCGGGAGTTCGCCGCGCGCGTGCAGCTGCGCCATGCGGGCCGAGGTGCCGGTGCCGCAGGGCGAGCGGTCGAACCAGCCGGGCTGGATCGCCATGGCGTTGCGCGAGTGCCGGGCGGTGGAGTCGGGGGCGAGGAACTGGACGTGCTTGCAGCCACCGATGACCGGGTCCAGCGGATGCCGCGGCCGGTTGTGCTCGTTGATGGCGTCGGAGACGGCGAGCCCGGCCTTGAGGATGTCGTCCTTACGGGCCCGGTCGAAGGGGAGGCCGAGCTGGGCGAGATCGGTGATGGCGTAGAAGTTGCCGCCGTACGCCATGTCGTAGCGCACCTCGCCGTAGCCGGGCACCTTCACGGTGGCGTCCAGCTCAAGCGCGAAGGCGTCCACATTGCGCAGGGTGACCTGTTCGGCGACCCCGTCGCGGACGGCGACCCGCGCCTCGACGAGACCGGCTGGAGTGTCGAGCCGTACGACAGTCTCCGGTTCGCTCACCTCCACCATCCCGGTCTCCACGAGCACGGTGGCGACGCCGATGGTGCCGTGCCCGCACATCGGCAGGAAGCCGCTGACCTCGATGTAGAGGACACCCCAGTCCGCGTCGGGGCGGGTCGGCGGCTGCAGGACGGCGCCGCTCATGGCGGAGTGGCCGCGCGGCTCGTCGACGAGGAAGCGTCGCAGCTCGTCGAGGTGTTCCAGGGCGTACGTGCGGCGCTCGGCCATGGTGTCACCGGGGATGGGACCCACCCCGCCGGTGACGACGCGGGTGGGCATGCCCTCGGTGTGGGAGTCGACGGCGCTCAGCGTGCGGACGGAGCGCATCAGACGGCCTCCCCCTTCTCCAGCGAGGCGATCGCGCGGGCCATGTCGGCCTCGACCTGCGCCCGCAGCTCGGGCAGCAGCGCCCCGCGCGGCGGCCGGCAGGGCCCGCCGAACCGGCCGACCTGCTCCATCCCCAACTTGATGGCCTGCACGAACTCGGTGCGCGAGTCCCAGCGGAAGGCGGCCACCAGCGGCTCGTACAGGGCCCGCGCCTCCTCGACCTTGCCCGCGAGGGCGAGCTCGTACAGCCGGGCCGACTCGGCGGGGAACACGTTCGGGAACCCGGCGAACCAGCCGGTGGCCCCCATCAGCAGGCTCTCGAGGACCACATCGTCGGCCCCGCTGATGATCTCGAGCCCCGGCGCCTTCTCCTTGATCTCCAGCACGCGCCGCACGTCACCGGAGAACTCCTTGACGGCGACGATGTTGTCGATCTGCGCGATCTCGGCGAGCAGATCGGGGGTGAGGTCGACCTTCGTGTCGAAGGGGTTGTTGTAGACCATGACGGGAAGGCCGACGGAGGCCACGGCCTCGAAGTGGTCGATGACATCACGGGAGTTGGCCCGGTACAGGGTGGGCGGCAGGCACAGCACTCCGTCGGCGCCGTCCTCGGCGGCGACCTCGGCCCAGTGCCTGGCCTGGTGGGAGCCGACGCCGTGCACACCGACCACGACGACACCGTCGTCCCCGACGGCCTCGACGGCGGTACGGGCCACCTTGCGGCGCTCCTCGTCCGTGAGGGACGAGTACTCGCCGAGGGACCCGTTCGGGCCGACGCCGCGACAGCCGTTGTCGACGACCCAGCGGCAGTGCTCGGCGTAGCGGTCGTAGTCGACGGCGAGCCCGGCGGGGGCGGACGCGTCCTCGTAGTAGGGCAGCGCGGTGGCGACGACGACGCCACCGAGGCCGATGGAACCCTTCTGCTGCTGCGTGCTGTCACTCATGAACTGCGCTCCTCTGCTCGGGGGTTGCCAGGGGACGTGGACGTGGTTTCGGGGGTGGCGGCCAGGTCGCCCAGCCGAATGGGCCGGGCGATGGGCCGCCGGTGTTCGCTGGCCGGGGGCAGGCCCGCGATGTCGTCGTCGGCGTCGCCGGGTCCGCGCAGGCGTGCGCTGATCTCGGCGACGGTGGGTCCGCACATCCGGGCCTGGCAGGGGCCGAGCCCGGCGCGGGTGGCGAGTTTCGCGGCGCGCGGGGCCGCGGTGGACTCGTCGGATGCGGCGCGGCACACGGTGGCGTAGTCCGTCTCCTCGCACCGGCACACCACGGTCTCGTGCCGCAGCCACCCGGTCCAGCCCGCACCCACCGGGTGTGCGCGGGCCAGGCGCGCCGCGAAGGCGCGGCCCTGGTCACGGCTCGTCCGCAGGCGGCGCACGGTCGTGGTGTTCCGGTCGCCGCCTGCGGCGAGCCATCCGGCCAGCGCGCCCTCGACGCGGGCGGCGGGCGCGCCCGCGATGCCGGTGATCTCCCCGGCCGCGTACACATGGGGGCAGGTGGTGCGCTGGTCGCCGTCGACCTCGACGAACTCCCCCGCCGGGGTGGTGCGCAGTGCGCACCCCGCGGCGAGCGGCAGTTCCAGTTGCGGGCTGAAGCCGTGCGACACGCACACGGCGTCGACGGCGACGGTCCGCTCGCTGCCGGGCACGACCGACCAGTCGGCCCGCAGCCGCGCGGTGACGACCTCCTCCACGCCGCCGTCGCCGCGCGCCTCGACGACGGTGCGCCCGGTGCGGTACGGGACCCGGTGCCGCGCCAGCAGCGCGCTGTACTCGGCGAGTTCGGCGGTCTTCCCGGCCTGCGCGGCCAGCTCCCAGGGCCGTCCTGCCCAGCCACGGGTCAGGGTGGCGGACGTATTGGCCTCGAGCACCTCGCGTACCCGCGACCCGGCCTCGATCAGCGACGCGGCGACCGGCAGCAGGAACGGTCCGCTGCCCGCCACGACCACCCGGTCCCCGACCACCACCCGCTCCCCCTTGGCGAGCGCCTGCGCCGCACCGGCGGTGAACACGCCGGGCAACTCCCAGCCGGGGAAGGGCAGTACGCGGTCGTGGGCGCCGACCGCGAGGACGAGCGCGTCGGGGTCGAGCGTGTGCCGGGTCCGGCCGCCGCCGTCGGACGGTCCGCGCAGCACGTGCACGCGCGGTGGCCCGGGCTCGGCCGGGTCCGGGCGCTCCAGGGCCCACACGGCGGTCTCGGACCACCAGGTGCAGCGCGGGTGGGCGAGGACACGGCGGCGGCGTGCGTCGAAGGCGCGCCAGCCGTGGTGCAGGTGCTGTGGCCTGGCCGCGGCGTAGGCCTCGGGGAGCATCCGGTGGTACTGGCCGCCGGGCTGCTCGGCCTCGTCGATCAGGGTGACCCGCGCGCCCGCGCCGAGCGCTGCGTCGGCGGCGGCGAGCCCGGCGGGTCCCGCACCCACGATCACTACGTGGCGGGGCGTCATGAGCCCTCCGTGGCAGTCGGGTTGGGTGGTTCGTCGTCCGTGCGGGGGCTGTGGCGGGCGGCTTCGGCGGGGTCGTGGTCAGGCGTCACAGCCCCCTCGTCCCGCGCCTGCGTCCGCACCTCGTCCCCGTCGCGGGCGCGCCTGCGGCAGGCCCGTACGTCCCGTTCGGAACCGAGCGTCACCAGGCAGTCGAAGCACGCGCCGATGCCGCAGAACACGCCGCGGGGCGCGCCGGTGCGGCCGTGGCGCCAGGCGCGGCGGCCGGAGGCGAGCAGGACACCCGCGACGGTCTGCCCCTCGATTCCTTCGACGGGCTCGCCGTCGACGGTGATCGTGAGCGGTATCTCGCGCCGCTGGACGGCGTCCGTGGCCGCCGGTACGCGTCGTGGACTCAACCGAGGTTCACCTCCTCGTTCGTGGCGCCCACGGGGGCGCCCAGGACGGCGGGCCGGTCCACGCGGAACGGCGTCGCGTCGATCTCGGTCGGCCGCTCCAGGAGCAGGTCACGCACGAGCCGTGCGGTGCCCACGGACAGGCCGATGCCCGCGCCTTCGTGGCCGCCCGCGTGCCACAGTCCGGCGAGGCGCGGGTCGGGCCCGATGACGGGCAAGTGGTCGGGTACGTAGGGGCGGAAACCGCCGTAGGCGCGCATCACCGGTACGTCCGCGAGGGACGGGAAGAGGCGCAGCGCCTTGGCGGCGATCGCGGAGAGGGCGTCGGGGCGGAGCCGGTCGTCGAAGCCGACGCGGCGGCGGGACGAGCCGATGAGGACGCTGCCCGCGCGCGTGGACTCGACGACGGCGGAGGTCTGCAGGTCCTCGGCGCTGCTGCCGACGGCGCCCACGTAGTCGGCGTCGTACACCTTGTGGAAGACGGTGGGCGGCAATGGCGTGGTGACCAGGACGTCGCCGCGGCGGGGGCGTACGTCCACGGGGGCGCCGAGGCGGGCGGAGAGTTCGCCTGCCCAGGGGCCCGCGGCGTTGACGAAGACGTCCGCCTCGATGAGGTCGCCGTCCGTCGTGCGTACGGCGGTGAGGCGGCCGGAGCGGGTGACCGCGCCGTGCACCTCGCAGTGGGTGCGCAGGGTGGCGCCCGCCCGCAGCGCGTCCGCGAGGAGTGCGGCGGCCGCGCCCGCGGGCTGCACCTGGGCGTCCTCCGGGTAGTGGACGGCCGCGGTGTGCTCGCGGGTGACGTAGGGCTCGGCGGCGGCGAGGGACGCGGCGTCGAGGGGGTCGGCCCGGACACCTGCGGCGCGTTGGGCTTCGGCGAACCGGGTGAGTTCGCGGGCGCCGTCGTCGGTGGTGGCGACGACGATGCCGCCCTTGGGGTCCCACTCCGTCAGGTCACGGACATCCGCGGCCCGTTCGGACATCTCGTCGACGATCTCGGTCCACAGGCGCCGGGACAGCTGCGCCAACTCCAGTTCGGGACCGGGGCCCTTGTCGGACACGAGGATGTTGCCCTCGCCGTGCGCGGTGGTCGCGGCGGCCGGGCGGCCGCGGTCGACGACCGTGGTGGTGCAGCCCGCGCGGGCCAACTCCCGCGCGCAGGCGGCTCCGACGATTCCGGCTCCGAGAATGACCGCCCGTGTTCCGTGCATCGAACCGCCTCCGTTCGTTTCATCGAACGCCTCGGAGGCTAGGACGGCCTTTCAGGGAGTGTCAACGGATGGGCGGAGGGTGATCAAAAATTGCCTGTAGCCCTCACTCGTTTCCGGGCTTCGGGTGCGGGATCCCCAAGTGGGCGTGCTCGTGCGGCCGGTACTGGAGCAGGAGTACCGAGTGCACGTCGCCGTCGAGCGCCGTGTAGGAGTGCGGGAGGGTGGCGTCGAAGCCGACGTAGTCGCCGGGGCCGAGCTCCACCTCGTCGCCGTCCACGCGCACCTGGAGCCGGCCGGTCTGCACGATGGTGTGTTCCGTGCCGACGTGGCCGAGGGAGTCCTGCCGGCTGTCGGCCCGCACCACCTGGTCGTAGACCTCGAAGACCAGGTCGCCGAACTCCATCCGGCGCAGCGGCCGCAGATCGACACCCTCGCCGCTGAGCACCTCGACCTCCTTGGCGCGCACGACGGTCAGACCGCCGGGAGCGCGCGTCTCCAGGAGATCGGAGACCGGCACCTCCAGGGCGCGCGAGAGGCTGAACACCGTCTCGATGGTGGGGTTTCCGGTGCCGGACTCCAGCTGGGAGAGCGTCGCCTTGCCGATCTTGGAACGGCGCGAGAGCTCCGAGATCGACAGGCCGCGCCGGGTCCGCGCGTGGCGGAGGTTGGTGGCCACCATGTCGCGGACCGACTCCTGGGGAACGTCCATTGCCTCTCCCTGACTCCCTTGACAGCGTTCGCTTTAACGAACACTATGCCGCACGACGCGTCTAGTATTCCGAACGGTTTCCCGAAACGGGGAGCACTGATCGTGCGGCACCCATGCGGGGCTGGATGCGGCTTGCCTGAGATCCTCCACCCGAGAACCTCACGAAAGGGAGTCGTATGACCGAGACCACCCCCGGCACCTCCGTACCCCGGTCCAGCACCCCGGACCCGCGGATGCCGCGTCTGGCCGAACTGCCGGACTTCACCGCGTTCATGGGGCAGGGCTGGGACGAGGGCGACCGTACGCCGCCGACCGTGCCGGGCGTGGCCGAGGCCGCCGCCGCGCACCGGGCGCGGCTGAGTGCCGAGTTCGCCGGGCGGGCGCTCGTGGTGGCCGCCGGTCGGGCCCCGGTCCGCAGCAATGACACCGCGTACGACTTCCGCCCGGACAGCGACTTCTACTGGCTGACCGGATGCACGGTCGAGGGCGCTGTCCTGGTGCTGCGGCCCGTGGCCGGTGGGCACGACGCGGTGCTGTACCTGCCGCCCCCGGCCCGGCCCGGCGAGGCCGGGTTCTTCGCGGACGCGGCGCACGGCGAGCTGTGGGTGGGACCTGCGGCGGGACTGGACGACTGGCGCGCGGCGCTGGAGCTCGAGACGGCGCCGCTCGGCGGCCTGGACGAGGCTCTCGCCGCGTGCGCGGCGCAGGGGCCGCTGCTGACCGGGCCGCTCGACGCCGACACGGCCCGCCGCCACGGGATCGCGGCCTCCGCCGACCTCGGGCGCACGCTGTCCGAACTGCGCATGGTCAAGGACGCGTGGGAGATCGGGCAGTTGCGCGAGGCCGTGGACCGTACGGTCGAGGGGTTCGCGGCGGTGGTCCGTGAGTTCCCGGCGGCCGTGCGCGGCGGGGGCGAGCGCTGGTTGCAGGGGACCTTCGACCGGTACGCCCGCACGTACGGCAACGGCCCCGGCTACGCCACCATCGTGGGCAGCGGCCGCAACGCCGCCACCCTGCACTGGGTGCGCTGCGACGGGCCGGTGGACGAGGACGCGGCGGTGCTCCTCGACATGGGCGTCGAGACGCGCAGCTACTACACGGCGGACGTCACCCGCACCTTCCCTGCGTCCGGCCGCTTCACCTCCGCCCAGCGTTCCGTCCACGACCTGGTGGAGCGGGCGCACCGGGCCGGGCTCGCCGCGGTGGGCCCGGGTCGGGACTGGACCGACTTCCACACGGCGGCGATGGAGATCGTGGCGCGCGGTCTGGACGACTGGGGGATGCTGCCGGTCTCCGTGGACGAGGCGCTCTCGCCCAAGGGCCAGCACCACCGCCGCTATCTGGTGTGCGGCATCGGCCACCACCTCGGCCTCGACGTGCACGACTGCTCCCGCGCCGACTACTCCGCGTACCAGGGCGCCCGCATGGCGCCCGGCATGGTGCTGACGGTCGAGCCGGGCCTGTACTTCCACGCGCACGACCTGACGGTGCCGCCGGAGCTGCGCGGCATCGGGGCGCGGATCGAGGACGACATCCTGGTGACCGACACCGGCTCCGAGGTGCTGTCGGCCGAGCTTCCGCTCGACGCGGCGGGTCTTGAGCGGTGGATGGCGGCGTAGCCGGCGGCTTTCGGCGGGGCCCCCGCCGCAAGCCGCCGACCTGCACGCATCTCGAATATCGGACACCCTTTACCGATAAATGAGACGCGTGAAATGGTGCGACCCTCGTACCGTCCGACCGGTACGAGGGTCACCGGCGCCCCGCGCCGGTGGGCGTTCACCGCAAGACCCTTGGGATTGACCCGACGATGTCCGCTTCTGCCACCGGCCCGGCGCCTGCCAGTTCCGCCGCGCCGTCCCCCGCGTCCGACCCGTCACCGGCCGCGTCGGTCAACCCGCGTTCGCGGGTCCTGATCGCCAGCCTCATCGGGACGACCATCGAGTTCTACGACTTCTACGTCTACGCGACCGCCGCCGTACTCGTCTTCCCCGCGCTGTTCTTCCCGAGCAGCGACCCGACCACGGCGCTGCTCTCGTCGTTCGCCGTGTTCGGCGCGGCGATGGTGGCCCGGCCCGTCGGCGCGGCGTTCTTCGGGCACCTCGGTGACCGGCTCGGCCGCAAGAAGACGCTGGTCGTCTCGCTGCTCACGATGGGCATCGCGACCTTCCTCATCGGCGTACTGCCCACGTACGGGTCGATCGGCTGGGTCGCCACCGCGCTCCTCGTCCTGATGCGGCTCGCGCAGGGCTTCGCGCTCGGTGGTGAGTGGAGCGGCGCGGCGCTGGTCGCGACCGAGAACGCGCCGCCCGGCAAGCGGGCGCTGTGGGGCACGTTCCCGCAGCTGGGCGCGCCGCTCGGATTCATCATCGGCAACGGCCTGTTCCTGATCATCGCGGCCCTGCTGCCGTCCGCCGCGGGCGCCGACCCCTCGCAGCCCTCCGAGGCGTTCCTGTCGTGGGGCTGGCGGATCCCGTTCCTGTTCTCGGCCGTGATGGTCGCGATCGGCCTGTGGGTGCGGATGCGCCTGGTCGAGGCGGAGGTCTTCACCAAGACGCAGGAGACCAAGCAGGTCCGCAAGCTGCCGCTGGCCACCGTCTTCCGGCACCACTGGAAGCAGCTGATCCTCGGCACGTTCGCCATGCTGGCGACGTACGTCCTCTTCTACCTGATGACGACGTTCTCGCTGAGCTACGGGCGCGCCGCGAAGGACGCCGCCGTGCCGGGGCTCGGCTTCGGCTACACCACGTTCGTCCTGATGCTGATCTTCGGCGTGCTCTTCTTCGCCGCGTTCACGCTCATCTCCGGTCCGCTGGCCGACAAGTTCGGCCGCCGCAAGACCCTCGCATGGATCACGGCGGGCATCTTCGTGTTCGGCCTGGTGTGGGTGCCGATCATCGGGCTCGGCACGCTCGGCGTGGTGCTGTGGCTCGTCCTCGGCTTCACGCTGATGGGTCTGACCTTCGGCCCGATGGGCGCGCTGCTCCCGGAGATGTTCCCGACGTCGGTGCGATACACCGGCTCCGGCATCTCGTACAACGTCAGCTCCGTGCTCGGCGCGGCCGTCGCCCCGTTCATCGCGGTGGCGCTGTGGGAGGCGGGCGACGGCTCTCCGTGGCTGGTCGGCGTGTACCTGTCGGCGATGGCGCTGCTGACCTTCGTCGCGCTGCTGTGCGGCAAGGAGACGAAGGACGTGGAGCTGGAGGCGGGCGAGAGCCCGGCGTAACCGGCAGGACGCCGTGCGGCGGTGGTGGGTCAGCCGATCCGCCACCGCCGCACCGCGTCCTCGTCCAGCTCGACGCCGAGGCCGGGCGCGTCCGGCACCGTCACGCACCCGTCCGCGTCCACCCGGACCGGCTCGGCGAGCATGAAGTCACGGCGCTCGGGGGTCCAGCCCGGCGGGTCGAAGGGGAACTCGAAGTAGGGGCCGCCGCCGACGCCCGCCGCGACGTGCAGGTTGGCCAGGACGCCGATGCCGTTGGTCCAGCTGTGCGGCGTGAAGTGGCGGTGCTTGAGCTGGGCCACCTCGGCCAGAGTGCGGGCGCGGTGCATGCCGACCGCCAGCACGACGTCCATCTGGTAGACGTCCAGCGCGTCCTCTTCGAGGCAGCGCAGCAGCTCGGTGGTCGAGTGGTGCATCTCGCCCGCCGCGATCCGCACGCCCGGATTCTCCGCGCGCAGCCTCTTGAAGCCGTCGAGATCCGCGTACGGCAGCGGTTCCTCGACCCAGTACACGTCCAGCTCGGCGAGCTGCGCGACGGTCTTGCGGGTGCGGGCGAGGTCGGTCGCCTGCGCCGTGTCGCCGGCCATCCGCCAGGACTGGTTCAGGTCGACCATGATGTCGAAGTCGTCGCCGAGCTCCGCACGCACCGCCCGTACGGCGGCGATCCCCTCGCCCACCCGGTCCCGGTCAATCCGGATCTTCATCGCCCTGAAGCCGGCATCCCGCACCTTCAGCGCCGTCTCCACGCGCTCCTCCGGGGACTTCAGCTCACCCGACGAGGCGTAGGCGGGCAGGCGCCTGGTGGCGTTGCCGAACAGCTCGGACACGGGACACCCGTGCACCTGGCCGGCGATGTCCCACAGGGCGGCCTCGAGGGGCCAGTAGTGGCCGCCGTGGAAGTTGGCCGTCTCGATCGCCTTCACGTGCCGGGTGATGTGCAGCGGGTCCTGGCCGATGAACAGATGGCGGTAGGCGTCGAAGCCGTCCATGGTGTCGCCCGAGCCGATCCCGGTGATGCCCTCGTCGGTGCGCACGCGCACGACGGTGGCGTCGAAGTGCCGCCGCGGGACCGGGTCCCAGGCCGCGCGGAACGGCGGGTCGAGTTCCAGCCGCAGGTGGTCGAGCGTGATGTCCGTGATCTTCATGGGCTCCCCCTCGGGACGCGACACCACCCGAGGCGCACGTACATTGGCACGGAACTCTCGAGGTGGAAAAGTGCTGGTGAATCGGGCTCCGCGAGCTGCTGTGCGGGCTGTGCGGGCTGTGCGGACTGTGCGGACCAACGTAGGCAGCTCCCTGACCAGGGGCAATGAATCCCGGCGGATCGCAATGTCGCTTGCGTTCCGAGCAACCGGCGCGCACGTGCCGGGCGGCCGTCGTGGCTGACACCTCCGCGCGGGGCTCCTCACGCCACGGCCTCCACCGCGATCTGCGCCTGCTCGACGTGCTGGCCCTGCACGAGGCCGAGCACGGGCGTGGGCTCGGCGTGGTCGGGCTCGCCGCGCGGTCGGGCCGTGAGAAGAGCCAGGTCTCGCGGGCGCTCAAGGCGCTCGCCGAGGAGGGCGTGGTCGAGCGCGACGCCGACACCATGGAGTACCGGCTCGGCTGGCGGCTGCTCTCCCTCGTGGCCCGCACCGCCGAGAACCGGCTCGTCCGCGTCGCCTCCCCTGTCATGCGCCGGCTCGCGGCCGAGATCGAGGAGACCTGCCATCTGTGCGTGCTCAGGGACAGCGAGGTGCTGACCCTCCTGTCGGTGTCCGCGCACGACTTCCGCGCCCACGGCTGGGAGGGCAAGGGCGTTCCGGCGGCGCGCACCTCCGCGGGGCGGGTGCTGCTGCTCGACGCGACGCCCGACGAACTGTATGTGCGGCTCGGCATGGGCGATCTGTCCGACGGATTCGACGGCTCCCTCGTGCACAGCGTGCAGGAGCTGTGGCAGCGCATCCAGGAGGCCCGGCGGCGCGGGTACGCCGCGGTGCGCGAGGAGTTCGAGTCCGACCTGGTGGGGGTCTCCGCGCCGGTCCGCGACGTCCGGGGCAGGGTCGTGGCCGCGTTGAACGTCGGCGCTCCGGCGGACCGGCTCGCCGACCGGCTGGAGCGGACCGGGCGGACCACCGTCGAAGCGGCCGAGCGTGTCTCGGAGGCGCTCGGGTGGGAGCGGCGGCGATAGCCCGGACAGCGCCTGCCTACGTGTCCGGGGCCGCCGCGATCCGCGGCGGCCACACGCCCGCCACCAGCACACCCTCCGCATACGCGCGGGCGACCAGCTCCGTACGGTTCGACGCGCCCCACCGGCGCGACAGTTGACGCAGGTGGTAGGTCACACCGTCCGTCGTCAGCCCCGTCTCGCGGGCCGCGCGGGCCGTCGTCGCGCCCGCCGCCAGCAGCGCCAGGATCCGTGCCTCCTGCGGGTGGGGGTGCGCGGACGAGGACGGCGGCGGGGCCGGTACGGCCGCCGCGTCGAAGACCCGTACCGTGACCAGCAGATCGGGCACGCGGCTCGCGGTGTCGCTCACCGTGTCGACGATCAACTCGCCCCTGCGGCGCACCCCGTCGCCGCCGCGCCAGGCCACCGCCACGGTGTAGCGCGAGCGGCGCCGCGCCTTCTGCGCCTGCGCGATCCGGTCGACCTGCGCCGCGTCGACCGGCACGAACAGGTCGAGGATCGCCCGCCCCTTGAGCCGCCCCGGCGTCGTCCCCCACTCCAGGGCGAACGCGGCGTTCACCAGGCGTACGTCGCCGTAGGGATCGCAGACCGCGACCGGCAGCGGAATCCGGTCGAAGAGCACCATCGCGCGATTGCGCCACACCACCGCGTCCCCGGTGTCCACCGACGCCTCGCCTCCCACACTCCACAGGTACCGCCTGGCACGGACGGCGCCCCGGCACAAGTCCGATACACCGTCAGCCACTACACAATCATGTAGTCGACCGAGCATGACCGGCAGGGGCGGCGGACCAAGCTGGAAGCCGCGGTCCCCACGCCGCGACAGCAGGTTCCCTTCCGCGAAAGGCCCCCACCATGCCGGACTCCCCCGCACCCGACGACAGCGCCTACGCCGAGGCCGGTGTCCCCGTCGTCGACGTCTCCGCGACCGGTCTCGGCCCCGGACCGCTGCAGCAGGTCATGGGCCTGATGCGGGAGCACGGTCCGCAGTTGGTGCGGCGGATGCACGGACGGGACGCCCTGTTCGTCTCCGACCTCGACCTCGTGACCGAGCTCGCCGACGAGACCCGCTTCGCCAAGAGCATCGGGCCCGCGCTGCGCAACGTCCGCGAGTTCGCCGCCGACGGACTGTTCACCGCCTACAACGACGAGCCGAACTGGGCGCGCGCCCACGACATCCTGATGCCGGCCTTCGCGCTCGGCTCGATGCGTACGTACCACCCGGTGATGTACAAGGTGGCGCGCCGCCTCGTCGACTCCTGGGACGTCGCGGCCCGCGACGGCAGCCCCGTCGATGTGCCGGGCGACATGACCCGCATGACGCTCGACACCATCGGACTCGCCGGATTCGGCTACGACTTCGCGTCCTTCGACAGCAGCGAGCCGCATCCGTTCGTCGAGGCGATGGTGCGCTGTCTGGAGTGGAGCATGACCCGCCTGGCGCGCGTGCCCGGCGGCGACTACGAGGCCGCCGACTCGGCGTTCCGCGCCGACGCCGACTATCTCGCGCAGGTCGTCGACGACGTGATCACCGCGCGCGTCGAGAGCGGCGAGCGGCACACCGACGACCTGCTCGGCCTGATGCTGACGGCGCGGCACCCGCAGGACGGCTCCACGCTGGACACCGCCAACATCCGCAATCAGGTGATCACGTTCCTGATCGCCGGGCACGAGACGACGTCGGGCGCCATGTCCTTCGCCCTGTACTACCTCGCCAAGAACCCGGCCGTCCTCGATCTCGTACGCCGCGAGGTGGACGCCCTGTGGGGCGACACCGAGAACCCGGAGCCCGACTTCGACGAGGTCGGGCGACTCACGTACACCCGGCAGGTGCTCAACGAGGCGCTGCGCCTGTGGCCCACGGCCGCGGCGTTCAGCCGGGAGGCCCGTGAGGACACGCTGCTCGGCGGGCGGATTCCGCTGCGCGCGGGGCAGGGTGTCACCGTGCTCGCGCCGATGCTGCACCGGCAGCCGGTGTGGGGCGACAACCCGGAGTGCTTCGACCCGAACCGGTTCACGCCGGAGGCGGAGGCGGAGCGCTCCCCGCACGCGTTCAAACCGTTCGGCACCGGTGAACGGGCCTGCATCGGACGGCAGTTCGCGCTGCACGAGGCGACGATGCTGCTCGCGATGCTCGTGCACCGCTACCGCCTGGTCGACCACGCCGACTACCGGCTGACGGTGAAGGAGACCCTCACCCTGAAGCCGGACGGTTTCACCCTCGCCCTCACCCCGCGCACCCCGGCCGACCGGCGGCACACTCCGCTGCCCGGCGCCACCACCCGGGCCGAGCAGGACCAGGCGGTCGACACCCTGCCGGCGCGGGTGCTGCCCGGTACCAGCGCCCTGTTCCTGCACGGCAGCAACTACGGCACCTGCACGGGGCTTGCCGCCCAGCTCGCCGACGAGGCCGCCGCGCTCGGCTGCGAGACCGAGGTCGCACCGCTGGACGCGTACGCGGAGGGGCTTCCGACGGACCGGCCCGTGCTGATCGTCGCCGCGTCCTACAACGGCCGACCCACCGACGACGCCGGGCAGTTCGCCGCCCGACTGCTGGACTCCGACACGTCGACGGAAGGTGTGTCGTACGCCGTGCTCGGCGTCGGTGACCGCAACTGGGCCGCCACCTACCAGCACTTCCCCACCCGCATCGACGAGCGCCTGGCCGCGCTCGGCGCCGAGCGGCTGTGCGAGCGGGCCGCCGCCGACGCCTCCGGCGACCTGGGCGGCACCGTCCGCGACTTCACCGCCGGCGTGCGCACCGCGCTCCTGGTGCGGTACGGGGACCCGGAGGCCACCGCCGCGTCCGCTGCCGCCGAGTCCACCGCTCCGTACGAGATCCGGGAGATCGCCGGTGGGCCGCTGGATGCCGCGGCCGGGCGGCACGGGCTCTCCGCGCTGACCGTCACCGAGGCGCACGACATGACGGCGCCCGGCCATCCGCGCGTCAAGCGGTTCGTGCGGCTCGCGCTGCCGGAGGGCATGACGTACCGGACCGGCGACCACCTCGCTGTCCTGCCCGCGCACGAGGACGACCTCGTCGAGCGCGCGGTGAAGGTGCTCGGCCTCGACCCCGACGCGCTGCTCGACATCCGTGACGCACGCCCGCGGCGCGACGCGCTCTCCCTCGACCGGCCGGTGACCGCACGTGAACTGCTCACGCACCACGTCGAGTTGCAGCACCGGCCCGGCCCGGACGAGGTGGCCGCGCTCGCCGCCGCCAACCCCTGCCCGCCGGAGGCCGCCGCGCTGCGGGAGCTGCCCGTCGACGACCCGCGCACGTTCCTGGAGCTGGTCGAGGACCACCCGGCGCTGCGCGACGTCCTCGGCTGGGACCTGCTGCTCGGGCTGCTGCCGCCGCTGCGCCCGCGCCACTACTCGATCTCGTCCAGCCCGGCCGAACTCCCCGGCCACGTGGACCTGATGGTGTCGGTGCTCGACGCGCCCGCCGCCTCCGGCAACGGCCGCTACCGGGGCACGGGCTCCCACCACCTGGCTTCCCTGCGCCCCGGCGGGACCGTCATGGGCCGGGTCCAGCCGTGCCGCGACGCCTTCCGCATCGGGCCGGACGTCCCCGAGCCCGTCATCATGATCGCCGCGGGGACGGGCCTCGCCCCGTTCCGCGGAGTGGTCGCCGAACGGGCCGCGCACGGCGGCGAACTGCCGCCCGCGCTGCTCTACTTCGGCTGCGACCACCCCGAGCGGGACTTCCTGCACGCCGAGGAGCTGCGCGCCGCCGACGCGGCGGGGGCGGTCTCGCTGCGTCCCGTCTTCAGTGAGGCACCGGTCGACGGCCACGCCTTCGTCCAGCACCGCATCGCCGCCGAGAGCGCCGAGATCGGCCGCCTCCTCGACGCGGGGGCGCGGGTGTACGTGTGCGGGGACGGCGCCCGGATGGCGCCGGGCGTGCGCGCGGCGTTCCGTGCGCTGCACCGCGAGCGCACACCGGGCGCCGACGAGGCCGCGGCCGAGCAGTGGCTCACCACGCTGATGGCCGAGGGCCGTTACGTGGAGGACGTGTACGGCGGCTGACCGTTCTCGGCCCACGACGGGGCGTCCCTTGCGCCACGGCGACGCCGGACGCCCCGAGCACCGTTGGGCATGCGCGCCCGGAGCCGAACGGGCCCGGGTAAAGTGACCATGTGTTCTCAGACATAGGTCCCTTCCAGGCGCTGGTCGCGGCGCTCGTCGCGCTGCTCGTCCTCAGCGTGCCGTCGGTCATCGCCCACCGCAGGAGGGTCGCGCGCCTGCGGTGGGTGATCGCGGTCAATGTGATCGGCGCCTTCACCGGACTGTTCTGGTTCGTCGCCCTGTTCATGGCCCTGTTGATGGCCCCCCGCGAGTCCACCCCCACGCCGCCACCGGGCAGCCAACCGGCCCACTGACGACCGACCACGGCGCGGTCCGACCAGTCCCTCTCACGAGCCTGCGTGGTCAGGAGACGGTCGGGACCAGCGCAGCCGCCGCCGAGCGTGCCGCCGCCAGCGCCTGCGGGCGTTCGGCGCCGGGCTGACCCAGGACGACGCGCGTGCTCAAGCCGTCGAGCAGTGCCAGGAGTTGGGCCGCCCGGCCGGGCACGTCGTCGACGGCGAAGGCGCCCCGGTCCACGCCCTTCGCGAGGATCGCCTCCAGGTCGCGCTGCCACCCCTGGTCCAACTCCTGCTGCGCGGCGCGCAGTTCTTCGTCGGCGCCCGAGCGGGCCCACAGTTCGATCCAGAGCATCCAGCGCGGGTCGCGGGGTCCGGCCGGCAGGTACAGGTCCAGGTAGAGATCGAGCCGGCGGGCCGGTGTCACCCGGCGGGCCAGCAGAGCCGCCCGCTCCTCGGTGAGCGCGGCCTCGCTGTAGCGCAGGGCCTCGACGAGCAGCAGGTCCTTGGAGCGGAAGTAGTAGAGCAGGTGGCCGCCGCTGGTGCCGAGCCGCTTGGCGAGCGAGGCCATGGTCAGGGACGCGAGGCCCTGTTCGGCGACGACGGCCGTCGCCTCCTGGAGCGTACGGGTCCGCAGGTCGCCGCCCGACCGCCCCGGTCGTGCCGCCGTCGACCCGGCCATGCGTACCGCCCCTCACCGCTGTCCGTACTGATCGCAGCCTACCTCTTGACGTGGGGCTGCACCGCGCCGCATCTTGAATGCCATTCAAGTTTCTTGAACGGCATTCAAGCCGTTCCCTTGCGACAAGAGACGAGAGGCGACGGCATGACGGCAGACCAGGCCGCACAAGAAGCGCAGAAAGCGCGTGAAGCGCCTCCGCAGCCACCGAGGGACGAGGTGTTCCAGGTCGAGGAGCACGGCATCGACCCGATCCCGGAGGCCGAGCGGCACGGCGGGGCGCGGGACCTGTTCTGGCTCTGGTTCGGCTCGAACCTGACGTTCACGTACGTCATCAACGGCGCGCTCGCCGTCTCCTTCGGCCTGTCCTTCTGGGAGGCGGTGCTCGCGGTCGTCCTCGGCGGCCTGACGTTCTTCGGCATCAGCGCGGCGGGCATGAGCGGCGTACGGACGGGCACGGCGACACTGGTGATCTCCCGTGCCGCGTTCGGCGTACGCGGCAACTGGCCCGCCGGCCTGCTGAACTGGATCGTCTCCATCGGCTACACCATCGTGAACACCGTCGTCGGCGCCCTCGCCCTCCAGGCGATCTGCGCCGCACTCGGCTGGCACGGCACGGCCGCCCGCGCCGCGAGCCTCGCCGCCACCCTGGCCCTCACCTTCGCCGTCGCGCTGTGGGGCCACGCGACCGTGCAGTGGGCCGAGCGCTGGATGGCGTACGCGCTGACCGTCGGGTTCGCCGCGCTGCTGGTGTTCCTGCTGCCGGGCGCGGACACCGGCGCCGCGCCCGCGCCGGGCGGCGCGGCGGGCTGGTCCCTCGCGTTCGTCGTGGTGCTCGCCGGGCCGATCAGCTACGTGCCGATGCCCGCCGACTACACCCGCTACCTGCCCACGACGACCACGATGCGCGCGCTCACCTGGAACGGGGCGCTGGGCGGGTTCATCTCCTCCGTGGCCCTCGGCGTCGCGGGCGCCGCGGCCGCGACGCAGGCCGATCTCACGGACGCGGTGGCCGGGACGCAGGGGCTGCTGCCGGGCTGGTTCCAGCCGCTGTTCCTCGCCCTGGTGCTCGGCGGCTCGGTCACCAACTCGATCGTCACGCTGTACTCGTCGAGCCTCAACCTCCAGGTGCTCGGCATCCCCTGGAGCCGCGCGAAGGCGATCCTCATCAGCGCGGCGGTCACGGCCGCCGGTTCGCTCGCCGCGCTGTTCCTCGTCGACTTCACCGAGTCACTGCTGTCGTTCCTGTCGCTGCTCGTCATCGTGTTCGCGCCGTGGGGCGGCGTCTTCCTCACCGACATGGTGCTGCGCCGCTGCCGCTACGACGCCGCGTCCCTGCACACCGGACGCGCGGGCCGCTACTGGTACCGCGCCGGGTACAGCCCCGCGGGAGTCACCGCCCTGCTCGCCGGCATGGCCTTCGCGGCGCTCACCTGCGACAGCGCCCTGTGGCGCGGCCCGCTCGTGGCGCCGCTCGGCGGCATGGACCTCAGCGCGCTCGGCGCCGTCGTCGCGGCCGTCGTGTACGCGGCGCTGGCCCGCACCAACGCCCGCCCGCACACCGCGTAACCCCCTTCCCTCCGCACCACCCCTCGTACGAGAAAGAACCGCATCACCATGGCACCCGCACAGCACCACTCCCCCGAAGCCGCCCCCGCCGATCTCGTCCTGCGCGGCGCCCGCATCCACACCGTCGACCCGGAACTGCCCGAGGCCGAGGCGCTCGCCGTGCGCGACGGGCGGATCGTATGGCTCGGCGACGACGCGGACGCCAGGCACTGGACCGGCCCGGACACCAAGGTCGTCGACGCGGGCGGGCGGCTCGTGCTGCCCGGATTCATCGACGCCCACAACCACGTCCGGCTCGGCTCGGACGACGCCTGCGTCCAACTCGCCGGAGCGGCGAGCCTGGAGGAGATCCACGACCGCATCGCCGCCTGGCGCGAGCGCCATCCGGACGCCGCCTGGATCGAGGCCGAGGCGTTCGACTACTCGGCGCTGCCGGACGGCCGGATGCCGACGGCCGCCGACCTCGACCCGGTCACCGGCGACACCCCGGCCATGGTCCTGAGCTACGACGTCCACACGGCCTGGCTCAACACGGCGGCTCTGGACCGGCTCGGCGTGCGCGCCGACCGCACGGAACTCCCCTTCGGCATCGCGCGGACCGACCCGGCGACGGGTGAACCGACGGGTTTCGTACGGGACTTCGCGGTGCGCGGCCTGTCCCGCGATGGCCACCGGGCGCTGCGCGAGCTCGGTGTGCCGTGGGCGTCCCCGGAGCGGCAGTACGGGCGGCTCGTGAAGTCGCTCGACGACGCGATCCGGTTCGGCATCACCACGGTGGTGGAGCCGCAGAACTCCCTGGACGACCTGGCCCTGTTCGAGCGGGCCAGGGTTGAGGGGCGGCTGCGCTCGCGGCTCGTCGCCGCCCTGTTCCACCCGCGCGGCACCTCGGACGCGGACCTCGACGACTTCGAGGCCGCCACGCGCGCGTACTCCGGCGAGCACATGCGGCTCGGCCCGCTCAAGCTCTACATCGACGACGTCGTGGAGCCGCGCACGGCCGCGCTCCTCGAACCGTACGCGACCGGCTGCGCGGGCCACCGGGGCGAGACGTTCTACCCGGCCGAGGAGTTCGCCGACCTGCTCACGAAGCTCGACGCGCGCGGCTTCCAGTGCTTCGTGCACGCGACGGGTGACCGGGGTATCCGCACGGTTCTGGACGCCGTCGAGGCGGCCCGCACCGTCAACGGCCCGCGCGACGCCCGCCACCAGGTCGTGCACGTCGAGTGCCTGGACCCGGCGGACGCGCCGCGCTTCGCCGAACTCGGCGTCGTGGCCTGCATGCAGCCGCGGCACTGCGCACCGGAGATCGCGGGCCCGGGGCAGGACTGGGCGGCGAACGTCGGCGCGGGCCGCTGGCACAAGGCGTGGCCGATGCGCACGCTCGAATCGGCGGGCGCGACACTCGCGTTCTCCAGCGACTGGAACGTCGCGGAGATGGACCCGATGATCGGCATCTACACGGCGATCACCCGCCGACCGCTGGCCGGCGGCCCGGCATGGATGCCCGAGGAGACGGTCGACGTGACCACGGCCGTGCACGCGTACACGATGGGCTCGGCGTACGCCAACTTCCTTGAGGACGAGCAGGGTTCGCTCTCGGTCGGGAAGGTCGCGGACTTCACCGTGCTCTCCCGTGACATCCTCCGGGCCGCCCCCGACGACATCCCCGGCACAGTCGCCGAGGTCGTCGTGGTGGGTGGGGACGTGGTCCACGAGACGGGGGCCCAAGACTCCGTCGGCCGGTGACGTAATAATCGGGCATATGCAAGATGGGGCATCCCGTGAAGAATTGATGGGCGCACTGTTCCCATGCGGCATTTCTCTCTGTACGGCAATGCGTGCATTCCATCGGTGAAGCCCTTTCTCACAGTGGACCGGTGCGCAGAAATGAGGCAATGAAACGGCCCATTAACGGACGCGTATCCGCCGGGACTCCTGACATCGATGCACTCCTTGGCATTGCAGGTCCGCCGTCAGGAGGAAATCCATGTCCTTCTTCGCCAGGGCTTCCTGGCCAGGAGACCACCGTGACGAGCTCGTCGCCGGCGCCCTCGCCGCCGCAGTGATCATCGTCCTCGGCTACGCGTCCGGCATCGGAGCACAGGCCGAACAGACCACGACCGGGGCCGCCCCGCCGACCG
This sequence comes from Streptomyces sp. EDA2-14, assembly GCF_054963755.1. Lineage (NCBI taxonomy): Bacteria > Bacillati > Actinomycetota > Actinomycetes > Kitasatosporales > Streptomycetaceae > Streptomyces > Streptomyces sp. EDA2-14. The sequence continues at coordinate 139,445 of NZ_JBUEGE010000011.1, forward strand.
CCGAGGCCCCCGCCTCCCCCGCCTCCCCTTCCACTCCCGGCAGCCCCGACCCGACACCGACCGAAGCCCCCGCCCCGGATTCCGGGGGCGGCGAAAACGGGAACTCCGGCGCGCTGCCGGTGGGCGGGATTCCCGCCGGTGGCGTGGAGGGGGCGGGGGAAGCCACGGACAACCACGAGCACGACAATTCCAGCGGCCTTCCCGAAGACTCCGGCCATTCCGGCCACGCATCGCCGACCCCGCCATCGCCGCCCTCCTCCACCCATTCACCCTCCCCCTCCCCTTCCTCTCCCTCGGGTTCGCCGTCGTGTGCGGCCGGCGAAGTCCGCCTCGTGCGGCCACTCCTGAAGGGAGTACTCACTCCTGTGAGCGGGCTCTTGGATGGCCTGACCAACGGGAGTGACGGGAGTGACGGGGCTTCCTCATCGACCTCCGCCTCCGCCTCCGCCTCCGACGGGGAGACAACACCCTGCGTCGGGCTCGCCTCCGATCCGGCCGCGCTCACGGAGTTGACGCCGTGAGAACTCGCCCCCTGTACGTCGTCGTTCTCGCCCTCGTGGCACTCCTGTTCGCGGCCCCCGCCGCCTCCGCACATACCGAACTGGAGTCGTCCTCCCCCAAGAGCGGCACCCATCTCTCCCAACCGCCCAAGGAAGTCACGCTCACCTTCAGCGAGCCCGTCGGCCTCGCCGACCTTCATGTCACCCTGGATGACGACGAGTTGGCGCTCACGCAGGACACGGGCCGCGACACCGTGTCGGTCACCGTCCCCAAACGCAAGGCCGAGTCCGCCGGTGACCGCCTCACTCTTGATTGGCATGTACTCAGCAAGAAGGACGGGCATCCGAGCTCCGGCTCCCTGTCCTTCACCCTCCCCGCGCACACCGGATCCGCCGCGCCGGACCACACGACGACGGACGACGCCGCCACACCCGCCGTCGCCCCGTTCGGCACGGTCCGCACCGCCTGGGCCGTCGCCCGCTGGGTCGGCTATCTCGCGCTGGCGCTGTACGTCGGCGGGCTCGCGTTCCTGGCGATGCTGTGGCCCGAGGGCTCGCGGGAGCGCCGGACCCGGCGCATTCTCGCGTCGTCCTGGGCAGCCGGACTCGTCGCCACCGTGGCGGCGGCCGGACTCCAGGGGGCGTACGGCGCGATGGGCTCGATCGGCGACGCGTTCAAGGCCTCCACGTATGTCGACCTGCTGGCCAGTGAGGTCGGTGTCGCCCTCGCCTGCCGGGCTCTGATGTGGGTCCTCGCGGCGGTGGTCCTCGCCGCGCTGCTCCAGAACGGCGAGCGCGCCGCGCGGTCGCCGGGTTGGCGGGTCGGTGCGGCCGTCGTGTGCCTGGGTCTGCTGCGCACGACCGGCATGGCGGGGCACAGCTCCGAGGGCAGCCACCCGGGATGGGGCGCCGTCGCCGACCTGATCCATCTGCTCGGCATCTCGCTGTGGCTGGGCGGGCTCACTCTGCTGCTGGCCGGGGTGCTGCCGCGCCGCCGTCCGGACGAGATGTCGACCGCCGTCTCCGGTTACTCGACCCTCGCCGGGGTGTCCGTCGCCGCGATCGCGGCAGCCGGGACCGTACTCACCTGGCAGGTCGTCGGCTCGTTCGACGCTCTCTTCTCCACCGGCTACGGGCAGTTGCTGCTCGTCAAGCTCGCCCTGCTGGCCGCGGTGCTGCTCATCGCCCAGCGCAGTCGGGGCTGGGTGCGCACCCGGCTCGACATCGCCGTCCTGCTGCGCGGCGACCGCGCGACCGTACGGCCCTTCGTCTACTCGGTCGCGGCCGAGACGGGGCTCGTCCTCGTCGTGCTCGCCGCGACGAGTCTGCTGGTCACCGCCGCTCCCGGCCGCTGACCGGTGCACCACGTTCCACCCGTCCGGAACCTGATCCGCAAGAATCCGTGAGGAGCAGTTCGTTCATGACTACTGACGTTTCCGATCACGACACACAGGTGCGGCAACGCCCGCCGTCCCGGCGCGGCAATCGTGTCCTGCTCGCTGCCGGGCTCGGCGCCGCCCTGGCGTCCGTGGGCTGTCTCGGCCTCCTTCAGGCGGCCGACGGGGCATCGGTTCCCGCCCCGGTCGCGGCCCAACCGGCCGCCGAGGCCCACCCGATGGCCCAGGCGCAGGAGCAGCAACCCGCCGCGGCGGCTGCGGCCGACCACACCATGAAGATCGCGGACATGAAGTTCGCGCAGACCAAGATGACCGTCAAGGTCGGCGAGACCGTGAAGTGGGTCAACGAGGACACCGCTCCGCACACGGTCACCGCGACGAGCGGCCCCGCGAAGTTCGACTCCGGCACGATGGAGAAGGGCGACAGCTGGTCGTACACCTTCACGAAGCCGGGCACGTACGAGTACTACTGCGCCGTGCACCCCGACATGGTCGCGTCGATCACGGTGGAGGCGGACGACTCCGGGGGCTCGACGGGCGGCTCCGACACGGGTGGCTCCGGAACGGGTGGTTCGGGCAGCACAGGTGGTTCGGGCAGCACCGGCGGCTCGGACTCCGGAGGCTCGACCGGCGGCGCCGGCGGGGGCTCGACGGGCGGCTCGACGGGCGGCTCGACCGGAGGTTCGTCCGGCGGCTCGTCCGGGGGCCACGGGTCCGGCGGCTCCATGGGCGGCGCCACCGGCGGGTCCAGCGGTGGCACGGGCGGTGGCGACGACGGTGACGACGCCGGGCAGTGCCAGAGCGTTCAGCAGGTCCTCCTGCCCATCCTCCAGCACCTCAACAAGGCCCACTTGGAGGAGTCCCCCGGACAGCAGGTCCAGGACGCGCTGAAGCTCGACAGCTACATCAAGATGCACACGGTCTGGGTCGAGTCGATCCTCACGCCTGCCGTGGAAGGCGGCGGCACCGTCCTCGACGACACGCTCGGCGTCCTGCTCCAGCACGTCAACTCCGCCCACCTCGAGGAGTCCCCCGGCCAGCAGGTGGCGGACATCCTCAACCCCGACGCGTACGTCAAGATGCACACGGTCTGGGCCGAGCACCTTCTCGCACCGTCGATCAACTACGTCACGACCTCCTGCTGAACCGGGGTCGCCGACGAGGCGCGTGATGGCGGGCCGGCCGAATCGCAGTCGGCCGGCCCGCCACCGCGGCCATTGTCCCCGCACGACCTCTCCAATGCCATGCCCCTCCCTCGTGAACCGAGGTGCCCGCCATGAGCGCACACATGAGTACGCCCACCAGCACTCACCCGACCACGCGAACCCTTCCCACGCCGGACACCAGACCACCCGAACCGGGCCACCCGGCTTGGCTGCCGCGCCCCGGCACGTACACCGCCCCAGGCGACCGCTGCATCGTCGAACTCGCCACCTTTCTCGGCCCGTTGACCACTCTGCGCCGCCGCGTCACCGCCGACGAGGCGACCCTCACCGTCGCGCCGTCGCCCGACGACTGCGTGCTGGCCCTCAAGCTCACCGGTGACGCACTCGGCGGCGACACACTCACCTTCGTCGGCACCTCACTGGAACCGCACGCGAACGGCTCCCGGCTGCTCTTCCACGGCGAACTGGCCACGGCCGACCCGACCGTTCCGGGCGTCCCCGCGACACTGCCCCTGCGTGTCGTCACCCGCACCGACGACAGCCTGCTCGTCGTCGGAACCGCACGCGTCCCCCACCGCCATCTGCGCCGCACCACGGGCTTCGCCCTGTCCCGCATCCGCCCCGCAGACCAGCTGCGTCTGCTCGTCGCCGCGGAGTTCACATGCCCCGCCTGACCCACCGCGCCGTACGCCTCTCGCTCGCCACCCTGCTCAGCTCCGGCGCCCTCGTGTTCCTCCCCGCGCCCAGCGTGCACGCCGCGGGCCACCAAGTGCTCATGTCGGGCTACACGTTCGGGCCGCGTACGCTCACGATCCCCGTCGGCGACACCGTCACCTGGGTCAACCAGGACACCGCGCCGCACGACGTGAAGACCACCTCGGGACCGGCCCCGATCCACTCGCCGATGCTCGACAAGGGCGGCACCTGGAGCCATACGTTCACCACGGCGGGCTCGTACGGCTATGTCTGCACCGTGCACCCGGGAATGACCGGCGGCATCGTCGTCAAGGCCGCCGGGACGACCCGCGCCCCGGCTCCCAGCACTCCGCCCCCTGCGGCAGTCCACACCCATGAGCAGCACGGCCGGACACCCACCAAGACGTCGAGCCCGAGCCCCACGCACCGCGCCACGCACAGCTCGTCGCCCACACCGTCCGAGCACCACAGCAGCGCGGCCGCCGCACCGTCGGTCCCCGCATCCCCCACTCCGGAGACGGAAGCGGAGCAGACCCCCGCGACGCAGGCCGTCGGCGCCGCCCGTCCGCTCGATCCGCTGCTCGTCCTGGCCGGGATCGTCGCCGGGTTCGCCGTGCTCTGCCTGCTCTTGGTCGGCTCCCGTGCGGCGGCGACCGCCTCCGCACAGCCTCCCGAAGGGAAGTGATCACACCGCGCGGAACCGCCACCCGTGGTCGACCGGCCCGATCCCGTCGCCGAGCGCGAATCCCGCCGCGATGGCCCCGGTCACGTACTCCTTCGCCCGGCGCACCGCCTCCGGCACATCATGACCCCCGGCCAGGCCGACCGCGACCGCCGAGGCGAGGGTGCAGCCGGTGCCGTGGGTGTGGGCGTTGTCGTGGCGCGGCGAGCGCAGCCAGTGTTCGCTCGCGCCGTCGGTGAGCAGGTCGACCGCCTCGCCGGGCAGATGACCGCCCTTGACCAGCACCCAACGGGGGCCGTACGCGAGCAGTCGCTCGGCGGCGCGTCGCATGTCGGCCTCGGCGGTGTCCACCTCGACCGCCACGCCGGTGAGTTCGGCGACCTCGTCGAGGTTCGGGGTGACCACGGTCGCCACCGGCAGCAGCCGGTCGCGTACGGCGTCGACGGCGTCGTTGGCGAGCAGCCGGTCGCCGTGCTTGGAGACGCTGACGGGGTCCACGACCACGGGGGCCGGCGCCTCGGCCAGCAGCTCGGCGACCGTGACGACCATGTCGGGGTCGGCGAGCATTCCGGTCTTGAGCGCCTGCACACCGATGTCGTCGACGACGCTGCGGTACTGGGCGCGCACCGCCTCCAGCGGCAGGCTCCAAGCGCCCTGTACACCAAGGGAGTTCTGGGCCGTGACCGCGGTGAGCACGCTCATGCCGTGCGCGCCGAGGGCCAGCATCGTCTTGAGGTCGGCCTGGATCCCGGCGCCTCCGCCGGAGTCCGATCCGGCGATGGTCAGCACGCGGGGCGGCGCGACCGCGGGCGGCGTCTCGGTCATGCGGAGACATCCTTTCGGATACGGCTACGGGCCGGTGTACGGGTGTGGGTGTCCTGGCCGCCGGACCACGCGGCGGCGTAGGACCTGGCGGCGGCGCGGGGGTCGTCCGCGGCACAGATGCCGGACACGATCGCGGCCCCTGCCGCACCCGCGGCCCGCAGGTGCGGCAGGTCGGCGGAGCTGACACCGCCGATCGCCACGGCAGGCAGCTCGCTCAGCCGGACCAGCGCGGCGAAGCCGTCGCGGCCGAGGGGCTCGGGGGCGTCGGCCTTGGTGCGGGTGGCGTGCAGGGCGCCGATGCCGACGTGGTCGACGCGCGCGGCGGACGTCGCGGCGGCGTGCAGCTCGTCGGCGGTGGCCGCGCTCAGACCCAGCACGGCTTCGTCGCCGATGAGGTGGCGCACGGAGGTGGCGGGCAGGTCGGACTGGCCCACGTGGACACCCGTAACCCGTGCGCCGTGCGCCCGTGCGGCCAGGAACACGTCGACCCGGTCGTTGACGATCAGCGCGACATGGTCGGGCAGGATCTCGGCGACGTCCAGGACGGTCCGCAGGAACTCCCGGCCGCCCGCGTGCTTCTCCCGGATCTGCACAGCGGTGACGCCCCCGGCCACGGCCCGCTCGACGGTCTCGGCCACGCTCCGGCCGCGCGCCGCGCACTGGTCCGGGTCGGTGACGAGATAAACCGACAAGTCGACCTTCCCGTCCGCGGAATGAGTACGGGCCGTCATGACACGTCCGCCCGCACCGCCACGTCCTCCGGGGTCAGCGCGGCGAGCGCGTCCAGGAAGCCGACCGCGAAGCTGCCGGGTCCGGACGCCGCCCGCGCCGCGGACTCGGCGGCGATCGTGTACGCGGTGGAGGCGGCGACGGTCGTCGCGAACCGGTCCTCGTCCACCCCGGCGAACGCGGCCATCACCGCGCCGAGCGCGCAGCCGCCGCCGGTGACGCGGGTCAGCAGGGCGTCCCCGTTGGCGATCCGGGCGGCGCGCGTGCCGTCCGTGATGTAGTCCACGGGTCCCGACACGGCGACCACGCTGCCCGCGCGGCGGGCGAGCTCGGCGGCCGCGTCCTCGGCGTCGTCGACACCGTGGGAGGCGTCCACGCCCCGGCCGCCGCCGCCCGCGCCCGCGAGCGCGATGATCTCGGAGGCGTTGCCCCGGATCACGGTCGGCCGCAGCGCGAGCAGGTCGGCGGCGAGCGCCGTGCGCACGGGCAGCGCGCCGACGGCCACCGGGTCGAGGACCCACGGCGTGCCCGCCTCGGCCGCGGCCCGCGCCGCCTCGGGCATCGCGGCGCGCTGTTCGACGCGCGGGGTGCCGAGGTTGACCAGCACGCCGGAGGCGACGCGGGCGAAGGCCCCCGCCTCGTCCGGGATGTCGACCATGGCGGGCGCGGCGCCGACCGCGAGCAGGACGTTGGCGGTGAACCCGGTGACGACCGCGTTCGTCAGGCACTGCACCAGCGGTGCGTCGTTCTGTACGCGCCCGAGCGCCTGCGCCGCGAAGGCGACGAGGTCATCGGGGCGGCCGGGGGACGTCTGGGGCATGGGGTGACTCCAAGTACAGGAGGTGCGAGGTGCGAGGTACAGGGACTCGTACGGCGGGGGGGCAGGTCAGCCGCGTCGTCGCAGCCGCAGCGGCGCGTATACGGCGGCGGCCACGAGGAACGCCACGTAGTACGACACGTCCGCGCCGTGCAGCGCGTCGGCCACCGGGCCCACGTACAGGCTGGTGTCCATGAACGGGACCGCCGCGCCGAAGGCCGCCGCGAAGGCCAGCAGGGCGGGCCAGGCGGGCTGTCGTCGCTCGCGCTCGGCGGCGAGGTCGAGCGGTGCCCCGGCGCGCGCCCTGGCCCGCGCGCGCCAGTCGACCAGGACGATGGCGACGAATCCGGGGATCCAGTACCCGACGAACAGCAGCACATTCTGAAAGCGCGCGGTGGTGTCGGCAGCGTGCATCCACAGCACGAGCGGGAAGCCGAGCACGGCGGCGAGAGCCGCGGCCACGGGGCGCGGGATGCGCACGCCGATGGTCTGGAGGGCGAGTGAGCCGCTGTAGTCGTTCATGGCGTTGCTGCACAGCGCGGCGAGGGCCACGGCGAGCAGTCCGAACGCGCCGAGCGCTCCCCCGCCGAGGATCTTGTCGACGCCGGCCGCGGTCTGGTCGGTGAGCACGGAGGCGCCCCACAGGCCGAGGGCCTGGACGGCCGTGAACGACACCAGCAGGCCGAGCAGCGTGTACCAGAACATGCGCTTGCGGGAAGTGGCCGCGGGCAGGTAGCGGCTGAAGTCGCTGGCGTACGGCGCCCAGGACAGGCTGAGGCTGAGCGCGATGGTGCTGGTCAGGACGAACGCCCCGGCGCGGTCGGCGCCCAGTGCGGAGCCGTGGGCGGCGGGGTGCACGCCGTCGAGCATCCGCCAGGCGATGAGCGCGAAGGCGGCGCCGAGCACGAAGGTCATGACGATCTGCAGCCGGTGGATGGCCTCGTAGCCGAGGACGCCGAGGAGTCCCTGGGCGAGCAGCATGACGAGGACGCCGAGCCAGAACGGCCAGCCGAACAGCCGGGCCAGCGCGTCGCCGCCGAACAGGCCGATCAGCGCGTCCCAGGCGATGGACGACAGCCACTGGAGCACGCCCGGCAGTACGACGCCGCGCCCGAAGGCGAGCCCGGCCAGTGGCAACTGCCCGGCTCCGGTGCGGCTGCCCCACGTGCCCAGGTACGCGGTCGGTATCGCGCCGATCAGGGTGCCGAGCACGACGGCGGCGAGCGCGGTGGCGAAGTCGAGGCCGAGGGCGATGCCGACGGTGCCGGTGAAGACGCCGGTCATGGTCAGGTTCGGGGCGAACCAGACGGTGAACAGGCGCCCGGCCCCGCCATAGCGGTTGGCCTCGGGCACCGGTTCGATGCCGTGCCCCTCGATGCCGAGGTCGCCGGGTGCCGCGGGCATCCGCCCGTCGAAGGCGCCGCTCTCGCGGTCGGCAGGCAGGCCATTGGAAACATGCGCCACAGGCATGAGACATCCCTCCGCCAGTACGAACTGGTTCAGGTTCGACGGGTGTGTTCTCAGCCCTCTGGTGGGGGCACCCCGTGTCCGGTACGGCGGCCAGGGTAACGCGGTGGCTCGCACAGCCGCGCGGGCGGGTTCCGGTTCCGCCCGTACCGCGCGCGATACCCGGTCGGCAATGCGGAGCTCTGCGGCAGGTGGCCGACTTTTGTCGGTTTGCGGCGCCGCGGCGCGCTCATGCCGCGTGAGCCGGGGCCGGGGCCCCTTCGGGCTCTTCAGAAAATCGGGCTGAGTTCCATCGGTCACGGGGCAAACACCGCGCGGTCCTTGATCATCGCATCGAGTTAATGTCGCCGATTTCCCTTGGCCGGACGGCCCGGGCGGCCCTTACGGTGATGCAAGTTCTGGAGGCATTACCTCCGACATATTCGCCTTTCCTTCTTCTGTCCCGTTGTTACGAGCTTGAACGCTTTCGCCCGACCAAGGAGAGCTCACCCGATGACAGTTGACTCGACCACGCCGGAGACCGCCTCGGTGCCGCCCCAGCAGAAGAGTCTGGGCACGGCGGCCGCCCGCAATCTCGCCACCACGACCAAGTCCGCACCGCAGATGCAGGAGATCACCTCGCGGTGGCTGCTGCGCATGCTGCCCTGGGTGGAGACCAAGGGCGGCGTCTACCGGGTGAACCGCCGCCTGACCTACACCGTCGGCGACGGGACCATCGAGTTCATCCAGGACGGCGGCGACGTCCGGGTGATCCCCCGCGAACTCGGTGAACTGGCCCTGCTGCGCGGCTTCGACGACGTCGAGGTGCTCACCGCCATCGCCGACCGCTGCGTGCAGCGCGACTTCCGGGCCGGCGACACCCTGGTCGAGCGCGGGGCGCCCGCGGACAAGCTCCACCTCATCGCGCACGGCCGCGTCAGCCAGTTCTCCGAGGGCGAGTACGGCGACGAGGTCGCCCTCGACGTCCTCGCCGACGGCGACCGCTTCGGCGACCACGCTCTGCTGGACGAGGACGCCCGCTGGGAGCAGACCGCGGTCGCCGACACCTCGGGCACCCTGCTCACCCTCTCGCGCGCCGACTTCGCGTCCGTGCTGTCATCCGCACCGCAACTGCAGGAGCACGTGGACGAGTTCACCTCGCTCGCGGGCCGGGGTCAGAACCACCGCGGCGAGGCCGAGATCCCGATGTCGGCGGGGCACGTCGGCGAGCACGAACTGCCCGGCGCCTTCGTCGACTACGAGGCCAAACCGCGCGAGTACGAGCTGTCGGCGGCCCAGACGATCCTGCGGGTCCACACCAGGGTCGCGGACCTCTACAACGAGCCGATGAACCAGACCAAGGAGCAACTCAGGCTCACCATCGAGGCGTTGCGCGAACGCCAGGAGCACGAGCTGGTCAACAACCGGGAGTTCGGCCTGCTCCACAACGCCGACTTCAAGCAGCGCATCCAGCCGCACTCGGGCCCGCCGACCCCGGACGACCTGGACGAGCTGCTCTGCCGCCGCCGCGGCTCGAAGTTCTTCCTGGCGCACCCCCGCACGATCGCGGCGATGGGCCGCGAGTTCAACGCGCGGGGCCTGTACCCCGACCACGTGGACCTCGGCGGCCAGCAGGTCCCGGCCTGGCGCGGGGTGCCGATCCTGCCCTGCAACAAGATCCCGGTCACCAAGGAGCGGACCAGCTCGATCCTCGTCATGCGTACCGGCGAGGACAACCAGGGTGTCGTCGGCCTGCACCAGACGGGTCTGCCGGACGAGTACGAGCCGGGCCTGTCGGTGCGGTTCATGGGCATCGACGAGCAGGCCATCACCAAGTACCTCGTCAGCACCTACTACTCCGCCGCGATCCTCGTGCCGGACGCGGTCGGCGTGCTGGAGAACGTGCAGATCGGCCGCTGGCCCGGCAGGTAAGCGGGGCAGGACCGCAGCCGCCCACCCACCAAGGAGCCCTCAAGGAGACATGGATGCCCCCGCCCGAGCCGACACCTGTGCAGTCGAGCCTGCCGGAAGCGGCCTCCCGCTTCGGGGCGCAGGTCCTTGCCGACGCCGCTGCCCGCGCCCGTGACATCAGCGCTGCCACGGGCGGCCCGCCCCGCGCGCCCTCCGTCGCCGATGCCGTTTCCACCGTCGCCGAGGCTCCCGCGGTCGAGGCACCGGCGGCCGGAGTGCCTTCCGTGGACGCCGGTTTGGAGCGGGTGCTGCGCGGTCCGAGCGGGCTCGGCACGGCGGGCCTGCGGCTGACTCCGTGCGAGGAGCCGCCGACACACCGACCGGCGCCCGCGGATCCGGCGCCGGCGAAGGGCCGCCCCGTTCCCGGCCTGTACCACCACCCGGTGCCCGACCCTGACCCCGTACGGGTCGCGGAGGTCAGCCGCCGGATCAAGGACTGGGCGCTGGACGAGGTGAGCCTGTATCCCGACGACTGGGAGGAGGAGTTCGACGGGTTCTCCGTGGGCAGCTACATGGTCGGCTGTCACCCCGACGCACCCACGGTCGACCACGTCATGATCGCCACCCGGCTGATGATGGCCGAGAACGCGCTGGACGACTGCTACTGCGAGGACCACGGCGGCTCGCCCGTCGGCCTCGGCTCACGGCTCCTGCTGGCCCACACCACCCTCGACCCGCTGTACACGACGCAGGAGTACCAGCCGCAGTGGGCCGAGTCGCTCCACGCGGACGCGCCCCGGCGCGCCTACCGCTCCGCCATGGAGTACTTCGTCCGGGCGAGCAGTCCGTCCCAGGCCGACCGGTACCGGCACGACATGGCCCGCCTGCACATGGGATACCTCGCCGAGGCCGCCTGGTCCGAGCAGGACCACGTACCGGAGGTGTGGGAGTACCTGGCGATGCGCCAGTTCAACAACTTCCGCCCCTGCCCGACCATCACCGACACCGTCGGCGGCTACGAACTGCCGGCGGACCTGCATGCCCTGCCGGACATGCAGAAGGTCATCGCGCTCGCGGGCAACGCGACGACCATCGTCAACGACCTGTACTCCTACACGAAGGAACTCGACGCCCCTGGCCGGCACTTGAACCTGCCGGTCGTGATCGCCGAACGCGAGGACCTGTCCGACAAGGAGGCCTACCTCAAGTCGGTCGAGGTCCACAACGAACTCATGCACGCCTTCGAAACAGAGGCCGCGGCCCTGGCCGCCGCCTGCCCGCTCCCGAACGTCCAGCGCTTCCTGCGGGGCGTCGCGGCGTGGGTCGACGGCAACCACCAATGGCACCAGAACAACACGTACCGCTACAGCCTGCCGGACTTCTGGTAAGAGATGGGATTCATTCAGTGACCAGCACCGAACTCACCGCCACGGCTCCCAGCACCACCTCTCCGTTCATCCCCGAGCCTGCCACCCCCTACCAGGGCGACATCGCGCGCTACTGGGACGGCGAGGCCCGGCCGGTCAATCTGCGGCTCGGCGATGTCGACGGTCTGTACCACCACCACTACGGCATCGGCGAGGTCGACCGCGCCGCGCTCGGCGACCCCGCGGGCGACGCGAACGAGCAGAAGCTGATCGCCGAGCTGCACCGGCTCGAGTCGGCGCAGGCCGCCTACCTGCTCAGGCACCTCGGCGACATCGGGCGCGACGACACCGTGGTGGACGCCGGCTGCGGGCGCGGCGGCTCGATGGTGATGGCGCACCAGCACTTCGGGTGCCAGGTCGAGGGGGTCACGCTCTCGGCCAAGCAGGCCGACTTCGCCAACGGCCGGGCCGAGGAGCTCGGCATCCAGGACCACGTGCGGGCGCGCGTCTGCAACATGCTGTCCACCCCGTTCGAGACCGGGCAGATCTCGGCGTCGTGGAACAACGAGTCGACCATGTACGTCGACCTGCACGACCTGTTCGCCGAGCACTCCCGCATCCTGGAGGTCGGCGGCCGCTACGTGACCATCACGGGCTGCTGGAACCCGCGCTACGGCCAGCCCTCGAAGTGGGTGTCCCAGATCAACGCGCACTTCGAGTGCAACATCCACTCGCGCCGCGAGTACCTGCGCGCGATGGCCGACAACCGCCTCGTGCCGCAGGCCGTCATCGACCTCACCCCCGACACCCTGCCCTACTGGGAGCTGCGGGCCACGTCGTCGCTCGTCACGGGGATCGAGGACGCGTTCATCAACTCGTACAGGGACGGCTCGTTCCAGTACGTGCTGATCGCGGCCGACCGGGTCTGACCGTCGACCGACCATCCGAGGCGGGGCCGTTCGTGAACGGTCCCGCCTCCCTCGGCGTCGACCCGCGCCGCACCTGTGCCATTATCCGTCGACGGCGGACCGCCCTGGGGAGGGGCGTGCTGCCACGGAAACCGCACGGCACAAGGGGATTTCAGGGTGAATTCGGGTGGGGATCAGAGCGGTTCGTCGTTGTCGGACGAGGATTGGGAGCGTTTCCTCCAGGAGTCCGAGGACGGTGTGAAGGACGCACCGAAGGAGCCGTCGGCGCGCGCCCGCATGGTGACGCGCCGCTTGCGGGAGGAGGACGCCCGGGTCGAGGCGTGGCGTGCGCACCATCCGCCGCGGCGGCCCCGGCGCAGGGGTGGCTGGTACGCGCTCGGCCTGGCGGCGGCGCTGGCCCTGCTGATCGTGGCGCTCTCCCCGACACGCGTGACGAACTGGCTCCGGGGCGGCTCCGCCGACGAGGCGACACCGCTCACCACGGAGAGCGTCCGCCCCACGGCGCCGCCGGGCGAGGCGACCGGCACCCCGACGCTGTCGGAACCCTTCGCCGGATCCCCCGCCGCACGCTGGGCCGACGGGGCGGCAGGGATCGACGTGCCCCCGGCCCGGGCCACTGGCTGGATGACCACAACACAGGTCGCGCAGTCACTGTCCCGCTCCCGCGACTTCCTGACGGCCTCCAGCCTGGACCCCGCGGTACTGCGCGGCGAACGCCCCACCGAGGCCATCGCCCTCATCAACCCCCACCAGCCGAAGGAAGCCACCTTCCTCAACACGTCACTCACCTCGCCGAGCGAGAAGTACAACCCCCTCGTACTGTTCAGCCGCTTCGACACGGCGAAGGTGAAACTGGTCGGCGACGTGGTCAAGACCCGCGGCCGCATCACGTACGCCGAGGGCGACAAAGGCGCCCTGAAGGTGACCACGGACGTCACCTACGTCTACCCGGTGGTGCGCGCGGAGGCGGGCGACGACCGTAGTGTCACGCGCGTCATCGTCCGCCGCGAAGTGGTGATGAACTGGCCCGACCCGGCAAAAATAGTCACCGAGCCGGGCACCTTCTCGGTCGTCTCGAACCGCGTGAACACCACCAACGTCGGCTGCGAGACCTACACCGGCTACCTCACCCCGTCCTTCACCGAGGAAGGCACCTCCGGCGACGGCCCCGTACTCGACCCGTACGACCGGAGCACCACGCTGAAGGACCAGATGGGCGACGCCGGGGACGACAAGTGCGGGACGGCGACGCGGTCGTGACCCGAGGGCCGCACCTGTGACCGGCTGTCACGGGTGGCGGGTCATTCCGCCGCGTCGCGCACCAGCAGTGCGATCTGCACCCGGTTCTCGACCGCCAGCTTGGTGAAGAGGCTGCTGGTGTGGGCCTTTACGGTCGCGATGCTGATGTGGAGGCGCTTGGCGATCTCGGGGTTGCCGAGGCCGTCCGCGATGGCGCGGGCCGTGTCGAGTTCGCGGTCGGTCAGGGCCGAGAGGCGTTTGCGTGCGGCGTCGCGGGACGTATTGCGGGTGTCGGAGGACTGCGGGCCCGTGGCCGCGGCGATGACCCGCGCGGTGGCTTCCGGGGAGAGTACGGGGTTGCCGTCCGCGACCGTGCGGACGGCGTCGGCGATCCGGGCCGGCGGGGTGTCCTTGAGGACGAAGCCGAGCGCCCCGGCGCGCAGGGTGCCGAGCACCAGGTCGTCGGAGTCGAACGTGGTGAGCATGAGCACCCGCGGCGGTGTCTCCTTGGCGAGGACCTCACGCGTCGCACTGAGGCCGTCGCGGCCCGGCATCCGTACGTCCATGAGCACGACGTCGGGCCGGTGTTCGTCCACCGCGCCGATCGCGGCGTCCCCGTCGGCGGCCTCCGCGACGACGGTCAGGTCCGGTTCACCGTCGATGATGAGGCGTAGCGCCATCCGTACCAGCTGGTCGTCGTCGACGATGGCGACGCGCACGGCACGTCCCGGATCCCGCTCGCTGTCCACGCGCGCTCATTTCTCGTAGGGGGCGTGGGGCCAGGGTAGTTGGGCGGTGAGCACATATCCGTCGTCGGACGTCGCGCGGTGGTCGAGTCGTCCACCGGCGAGGGTGACGCGCTCGCCGAGGCCGAGCAGGCCGTAGCCGGACGACGGTGTCCTGACCGTGCGGCCCGAGCCCGCGGAGTTGCGGACGCCGACGTGGAGTTCGCCGCCTTCCGTTCCCTCGATGGTGACGTGCACGTCCGCGCCGGGGGCGTGCTTGGCCGCGTTGGTCAGTCCCTCCTGGACGATCCGGTAGCAGGTGCGGCCGACCGTTTCCGAGGGTGTGCCCGTCACGGTGGTGGTGAGCGTGACATCGAGTCCCGATGTACGGGCTTCTTCGACCAGTGCGGGCACGCCGTCGAGGGAGGGCTGTGGGGCCTCTGGGCGGTCCGGGTCGGCGCGGAGCACGCCGAGGACGTCGCGCAGTTCCTCCAGCGCGTGGTGGGAGCCGTCGGCGATGCCGCGGACCAGCATGCGGTGTTCCTCGGGCTGGAGGTCGGCGCGGTGGTCGAGGACTCCGGCCTGCATGGCGACGAGGGAGATCCGGTGTGCCAGTACGTCGTGCATCTCGCGGGCGATCCGGTTGCGCTCCTGGGCCCGTACCTGGGCCGCGCGCGCCGTCTGTTCCCGCTCCAGGCTCGCGGCCCGCTCCCGCAGCGACTGTACCTCCGCGCGCCGCGCTCCGACGGCCGTGCCGACGGCCACCGCGATGCCCGCGGTCAGCGTCGGAATCAGCAGTTGGAGCCAGGCCGGGCCGGTCGCGCTGTCCACCGGGTAGAACTGGACGGCGATCGTGGACGCGGCCACGTAGAGCACGATGGCGGCGCCGGTCTCCACCCGGCGGCGGCGCGTGGCGAGCGAGGCCAGCGCCAGGAGCGCGGCGCCGGTGGCGAGTCCCGAGGTGGTCGAGGCGGCCACGACCGTCAGGGCCACGGTGCGCGGGAACCGGCGCCGCCACAGCAGCAGGACCAGGCAGGCGAGCGCCACCAGCGGGTCCCAGGTGCTGAACCAGGAGCCCGTCTCGGCCGCCTCTCCGGGCGCCATCAGCACACCCGTGGAGAGCCATACCGGGATGCCCACCGCCACCGCGGCCGCCAGCCGCCAGGCCTGCTCCCACCATGCGAGCGGCGGCGCTGCGTCCGTGTTCATGCCGCCATTGTCGCGAGGACGTACGGGCCCGCGCAGCCGCCCAAGGTCTGGCGCACCCCCTACGCAGGTCGAAGCACCACCCCGACCTCGGTCGAAGACGGGTCGGGACGGCGGGCCGATGTGCCGGGAGCGCCCGCTGAACAGACTCGTTCACATGCGGCCCGACAGCTGCCGCCCCGCATCGGAGGAGACACCACACATGCACAGGAAGACGAAGACACTTTCGCTCGGCCTCGCCGCATCGGCGGTGGCGGCCACGACCCTCACCGGTGTGTCACTGGCGGCGACGCCGGACACCGCCCGGGCGACGTCCGGCAGCACCCTGCGATGGAGTCCGTGCGCCAAGAAGTCGGAGAAGTCCGAGACCCCCGAGGGGGCGAAGAAGTCCGGCGACGACCCCGCCTCCCGGCTCGAGTGCGCGACGCTCCAAGTCCCTCTGGACTACCGGGATCCGGACGGCCGGCAGATCGACATCGCCGTCTCCCGGCTGGCGAGCGAGAAGCCCTCGAAGCGGCGCGGCATCATGCTGGTGAATCCGGGCGGCCCCGGCATCTCGGGGATCGGCTACCCGTACACGCTCGCCACGACGGGGCTGCCGCAGGAGGTGCAGGACTCGTACGACCTGATCGGTTTCGACCCGCGCGGCGTCGGCCGCAGCACCCGGGTGACCTGCGACCTCACGGAGGAGCAGCAGGCGCACGGCAACATTCCGCCGTACGCGCACAACGCGGCCGACGTCGCCAGGGAGGCGGCTCACGCGCGGACCGTCGCCGAGCAGTGCGCCACCTCGAACACGTCGGGGTTGCTGCCGCACATCACCACCGCGAACTCCGCGCGCGACATGGACCGGATCAGGGCGGCGCTGGGCGAGTCGCAGATCTCGTATCTCGGCGCCTCCTACGGCACCCAGCTCGGTTCGGTGTACACGACGCTGTTCCCGCGGCGCGACGACCGGATCGTGCTCGACAGCAACCTGGGTCCTGGCGGTTACGACGTCACGGGCATGCGGATGCTCGCGCGCGGCATGGAGGACCGGTTCCCGGACTTCGCGGCGTTCGCCGCCGCGCACCCCGAGTACGGTCTGGGCGACACACCGCGGCAAGTGACCGAGAAGTTCGACGAGTTGGCACGGCGGCTCGACGAGAAGCCGGTCCAGGGCTACGACGGCACGGTGTTCCGCGGGAAGACGCTCGACAGCCTCTACACCGACGCGAGCCTGGCCACGCTGGCCAAGACCTGGCAGGCCCTCGACACGGGCGAGCCGCTGCCCGACGAACCGGCGATGCCGAACTTCGAGAACTTCATGGCCGCCCGCTTCCACACGATCTGCAACGACAGCCGCTGGCCGCGGTCGATCGGCGCGTACCAGCGCAACGCCGCGATCGACCGAGTGCTGTACCCGAAGCTGGGCGGCTCCACGGCAAGCATCGGCCCCTGCGCCTTCTGGCCGGACGAGCGGACCGAGCCGCCGGTACGCATCGGTGACAAGGGCCCGTCGAACGTGCTCATGGTGCAGAACGAGCGGGACCCCGGTACGCCGCTGGCCGGCGCCGAGAAGCTGCGTCGGGCCTTCGGACACCGGGCCGTCATGGTGACGGCCGACCAGGGCGGACACGGCGTCTACCCGTCCGGCACCAACACCTGCGCGAACGACGCGGTGACGACGTATCTCACCGCCGGAAAGCGGCCGTCGAAGGACCGCCACTGCGCGGCGGAACAGCCGACCAAGTAACGCGACCGGCACACGGGGAAGTGGAGAACGGGCATGTTCAAGGAATGGCGTCGGCGTCGGGCGGTGCAGCGGGTGAAGCCCGGCGACGGGCGGGAACTGAAGCGCTTCCGCTGGTGGCAGCAGCTCTCCCGGGCCCTGTTCCACCTCCGTCTGACGGACGACGCCACGGGCCGGCACACCGTCTACGCCGTGGACGTCCGGCACGGCCAGAACCAGAGCTCCGGCAACGTCAAGGCGCAGCTCTACGTCGACGGCAGGCAGCACGCCGTGTCCAAGCTCCCCGCCGTCTTCCCCGTCCCCGGCGGCACCGTCGAGGTGTCGATGAGCGCCTTCGGCCTCAAGCGCTGTCACTACGTCACCACCGAGGGGTACGAGCAGCAGCTCACCCCCGATCCGGCCTCCGCCGAGGGCCACCGTGCGAACCTCGACCGCAGGCACCCGGCGCTGAGCCGCGTCATCGGCTTCCTCTCGGCGGTGGCGCTCGCCGCGGCGCTGGCCCTGCTCCTCTCCCAGCTCGTCGAGAAGGTGACGAGGCCGCCCGAAATCGCCCAGCACATCGGCGCGTTCACCTCACCCGTGCACCTTTCGGTGTGGATGAACCTCGCGGTCGTCCTCGTCACGGTGGCAGCGAGCACGGAGCGGGCCCTGCGGCTGCGCTACAGTCGCCTGCTCGACGGCGGGGCGGGCTGACCACCCGTGCCTCCCCGGCTGGGGTCACTCCGCGCGACACACCAACGCCGCCCACAGATCCAGCCGGTCGGAGAGCCGGGACAGGTCGCGGCCCGTGAAGTGTTCGATGCGCTGGACGCGGTAGTGGACGGTGTTCACGTGGAGGTGCATCGCCTCGGCCGTGCGGGCCCATGAGCCGTCACAGGCGAGGAACGTGCGCAGGGTCTCCAGGAAGGGGGCGGCGGACGCGCTGCGCGGTTCGAGCAGGGGGCCGAGGACGGTGCGGCTGTACACGGTGCGGACCGGGGCGGGGACTCCGGCCAGGAGTGTGTCGAGGCTGCCGAGTGCCGTGGCATCGGTGAGCAGCGAGGCGTCGGGGGCCGTACTGCGGGCGCAGGCCAGGGCGTAGCGGGCCTCGGCCAGGGCCGCGGCCAGGCCCTGCGGCCCCGCGGCCGGGGACCCGGTGCCACCGTGCAGTGGTACGGGCGCGTCGCAGGCGGCGATGCGCTGCCACACCTCGCCGAGTCCGACGGCCGTCTCCCCCTCGGGTGTCACGGCGAACGCGGTGCCGTCCGGGAGGCTCCCCACGGCCGCGGGCCCGAGCGCCGCACAGGCCGCCACCTCCCGCAGTGCCGCCGTCGCCGCCGTCCCTCCGTTCCGCCGCGCACCGACGACCGCCGCGATCACCAGGTACCGGCCGTCGGCCGGAAGCCCACAGGCCCGCAGCCCCCGCTCGACACCTGCCACGGCCGCCCCGGCATCCGCCTCGCCACCGGCGAGCAGCGCGCCCAGATCGTCCGCGGCCTGCCGGTCGGCGGCCGCGCGCCGGGCCCGCGACTCCTGGCAGCGCCCCAGCAGCGCGGCCACCTCGTGCACCAGTCGGGGCGGCGCGGCCCCGGCATCCGGCAGGTGCAGCAGCCACCGCTCGTACGCGGAGAAGCCGCCCACGTCGACCGGCACCGTGACACCCCCGGCCCCCTCAGCCAGCGGATCGACCCCCGCGGGCAGCGCCGCCGCACCGGACGTGGCCGCGACCGTACGTCCCGCGGGCGTCAGGACGTACGCGGCGACGTCCGAGCGCAGGTGGGCGAACGCGGCAGTGAGGAGATCCTCCGGCCCGGCCTCCCGGGCCAGGAGGCGGCCGAGCCGTTCGCGCAGATAGTCCGGCAGCGCGTGCCGGCGGCTCAACTCGCCCCACTGCTGCAGGTACACGGTCTCGGTCACGGCCCGGAACATCACGTGCGCCGGTACGGCCGCCAGCGGCAGCTCGTGTCGTACACACGCCTCGATCAGCGCGTCCGGGACGGCGCCATGTGTCTCCTCCCCCGCCAGCAGGACGGCGGCGCCCGCCTCCCGCAGCGCGCCGACGAAGCGTTCGGCCTTGTCCTCGCCGTCGTCCGGTGTCCACCACACCAAACCGCTGAGCACGGCCTCCCCCGCGCGCACGAAACGGGCCGGGTCCTCCAGGTCGGTGACGGTCACCCCGCTGATCTCTCGCGTCAGGGGTGTGCCCCGGGCCCACAACGGGCGCAGTCCGAGGCTCTGGTCCTCCAGGAGGTGTTCGACGTGCATGCGTTCCGACTCCTCGTGCGCTCGCCGGGTGGTGGACGACATGGATGACCCACCCGGCACACCTCGCATTCACCAGGTACATGCGAGTCACTGCATCGTAAATGCAAGGCCAGGTGAAGGAAACGCCTCTTGGTTGATTCACCAAGAGGCGGGCCGGAAACGTCGCTGTTTCCGTGTGGTGAACCAGTCGTCCGGGGCGGGTCCGCGTTGCTTCACTGGCGGCCATGGACCTGAACACGGTGACGGAGATACGCGACGCCAGGCTGCCCGCGCCCTGGCGGCCGGGCGACGCCTGGCTGGGCGGCGGCACGTATCTGTTCTCCGAACCTCAGCCGGCGCTGCGCCGCCTGGTGGACCTGAGCCGCACCGGCTGGCCGCCGGTCGAACTGCGCGAGGACGGCTCACTGGAGATCGCCGCCACCTGCACCATCGCCCAACTGTCGCGTTTTGCGCAGGACTTGGCGGCGGAGGCGGCCGGGCTGTTCGAGCAGTGCTGCCGCGCCTTCCTGGCCTCCTTCAAGATCTGGAACATGGCCACGGTCGGCGGCAACCTCTGCAACGCCCTCCCTGCGGGCCCGATGATCTCGCTGACCGCCGCGCTCGACGGCGAGTGCCTGCTCCTCGCGCAGGACGGCGTACGACGCAGGGTGCGGGCCGCCGACTTCGTCACCGGCGCCGGGCGCAAGGTGCTCGGCGAGGGCGAGTTGCTGCGCTCGGTCACGCTGCCCGCCCGCGCCCTGGCCTGCCGCACCGCGTTCCGCAAGGCGTCCCTGTACGGCCTGGGCCGCTCCGGCGTGCTGGTCATCGGCACACTCGACCCGGTCGACGGCTCGCTCGCGATCACGGTCACGGCGTCGACCGTGCGGCCGGTGCGGCTGTGGTTCCCGCTGCCGCCGGGCGCCGGGACACTGCGGTCGGCGATCGACGCGGCGGTCGCGAACGACGAGTGGTTCGACGACATCCACGGGCTGCCCGAGTGGCGGCGCCACATGACGTTCCGGTACGCGGAGGAGATCCGCCGCGAGCTGCGAGAGGCGACACAGTGAAGAAGGAGGTCAACGGCCGTTCCCACGAGGAGGAACCGCGCCCGGGTCAGTGTCTGCGCACCTATCTGCGCGAGCGCGGCTGGTTCGGCGTAAAGAAGGGCTGCGACGCGGGCGACTGCGGCGCCTGCACGGTCCACGTGGACGGCGAGCCCGTGCACAGCTGCCTGTATCCGGCCTTCCGCGCCGACGGCCGCACCGTCACCACGGTCGAGGGCCTCGCCTCGCCGGAGGGTGAACTCCACCCCGTACAGCGGAAGTTCCTCGACGCGCAGGGCTTCCAGTGCGGCTTCTGCACGGCCGGGTTCCTCATGACGACGGCGGCGCTGGACGAGGACAAACTCGCCGACCTGCCGCGGGCGTTCAAAGGGAACCTGTGCCGGTGCACCGGCTACCGGGCCATCGAGGACGCCGTGCGCGGCACGAAGCACGTCGAGGCGCCGTGCGCGGGCGAGTCCGTCGGCCGCAATCTGCCCGCACCGGCCGGGCCCAAGGTCGTCACCGGCACCGCCCGGTACACCTTCGACCTCGACGTGCCGGGGCTGCTGCACATGAAGCTGCTGCGCTCCCCGCACGCCCACGCCCGCGTCACCGCCATCGACACCTCGGCCGCGCTGCGCGTGCCCGGTGTGCACGCCGTGCTCACCCACCACGACGCCCCTGAGCGGCACTTCTCCACCGCCCGGCACGAACACCCCGAGGAGGACCCCGACGACACCCGCGTCCTCGACGACACCGTCCGCCACATCGGCCAGCGGGTCGCCGCGGTCGTCGCCGACAGCGAGGCCGCCGCAGAGGAGGGCTGCCGCCGCGTCGAGGTGACGTACGAGGTGCTGCCCGCGGTCCTCGACCCGGAGGAGGCGATGCGGCCCGGCGCCCCGGTCGTCCACGACAAGGACGCCGCAGAGGCCCGTATCGCCCGTCCGCGGAACAACGTGGTCGGCGAGGCGCACGGCGAGATCGGTGACATCGAGGCCGGGTTCGCCGAGGCCGATGCCGTCTACGAGGACACGTACCGCACCCAGCGCGTGCAGCACGCGAGTCTGGAGACGCACGGCGCCGTCGCCTGGTTCGACGAGGACGACCGGCTCACCGTGCGCACCAGCTCCCAGACCCCGTTCCTGACACGCCGCGCCTTGTGCGCCCTCTACGACCTGCCGCTGGACAAGGTGCGGGTCGTCGCGGGCCGGGTCGGCGGTGGCTTCGGCGGCAAGCAGGAGATGCTCGTCGAGGACATCGTGGCGCTCGCCGTCCTGAAGCTGCGCCGCCCGGTGAAGCTGGAGTACACGCGGCCCGAGCAGTTCTACGGCGCCACCACCCGGCACCCCTTCACCATCCACGTGAAGGCGGGCGCCCGTCGCGACGGCACGCTCACCGCGCTGAGCCTGCGGGTGGTGTCCAACACGGGCGCGTACGGCAATCACGGCCCGGCCGTGATGTTCCACAGCGTCGGCGAGTCCATGGCGGTCTACCGCGCCGAGAACAAGAAGGTCGACGCCTTCGCCGTCTACACGAACACCGTCCCTGCGGGCGCCTTCCGCGGCTACGGCCTCGGGCAGGTCATGTTCGCCGTCGAGTCGGCCTTCGACGAGCTGGCCCGCCAACTCGACCTCGATCCGCTCGACTTCAAGGCCCGCAACGTCATCGGCGCGGACGAGCCCATGGTCACGCCCGGAGGCCACGAGGAGGATCTGCACATCGCGAGCTACGGCCTTGACCAGTGTGTCTCCGTGGTGCGCCGGGCGCAGGAGCAGACCGACGCGGGCCTGCCCGCGCCGGAGGGCTGGCTGGTCGGCGAGGGAGCAGCCCTCGCGATGATCGCGACCGGCCCGCCCGGAGGACACATCGCCGACGCCAAGGCCGCGCTGCTGCCCGACGGAACCTTCGATCTGGCCGTCGGCACCGCCGAGTTCGGCAACGGCACCACCACCGTCCACCAGCAGATCGCGGCCGGCGAACTGGCCACCACCGTCGAGCACGTCACCGTCCGCCAGTCCGACACCGACGTCGTACGCCACGACACCGGAGCCTTCGCCTCGACCGGCACGGTCGTCGCGGGCAAGGCCACGCTGCGCGCCTCCCGCGCCCTGGCCGACATGCTCCTCGACTTCGCGGCGACCCAACTGCGGGTGCCGCGCGCGGAATGCGGCCTCGCACCGGAGGCGGTGGTGCACCCCGACGGCCGCCTGCTCCTGAAGGAGATCTACGCCGCCGGGCGCGCGGTGGGCGTGGAGTTCGGCGCCGACGGCCACTTCGGCGGCACCCCGCGCTCGGTCGCGTTCAACGCCCAGTGGTTCAAGCTGGCCGTCGACCCCGGCACAGGCGAGATCCGCATCCTGCGCAGCGTGCACGCCGCCGACGCGGGCACGGTCATGAACCCGATGCAGTGCCGCGGCCAGATCGAGGGCGGCATCGCCCAGGCCCTCGGCGCCACACTGTTCGAGACGGTCCGCATCGACGAGCGCGGAGCGGTCGACACGGCCGCCTTCCGCCGCTACCGACTCCCCCAGTACGCCGATGTCCCGCGCACCGAGGTCCACTTCATGGAGACGACGGACGCCATCGGCCCGCTCGGCGCCAAGTCGATGAGCGAAAGCCCCTTCAACCCGGTCGCCCCGGCCTTCGCCAACGCCCTGCGCGACGCGACGGGCATCCGCTTCACGGAGGTGCCGGTGACACGGGACCGGGTGTGGCTGGCGATGTCGCGGGTCGGCTGATGCTCCGCCACCCCACCTCGTCCGACGACAACGCGAACACCCGCACGCGCCGCCCCCCGGCGGGACTGACGGTCTCGCGGTCCAAGCGCATCCCCAGTTTCGTCATGACCCGCTCGGAGGCGTCGTTGCCCACTTGAGTGATGCTGACGATCCGTTCAAGGCCCCGCCCCTCGAACCCGAACCGGACAGCGGCCGCGGCGGCCTCGGTGGCAATGCCCTGCCCCCAGTGGGACCGTCCAAGCCGCCATCCGACCTCGACCGCCGGGAGCACCTCCGGCAAGAAGTGGGGCACCGAAAGGCCGGTGAATCCGGCCAGTTCGCCCGTGGCCCGGATCTCCACGGCGAACAGGCCGAAGCCCTCGGACTCCCACTCGCGCTCCCACGCCCGGATCCCGTCGCGGGTCTGCTGTTCGTCGCGGACGCTCCCGTCGCGGATCCACCGCATGACCTCGGGGTCGGCATTGACGGCAGCCATGGGCGGGACGTCCCCCTCGCGCCAGCGACGTAGGAGGAGACGGGGAGTCTCGAGCGTGACCATCCGACCATTTTGAACCAGAGAACGGATCAGGGACTGGCCCGCCCCGTCACAGCAGGGAGTTGTCCGCCATCCGCTCGATGACGCGGGTCGCCGCGCGGATGTCCCGCTCCGGGATGTCCTCAAGCGTCCGGCCCAGGAGGTCGCGCATCAGCTCGTTGAGGCGGCGAGCCACCTTGCGCCCTCGTTCGGTGATCCGGACCAACTGGACGCGCTGGTCGTCCGCATCGCGCACGCGCTCCACGAGCCCCTGCTCCTCCAGGTGCGCCACCTGACGCGTCACGTGCGGCGGCCGCACCATCAGACGCTCGGCCAGCGCGCTGCTGCGCAGCGGCTCGCCCTCCAGGAGCAGAACGCGCAGCATGGCGTACCCCGCGCGCTCCACCTTCACGTCGAGCTGCGCGGCGATCTGGCCGTGCACCTGGCTGCGCCCCATCACGTAGGAGAGGGCGGTCACCGCGCGGAGCAGGCGCTGCATGGAGTCGTCGGAGTGGCTGGAACCGTCGGAGTCGGTGGAGGCGGACACGGGTTCCATGATGCCCCAGGTCACGGGCCCCTTCGGCACAGGCACACCCGGTCTGTATATTTACTTAAGGTAAGTAACACGCAGCACGTGAGGAGCTCCCGCATGCCGGAGGCGCAACCGCCCGATCCGCAGCCCACGAAGGCGAAGACCCTGGCCGAGAGCCTGTGGTTCCCGGCGCTGTTCTTCATCGGCTTCCTGGTCTGCTACATGCTTCCGTTCCACTCCCCGGAGCCGCACGACGTCAAGGTCGCCGTGTCAAGCCCCGTGGCGGCGGCGCAACTGGAGGCCGGTCTGGAGAAGAAGGCCTCCGGCGCCTTCGACATCAGGCCGGCCGACGACGCGCGGGCGGCCCGCGAGCAGGTGGAGGACCGGGACGCCGTCGCCGCGTTCAGCGTCGACGGCGACCACGCGACGCTCTACGTCGCCAAGGGCAACGGCGCCATGCTCGAGCAGACGCTCACCGCGACCTTCACCCCGATCGCCGCGCAGCAGGGAGCCGAGCTGAAGACGGTCGACCTCGCGCCGACGGCGAGCGGCGACGTCACGGGCAGCGGCATGTTCTACATGGCGATGGTCTGGAACATCGTCCCCTACATCTCCGTCATGATGCTGATGCGGGCGACCTCGCTCAGCCGCCGCGCCAAGCTGACCACCTTGGCGGGCGTGGGCGCGGTCCTCAGCGTCGGCGGCTTCTACTTCGCCCGCGCGCTCGACGTGGTGCCGAACGATCCCCTGGCGATGCTGTACGGCTTCATGCTGACGCAGGCCGTCGCGTGGACCGTGTACGGGCTCGTGCCGTTCGTCCGCCAGTACATCGTCGGCGTGGCGATCACACTGTTCGTCCTGTTCAGCATTCCGTCCAGCGGCGGGGCCATCCCGTACCAGATGGTGCCGGGCTTCTTCCGCTGGATGCATCCGCTCCTGCCGCTCGGCAATGCCATCGACGCGTTGCACGGCCTGTTCTACTTCGACAACAACGGGCTCGTCAGGCCCACCGTGGTCCTGGTCGTCTGGTTGGTCATCGGCGCGGCGCTGGTGGGCACCGGGGCGCTGCTCCAGCGGAAGAAGGAGAAGGCCGCGGCGGAGGCGGACACCGAGGAGTCGACGGCGGTCGAGGACGTCGCGGTCGAAGATCCCAGTTTCGAACTCCCGCTCCCGCACCCGCTGTCGCCCGCTGCACCGCACGGTCAGACGCCCATGCTCCAGGGCCGGGTCTGCGAGGCGGACGGCGCCCCGGTGACCGGCGCGACGGTCACGGTGACCGACCGGCACGGGCGCCAATTGGTCCGCGCACACACCGACGCCTCTGGCGGGTACGCCGTCACCGCGCTGCCGGAGGACTTCGTCGACGTCCTGGTGACCGCACCGAACCGGCTGCCCGCCGTGGCCCGCGTCCTGCCGGCCAGCGGCCGACCGCGGCACAAGGACTTCGTCATGAACGGCAGGCGAAGCCCCCAGCCGGTGTCCTCCTCCCACTGATCAGCCACGGGGACGGGAGAGCGCTCGACGCACCCCCCCCCCGTCCCCTTTCGCCCCTCCCCGGAAACCGCTCAACTCCCCTCCAGGAAAACCGCCATGACGGCCTCCTGGGGCCACCGCACCCACTGCGCTGGTTTGCGCCGCCCACCAGCGATTACCGTGCGTCACACGGCGTCGGTCGATTCCGGTCAGACTTGCCGGCGTGAAGCGGCCGTCGAGTGCCGTGCGATCAGGAGGAGTTGGAGATGAGTGAGGGGTTCACGCGCCGCAGACAGAGCCGTTGGGGCGAAGGCGCGGCCCTGAAGGAGGAGATCGTGCGGGCCGCGGCGCGCATGCTGACCGAGTCGGGCCGGGAGAAGGACCTGTCGCTCCGTGCGGTGGCACGGGAGGTCGGGATCTCGGCCCCCAGCATCTACCTGCACTTCAAGGACCGGGCGGAGCTGGTGGCGACCGTGACACGGCGGGCCTACGAACGGCTGGCCTCCGAGCTGCGGGACGCCTGGTCGGGCGAGCACGAGGCCGGGCCGCACGCCGCCCTGGGCGCACTGGCCCACCACTACTGCGACTTCGCCCTGGACAACCCGCGCATCTACCGGCTGATGTTCGGCATCGAGCGGATCGAGGTGCCGCGGGACGAGGCGGCCACCCATCCGCTGTGGACGGTGCACGAGGTATGGAGCGAAGCGGTGGCCGCGTGCCGCGAGGAGCGCGACGAAGCGGCCGCCCTTTCACGGTCGACCTCCCTGCTGTGGGCGGCGGTGCACGGGCTGGTGGCGATGGCGACGGCCGTGCCGTTCGCCGCCGACCGTGAGCAGCTCGCGGGGATGGTGGACGAGCTCCTGGAGCGGGTGGTGGCCGAATAGTTGAGGACGGGCTGTCACCCTCCGCAAAGTAGATGCATATACCCACTAACGGTGTTAGGAAAGTGGGGCACGCGCATTTCTCCCTTCACGGAGGTACGCATGACCCCCACAGCGAACCCGTCCGTCGACCTGCCCGAGCACCCCAGCCCCCGAGCGGCCGGCTGCCCGTTCGACCCTCCGCCCGCACTGCACGCCCTGCAGACCGACACCCCCGTCACCCGCGTCCGGATCTGGGACGGCAGCAGCCCCTGGCTGATCACCCGTCACGACCACCTGCGCACCCTGCTCGGCGACCCGCGCGTCAGCTCCGACCCCGCGCAGCCCGGCTTCCCGCACCGCAACGAGGGGATGCGCGACCGGGACCGGACCAACCCCACGTTCATCAACATGGACGACCCCGAACACGCCCGGCTGCGCCGCATGGTGACCGCGCCGTTCGCCGTCAAGAAGATGGAGGCGCTCCGGCCGGCGATCCAGAAGATCGTCGACGACCTGATCGACGAGATGCTCGCCGGTCCCGCGCCCGTCGACCTGGTCGAGGCCTTCGCGCTCCCGATACCGAGCCTGGTCATCTGCGAACTGCTCGGCGTGCCCTACGAGAAGCACGACTTCTTCCAGCGGCACACACAGGTGATCGTCCGTCGCACATCGACGCCCGAGGACGTGGTGGCGGCGACCGACGCCCTCACCGACTACCTCCACGACCTGCTGACCGACAAACGCGCGGAGCCCGGCGACGACCTCCTGTCCGAACTCGCCGTCAAACGCGTCGCCACCGGCGAGATGACGCAGCGCGAGGCCGCGCGGATGGGCGTCCTGCTGCTCGCCGCCGGACACGAGACGACCGCCAACATGATCGCGCTCGGCACCCTGGCCCTGCTGGAGAACCCCGACCAACTCGCCCTGCTGCGCGAGACCGAGGACGCCAAGACGGTCTCCGGCGCCGTGGAGGAACTGCTGCGCTATCTGAACATCACGCAGTCCGGGCGCCGCCGGGTGGCACTGGAGGACATCGAGGTCGACGGACAGACCATCCGCGCGGGCGAAGGCATCATCTTCGCCAACGACATCGCCAACCGCGACCCCGGCCCCTTCCCCGAGCCCGACCGCCTCGACATCACCCGCGACGCCCGCCGCCACGTCGCCTTCGGCTTCGGCATCCACCAGTGCCTGGGCCAGCCGCTGGCCCGCGTCGAGCTGCAATGCGTCTACAGCACCCTCTACCGGCGCATCCCCACCCTGAAGCTGGCCACCGGCATCGACCAACTGGAGTTCAAGCACGACGGGTTCGTCTACGGCGTGTACTCCCTGCCCGTCACGTGGTGACATCGCCCGAACCGGCGCTCCCCGCCCACTCCCCCACCAGCGGAGGCAAGAACACCATGCACGTGGAAGTCGACCAGCCCAAGTGCGTCGCCTCGGGACAGTGCGTCCTCCTGGCGCCCGACGTCTTCGACCAGGACGACGACGGAATCGTCGAACTGCTCACCGACACCCCCGATCCCGCCCTCCACGACGACGTCAGGGAATCGGCGGCCGTCTGCCCGGCCGCGGCGATCCACGTGGCCCGGGCGTGAACACCGCGCCACTGCGCCGCATCGTGGTCGTCGGCGCCTCGGCGGCCGGCCTGACGGCCGCCGAGACCCTGCGCAGAGAAGGCTTTACGGGCCCCCTCACCCTCGTCGGCAAGGAACACCGCCTGCCGTACGACCGGCCGCCGCTGTCCAAGCAGATCCTGTCGGGCGCCTGGACCGCAGAGCGGACGGCCCTGCGCCCGCAGACCACCTTCGAGGCCCTCGACCTGGACCTGCGGCTGGGCACCGCCGCCACGGCACTGTCCACCGCGCGCCGCACCGTGCCCCTCGCCGACGGCACGGAACTCCCCTACGACGGGCTGGTCATCGCCACCGGTGTCCGCCCACGCCGACTGCCCGTGCAGCCGCTGCCGGGCGTGCACACGCTGCGCACCCTGGACGACGCGCTCGTCATGCGCGAACGCCTGTCACCAGGGCGGAAGTTGGTCGTGGTGGGCGCCGGATTCCTGGGCGCGGAGGTGGCCGCCTCGGCCCGCGCCCTCGGCGCCGATGTCACCCTCGTGGAGCCCGCACCCGTACCCCTCGCCCACGCCGTCGGCCACCAGGTCGGCTCGTACCTCTCGCAGTTGCACCGCGAGAACGGCGTGGATCTGCGTGCGGGCACCGAGGTCCATGAGGTGGTGACACGGGACGGCCGCGTCGGCGCCGTCGAGCTCTCCGACGGCACGACGGTCCAGGCCGACGACGTGCTCGTGGCCATCGGCTCCGTACCCAACACCGCCTGGCTCGACGGCAGCGGCCTGGAGGTGTCCGACGGCGTGGTCTGCGACGCGTACAGCGCGGCGGCTCCCGGCGTGTACGCGGCCGGAGACGTGGCGCGCTGGCACAACCCGCTGTTCGCCACGAGCATGCGCATCGAGCACCGGACCAACGCCGCCGAACAGGCCATGGCCGCCGCCCGCAACCTCCTCGACCCCGACTCCGCCCGCCCCTTCGCCCCTGTCCCCTACTTCTGGTCCGACCAGCACGGAATCAAGATTCAGGCCCACGGACACCTCCGGGGTCACGACGAGGCACATGTCGTCGAAGGCGACATGGAGCAGGACCGGTTCCTCGTCGCCTACCGCACCGGTGGCCGACTGACCGGCGCCCTGTCCGTCGGCATGCCACCCAAGGCCCTGCGCCGCTGGCGCACCGCCATCGCGTCCGGCACGGACTGGCATACGGCCCTGGAGCCGCAGACCGCCGCCTGAACACGACACGACGGCCGTGGCCG
Organism: Streptomyces sp. EDA2-14; assembly: GCF_054963755.1. NCBI lineage: Bacteria > Bacillati > Actinomycetota > Actinomycetes > Kitasatosporales > Streptomycetaceae > Streptomyces > Streptomyces sp. EDA2-14. The sequence goes on from NZ_JBUEGE010000011.1 coordinate 169,030, forward strand.
ACCCCACCGGTCGCCCACGGCCGTTCGCCGAACGGGCTGGTCGGCGCTGCCCTCGACCGCACCGTCTCGTGCCTGTTTTACGTGCACGGAGATGACGGGATGGGTCCTGAACACGTCATACGGGCCGGCTTGCGGCTCACGTCCGTGCACCGCGGCCGCGGTTTCCTCTCCCCGGAACCCGCCATGTCCGGAGCAGCCGCTCGACAGCCAGGTTCTCGGCGGCGGGCCCCAGCTTCGGGCGGGTCTGGGCGGTCCTCGATCCCCTCGGGGAAGGCGGACTTGAGGTCGAGCGGTCCGGAAACAGAAAAGAGGCCGTTTCCAGAAACGGCCTCTCACCTGCGACGTTCGATCGTCCGAACTGTCGGGACGACAGGATTTGAACCTGCGACCCCTTGACCCCCAGTCAAGTGCGCTACCAAGCTGCGCCACGTCCCGATGTCCACTGCCTCCGGCCCGGTGTTCTCCGGTCCTTCAGGCGGCGACAAGAAGAACAATACCCCAAGCTCAGGGGTGGTTTGAAACCGGATCCGCGGCTCGCGGGCGGGTGCGGGAGAATCGGGGCATGAGCACTTCGCGCGACGGTGACCGGGACCGTGACCAGGAGGGACGGGCGCGCAATGCGCGGCCCCGCGACGGGCTCGGTCGGCCGCTCCCCTATGGCACGCCCGGGGTCGAACGGCAGCCGGAGGGGGTGGTGCGGACGGCCGCGCAGAGCGTCGCGGAGGCGCAGGCGCTGCTCGATGCCGGGCAGCCGTTCCACGCGCACGAGGTCTTCGAGGACGCGTGGAAGTCGGGGCCCGACAGCGAGCGCGAGCTGTGGCGGGCCCTCGCGCAGACCGCGGTCGGGCTCACGCACGCCGCGCGCGGCAACGCAACCGGGGGCGCCCGGCTGCTGCGCCGTGGCGCGGAGGGCATCGCCGCGTGGCAGGGCGTCGCCCCCGCGGAGCTCGCCACGGCCGCGCTGGTGGGCTGGGCGCGTGAGCTCGCCGACGAGGTGGAGCGGACCGCACAGCCGGTCGATGCTGCTTCCGTCGCGCCGCGGCTGACCTGACGCAGGGCGCGCGCACCCGAAAGGCGCACGTCACCGGTCCGGCCCCCACCCGCATGCGCCGCCCGTGGCCCGATGTGACGCTGCCAGGGTGACGACCACCGAAGAAGCAGCCCCGCCGCCGGCCGCCGCCTCGGCGCCACCCGTTCTCGACCGACGCCGCCGCCATGTCGTCTTCGGGACGATCATGCTCGGCATGCTGCTGGCCGCCCTCGACCAGACGATCGTCGGCACGGCGCTCCCGACCATCGTCTCGGACCTGGGCGGCGCGGCGCACATGTCGTGGGTCGTCACGGCGTATCTGCTCGCGGAGACGGTCGCCACGGTCCTCGTCGGCAAGTTCGGCGACATGTTCGGGCGCAAGATCGTCTTCCAGCTCTCGGCGATCATCTTCATCACCGGTTCGTTCCTGTGCGGGCTCGCCACGAACATGTCGCTGCTCATCGCGTGGCGCGCGCTGCAGGGCATCGGCGCCGGCGGTCTGATGGTGACGGCGATGGCGCTCATCGCCGACGTCATCCCGCTGCGTGAGCGAGGCAAGTACCAGGGTGCGATCGGTGCCGTGTTCGGTGTCTCGACCGTCATCGGGCCGCTGCTCGGCGGACTGTTCACGGACCACCTGACGTGGCGCTGGGCGTTCTACGTCAACGTACCCATCGCGATCGTCGTCGTGATCGCGGCGGCCCGGACGATCCCGGTGGTGCGGTCGGCGGCGAAGCCGATCATCGACTATCTCGGCATCGCGCTCGTCGCGGTCGGGGCGAGCGCCCTGATCCTGGCGACCAGTTGGGGCGGCAACGAGTACGCGTGGGGCTCGGGCGTCATCATCGGGCTCTTCGTCGGCGGCATCGTCGCGCTCGGCCTTTTCTGCTGGGTGGAGACGCGGGCCAAGGAACCGATGCTGCCGATGCATCTGTTCCGGAACCCGGTGTTCACCGTCTGCTCGATCCTGAGCTTCATCGTCGGCTTCGCGATGCTCGGCGCGATGACTTTCCTGCCGACGTATCTGCAGTACGTGGACGGGGACTCGGCCACCATCTCGGGCGTACGCACCCTGCCGATGGTGATCGGTCTGTTGATCGCGTCCATCTTCTCCGGCAACGTGGTCAGCAAGACCGGCAAGTACCGGATCTTCCCCATCGTGGGCGCCCTGGTGATGGCGCTCGGCCTGTATCTGCTGTCCCTGATGGACAGTTCCACGAGTACGTGGCTCGAGTCCGTGTACATGTTTGTCCTTGGTCTCGGCATTGGTCTATGCATGCAGGTGTTGACGATCGCCGTCCAGAACACCGTCGAGTACGCGGAGTTGGGCACCGCGACCTCCGGTGTCACGTTCTTCCGCACCCTGGGCAGCTCGTTCGGCACCGCCGTGTTCGGCACGATCTACGCCAACAGCCTGGAGCCGAACCTGAAGGAGGGCGTGGCGGAGGCGGCGCGGGCCGGGACCGGGATCTCGCCGCAGGCCCTGGTGAAGGCCGCGCAGAGTCCGCAGGGCGTGCACAACCTGCCGGAGGCGGCGCGCGAGCCGATCGTCAACGGGTACGCGGACTCGCTGCACACGGTGTTCCTGTGCACGGTCCCGGTGGCGCTCATCGGCTTCCTGGTGGCGCTGTTCCTCAAGCAGGTGCAGTTGCGCGACACCGCGCGCGCGGGCTCCTCCGACATGGGTGAGGGATTCGCGCAGCCGTCGACCGGCGACTCGGCGCACGTTCTGGAGCGGGCGGTGGCGAACCTGGTGAAGGAGACGGACCTCAACACCGCGCGGCAGATCCTGGAACGGTCCGAGACCCGCCTCGACGTCGCGGGCGCATGGGCCGTGATGCAGGTGGACTTCTTCACGCGGATGGTCGGGCACGCGAGCCTCGGCATGATCGCGGCGCGCCGCAGGCTGCCCCCGGAGGTGCTGGTGCCGGTGTTCCAGCGGATGGTCGACGAGGGCTATCTGACGCGCACGGGCACGTACTTCTCGCACACCGAGGCGGGGCACCGGGAGTCGGAGGTCATCAACACCGCCTGGGGCAACTGGCTGAGCGAGAAGGTCGAGGCCGACGTCGGCCGCCCCGCGGACGCGGAGCTGCGGGTGGCGGTCGACTCGATCGCGAAGCGGTTGCTGGCCGAGGACATGGCGACCGGTTCGACGAGCGGGTCCGGCTCGGAGCGCACCCTCGTGCCCATGTAGTGGGTGGCTCCGGTCAGTTCAGCAGGAGTTGCAGGCCGCCGAGGACCGTCGCCGCGATGACGAGCTGTTCGAAGAGGCGCTGATTGATCCGGTTCACGCATGCCTTGCCGATCAGTGCCCCCGGCAGGACGAACACGACGAGCGCCGCGTCCAGGAGCAGCGAGCGGCCGTCGATGAGCCCGAGGCCCACGCTGAACGGCACCTTCGCCGAGTTCACGATGAGGAAGAACCACGCGGAGGTGCCCAGGAAGCCGAGCTTCTTGAAGCCCGCCGACAGCAGGTACATGGACATCACGGGGCCGCCCGCGTTGGCGACCATGGTGGTGAAGCCGCCGAGCACCCCGTACGAGCCCGCCTTGACGCGGGCCGTGCGGGTCGGCGTCGACTCGACCTCGGGTGCGGCGGCCTGTTTGCGGCGCCAGACGGTCACGCCCGCCATGACGAGCAGGATCAGGCCGATCGACACGCGTACGGCGCCGTCCCCCGCGAAGCCGAGGAAGACGGTGCCGACGACCACGCCCGCGCCCACGGCGGGGAACAGGCGCCACAGAGTGGGCCAGTGGGCGTGCCGCCGGTAGGTGAGCACGGCGAGGATGTCGCCGCAGATCAGGATGGGGAGCAGCACTCCGGTGGAGGCGCGCGCGGGCAGGATCGCGGCGAAGACCGCGAGGCTGACCGTATTGGCGCCGCTGACGGCGGTCTTGGAGAAGCCGACCACCATGGCCGCGGCGGCCAGAGCGGAGAACTCCCAGGCGGTGATCCCGAATATGTCGTGCATGGCGAGGACAGATGCTAGACGCAACTACCTGTCGGGCGTCAGGGGTGCCACATGGTGATACGCGGTGCACCGCACCGGACCGAGGCCCTCCGGGCGGCGCGAACTCGTCCTTGCGCACCGCCGGTTCGAGGACGAGCCTCCCCCCATGACCCCGCTGGCGGAAACGCTGCCCGAGTCGACCGTGCACGATCTGATCAATCTGCTGGTCAGGCTGGTCGAGACCGCGGGCGCGCTGATCATCTTCATCGGCGCCGTCTGGGCCTTCGCACGGTTCGTCCGGGCGGGTGTGCGCAGACACCGCGAGGTGGCGGAGTTCGGCCGGATCAGGCTCGGCATGGGGCGGTTCCTCGTCCTGGGCCTGGAGTTCCAGCTCGCCGGTGACGTGCTGCGCACGGCGGTCGCCCCGAGCTTCACCGAGATCGGCCAGCTGGCGGCCATCGCGGCCATCAGGACCGCGCTGAACTTCGTCCTCGTGCGCGAGATCCGCCAGGAGCGGGCCGAGATCGAACACGGCGGCACGGCACCTGAGCGCGGATCCGAGGGACTGCCGACGTGAGCGAGTGGACGCAGCGGGCGGCCGTGCTGGTCTCCGTGCTCGGCCTCGCCGCCGCTGTGGCGGCCTGGCGCCTGACGCGCACCGTGCGGCGGGCGCTGGCCGTGCTGCTCGACTTCCTGACCGCCGCAGGGCTGCTCCGGCTCGCCGACCGTCCGGCGTGGGACACCGTCACCGTGGTGGCGGTGGCGGTGGTGCTGCGTACGGTCGTCTGACCCCTGGCCGGGCGGCGGAGCCGGTCCCTCAGCCCGCGTACGTCTCCCGCAGCTCCCGCTTGAGGACCTTCATGCTCGGGCCGAGCGGCAGCTGGTCGGTGAACTCGACGCGGCGCGGGTACTTGTGCTTGCCGAGGTTCTCCTTGGACCACGCGGTGAGTTCGGCGGCGTCCAGCGAGGCGTCGTGCTTGGGGACGACGACCGCGCAGACCTCCTCGCCGTGCACGTCGTCGGGCAGGCCGATGACGGCGACGTGGTCGATGCCGGGGTGGCGCATCAGCACCTCCTCGACCTCGCGCGGGTAGACGTTGAAGCCGCCGCGGATGATGACGTCCTTCTTGCGGTCGACGATGCGCAGGTAGCCCTCCTCGTCCTTGGTGCCGAGGTCGCCGGTGCGGAACCAGCCGTCGACGAGGGCCTGCGCGGTCTGCTCGGGCCGGCCGAGGTAGCCGGAGAAGACGCAGTGGCCGCGCACGACGATCTCGCCGAGCTCACCGGTGGGCAGGAGCTCGATGCGGTCGTCGAGTTCGGGGCGGGCGACCTCGACGTCGACGCCCCAGATGGAGTGGCCGATGGTGCCGGGCCTGGCCCCGTACCAGGGCTGGTTGACGGCGGCGACGGGCGAGGTCTCGCTCAGTCCGTAGCCCTCGTGGACGGGGGCGCCGAAGAGTTCCTGGAAGCGTTCGAGGACCGCGACGGGCAGCGAGGCGCCGCCGGAGACGGCGACGCGCAGGCGCGGCAGTTCGGCGCCCTGCTCCAGGGCCTGCGCGGCCGCCGTGAGCAGGTGGACGTACATGGTGGGCACGCCTTGGAAGACGGTGACGTGCTCGCGGACCATCAGCTCGACGGCCTTGGCGGCGTCGAAGCGCGGCATGAGGACGAGCGTCTTGCCGGCCCGCCACACGGCGTTCATGGAGGCGGTCTGGCCGAAGGCGTGGAAGAGCGGCAGGGCGCCCAGGACGATGTCGCCGGGGCTGTACTCGTTGCAGTCGAAGGCGTCGACGGTCGCGTTCATGACGAGGTTGAGGTGGCTGAGCACGGCACCCTTGGGGACGCCGGTGGTGCCGCTCGTGTAGAAGACGACGGCCGCGTCGTCGGCGTCGCGGGTGGCGTACGTGGTGACGGGGTCTGCTGCGTTGGTGAGCTTCTCCAGCTCGCCGTCGGCGCCGAGGGCGACGGTGCGGATGCCGACGGCGTCCGCGGCGGCCTCGCCGGTCCGGGCCTGCGCCGGGTGGCACAGCAGGAGGCTGGCGCCGCTGTCCTTGAGGACGTGCTCGACCTCGGGCGCCGACAGGAGCAGGTGGACGGGGACGACGGCGGCGCCCGCGGCGACGGCCGCGTAGTAGGCGCGGGGGAACTCGGCGGTGTTGGGCGCCATGAGGGCGATCTTGTCGCCGGGGCGGACGCCGAGGTCGGTGAGGGCGGCGGCCTGCTTGCGGACCTGGAGCCACAACTCGGCGAAGGTGCTGCGCACGTCGCCCGCGACGAGGGCCGTCTTGTCGGGGTGCCGGCGGGCGTTGTCGGCGAGGATCGCGGCGAGCGAGAGGGTGGCCATCGGGTAGCGCTCCGTTCCGTGCTGACGTCTGGTTCGGCGTTGGACCAGGTCGGGAGGGCCCGGCGGCCATAAATTAGCGCCGCTAGTTTTGTCCTCCTGGTGGGACTCTACGCCCGCACCGCCCCGCAGTACATGTGCCCCGGGTCACTTCCGGATCTCAGGGCTCACCCTGATGTCCCGCGAGGTCGACCCGCCTACTGTGGAGGTCCGGCACCGCTCCGCGGACGACGTACGGGGGAGCACGGGGGCAACGGGGGACGCGCGTCGTCCGCCGGAGCGGGTAGCCGGAATCTCTTGACCCGCGCGTGGGGGCGCGCGGGTCCGGGGCGGATCTCAGCCGCGCAGGAAGCGCAGCACCGCCATGACCCTGCGGTGCTCGCCCGGGTCCGACTCCAGGCTCAGCTTGGCGAAGATGTTGCGGACGTGCGTCTCGACCGTCTTGCCGCCGATGACCAGCTTCCGCGCGATGGCCTCGTTGGAGCGCCCCTCGGCCATCAGCGCCAGCACGTCGCGCTCGCGTCCGGTGAGGTCGTCGAGCGGGCCCGGCGGGCGCGCGGCGTCCATGAGGCGGGCCACGACCAGTGGGTCGACCACGGTCTCCCCCGCGGCCACGCGCTTGAGCGCTCCGCTCAGCTCCTCGGCGTCGGCGACGCGCTCCTTGAGGAGGTAGCCGAAGCCCTCGGGCCGCTGGGCCAGCGCCCGTACGCTCTCGGTCGTCTCCACGTATTGGGACAGCAGCAGCACGCCGGTGCCGGGGTGCGCCGCGCGCACGGCCGCCGCCGCGACCACGCCCTCGTCGGTGTACGTGGGCGGCATCCGTATGTCGAGCAGCACGGCGTCCGGCTCGTGCTCGGCGACCAGGGCGAGCAGCGGCGCGGTGTCCGCGCACTCGGCCGCCACCTCGATGCCCTCGTCGGTGAGCAGCCGCACGATGCCCAGCCGAAGGAGTGCCGAGTCCTCGGCGACAATCACCCGCACGGCAGCTCCGCCCTGATTCTCGTTCCGCCCCCCGCGGGGCTGTGGATGTGCAGTACGCCGTCGACGGCGGCGAGCCGGTCGGCGAGGCCGCGCAGGCCGGTGCCGCGCGCCAGGTCGACGCCGCCGACGCCGTCGTCGACGGTCTCCACCACGAGCCGCCCCTCGTGGTGCCTGGCCGAGACGCTGATCGCCCGGGCCTCCGCGTGCTTGGCCGCGTTGCTGAGGGCCTCGCAGACGGTGAAGTACGCGGTGGACTCGACGAGCGGGTCGTAGCGGCGGGGCTCGGCGGCGACGACGACCGGGATGGCGGCCTCCTCGGCCAGCGCGCTCAACGCGGCGGCGAGGCCCTCGCGGGTGAGGACGGCGGGGTGGATGCCGTGGGCGATGCCGCGCAGTTCGTCGATGGCCAGGCGCAGGCTCGACTCGGCCTCGTCGGCGGCCTCGCGCAGCGTCGGGTCCGGGTGGTCGGCGAGGCCGCGCTGCACGCGGCGCACCGACATGAGGGCGAAGACGAGGCGGGTCTGCGCGCCGTCGTGCAGATCGCGCTCCAGGCGGCCGCGCTCGGCGTCGGCGGCCTGCACGATGCGGGTGGCGACGTCCTTCGCGCGCGTGCGCAGCCAGACGTTCTCCAGGGCCAGGCGCAGCGCGGCCGCCACGGAGGCGAGGAGTTCGGGGTCCTCGGAGAGAGCCGGGTCGTGGTGGAGCAGGGCGAGCGGGCGGCCGTCGGCGGCGGCGACCGGGGTGCGCCCGGCGCCCTCCGCGCCGACCTCGCCGCCGGAGCCGTCGACGTAGCGCCCGCGCGCCTCGTCCCACAGGCCGAGCCGCAGCGTCGGGTCGCCGAGGACACGCACCAGCGCCTCGCGCAGCCGCGTCGGGTCGGAGTCGGTGCCGATGTCGATCACGAGCCCGCTGACCTCGGCGCGCTGCAGGCGCATCCGCAGCAGTCCGGCGAGGAAGGCGAAGGGGACGGCGACCTGGGCGAGATCGGACATCAGGTAGACGGCCTGCTCGGCGAGCGAGCCGACGCCGCCGAACCACGGCACCACGTAGAACAGCATGTCCCACATGAGGAACACCGTGGCGATGCCGATGCCGATCCAGGCGGGCAGCAGGGCGCGCCTGCGGGCGGCCGACGCGTGCCGCCAGCGCTGCACGATCGCGACGGCGGCGACGATCGAGATCAACCAGCCCGCCGCGTGGTAGGCGGCGTCGAACGGGCCGAAGAGGCCGTCCCAGGCGGACACATGCAGCAGGTTGGGCCCGCATGCGCGGCAGTCCAGGTACGTCGCCCCGGTCTCGGTCGCCGGGTCGAACAGGAGCGTGCGCACGAACCCGCCGACGGCGACGAGCCCATAGGTGAGCTGGACGAGGCGGCGGGTGAGGACCGTGGTGAGGCGGCCTTCGGGGAACGACAGGATGAGGTGCAGGAGGACCGCCATGTTCAGCGCCTCCCACCAGGCGCCGAACGCGAACAGGGCGGGCACCGCGGTGCCCTGGAGGTTGCCGAGGAACCAGGTGATGCCCTCGAGCACCATGAGGCGGCCGGTGTTGTTGGCGGGCCTGCGCCGCCAGGCGAGGAGGCCGGCGACCGCGTACGCCCAGCCCACCGCGAGGTCCCGTACGAGGTCCCCCGCGGACGCGCCGCTGCGCGCGTACGCCCATGCTCCGACGCCGCCCGATACTGCGGCGAGGGCCGCGGCCCCGGTCAGGCGCAGCCGAACGGCCCGCTCATCCTGACTGTCCACGGCCACACGTTAAGGCATCCGGGGGCCGGCCGGGAAAATCTTCCGGGGCGTGCGGAGCCTCTCGGGGCCACCGGGGGCTCTTGGGGCTTCCGGGGCCGTCGACCACCACGTCCAGCGGCCCACCCGGACAGCTGAGTCGGCATGATGCGCAGCCACTTTTCGCGCACGTCCGGCGGGCGTGACGGGTTGCGTGAGGACCGGAGCGGGGCGACACCCCGTGTTGCGATGATGACTGATGAGACAGTCAGAGGCTCAACGGCAATGAATTCCAGGATATCGAGGGGAGTGGTGTTGAGTTCTTCTCAACACATGGTTAGGGTCTTGCCCCGTGGAATCCAGCAACGAGGCAACCCCAGCCGACACCGCCGCCCGCGTCCGTGAGGTCATCACGGCGGCCGGTGTCAGCCAGCGCGAGTTCGCGCGCCGCATCGTCATGGACCCGTCGAAGCTCTCCCGCTCCCTGAGCGGCACCCGCCGGTTCACGGTGGCCGAGCTGGCGCGGATCGCCGACGAGGGGCACGTCGACGCGGGCTGGCTGCTCGGCGCGCGGCCCCCCGCCGCCGAGGTCGAGACCGTGGCGCCCGCGCCCGTCGAGGGCGGGCGGCCGCTGCAGATCGTCCAGGAGACGGTCCGGCTGGTCGCCGAGCACGGGTTCCACGCGGTACGCGTCTCCGACATCGCCCGCGCCTGCACCACCAGCACGGCCGCGATCCACTACCACTTCCCTGGTCGCGCGGACCTCCTGGAGGCCTCGGTGCGCTGGTGCATGGACGAGGACACCGCGCGCCGCGCCGCCCACCTCGCGGAGGCGGACGACGCGGAGGCGGAGCTGCGCCAGCTCATCGAGCTGCAGACGCCGCGCACCGCACAGCAGCGGCGCCAGTGGAAGGTGTGGCTCGACCTGTGGGCCGAGGCGGCGCGCTCCACGACGGTGGGGCGCCTGTACACCGAGTACTACCGGCAGTGGCGGGAGACCGTCGCCGACGTGGTGCGTCGCGGGGTCGACCAGGGCGTGTTCCGGTCGTCCGTCGACCCGGGGGCCGCGGCGTTCGCGCTGACCGCGCTCATCGACGGGCTCGCCACACAGGTGCTTTCCGTCGGGCCGGAGTCGGTCGACTCGGCTGCCGATGCGATGCACTCCGCGCTGCTTTCCTACGTGGACACCGCCATTACGGCCCATTAGCCGCACCGTGGTTGACGCCGCGGGGCGCTGCCCCGGGCCCCGCTGCTCAAGCGCCGCAGGGGCTTGATCGGCGCACCCGCCCGATGGCCCATCCGCCTGTTCTGCCCACCCGTTTCAGATATTGGGAGGTCCCCCATGCCCAACGACAACGTGATCATCACTGCCGCTCTCACCGGTGCCGGCGACACCGTGCGCAAGAGCCCGCACGTGCCCGTCACCCCGGAGCAGATCGCCAAGAACGCCGTGGAGGCGGCCGACGCGGGTGCCGCCGTCGTGCACATCCACGTACGGGACCCCGAGACCGGTGCCCCCTCGCGCGACACGAAGCTGTACCGCGAGGTCGTCGAGCGGATCAAGGAGACCGGCGTCGACGTCGTCATCAACCTGACCGCCGGCATGGGCGGCGACCTGGTCATCGACCCGGACGACCCGACGACGCACCTGCCCGGCACCGACCTCGTCAGCGGCCTGGACCGCCTCCCGCACGTCGAGGACCTGCTGCCCGACATCTGCACGCTCGACTGCGGTTCGCTGAACTTCGGCGACGGCTCGAACCTGTACGTGTCGACGCCCGACATGCTGCGCCAGGGCGCCAAGCGGATCCAGGAGCTGGGCGTGCGGCCCGAGCTCGAGATCTTCGACACCGGCCAGCTGTGGTTCGCCAAGCAGCTCCTCGCCGAGGGCCTGCTCGACGACCCGACCGTGTTCCAGCTGTGCATGGGCATCCCGTGGGGCGCCCCGGCCGACCCGGGCGTGCTGCAGTCGATGGTCAACATGCTGCCGGAGGGCGCCCAGTTCGCCAGCTTCGCGCTCGGCCGCATGCAGATGCCGTGGGTCGCCCAGTCGATCCTGCTCGGCGGCCACGCCCGCGTCGGCCTGGAGGACAACCTCTACCTCGGCAAGGGCAACAAGGCGACCAACGCCCAGCTCGTCGAGCGCGCCGTGACCATCACCGAGTCCATCGGCTCGCGCGTCGCGACCCCGGACGAGGCCCGCGCCATGCTCGGCCTCAAGCCGCGCGGCTGAACCCCCACACACACGCAACCACCCCGCACCCGCATCACCGGAAGGCAACACCACCCTCATGACCTCCCCCCTCACCGCTCCCGAGGACGTCCGCCGGGTCGCCTGCGTCGGAGCCGGCGTCATCGGCGGCGGCTGGGTCGCCCACTTCCTGGCCCGCGGCTACGACGTGACGGCCTGGGACCCGGCCCCCGACGCCGAGCAGAAGCTGCGCCGCCTGGTCGACGCCGCCTGGCCCGCGCTCACCGAGATGGGCCTCGCCGACGGCGCCTCGCGCGACCGGCTCACCGTCGCCCCGACCCTCGAAGAGGCCGTCGCCGAAGCCGAGTTCGTGCAGGAGAGCGCCCCCGAGGACCTCGACCTCAAGCGCGACCTGCTGTCCCGCCTGGACGCGGCGGCCCCGGCCGGCGTCGTCATCGCCTCGTCCACGTCCGGCTACCCCATGACGGACATGCAGACCACCGCCGCCACCCCGGCGCGCCTGGTCGTCGGCCACCCGTTCAACCCGCCGTACCTGATCCCGCTCGTCGAGGTCGTCGGCGGTGAGAAGACCGACGCGGACGCCACCGACTGGGCCTCCCGCTTCTACAAGGTCGCCGGCAAGTCCGTCATCACCATGGACCGCGAGGTGCCCGGCTTCATCGCCAACCGTCTCCAGGAGGCCCTGTGGCGCGAGGCGCTGCACATGGTCGCCAACGGCGAGGCCACGGTGAAGGAGATCGACGACTCGATCACCGAGGGCCCCGGCCTGCGCTGGGCGTTCATGGGCCCGATGCTGACCTTCGCGCTCGCGGGCGGCGAGGGCGGCATGGCGCACATGCTCGACCACTTCGGCCCCTCCCTGAAGTCGCCGTGGACCCGCCTCGAAGCCCCGGAGCTGGACAAGCAGCTGTACGACTCCGTGGTCGCGGGCTGCGACGTCGCCGCGGACGGCCGTTCCATCGCCGACCTCGTCGCCGAGCGCGACCAGGGCGTCATCGATGTGCTGCGCGCCACAGGCAGGTTGAACAAGAACGGCAGCGGGAAGGCGGACCCGCGATGAGTACCGCAACCACCGCACTGCCCCTGCTGCACCGCACGGTGCGCCCCGAGTGGATCGACTACAACGGCCACATGAGCGAGGCGTTCTACGTCCTCGCCTTCGGTCACGCCACCGACGCCATGATGATCGAGACGGGCCTGGACTCGACGTATCGGGAGACCAGCCACTGCTCGCTCTACACGGTCGAGTCGCACATCCGCTACCTGCGTGACGTCCCCGACGGCGCCCACCTCGCCATCCGTACGCGGATATTGGGTGCGGCCTCCAAGAAGGCGCGCTTCACGCACGAGATGTACGTGGTCGACGACGAGGCGGGTGAGCCCGAACCGGACGCGGCGCCCGTGGCGACCACCGAACTGCTCGCGATCCACGTTGATCAAGAGGCGGGGAAGGCGGCCGAGTTCCCGGCCGCGGTCCGCGACCGCTTCACCGAACTGACGGAGCCCGCGCCCGAGTGGGCGGGCCGGTCGATCGCCGTCGTCTGACGGCCGGCCGCTTCCCGTGCAGGGGCCCCGGACCACACGTCCGGGGCCCCTGCACGTACGTCACTTGTAACGCGGCACCCACCGGACGGTTCGGCACATACACTCCGGCTTGTGGCGAGCACCGGCATACGCGATGCCCAGTTGAACCGGCTGTGGGGAGCCGTTTGCGCCTTCGTCGCGCTCTTCCTCCTCCTGTGGGCACTGTCCTGGCTCAATGCGAGCGTGCTCCATGAGGACCTGCAGAATCACTGCGCAGACCTGAGCACGGCCCGCTTCCCCTTCGAGAAGTCGTGCACACACGAGGACGGGACCGTCGAGGGAGCGAACAGCGTGCTCTTCGAAGGGCTCTTCTTCGGCACGACGGCTGGCGGAGCAGCGTCCCTGGGGGCTGCGTTGGTGATCGAAGCCGCGCGCAGGAAGGGCTCGTAACCCGCACTTCCCCGGACGGCTCTAGCGGTTGCCGCGTGCAGAACCCGCGGCGGTGCGACGCCTGTTGCCCTCTCTGCGGTCCTGCAGGCCCACGGCAACGGTGAGCGCCGCCCCGCCCACGATCGGCGCCAGCAGCCCGACGAAGAACCACCACGGAACCTCGGACGTGGTGCTCGTGCGCCACTGCACGAGGTTGCCGACGACGAAGGACAGGCCGATCCCGATGTTGGTCACGAGCAGCGCCACGGCCATCCGGCGGGCTCCGGTGCGGGTCGCGGGGCGCTGGCTTCCGGTGATCGCGAAACGGGGTTCGCCGTCGGGCAGTTCAGTGGTCGGCGTGGCGCGCAGCAGCAGCGCGGCGGTGACGGACAACAGCACGGTCGCACCCGCGTAGACGAACACAAGCACGAACGCGGCCCCTACGGACTTGTCCGTCCAGGCGTCCACACCACTGCCGCCGATGTGCTGCGGAATACGGTCGGGCAGGCGCGGATACGCGGCGACGCCCCAGGCCACCATCCCGGCCAGCAGCAGCACGCTGGGCGCGAGCCAGGCCCAGGGGAAGCGTGGCGGGGTGTACGAGGCTTCCGGCATGCGGCCATTGTGGCGGACCACGGACCGCATGATCCTTCCCGTCCCCGGCAACGATTTACGGCCGCCGACTGCCGGGAGCAGACCTGCGCCTACAGGTGTCCCGGCTCCCCGTCGACGATGAAGCGCGCCAGGGAACGGCGAGAAGGATTTCGGGCCGCCCGCACCGTTTTCCTAGAAGGGGCGGTCCCCCGCGATGGCGACGCGCTCGGCGACGCGGCGGGCGTCGCCGTAGTCGGCCACCGCGTAGTGCTGGGTGGCACGGTTGTCCCAGAACGCGATGTCGCCCGGCTGCCAGCGGAAGCGCACCTGGAACTCCGGCACGTGCGCCTGCTGGTACAGCAGGCGCAGCAGCCGGTCGCTCTCGGCCTGCTCCATGCCGAGGATCCGGGTGGTGAAGGAGGTGTTCACAAAGAGCATGCGGCGCCCGGTCTCGGGGTGGCGGCGCACGACCGGGTGGGTGACCGGCGGGAACAACTCCTGCCACTGGGCGAGCCGTTCGGGACCGTAGAAGCGGCGGAAGCCGGGCAGGAAGTCGTGCTCGGCCTCGGCGCCCTCGATGCGCGCCTTCACCTCGTCGGAGAGGTTGTCGTACGCGGCCGCCATGTCGGCCCACATGGTGTCGCCGCCGAACGGCGGGACCTCGCGCAGCTGCAGTACGGCGCCGAGGGCGGGGCGTTCGCGGAAGGTGACGTCGGTGTGCCAGACGTTCTCGTAGCTGGGGACGCCGCCCGCGCCCTTGTCGAAGCGGACGACGTCCTCGCTGTCGCCGCGCTCCAGCAGCGGGTTGGTCTCCAACTCGCCCCAGTTGCGGGCGAATTCGCGCTGCCGCTCGCTGCTGAGATTCTGGCCGCGGAAGAAGAGGACCTTCCATTCGAGCAGCGCCCGGTTCAGCTCCTCGCGCAGCTCCGGGGAGAGCGGCCTGCTCAGGTCGATGCCGCCGATCTCGGCGCCGATGGTGGCGCCCTGCGGGGTGAGGTCGAACAGCTCGTAGGGGCGGTCCTGCCAGCCTTCGGGGGTGCGGCGCAGGACGCGGCGCCCCTCGTAGAGGCCGTCGGCGGGGATGTGGGCGGGGCGCAGGGGCTGGGCAGGCGGGAATTCGGTCACAGTCATGAGGGCTCTCCACAGGCACACGGTGACAAGGGAACGCGAGGAATGCGCGGGTGATCCGTACGTGCGAAGCCGACGGCCCAAGCGTGTGAGGCGGGGCCTCTGCGGGGCTTCGGGACGAAAGGACTTACTGGACGTACGGGGAAAGGCGACGAGGGACTTCGAAAGGTCCGCTACAAGCCGCTGCGCGCGCATCCACATCGGTCCGGCGCGGCGGCCGATCCGAATGCGTGGGCGCGATAGGTGAACATGCCCCTCATCCTGGGCCCTGACGTATAGCCAGGTCAAGCCCGGTGCGCCGCCCTTTCCGTGACGGGAGGGCGGCGCATCGTGGGTGAGCGTGCGACGTCAGGCGGTGGGCGCCGGGAACGTCGGGTACTCGACGCCGGAGACGTGCTGGACGACACGGATCACCTGGCACGAGTAGCCGAACTCGTTGTCGTACCAGAGGTAGAGGATCGCGTTGTCGCCGTCGACCTTGGTCGCGCCCGCGTCGACGATCGAGGCGTGCCGGGAGCCGAGGAAGTCGCTGGAGACCGCGTCGGGCGAGTCCGTGAAGTCGATCTGGCGGCGCAGCGGCGAGTTCAGCGAGACGTCGCGCAGGTGGTCGAGGACCTCGTCGCGGTCGGTCTCGCGGCCGAGCCGCAGGCTCAGGATCGCGATCGAGACGTCCGGGACGGGGACGCGGATCGAGGAGCCGGTGATGGGCGCCTTGAGGTCCGGGAGGGCCTTCGCGACGGCGGAGGCGGCGCCGGTCTCGGTGATGACCATGTTGAGCGGCGCGGAGCGGCCTCGGCGGTCGGCCTTGTGGTAGTTGTCCAGCAGGTTCTGGTCGTTCGTGAACGAGTGGACGGTCTCCACGTGACCGCGCACCACGCCGTACTCGTCGGCCATCGCCTTGAGCGGCGGCACGATCGCGTTCGTGGTGCAGGAGGCGCAGGACAGGATCTGCTCGTCCGGCTTGATCGTGTCGTGGTTGACGCCGTGCACGATGTTCGGGACGTCGCCCTTGCCGGGCGCGGTGAGGACGACCTTGTCGATACCGGGACGCAGGTGCTCGGAGAGGCCCGCGCGGTCGCGCCACTTGCCGGTGTTGTCGATCAGGATGGCGTCCTTGATGCCGTACGCCGTGTAGTCGATCTCGGACGGGTCGTTGGCGTAGATCACCTTGATCGCGTTGCCGTTGGCGTTGATCGTGCTGTTCGCCTCGTCAACGGTGATCGTGCCCTGGAACTGGCCGTGGATCGAGTCGCGGCGCAGCAGCGAGGCGCGCTTGACGATGTCTTCGGCGGCCCGCTCACCGCCGCCGCGGACGACGATGGCGCGCAGCCGCAGCCCGTTGCCGGAGCCGGCCTTCTCGATGAGCAGGCGGGCGACGAGACGGCCGATGCGGCCGAAGCCGTACAGGACGACGTCCCGGCCCTCGCCGCGCTCCAGCTTCAGCGCGCCGGTGGCACCGGCGACGGCCTCGGCGGTGAACTCCTCGACGCTCAGACCCCGGTCGTCGGTCTTGTACGTCATGGCGAGGATGCCGAGGTCGATCTGGGAGGGCCCGAGGTCGAGTCCGGCGAGGGCCTTCAGGAAGGGCATCGTCTCGGTGACCGAGAGCTCCTCGCCGGCGATCTGGCGGGCGAATCGGTGGGCCTTGAGCAGGCTGACCACCGACTTGTTCACCAAGGAGCGGCTGTGCAGCAGGACGTTCACGTCCCGCTCGCGGTGCAGCTTCCCGATGATCGGGATCATTGCCTCCGCGGTTTCCTCGCGGTGCTTCCAGTTGGTGAACGAGTCGTCGTTGACAGTCACGTGCGTCTCTTTCGAGCTAGGCGGCGCTCATATGCTAACCCGCCCGTTCGGCTGATCGATCAGGGGGCCGATCCCGAGGTCCGCGAAGCGCTCGCCGATGCGGCGGTGGGCGGTGGCGTCGGGGTGCAGCGAGTCCGGCAGCGGGAGCTCCTCGTGGTCCGCCTCGCCGTACAGTTCGCGGCCGTCGAGGTAGTGCAGGTGCGGGTCGTCGGCCGCGCGCTCGGCGACGATGCGGGCCAGCTCGGCGCGGATGGATTCGAGGGTGAGCTTGCCCTGCGCCGCCTCCGCCGGGTCGCCCATGGCCACGAAGCGCAGCTGCCCGCTCGCGAGCGTGCTGAAGTCGGGGGCGCCGGGCCCCGGCGTCTTCTCGTGGATCGGGCACAGGATCGGCGAGACGACGAGGAGCGGGGTGGTCGGGTGGCCCTCGCGGATGGTGTCGAGGAAGCCGTGCACGGCGGGGGTGAAGGCCCGCATGCGCATCAGGTCGGCATTGACGAGGTTGATCCCCATCTTGACGCTGATCATGTCGGCCGGGGTGTCGCGCAGGGTGCGCGCGGTGAACGGGTCGAGCAGGGCGCCGCCGCCGAACCCCAGGTTGATCAGGTCGACGCCGGCGCGGGACGCGGCGAGCGCGGGCCAGGTCGTCGTGGGGCTCGCGGCGTCGGAGCCGTGACTGATGGAGCTGCCGTGGTGCAGCCACACCTTGCGGCCGGAGGCACCGAGGGGCGGCGCGGGCTCCACGGGGGCGTCGGCACGCAGGGCGACGAGCTCGGTGGTCTCGGTGTGCGGCAGCCAGATCTCGACGGTCTTGAGGCCCTCCGGGAGGCCGTCGAACCGGACCGTGCCGGGCTGCCCGGTCGCGTACTCGAAGGTGCCCTTGGTCATGTCGATGGTCAGGGTGTCGCCACCCGTCACGCTCCCCTGCGCGGTGAGCGCGCCGTCCACGAGCAGGTCGTAGAGGCCGTCGGGGCGCGCCGGCACGCCCACGTAGTCGCGCTTGGTCGGCACCGTGTCGAGTTCGACGACGGTGGCGGCGGTGCGGAAGGCGAGGCGGACGCCGGAGGGCTGCGACTCGGCCATGGACAGCTGGCCGTCCGTGTTCTGGGCGCGGGCCCGGGCCGGGAGGCGGTGCGGGAGGAGGCCGCGTTCGGTGCGCTCAATGTCGATCGCGCCGTGGACGAGCTCGTCCGTTATCGGTGTGGCGGTCAACTCTTGACCGGAGTCCGGGACATTCGGGGTGTTCGAGGTGTCGTTCGTGCTGTTCACTGTGGCGTCAATCTGTTGATTGGGGGGGGATGGACCACGGACGACCCGGCGGCTCACGCCTGCGCGGGCCAGTTCCGCAGCAGCGCGTCGAGCGCGTCCAGGCTCCGCGCCCAGCTCACGTCCGAGGCGGGGGCGCTGTGACTGAATCCGCCGGCCAGTTCGAGGCTGACGTAGCCGTGGAAGACGCTGCCCAGGAGCCGGACGGCGTGGGTCTGGTCGGGTTCGGTGAGGTCGTAGCCGCGCAGCACGGCCCGCGTCATCTGCGCGTGCCGCACGCCCGCGCTGGCCGCTGCCGCCTCGGGGTCGAGCCGGTACTGGCCGGCGGCGTAGCGGCCGGGATGCTCGCGGGCGTAGTCGCGGTAGACGTTGGCGAGGGCCGTGAGCGCGTCCTTGCCGGACCGCCCCGCGAGGGCGTCGGCGGCCCGGTCGGCCATCTCCTGGAGGGCGATCAGCGCGATCCGCGTCTTCAGGTCGTGCGAGTTCTTGACGTGCGAGTACAGGCTCGCGACCTTGACGTCGAACCGGCGGGCGAGGGCGGAGACGGTCACCTGCTCGAATCCGACCTCGTCCGCGAGCTCGGCTCCTGCCCTGGCCAGCCGCTCCGTGGTCAGTCCGGCACGCGCCACGACCTCACGCCCTCTCTCGACCCCCGCCGCCGTCATCGTTACCGAAAACCATTCTGCATCTGCCTAATAACTTTAGGCAAATACACGTCGGCCTTCGGTGACGCGTGTCATCCGCCGACGAGCGCCCGCAGCGTCACGTAGAACAGCGACGGGCCGAGGAGGCAGCCGACGCCCGTGTAGAAGGTCGCGGTCATCGCCCCGTACGGGACGAGCCGCTTGTCGGTGGCGGCCAGGCCTCCGGCCACACCGGACGTGGTGCCGAGCAGACCACCGAAGGCCATCGCCGACTTGGCGTTGTTCAGGCCGATCAGGCGGGCGGCCAGCGGCGTCCCCACCATCACCACCACGGACTTGACCAGGCCCGCGGCGACCGACAGCGCGATCACGTCCGAGCTCGCGCCCACCGCGGTGCCCGTGACGGGGCCCACGATGTACGTGGCCGCTCCCGCGCCGATGGTCGCGAGGGAGGCCGCGTCCGTGTAGCCGAACGCCGCGGCGACGAGTGCCCCCGCGACGAAGGAGACGACGACGCCCAGCAGGATCGACAGGGCGCCGGCGGGGCCAGCCCGCTTGATCTCCTTCAGGTCGACGCCGTACGCGGTCGCGACGATCGCGAGGTCGCGGAGCATGGCCCCGCCCATCAGGCTCATTCCGGACAGCGCGGTGATGTCGGCGAGCCCGGCCTCTCCCCCGGTCGCCGAGCCGCCCCAGTAGGCGAGCGCGAGGCCGAGCACGATGGCGATGGCGGAGCCCTGGAGGCGCCCGCGCGTGAGCTTCTTGGACAGCCACGCCGAGACCAGCATCAGGGTGCCGACGAGGGTGAAGGCGACTATGAGCCCGTTGTCCTTGCAGACGGAGACGAACGTATCCACGTCAGGCCCCCTGCTTCTCGGTGGCGGTCTCCGCCGCGGCGGGAGCGTCGTCCGGCTCGGGGAGCGGCTCCCCCGGCCCGCCGATCCGCGCGACCGCGGGCACCAGGGCGAAGCCCGCGAGCAGTGCGAGCAGTCCGGCCAGCAGGGCCATCGGGCCGCCGGTGACGGCCTTGTACACGTTCTGCGTCGACGCCATCGCGATGACGATCGGGATGTACATCGCGCTCCAGAAGAGCACGCCCTGTTCGCTCGCCTCGGGGAACTTCCCCTTCTGGCGCAGCCAGTGGGTCGCGAACACAAGCATGATCATGGCGAAGCCGACGCCGCCGACATTGGCGTCGACGCCGAGCGCCTCGCCCAGGTATTCACCGACGAGCGTGCCCGTGAGCATGCACACCGCCAGCGCTGCCACTCCATAAAGAACCATCGTCTACTCCACATTGAGAGACCGGGAATCAAGCAAGCAAGAACGTGCGGGGGGTGGTGGGAAAAACGGAGAGCGCCGAGAGGGGAGGTCGGGTCAGGCGGAGGCGAACAGGTCCACGTACGTCTTGCGGAGTTCGGCCTTCTGGACCTTGCCCATGACGTTGCGGGGCAGCGCCTCCACGACGCGTACGGCGCGCGGGTGCTTGAAGCGGGCCAGGTCGCCCGCGATGGAGTCGATGAGCTCCCGCTCCTGCGGCCGCTCGCCCGGCGCGGGGACGACGACGGCGACGACCGTCTCGCCGAAGTCCGGGTGCGGGACGCCGATCACGGCGGACTCCAGGACCGTGGGGTGGGCGTCGAGGAGCGTCTCGATCTCCTTGGGGTAGACGTTGTAGCCGCCGGAGATGATCAGATCCTTGCCGCGGCCGGAGATGCAGAGGTAGCCGTCCGTGTCGATGAGGCCGAGGTCGCCGGTGATGAAGAAGCCGTCCTCGCGGAACTCGGCGGCGGTCTTCTCGGGCATCTGCCAGTAGCCGGCGAAGACGTTCGGGCCGCGGACCTCGACGCTGCCGACCTCGCCGTCGGGCAGCGGCTTGCCGGTCTCGGCGTCCACCACGCGGATCTCGGTGCCGGGCAGCGCCTTGCCGACGGTGCCGGGCTTGCGGGGCCCGCCCTCGTACGGGTTGGTGGTGTTCATGCCGGTCTCGGTCATGCCGTAGCGCTCCAGGATGGCGTGGCCCGTGCGGGCCTCGAACGCCTCGTGGTCGCTGGCGAGCAGCGGCGCGGAGCCGGAGACGAACAGGCGCATGGCGGCGCAGCTCTCCGGGGTGACCTTCTCGTGCTTGAGCAGGCGCGTGTAGAAGGTGGGCACGCCCATGAGCACGGTGGCGCGCGGCAGCAGCTCCGCGATCGCGTCGGCGTCGAACTTCGGCAGGTAGAACATGGAGGCGCCCGAGACGAGCACCATGTTGGCGGCGACGAACAGGCCGTGGACGTGGAAGATCGGCAGGGCGTGGATCAGCCGGTCCTCGGACGTGAACTGCCAACTGTCCAGGAGAGCTTCACAGTTGGACGCGAGGTTCTCGTGCGTGAGGATCGCGCCCTTGGAGCGGCCGGTGGTGCCGGAGGTGTAGAGGATGGCCGCCGGGTCGCCCGCCGCGGCCTCGTGGACGTCGTCGTGGTGGGCGTCGCCCTCCAGGAGGCTGCCGTCGCCCGCGGTGCCGAGGGTCTCGACGACGAGGTCCGCGCCCTCGCGGTGGGCGTGGTCGGCGTGGCGCTGCGGCGGGCAGACCAGGACGCGCGGCTCGGCGTCGCCGATGAAGTAGTCGATCTCGGCGCCGGTGTACGCGGTGTTGAGTGGCAGGAACACGCCGCCAATCTGCAGCGTGGCCAGGTAGAGGGCGATGGCCTCGACCGACTTGTCGACCTGCATGGCGACGCGGTCGCCGGGCTTCACGCCGTCGGCGACGAGGCGTGCGGCGATGCGCCGCACGAGGTCTCCGGTCTCGCGGTAGGTCACGGACCGCCCGTCGGGCAGCTCGAAGAGCGCCTTGTCCGGCCGGAGTTCCGTCTGCTCGACGAAGGATCGGTGGATGGTGCGGAAGGGCGCCGCCGGGGTGCTCTCGCGCGCGCTCGTCGGGGTGGTCATCGGGATGCTTCCTTTCTTGGGGGTGGTGCCGCCCGCGAGCGGGCCGCCGACCGCGAGGGGTCCGCCGACCGCGACGGAGCCGCGGCGCACGAAGTCCTCGTGGCGGCGCTCCAGTTCGTCCGGTTCGTAGGCGTAGTTGATCATCGCGCCGTAGGACTGGCGCCAGGCCTCGGCCGAGCCGTTGGCGGGCCAGTCGAGCTGCCAGGCGGCGGCCCCGTTGCCGAGGTGGAAACGGGCGACGGGGTCGAGGGGGCGACCGTCGGGGCGTCGTTCGACGGTGATGTAGCGGGCGAGGGCGGGGAGCAGCCGGGGGCGGATCCGCTCGACGTCTGCGGCGGTGGGGAGCTCGGCCAGGCCGTTCAACTCCTCTGCCAGTGCGTGCAATTCGGGTTCCTCGCCGCTGGCCGCCCGCTTCTCCAGCCAGGCACGGAAGCCGGGGATGGGCGAGAGCGTCGCGAAC
This sequence comes from Streptomyces sp. EDA2-14, assembly GCF_054963755.1. Classification (NCBI taxonomy): domain Bacteria; kingdom Bacillati; phylum Actinomycetota; class Actinomycetes; order Kitasatosporales; family Streptomycetaceae; genus Streptomyces; species Streptomyces sp. EDA2-14. Next base: position 191,045 of record NZ_JBUEGE010000011.1, read on the forward strand.
CGGGTCAGGTGCGGGAGCTGTTCACCGACCTGCTCGATGACCTGCTTGATGAGGAAGCTGCCGAAGGAGACTCCGGCGAGGCCGTCGAGCGCGTTGTTGATGGAGTAGAGCGCCGCCGTGTCCGCGCGCGCGGGGCTGAGCGCGGGGCCGGGGTCGAGCAGCGGGGCGATGCTGTCGGGAAGGCCTTGAACGAGGGCGACCTCTACGAAGATCAGGGGTACGTCGCCGGTGGCGGGGTGGAAGAAGGCGTAGACGCGGCGGTCCTCGGGCTCGATGCGGCGGCGCAGTTCGGCCGCGGAGGCCATCGGGTGCACCCGTTCGCCGCGCAGCAGGTGGCGGTGCAGCTCGGGCGGCGAGTCCGCGGTGACCTCCTGCATGCGCAGGAAGCCGCGGTTGAACCAGGACGTCAGCAGGTGGTGGAAGTCGTGGTCGAGCGGCCGCAGTTCGGGGTGGGCGGGCAGCAGGCGGCGCAGGTCGGCGCGCATGTGGACGAGGGCGAGGGTGGCGTCGGGCGCGTGGTTCATGCGACGCAGGAGCTGCTGGCGGGCCGGTTCGACGACGTCGAAGAGGCCGACGAGCTCCGCCTCGCCCTGGGAGCCGGCGGCGCGGGCCTCCTCCCAGCGGCGGTACGCGGCGCGGACCTGCTCGGCGTCGGCGTCGTACGTCTTGGTGATGTGGGCGAAGAAGGCGAGCCTGCCGGCGTCGTCGAGGGCGTCGTAGGCGGCGAGGGCGCGGGCCGCGACGGCCCGCATGGAAGCCTCTCCGACGTCGCTCATCAGGACTTCGCAGGCGACGAGCAGCTGGTCGAGCGGGGTGTCGGCGGCGGGGCGGTCGGCGTCGCCCCCGGCGCGCTCGGCGAGCTTTCCGAGGGCCCGGTACAGGTCGGTCAGCAGCCAGCCGTCGTGGTGGTCGTGCGGTTCGGCACGGTCGTCGCGCGGTTCCATCTGCGCCCCTCCCACGTCCGGCCCCGACGCTGAATATGCATCGTGAGCCATGATGTATATAACAGTGGCACCGTAGATCAGGGAATCGACCGGCGCCACCCCCTGGAGGGGGCGGATAATCTGAGCTTTCGGAGGTGGAGATGGCCCGGATCCCGGAGGCCAGGCGCGTGCGTGACGCCCTGGAGAACGCGGTGGTGGACGGCCGGTACCGGCCGGGCGAGCGGCTCGACCCGGCGGAGCTGGAGCGCGAGTTCGGCTGCTCGCGCACGCCGGTGCGGGAGGCGCTTCAGGCGCTGGAGCGCTCGGGGCTCGTCCAGATCCGCCCCAAGCAGGGCACGTACGTGACCGAGCTGAGCGTGTCCGAGCTGGCCGAGCGGTTCGAGGTGATGGCGGAGCTGGAGGGGATGGCGGCGCGGCTCTCGGCGCGCCGCATCGAGCGGGAGGCGCTCGCGGAGCTGGAGGACGCGCTGCGCGAGTGCGAGCAGCATGCGCGCGCGGGCGACGCCGACCCCTACTACTACGCCAACGCCCGCTTCCACTCGATCGTCTACGACTCGTGCGGCAACGAGTACCTGCGCCAGCAGGCGCACGCCCTGAAGCGGGCCCTCCAACCGTACCGGCGGCTGCAATTGCGGGTGCCGGACCGGATGCGCCGCTCCCTCGCCGAGCACCGCGCGATCGCCGACGCCATCGCCGCGGGCGCGGCCGACACGGCGGAGGACGCGGCGCGCGAGCACGTCCTGGTACAGGTCAAGGAGTTCAGCCAGTTGGTGCGGACGTGGCGCCACCTGACGGAGCCGGCGGGGCAGGGCACGGGCTGAGCCGTCAGCGGTCGCGCTCCTCATGACGCCACAGGACATCGGCGACGCGGATCAGCCCGACTGCTCCGGCGATGACGCCCGCGACGGGGACAGGCAGCGCGGACAGAAGGACCGCGAACACGACGGCACCGAGAATGCCCGCGGTGAACAGGGCGTAGCCGGTCTCGACCGTGGTCTCGTCCCGCTCGGCCTGGCTCCGGCGTCTCGTTGTCATGTCCGGATATTGGCAGTCGGGGCGGCCCGGACGGGCGGCTTCCGTCGAGGCGGACCTCGGGGTGGGCCTCAGGGTGGGCCTCGGGGTGGGCAATCCCCAGCTCACAGCAGCGCGCGGGCCCGCTCCGCCAGGCCGTCCGCGCCGCAGGTTTCCGCCAGGGTGAGGGCGCGGCGGGCCTGGCCGGGGTCGGCTGTTGTTTCGGCCAGGTCGAGTCGGGCGGCCGCTTCCTCGTACGCCGCCGGGGAGCCGGCGAGTTCCCGTACCGCCTCCCGGAGCAGGGCGCCCGCCCGCTCCGGCGGGGCCGACGCCGCGGCGCGGCGCAGGGACTCCCCCACGGCGCTGCGGGTGCCGAGGACGGCGGCCCGGTGGCGCGCGTCGGCGATCAGGACGGCGGCGCGGGCCGGGTCCTCGTCGGCGATCAGGTCCGCGAGGTCGTACGGCCAGGGCGCCCACTGCACGTTGTGGCGCCCGCGCCGGGTCATCGACGCCGCCGTGCCCTCCAGCTCGGCCCTGGCCTCCTTGGTACGGCCGAGCGCGCGCAGCAGGCGGCCGCGCACCGAGCGGGCGTCGGGGAGGATCAGCGCGTCCGGGTAGGGGGCGCAGAAGCCGTGGTCCTCGGCGAGCTGGTGGGCACGGTCGACGTGGCCGCGGGCGAGCAGCGTGTCGATCAGCAGGCAGAGCGCGTCCCACCGGACGGTGGCCCGTTCGCCGACGCGTTCGGCCAGCCGCAGCCCTTCGCGCAGATACGCCTCGGCCTCCACCAGACTGCCGCGCCTGCGCTCGACCGCTCCGCACAGGATGTGTGCGAACGCCAGGTGGGCGCCGCTCCAGCCGCCGAGTTCGAAGGTGCGCAGCGCGTCGGTGAAGAGGACTTCCGCGTCGTGCAGCCGGTCGACGTAGGCGAGGCTGATGCCGAGCAGGGCGGGTATCTCGAAGCCCCACTCGGTGTCGGTCCAGCCGAGGCCCGGCGCGAGGCGGCCGTCCACGAGGGCGCGGTCGCACAGGTCGGCGATGCGCTCGGCGCTCTCGCCGCGCAGCATCGCGTCGAAGGCACGCAGGGTCAGCAGGGAGCGTTCGGCGTTGTCGGCGCCGGGCAACGCGTCGGCGAGCGACGCGAGTTGTTCGGAGCGCGCGGGCCCGCCGTCCTCCTCGGCGAGGAAGGACTCGTACATGAACCGGGCCGCGAGCAGCCGTACTTGCTGGGTGCCGGGCGGGGTGCGGGCGGCGCTGTCGGCGACGCAGCGCGCGGCGTCCCGCATCCGGTTGCCGTGGGCGAGCGCCTGGGCCAGGCGCAGGGTGGCGTCGATGCGCAACTGCTCGGTGAGACCGGGCAGTCGGAGCGCGGCGCGCAGGTGCTGGACGGTGGTGGCGGGCGAGGAGAGCAGGCAGGCGCAGCCGAGTTCGTACAGCACCTTGGCGCGGTCGACGGCGGACGGGGGTTCGCGCAGGGCCCGCTCCAGGCAGCGGCGGGCGGCCTGCGGGGCGCCGACGGCGAGGTGTTCGGCGGCGGCCGCGCGCAGCAGCCGGACCGTCTCGATGTCGTTGTCGGGGTGGGTCTCCAGGAGGTGCCGGGAGATCGCGGCGGGGCCGTGGCCGCGCCGGGTGAGCGTCCAGGCGGCCTGGCCGTGCAGGGCGGTACGGGTGGCGGGCGGGATGCTGCGGTGGACGGCGGTGGCGACGAGGGGGTGCTGGAAGTCGAGGGGTGCGGAGGGGTCGAGGACGCCACCACCCGAGGCACGCCCGCGCCGATCGTGCCGGTTCCCGGCCGGTGCCAGGATGCGGGCCTCGCGCAGCTTCTGCACGCACCTGGCGGCCCGCTCCGGCGGCAGGCCCGCGAGGCCGACCGCCGCGGCGAACGTGATGTCGGTGCCGAGGACGGCGGCGGCCCACGCCAACCGGTGGCAGTCCGGGTCGAGTTCGTGGAGCCGGGCCACGATGCCGCCGCCGCGCGCCGTGGTGCCGAGCGCGCGCAGCAGCGGGGCGGAGTCCCGCGTCGGGGCGACGCCGCGGGCGCTGCACTTGGCGAGCAGCTCCACGGCCTCGTACGGGTTGCCGGTGGTGACCGCCCACACCTCGCGGCAGAACACGTCGTCGGCGAGGTCGCCGAGCACGCACCGCACCAGGTCGCCGGTGGCCTCCGGGGTGAGGGACTGGAGGGTGACGTGCAGCCGGGCGGCGCGGGCGAGCGCGGCGAGGTCGTCGGCGGCCTCGCGCGAGGTGTCGGCGAGCTCCTCGGGGCGGTGCGCGACGACGAGCAGGACCGACAGGTCGGCGAGGCGGGGCGCGAGGGAGGCGAGCCAGGTGAGGCTCTCGCCGTCGGCCCAGTGGGCGTCGTCGGCGAGCAGGACGAGGGGCTTCGGGCCGCCCCGCGCGGCGAGCCGTTCGCGGGCCAGTTCGGCGAGAAGGGCGTCGAGTGCGTCGCGGACGCCCTGCGGGTCGGTGGGGCGGGCGCCGGGCGGGGTCAGCCCGAGGGCGGGGCCCGCGACGTCGAGGGCCGGGCCGAGTGCGGCCCGCGACGTGGCCGGGCCGAGTGCGGCGAGCTCGGGGCCGAGCAGGTGCCGCACCAGGTGGAACGGTTGATGGGTGGTGGCCTCGCCGGACCGCGCGGCGTGCACGGTGCAGCGGCTGCGGGCGGCGTCCGCGATGCGGGCGAGCAGCACGGTCTTGCCGACGCCCGCCTCGCCGCGGTAGACGACGACACCTCCGGTGCGGCGCGTCCCGCACAGCGCGTCCAACGCCCGTAAGGCCGCGGCGATTTCGAGGTCGCGCTCAAGGAGGCGGGGTCCTGACGATGTGGCGTCCATGCCGGTCCCTGGGGTGCGTCGCCGGACGGGGAGGCCGCGGTACGTGCCCGGAGAAACGACCCGCGGAATGTGCCCACGGCACGCATGGGCGTTTTGCGAAGGGTTAGAGGCTAGTACCGCAGCCGTGCGGCGCGGGAGGCGTTCGGCGGAGTTTCCCCTGGCTCCGTTACTCGGTTGGGCTCCGGACCCGTTCCGTCGCAGGATGGGGCGCGTGACGGAGACGACGGACACGGCGGGCATGAAGGCGTTCCACGACGCGGTCACCGAGTGGGCCGCCGGTGGTTCCGGCGAGCCGGCGCGGGAGTTGGCCGGGCGGCTGCGGGTGCGCGGCGCGGTGCTGCTCGAAGGGCTCAGCGACGTCGCAGCCGTCGAGGCGCTCGCGGAGCGGCGCGGTACGGACTTCGCGCGCCGGGGCGTGAGCGTCGTGTGCATGGGCGGAGCCATGAACGTGGGGCGCTATGCCCGGCTGCTCGGGGCGCCGGGGCTCGGTCTGCGGCTGACCGGGCTGTGCGACGAGCGCGAGCGGCGGTTCTACGACCGCGCGCTCGCAGGGGTCGGCGAGGAGCCCGAGGGCGTCTTCGTGTGTGTCGCGGACCTGGAGGACGAGTTCATTCGCGCGCTCGGTGTGGACCGCGTCGAGCAGCTCGTCCGGGACGCGGGCGAGTGGCACGCCTGGCAGACCTTCGCCCGCCAGCCCGTCCAGCGGGACTGGACCCAGCACCGCCGTCTGCGCCGCTTCATGGGCACCAAGGCGGGCCGCAAGATCCGCTACGGCCGGCTCCTGACGGAGGCGGCCTGCGACGCGGGGACCGTGCCCGCGCCGCTCGACGGACTCTTCGCCCACCTGTAGCCGGAGCGCGCCACCGCCGTACGGCGGCGCATGCTGACGGCCCGTGTCGTGCCGCCGCCCGGGCGGCTGCGCCGAGCGATCACCGGGTGGTGTGCGGACGTTATCTTGACCGCATGCAGTCCTACACAATCGGCCAGGCCGCACGGCTGCTCGGCGTCAGCCCCGACACCGCGCGGCGGTGGGCGGACGCCGGGCGGATCGTCACGCACCGCGACGCGAGTGGGCACCGGGTGGTCCAGGGCACGGATCTCGCCGCGTTCTCCGTGGAGTTGGCCGCGGGCGACGACGCCGACGACCACCCCTCGTACACCTCGGTCCGCAACGCCTTTCCCGGCATCGTCACGGCGGTGAAGCTCGGTGACGTCGCCGCCCAGGTGGAGATCCAGGCCGGTCCGCACCGGCTGGTGTCGCTGCTGACGCGGGAGGCGGTGGAGGAGCTGGGGCTCGAGGTCGGCATGGAGGCCACCGCACGCGTGAAGTCGACGAATGTGCACATCGACCGGGCGTGAGCGACTCCCCGCGCACACGTAGGAACGCACATGCGCACCCGCACTGTCCATCCATCGGGATCATGCGAACCCACAGGGGACTTAGCCCTGGCAGATGCGGCAGTATGGTCGCCGTAAGCGTTCCAGGACACGTAGGGGAGCTGAACCGTGACAACCCGTTCCGCGCGCAGGACCACGACCCCGCGCAGGACCTCGACCCGCCGCATGCTGCAGGCGACCGGCGTCGGGGCGGCGGCGCTCCTTGCGCTGAGCGCCTGCGGCTCGTCCGACTCCGGGTCCGGCTCGTCCGACGCGGACTCCTCCAGCTCGTCGTCCGGCGGCAAGAAGCTGTCCGGCACGGTGAACGTGTTCGCCGCCGCCTCCCTCAAGGAGAGCTTCGAGAAGCTGGGCGCCCAGTTCGAGAAGGAGCACCCCGGCACCAAGGTCACCTTCAACTTCGGCGGCAGTGACAGCCTCGCCGCGGGCATCACCGGCGGCGCCCCCGCCGATGTGTTCGCGGCGGCCAGCCCGAAGACGATGAAGACGGTGACCGACGCCGGCGACGCCGACGGCAAGCCCAGCACCTTCGTCCGCAACCAGCTGGAGATCGCCACCCTCCCCGGCAACCCGCACAAGGTGTCGTCCCTGAAGGACCTCACCAAGCCCGGTCAGAAGGTCGTGCTGTGCGCGAAGGAGGTGCCGTGCGGCGCCGCCGCGCAGACCGCCCTCGGCGCGAGCAAGCTGAAGCTCACCCCCGTCTCGTACGAGCAGGACGTCAAGAGCGCCCTGACGAAGGTGGAGCTGAAGGAGGCCGACGCGGCGGTCGTCTACAAGACGGATGTGCACGCGGCCGGTGACAAGGTGGAAGGCGTGGAGTTCCCCGAGTCCAAGGACGCCATCAACGACTACCCGATCGCCCCGCTGAAGAAGGCGCCCAACGCCGCGGGCGCCAAGGCGTTCATCGAGCTGGTCAAGTCCGCCGACGGGCAGAAGGCGCTGACCGAGGCCGGGTTCCTGAAGCCGTGACCCTGGTCGACGACACCGTGGAGGGCGGTCCGCGGCGCCGCCGCGGGCGCATCCCGCCGCTGCCGCTCCTCGTGCCCGCGCTCGTGGGCCTGGCGTTCCTCGTGGTGCCGCTGGTCGCGCTGCTGGTACGGGCTCCGTGGGCGCAGTTGCCCGAGCAGCTGACCAGCCCCGAGGTGTGGCAGGCGCTGCGCCTGTCGCTGGTGTGCGCCACGTTGGCGACGCTGGTGAGTCTCGTGCTCGGGGTGCCGCTCGCGTGGCTGCTGGCGCGCACGCGGTTCCCGGGGCGGGGTCTCGTACGGGCCCTGGTGACGCTGCCGCTGGTGCTGCCGCCCGTGGTGGGCGGTGTCGCGCTGCTCACGGCGCTCGGCAGGAACGGTGTCGTCGGGCAGTACCTCGACTCGTGGTTCGGGATCACGCTGCCGTTCACCACGACGGGGGTCGTGATCGCCGAGGCGTTCGTCGCGATGCCCTTCCTCGTGATCAGTGTCGAGGGCACGTTGCGGGCCGCCGACCCGCGCTTCGAGGAGGCCGCGACGACGCTCGGCGCCTCCCGGTTCACGGCCTTCCGGCGGGTCACGCTGCCGCTGATCGCGCCCGGTATCGCGGCGGGCGCGGTCCTCGCGTGGGCGCGGGCGCTCGGCGAGTTCGGCGCGACGATCACCTTCGCCGGCAACTTCCCCGGCCGCACCCAGACCATGCCGCTCGCCGTCTACCTCGCCATGCAGAGCGACCCGGCCGCGGCGATCTCCCTCAGCCTGGTGCTGCTCGCCGTGTCCATCACGGTCCTGGCAGGCCTGCGCGACCGCTGGATGACCGCCTCATGACCGACCTTGAGAAGACGGTGCCATACGAGGACGTGGCGGAGGCCGCGGGCCTCGACGCGCGGCTCGTCGTCGACCGCGGCAGCTTCCGGCTCGACGTCGCGCTCGCCGCGCACCCCGGCGACGTCGTCGCCCTGCTCGGGCCGAACGGGGCAGGGAAGACCACCGCGCTGCGCGCCCTCGCGGGCCTGACACCGCTCGACGGCGGACACCTCCGGCTGGACGGCGCCGCCCTCGACGGCACGCCGCCCGAGTCGCGCCCGGTGGGCGTGGTGTTCCAGGACTACCTCCTCTTTCCGCACCTGACCGCCCTCGACAATGTGGCGTTCGGGCCGCGCTGCCAGGGCGTCGCCAAGGCCGAGGCGCGTACGCAGGCGCAGGGGTGGCTGGAGCGGATGGGGCTCGCGGAGCACGCGGGCGCGAAGCCGCGCCGGCTCTCCGGCGGCCAGGCCCAGCGCGTCGCGCTCGCCCGCGCGCTCGCCACGCGGCCGCGGCTGCTCCTTCTCGACGAGCCGCTCGCCGCGCTCGACGCCCGCACCCGCCTCGACGTGCGGGCGCAACTCCGCCGCCACCTCGCCGAGTTCGAGGCGGTGGCGGTACTCGTCACGCACGACCCGCTGGACGCGATGGTGCTCGCCGACCGGCTCGTCGTCATCGAGCACGGCCACGTCGTCCAGGAGGGCGCGCCGTCGGACGTGGCCCGTCACCCGCGCACGGACTACATCGCCCAGCTCGTCGGCCTCAACCTGTACCGGGGGCGCGCCGAGGGGCACACGGTCCACGTGGACGACGACGGCCCCGCGATCACGACGACGGAGGACCTGAACGGTCCGGTGTTCGTGGCGTTCCCGCCGAGCGCGGTGACGCTGCACCGGGAGCGGCCCAGCGGGTCGAGCGCGCGGAACCTGTGGCGCTGCGAGGTGACCGGGATGGAGACGCACGGGGACCAGATCCGGGCGGCTCTGTCCGGCGGGCTTCCGCTCGCCGCGGATCTCACGACGGTGGCGGCGGCGGAGCTGGGGCTGCACCCCGGGGCGGAGGTCTGGGCCACGGTCAAGGCGACGCAGACCCATGCGTATCCGGCGTAGCCACTCCAGCCCGCCTTTCGGACGAGAGCCCACGGGGTCCGGGGCAGGGCCCCGCAACCCGAGCCACGGGCCACCACACGAGACCGACCGACCAAAATGTGAGACACACTCCACCGGCCCCCCGGCGGAGCCTAAAGTGGCGCACATGTTCGGACCCGCTCGTCACCTGGCTCTCGCGCTTTTCGCGGCCACGACGTGGAGTGTCGACGACGCGCTCTGTCGTCGCTGACGTTCTTCCGCGCCCGAGGGCGCGGCCCCACTCCCTGTCCGAGCGTTCCCACTCCACCTGCCGGAGATCTGCCGTGACCACCGCTCCCCCCGCCGGGGCGCCGCCGCGCGCCGCCCTGCTCACTCCTTCCCCCACCTCGTCGCCCGCCCCGGTGGCCGAGACCGCACCGCCCATCCGGTGGGGGCCGCTCGTCGGCGCCGGGGTCGTCGGCGCCGTGCTCGCCGCCTACGTGTTCGCGGCGCACGGCGCCAAACCGGGTGTCCTGCTGCTGCTCGGCCTCGGGCTCGGCTTCGCCCTGTTCCACTCGCGGTTCGGGTTCACCTCCGCCTGGCGGCAGCTCGTCGCCGTCGGCAACGGCACTGGGCTGCGGGCGCACACCCTGCTGCTCGGCAGCACCGCGACGCTCTTCGCGCTGATCATCGGCACCGGCAGCGGTCTGTTCGGTTCGGTGCCCGCGCCCAGCGCGGGGCCGATCGGCTTCGGGCTCATCATCGGGTCGTTCCTGTTCGCCATCGGGATGCAGCTCGGTGGCGCCTGCGCCTCCGGGACCCTGTTCGCGGTCGGCTCGGGGCAGACCTCGATCGTGCTGACCCTGTTCGGGTTCATCGTCGGTTCCACCCTCGCCGCCTGGCAGTTCGGGCTCTGGAGCGACCTGCCCGCGTTCGACCCGTACCTGCTCTCCGACCACGTCGGCTGGTTCGGCTCCTGGGCGATCACGATCGTCGCGCTCGCCGCGATCTGGTTCGTCGCGCGCGCCGTGCAGGCCCGCCGCAATCCGCCGCCGGTCGGCACCCCGCCGTCGGCGAAGGGCGCGCTGCTCCGCACGGTCCGCGGCTCGTGGCCGCTGGCGGCGGGCGCCGTGGTGCTCGCGGTGCTCGGCGCGGGCGTGCTGCTCGTGTCCGGTGGCGCGTGGGGCGTGACGAGCGCGTTCTCGCTGTGGGGCTCGAAGGTGGTGGGCGCGCTCGGCGGCTCCCCCGAGACCTGGGCGTTCTGGCAGCAGCCGAACAACGCCGCGCAGTTGTCGGGCCCGGTGCTCGCCGACAAGAACAGCCTCACCGACATCGGCATCATGGTCGGCGCGGCGGTCGCGGCCGCGGCGGGCGGCGTGTGGAAGCTGCACCGCGGCATCCCGGCCCGTACGGCGGTCGCCTCGGTCGTCGGCGGCATCCTGATGGGGATCGGCGCCCGCCTCGCGGGCGGCTGCAACATCGGCGCGTACCTCGCGGGCATCGTCTCCGGTTCGCTGCACGGCTGGATCTGGGGCGCCGTCGCCATCATCGGCACGTGGGCTGGGCTGCGGCTTCGCCCGCTGTTCGGGCTCGGCAATCCGAAGCCGACGGACAGCGTCTGCTGATCCCGTAGGACGTAGGACGTAGGACTGCGGACAGGGCGAGGGCCCGGACGGTACGCCGTCCGGGCCCTCGTCGTTGGTCGGGAGGTCAGCGCGCCATCAGCGCGAAGACTCCCCAGCCGAGATGTTCGCGCTGGAAGCGCGTGTAGCGGGCGGGCTCGGTGGTGAGCTCGTCGCGCACCTCGGCGGCCAGCTCGTCGTCGGGGTGTGCGTCGAGCCAGCGGCGGAGGTTGAGCCACTGCGCCGCCTGGTACCGGTCCCAGCTGTCCTGGTCGGCGAGCATCATCTCGACGACGTCGTACCCGAGCTCCCCGAACCGCTCGACCAGTTCCGGCAGGAGCAGGAAGTCGTCCTTGCTCGTGGCGTGGCAGGCCTTGGCGGTCTCCTCGTCCGGCACCTCGCGGCGCCAGTACGGCTCGCCGATCAGCATCAGGCCGCCGGGCCGCAGGCTCCGGGCGAGGAGGTCGACGCTGCCGGCCAGGCCGTTCCCGATCCAGGTCGCGCCGACGCACGCGGCGACATCGACCGGCTCGTCCGAGACGTACCCGGCCGCGTCGTCGTGCACGAAGGCGACCCGGTCGGCGACGCCGAGTTCGGCGGCGCGGGCGCGGGCCTCCCCGGTGAACACGGTGCTGATGTCCACCCCGGTCCCGGTGATGTGGTGGTCACGGGCCCAGGTGCACAGCATCTCGCCCGAACCGCTGGCGAGGTCGAGCACACGGGTACCGGGCGCCAGGTGCAGCGCCCGCCCCAGGGCGGCGAGCTTGCCCGCGGTGAACGGGTTGTGGATGCGGTGGCTACTTTCGCGGATGGTGAAGATGCGTGGCAGATCCACGAGGGGTGTTCCTTACGTTCGATGAGGTCATGTCCTTTGCGGGGGACGGCCGACCGGAGTCGACCGCCGTGGCACGGACCGTCATCAAGCACACCTCGTTCGGATCGTCTGGAACGTACGGCTCGCGAACACGGAAGACGGATCGCGAGCCCGGCCAACCTAGGTGGTCGGGCTCCGCGAGTCCACCGGTTTATTCGCCCGTCGCCTCGCCGAGCAGCCCCTCAAGCGCGAGCACCGCGTGCTCCCGGTGCCCGTCGAGGAGGCTCACCGCGTCGTCGGTACGGCCGTCGCGGAGCGCGGCGAGCACCGCCCGGTGTTCGCCGACGACGTGCTCGCGGCTCTTCCCGTCCGCGTAGTAGAGGGAGCGGTAGGCGTCGGTGGCGTCCCACAGCGTCGCGATGAGGCGCACCAGGCGGTGCATGCCGGACGCCTCGAAGAGGACGAAGTGGAACCGGCGGTTGGCGGCCGCCATCGCCGCGACGTCCGCGGCGGCGGCCTGCGCCTCCACGTCCGCCTGCGCCTCCTCCAGGGCGTCGAGGACGGCGCCGCCCGCGCGCATCGCCTCGCGTACGGCCTCGGCCTCCAGGATCTCCCGGATCCGGTACACCTCGCGCAGCTCGGCGAGGGACAGCTCGGCGACGAAGTAGCCGCGGTGCGCGTGGTGGACGACCAAGGACTGGCCCTCCAGGGTCTTCAGCGCCTCGCGCAGCGGCACGCGGCTCACCCCGAGCTGCTCGGCGAGGGCGTCCTGCCGGATCGGCATGCCCGGCTTGAGCTCCCCGCTGGTGATGGCCCGGCGCAGCTCTTCGAGGACGAACTGCTGCGCCGTGGGGGGCCGCCGCCTCGGTGCGGGGGTGGTCATGGCGGCTCCTCTTCCTCCCTGCCGGGCGTCGGCAGCACGTGGTGAACGGGGCCCATCCTACGGAGCCCCACCGGCACCGCCCGCCTCGTCGGCGGCGGAAAGTCCCAGCTCGGCGAGGATCTGCTCGGTGTGCTCCCCGAGCCGCGGCGGCGCCGTGCGGTACGCGGCGGGGGCGGCGCTGAGCCGGATGGGGTTGGCGACCTGCGCGGCAGGGGCCTCGCGGTGCGGGTCGTCGATGTGGACGCGGGTGTCGAGGCCGAGCCGCTCGGCGAGGGCGAACGCCTCCCCGAGGTCGTTGATGGGGCCGCAGGGCACGCCGACGGCGGTCAGTGTCTCGAACCACTCGTCGGCCCCGCGCTCGCGCAGCCGCTCGGTGAGTTCGGCCAGGAGCTCCTCCCGGTGCGCCACGCGCGCGGTGTTGCTCGCGAAGCGCGGGTCGGCGGCGAGGCCGGGCACCCCCAGTTCGGCACAGAGCGCGCCGAACTGGCGGTCGTTGCCGACGGCGAGCGCCAGCGGCCGGTCCTTGGCGTCGAGGACCTCGTACGGGGCGATGCTCGGGTGCTTGTTGCCCATCGCGCGGGGCACCACTCCCCCGGCGACGTGTGCGGACGCCTGGTTGGTGAGCGCCGAGAGCAGCGAGGTGAGCAGGGAGACCTCGACCTTCTGGCCCTCGCCGGTGCGCTCGCGGTGCCGCAGCGCCGCCATGACGCCGAGCCCCGCGTGCATGCCCGTGATCACGTCGACGAGCGCGACACCGGCCTTGGTGCCCTGCCCTCCGGGCTCCCCGGTGACGCTCATCAGTCCGCCCATGGCCTGCACCAGGAGGTCGTATCCGGGCAGGGCGGCGCCCTCCGCGGTGCCGAACCCGGTGACGGAGCAGTACACGAGGGCGGGGTTGAGCGCGCTCAACTCCTCGTATCCCAGGCCGAGTTTCTCCATCGTGCCGGGCCGGAAGTTCTCGACGAGGACGTCGGCACGCGCGGCGATGGCGCGGGCGGCCTCGCGCCCGGACTCCTCGGTCAGGTCGAGGGCCACGGAGCGCTTGTTGCGGTTGACCCCGAGGAAGTAGGTGGCCTCGCCGTCGGCGAAGGGCGGGCCCCAGGCGCGGGTCTCGTCGCCGGTGCCGGGGCGTTCGATCTTGATGACCTCCGCCCCGAGGTCGGCGAGCAGCATCGTCAGGTACGGGGCCGCGAGGACCCGGCCGAAGTCGGCGACGACCAGCCCGGAAAGGGCTCCCTGGGTGACGGGCCTTGTGGCCGGCATACGGCGCTCCTTGTGGAACCTTGGCAAGCGGTGGGCGTGCGGCTACGATCCGAGGGACGTGAAGAAGTTGGATCCAAAATCCGATATCCGCACCCTAGCGTCACCTCACGCATCTGTCAGCAGTCAGCAGTCAGCACCCTCAGCCGTCAGCAGCCAAGGAGCCCGCGATGCCGTCGTCCTCAACTCCCCTCCACCCCTTCGACCTTGTCGACATCGACGGCATGCTGAGCGACGAGGAGCGCGCCATCCGTGACACCCTGCGCACCATGGGCGAGCGCGAGCTGCGCCCGAAGGTCGCCGAGTGGTTCGAGGAGGGCTCCATCCCGGCCCGCGAGCTCGCCCGCGAACTGGGCGGACTCGGCGTCCTCGGAATGCACCTGGAGGGCTACGGCTGCGCGGGCACCAGCGCCGTCTCGTACGGCCTCGCGTGCATGGAGCTGGAGGCGGTCGACTCGGGTCTGCGCAGCCTCGTCTCCGTGCAGGGCTCGCTCGCGATGTACGCGATCTGGAAGTACGGCTCCGAGGAGCAGAAGCAGCAGTGGCTGCCGGGCATGGCGGCGGGCGAGAAGATCGGCTGTTTCGGTCTCACCGAGCCCGACGCGGGCTCCGACCCCGGCTCGATGCGCACGAACGCCAAGCGGGACGGCGCGGACTGGGTGCTCAACGGCACCAAGATGTGGATCACGAACGGTTCGGTGGCGGACGTCGCCGTCGTGTGGGCGCGCACCGAGGACGGTGTGCGCGGCTTCGTCGTGCCGACCGACACCCCCGGTTTCTCCGCGCCGGAGATCAAGCGCAAGCTCTCGCTGCGCGCCAGCGTCACCAGTGAGCTGGTCCTGGAGGACGTACGTCTGCCCGCCGACGCGATGCTGCCGAACGCCCGCGGCCTGTCCGGCCCGCTCGGCTGCCTCAACGAGGCCCGCTTCGGGATCGTCTTCGGCGCGCTCGGCGCCGCCCGCGACTGCCTGGAGGCGGCGCTCGCCTACGCCGGTGACCGGACGGTCTTCGAGCGCCCCCTGGCCTCGTACCAGCTGACGCAGCAGAAGCTGGCCGACATGGCGCTCGAACTCGACAAGGGCATGCTGCTCGCGCTGCGCCTCGGCCGGCTCAAGGACGAGGGGCGCGGCACGCCGGAGCAGATCAGTGTCGGGAAGCTCAACAACGTGCGCGAGGCCATCCGGATCGCCCGCGAGTGCCGCACGATCCTCGGCGCGAACGGCATCACCCTGGAGTACCCGGTGATGCGGCACGCCAACAACCTGGAGTCGGTGCTCACGTACGAGGGCACCAGCGAGGTCCACTCGCTGGTCATCGGCAAGACCCTCACGGGCCTGCCGGCCTTCCGCTGAGCACCCACCTGATCTCGCCGTCCTGCCACTCGTCGGTGGGCGTAAGACCGCAGGCGGTGGCGACGGCGGCGGACGCGTGGTGCTCCGGGTGGATGTGGGCGACGAGCGTGTCGTCGCCCTGCTCCCCGAGCCGTGCGACGAGCGCGCGTACGGCCTCGGTGGCGATCCCGCGCCGCTGCCACCGGGCGCCGACGACCCACGCGAGCTCCGCGACGCCGCCGCCGACGGTGGCCTGCACGGTGCCCACCAGCCTTTCCTCGCACCGCAGTTGGACCACCCAGTTGAGCCAGGTGACACCGGGCTCGGGCGATCCCGCGACCATCCGCCGGTAGCGCTCCCGCAGCTCCTCGACGGTGTCGGGGGCGCCGCCGATGAAGGTGTGCAGGACCGGGTCGGACAGCACGTCGGCCATCTCCTCGGCGTGCTCCACGCGCAGCGGCAGCAGGACCAGCCGGTCGGTGGTGAGGGTGTCGTCGGACGGAGCGGGCGGAGGCGGCGTCACGCGCGTGCCCCGTCCACCCGGATCAGGGTCTGCTGCCCGTTCGCGACCAGCTTGCGCTGCCCGTCCCGGACTCCGTACACCTCCAGTTGGCACACCGTCAGGGTGCGGCCCGGCTTCAGGACGGTGCCGATGGCTTCGAGGTGGTCACCGACGGCCGGGGCCAGCAGGTTGATCTTGTACTCGACGGTGAGCACCTCGGTGCCCTCGGGGAACAGCGTGTACGCCGCGTAGCCGCCCGCGCTGTCGGCGATCGCGCTGGTGGCGCCCGCGTGGAAGTAGCCGTGCTGCTGGGTGAGTTCGGGCCTGCTCGGCAGCTCGATGCACACCCGTCCCTCGGCGATGTCGGCGAGCCGGGCGCCCAGGTGGGCCATCAGTCCCTGGCGCTCGAAGCTCTCGCGAACGCGGGCCTGTATCCGCTTCCGGTCCGTCTCGTCGTTCACACGCACTCCCTGGACTCCGCCTGCGCCGACACCTATGCCAGCTGTTCCGCCAACAGGAAACCACCGATCGCGATCATCATGACTCCCGAGACACGTGTCACGGCCCGCGCCGCCGTGGGCCGGGTCTTCAGGACCGTGCGCGCCAGCACACCGACCCCCAGGTAGACGACGGCGCAGGCGGTCATGTGGAGGGTGCCGAGCACCCCGGTCTGCACGGCCACGGGCCAGCCCGTCGCCGGGTGGATGAACTGCGGGAACAGCGAGAGGTACAGCAGCAGCGCCTTGGGGTTGAGGCCGCTGATGCCGATGCCCTTGAGCATGACCTGGCGGCGGGAGGCGCCGACGGACTCCTGGTCGGCGGTGAGCACGGCGGGCTGCCGCAGCACGCTGACGCCGAGCCACACCAGGTATCCGGCCCCCGCGACGGTCAGCACCGTGAGCAGGGTGGCCGAACTGGCCACGAGCACCGCGAGACCCGCGACGGCGAGCAGCGTGTAGCCCACGTAGCCGGTGATCAGTCCGGCCACCGCCGGGACGACCGAGCGGTCCCGCAGTCCGGCGGCTATCGCGTAGGCCCAGTCCGCGCCCGGTGTGAACACCAGCAGGAGGTCCACGGCCAGGAATGCCGCCAGGGTGGTCGTGCTCATGTGTATCGATCCTTCTCACGTGCAGTTGTACGCGAGAAAGGCTAGGCAAGATCCGCCCGTAAGTGTTCCCTCCTTTACCCCGGTACCGGCAGATGTGAGGGAGAATCTTCCCCATGGACGCCATGGACCGGAAAATTCTTACCGAGCTGCAAATGGACGGCCGGCTCACCATCACCGAGCTGGCCGCCCGGGTGCGGCTGAGTGTGTCGCCCTGCCACCGCCGGCTGCGCGATCTGGAACGGTCGGGGGCGATCCGCGGCTACCGCGCCGTGGTCGATCCGTCGGCCCTCGGTCTGGACTTCGAGGCGCTCGTGTTCGTGACGCTGGGCTGGGAGGACCGGGACACGGTGGCCTCGTTCGAGGAGGCGGTGGCCGCGGTCCCCCATGTGACGCAGGCGCAGCGCCTGTTCGGCGACCCCGACTATCTGCTGCGGGTCGCCGCCGCCGACCTCTCCGCCTTCCAGCAGCTCTACGACCAGCAGCTCGCACGCCTGCCGGGGGTGCAGCGCCTCAACTCGACGCTCGTGATGAAGAATGTCGTCGCGGACCGCCCGCTGCCGGACTGAGGACGGCGGGTCGACGACGGGGAGACGACGGGGCCACGAGCAGGTAGGGCCCGAGGAGGTGCCGGTGTTCGGACGGGGCAGAGGATGGCTCGCCGTGGCCGTGGCCGCGGTCTGTGCGGTACTCGTCGGACCGGGCAGCACCCCCAGCGGCGCCCTCGTCTCCGAACCGGTCGCGCTGCCCGCCGGCGCCGCCGCGGACATCGTGCCGGGCCGGGTCATGACGTGGAACCTCTGCAACCCCTGCGGCAGCGCACAGAACCCCGGCAGGGCGGCGGACATCGCGACGTACGCGCCTCAGGTCGTCGGCCTGCAAGAGGCGTGCGTGCGGGACGTGGAGGAGATCCGCGGCTACCTCGAGACCTTCTACGGGCTGACGTACCACGTCGAGTACGGCTCGGTGCTGCGCGACTGGGGCCGCTGCGGCGGAGTTCCGTGGCGGCCGGGCGGGTACGGCCAGGCGATCCTCTCGGCGTCCCCGATGACCGACCCGGTCACCGTGGAGTACCCGGACGGCGGTTCGGAGGACCGCGGCTACCTGGCCGTCACGACCGCGGTGGGCGGCCGCCCCGCCCGCGTCTTCAACACCCACCTCGCCCAGTTCAGCCAGGAGTCGGTCCGCACGGAGCAGATCGGCGTGTTCGCCAAGGCGGTCGCCCGGCACGAACGCACCGTCGCACTGGGCGACTTCAACGCCGTACCGGACGCCCCCGAACTGCGCCCGATGTGGTCACTGGCCTCGGACGCGGACCCGCGGTGCCACCCCGCGCCCGACGCGACCTGCGCGACGACCACCGACTGGCACAGCAAGTTCGACTACATCTTCCTGCGCGGCTTCGTCGCGCGCGGCCACGGGGTGAGCCCCACCGAGCACTCGGACCACCACCCGTTCAGGGCGGACCTGGAGCCCGCCGCACGCGGTCACAAGTAACGCGTCACGCCTTCTTGCGCAGCACCTCCCCCATGCTCTCCGCGCGCCAGCGGCGCAGGAGTTCATGGAAGGCGACCGCGCCGTACGGGTAGGCGTTGGGGCCGTTGGGGCGGCCCTTGCCCTCACGGTTGTAGTAGCCGGGGGTGCACTCGGCGTGGAACCACTCGTGGTCGGGGGCGTCCTTGGCGCAGGTCGCGCGCCAGGCGTCGACCGCCTCGGGGGTCGGTTCGAGGACGGCGCCGGCCTCCTCGGCTGCGGCGACGAGGGCCGCGGCATGGGCGGCCTGCTCGTCGAGGATGTGGCTGAAGTTGACGCTGGAGGCGTTCTGCATCGGGCCCAGCTGGATCAGGTTGGGGAAGCCGGCGCTGGTGAAGCCGTGCAGCGTGCGCGGCCCGAACTTGGCCAGCGAATCGAGGAGTTGGAGGCCGTCCCGGCCCGTCACGGGCAGCTTCCCGGACGTGACACCGGAGACACCGACCGAGAAACCGGTCGCGAAGATGAGGCAGTCGATCCCGTACTCGACGCCGCCGACGACCACGCCGCGCGCCGTCATCCGCTCGATGCCGTGGGTGTCCGCGGTGTCGACGAGCGTGACGTTGGCACGGTTGAAGGCGGGCAGGTACAGGTCGGAGAACGTGGGCCGCTTGCAGGCGTAGCGGTACCAGGGCTTGAGGGCCTCGGCGGTGGCGGGGTCGGTGACCTCGGCGTCGACCCGGTCGCGGATCTGGTTCATCGTGGCGTGGTCGGCGGCCTCGTACGCGGCCTCGAAGTCCGCCTCGCCGTCCCGGCGGAAGCTGGGCAGCAGCTTCTCCAGGAGGCCCGCCGACTCGGTCCAGCGGTCGGCGACCAGGTCCCGCTCGGCGTCCTCGCCGGAGACGATCTGCAGGAAGTTCTCGCGGCGCTCGCCCGCCCAGCCGGGCCGCTCCGCGCCGACCTCCTGCGGGGCCATGCGGCGCTGCCCGCGGGTGTCGACGGCGGAGGGGGTGCGCTGGAAGACGTACAACTGGCGGGCGTCCTCAGCGAGTTTGGGGATCGCCTGGACGCCGGTGGCGCCCGTGCCGACGACACCGACGCGCTTGTCGGCGAGGCCGGTCATGCCGCCGTCGGGGCCGCCGCCGGTGTAGCCGTAGTCCCAGCGCGAGGTGTGGAAGGTGTGCCCCTGGAAGTCCTCGATGCCGGGGATGCCGGGCAGCTTGGGCTCGGAGAGGGTGCCGGTGGCGGTGACGACGTAGGTGGCCCGGAAGACATCGCCGCGGTCGGTCGCGACCTGCCACTGCCGAGCGTCCTCGTCCCACGTCAGGGACGTGACCGTGGTGGAGAAGAGCGCGCCGTCGTAGAGATCGAAGTGCTCCGCCATGCGCACCGCGTGGCGGCGGATCTCGTCGCCCGGCGCGTACTTCCACTCGGGTACGTAGCCGGTCTCGTCGAGCATCGGCAGGTAGACGTGCGACTCGATGTCGCAGTGGATGCCGGGGTAGCGGTTCCAGTACCAGGTGCCGCCGAAGTCGCCGCCCTGCTCGACGATCCGCACCTTCGCCACGCCTTGCTGCCGCATCCGCGCGCCCGCCAGGATGCCGCCGAACCCGCCGCCGACGACCGCGACGTCCACGACGTCGCGCAGCGGCTCGCGCTCGGGCACCTCGCCCGCGTACGGGTCGGCGGCGAAGTAGCCGAACTCGGCGGTGGTGGACCGGTACTGGGCCGTCCCCTCGGGGCGGACGCGGCGCTCGCGCTCGGCGCGGTAGCGCTCGCGCAGCTCCGCCGTCTCCTGCGGGGTGGGGGGCGTCGTGGCGCACTGCGGCAGGGTCATGCGGCGGCTTCCTCTCGTGGGGGTCGGCGGCCGGCGGGGCCCCTCGCTGGGACTTCCGGGCGGCCACGGGTACCGTAACCCAACAACCGGACAACACTGTCCGGTAGGGGTCGGGTGCGGCGCCGCACGACCCCGGCACCACGATGCGAAAGGCCCGCGATGTCGAACCTCACCCCCGCCTCCCCGCTGCGCGACTGGTTCGCGAACCCCGCCGCCGGGCAGATCCTGCGCGGCGTGCTGGCCTCGCAGGGACAGAGCGAGGAGGCCCTGGCCCCCGCCCTCGCGCTCCCGCTCGAGCAGCTCGTGGAGCTGTCCGCCGGGAAGTTCCCGGCCGAGCTGGTGGACGCGCTGGTGGCCGCTGCCGAGACCGGCGAGATACCCGAGGGCCTGCCCACCGCCGCCCCGACCGCCGCGCCGGCCACGGCCCCGGACCCCGGCATCGAGATCGGCGCGCCCGAGCCGTGGACCGAGCAGGTCACGTCGGGCCGCTTCGCGGGCCAGACCGTCGTGGTCACCGGCGCCGCCTCCGGCATCGGCCGGGCCGTCGCCTCGCGCGTCGTGCGCGAGGGCGGCCGGGTCGTCGCCGTCGACGTGTCGGGCGAGAAGCTCGCGGGCCTGGCCGAGGAGTTGGGCGAGGCGCTCGTGCCGGTCACCGCGGACATCACCGAGGCCGCGGCCGCCAACACCGTGCTCGCCGCGGCGGGCGACCGCGTGGACGCGCTGGCCAACGTCGCGGGCGTGATGGACGACGACGCCGCCGTGCACGAGGTCGACGACAAGATCTGGGCGCGCGTCATGCGGATCAACGTCGACGGGCCCATGCTCCTGATGCGCGCCGTCGTGCCGGGCATGCTCGCGGCGGGCGGCGGCCGGATCGTGAACATCGTGTCCGAGGCGGCGCTGCGCGGATCGGCGGCCGGCGCCGCGTACACGACGTCGAAGCATGCCCTCGTCGGCCTGACGAAGTCCTCGGCGTACCAGTACGCGGGCACCGGGGTTCAGGTCAACGCGGTCGCGCCGGGCGCCGTCGCGACCGGGATCCAGGTCCCGGCCGGCGCCCCCTACGGCTCGGCGCGCACCGCGCGGATGCGGGTGGCGATCCCCGGTCTGGCGCAGGCCGCGGAGCTGGCCGCGTCCGTCACGTTCCTGCTAAGCAAGGACGCGGTGAACCTCAACGGGGCGATTCTGCCGTCGGACGGGGGCTGGTCCGTGGCCTGAGCCGTCAAGAGCCCGACACGTCCCCCACCGACAGGAAGGTGCACCCCCACATGCCCACCAGAGCACACACCCTCGCCGCCCTCACCGCCCTCGGCCTCCTCGCCCTCACCGGCTGCGGCACCGAGACGGCCACCGGCTCGGACGCACGGCCCGCCGCCGCCCCGGCCTCCAGTGAGGGCCGCACCATCCGGGCCACCCAGCTCTCCCACGTCACAGACCCGCACAAGGCCACCGGCATGACGCTCCTTGAGGGCCCGGTGCTCACCAAGAGCGGCGACCTGTACGTCGTCGACGTCACGGCCCCGGCCGGTGAGCCGAAGCTGCTCTCCGTCGATGTGAAGACCGGCAGGCACAAGGGCGTCTACACCGACAAGACGGGCGCGTACACCTCCGCGCAGATCAGCCCGCACGACGGCCGCGTGTATCTGACCGAGTACCAGTCCGGCGACGTGGTCAGCCTCGAACAGGACGGCTCGGACCGGCGCACGTTCTTCTCCGGCGACGTCGACGGATCCCCGATGAACCCCGACGACATCGCCTTCGACGACGACGGCAATCTCTACGTCAGCGATCTGCACGGCATGAAGACGGGCGAGGCCGAGGGCCGCATCGTGCGCATCGACCGCGACGGCGAGAAGACCACCGTCCTCGCCGACAAGCTCGCGCACCCCAACGGCGTCATGCTCGACCC
The DNA here is from genome assembly GCF_054963755.1 of Streptomyces sp. EDA2-14. Taxonomy (NCBI): domain Bacteria; kingdom Bacillati; phylum Actinomycetota; class Actinomycetes; order Kitasatosporales; family Streptomycetaceae; genus Streptomyces; species Streptomyces sp. EDA2-14. The sequence continues at coordinate 212,792 of NZ_JBUEGE010000011.1, forward strand.
CGAGCAGAAGGGCCTGTGGATCAGCGAGCTGGCCAAGGACACCGTCTCGTACCTGCTGCTCGACGCGGACAAGACCACGGTGACCACCCAGCACGAGGCCATTCACGTCGACGGCGGCGTGGCGCAGACCGACTCGATCGCCGTGGATGCCGACGGCAATCTGTACCAGGCGCTGCACGGCCGCCCCGCCATGGCGGTGTTCAGCAAGTACGGCGAGCGCCTCGGCACGGTGGAGGTGCCCGCGAAGGAGGCGGAGGGCCTGCAGTCGGCGACCAATGTCGCGATCACGCCGGGCGGCAGGCACGCGTACATGACGGTCAGCGGGCCGAAGGGCGGCTACGTCTACACGTTCGACGCGCTGGCCAAGGGCATCCGCCTGTCGAACGGCGGCTGACGTTCAGTCGTCGTCGAGGTCGACGGAGCGCAGCGGCCCCACCTCGATGCCGAGCAGGCGCCAGGCCGCGAGCGCGAGGTGTTCGCGGCCGGCGAGGGTGGGGCCCGCGACCGCGCCGGAGACCATCGCGATGGCGAGCATCAACTCGTCGGCGGAGAACCGCTGCCCGGTGCGGCGACCGTCGAGCACGGCGCGCACCCGCGCGGACAGCTCACGGCCCTGCGCGTCGTCACCGCGCACCCGCAGCAGGTCGACGAAGGCGGTGGAGCGGGTGATGTGCCAGGTGACGACGCCGAGCACGGACGTGAGGTCGGCGTCGGGCTCGGCGGCGGCCCGCTCGATCTGCCGCACGTTCTCGTCGAGCACGGCGGAGGCGAGCGCCACCCGGTCGGCGAAGTGCCGGTACAGGCTGCCCTGCCCGACCCCGGCGCGGCGGGCGACGGTGGACAGCGGTGCGTTGAGCCCCTGTTCGGCGAAGACCTCGCGGGCGGCCGCGATCAGGGCGGCCCGGTTGCGGGCGGCGGCGCGGGGGCCCTGGTTGGCCGGGCGGGCCCGGGCGGGCTCGGCGGGCTCGAAGGACTCGGCGGACTCGGGGGGCTTGCTCACTTGGGCAGCGTAATGCAGCGCAATGCCGCGCAATACGGACCCCCGCGCCTGCGGCACGGACCCCCAGCAGCAGCTACGAAGAGGAGAAACGCATGGCCAAGCCTGTGGTCGTCGTCATCGGTGTCGGCGGCATGGGGAAGGAGATCGCGCGGCGCGAGGGCCCGGGGGCCCGGCTGGTCGTGGCCGACTTCGACGCGGAACTGCTGGCGTCGGCGGCCGAGGAGCTGACCGGCGACGGCTACGACGTCACGCCGGTGCGCGTCGACGTGTCCGAGCGGGCGTCGGTCGCACACCTCGCGGAGACGGCCGCCGCGCTGGGCCCGGTCACACGGCTCGCGCACACCGCGGGGCTCTCCCCGGTGCAGGCGCCGACCGCGGCCGTGCTGGCCGTGGACCTGCTGGGGGTGGCGCTCGTCCTGGAGGAGTTCGGGAAGGTCGTCGCCGAGGGCGGCGCGGGGGTCGTGGTCGCGTCCATGGCGGGGCACATGGCCACGCTGCCGCCCGAGGTCGAGTCCGCGCTGCGCTCCACGCCCACCGACGAGCTGCTGGACCTGCCGTTCCTGCGCCCCGACGCCCTGTCCGACCCCGGCGCCGCCTACTCCGTCGCCAAGCGCGCCAACCACCTGCGCGTGCAGGCCGCTTCGCTCGCCTGGGGAGCGCGCGGGGCCCGGATCAACTCGGTCAGCCCCGGCGTCGTCTCCACCCGCATGGGCCGGGCCGAGCTGGCCGGTGAGTCCGGCGCCCACATGCGGGCCATGATCGAGGGCTCGGGCACCGGCCGGGCCGGGACCCCGGGCGACATCGCGGAGGCGACGGCGTTCCTGCTCTCCCCCGCGGCGTCCTTCGTGACGGGGACCGATCTTCTGGTGGACGGCGGGGTGGTCGCGTCGGTGCGCTCGGCGGCGCGCGGGGGCGGCGCCGCGTCCTGAGACCGCGCGCCGGGGTGCCGGGGTGCCGTGCGGGCCGCGCGGGCCGCGCGGCCGAGGAGGCACCCTGGACGCGGCGACGGCGCGGCCGCAGGCTCGAAGGACGGACCGCACGCCCGCACGGGCACCGGCCGGGTCCCGACCGCCCGGCCCCGCGGCCCTCTGCGCGAAGGAGAGCCCCATGGCCGACCACCAGGTCCTCGCCCTCGACCCCACCGCGTCCGACCACCACGCCGAACACCGCGCCCTGCGCGAGCGCGGGCCCGCCACCCGCGTCGACATCCTCGGGGTCACGGCCTGGTCCGTCTCCGATCCGACGCTCCTCAAGCAGCTCCTGACGAGCCCTCACGTCTCCAAGAACACCCGCGCCCACTGGCCCGGCTTCGACGACGCGCTCACCACCTGGCCGCTGGCACTGTGGGTGGCCGTCGACAACATGTTCACCGCGTACGGCAGCGACCACCGCCGCCTGCGCCGCATGATCGCCCCCGCGTTCACGGCCCGCCGGGTCGCCGCGCTGCGGGCCGACACCGAGGAGCTCGTCACCGGGTTGCTCGACGCGCTCGACGCGCTGCCCGCCGGCGCGGTGGTCGATCTGCGCGAGCGCCTGGCGTATCCGCTGCCGATCGCCGTGATCAGCCGTCTCATGGGGGTGCCCGAGGAGCAGCGCGAGCAGTTCCGCACGCTGGTGGACGGGGTGTTCGCCACCACGCTCTCCGCCGACGAGGCCGCCAAGAACACGGCGGCACTCTACGCGTTGCTGAACGAGCTGATCGCGTCGAAGCGGTCCAGGCCGCAGGACGACATGACGTCGCTGCTCCTCGCCGCCCGCGACGAGGAGGGCGACGGCGCCGCGCTCTCCGACGGCGAACTGCGCGACACCCTGCTGCTGATGATCAGCGCCGGTTACGAGACCACCGTCAACGTCATCGACCAGGCCGTGACCGCGCTGCTCACCGACCCGGACCAACTGGCCCACGTCCGGGCGGGCCGCTGCACCTGGCAGGACGTCGTCGAGGAGACGCTGCGCCACGAACCGGCGGTCAAGCACCTCCCGCTGCGCTGCGCGCTCCAGGACATCCCGCTGCCGCACGGCGGGACGATCCGCGCCGGGGAGGCGATCCTCGCCTCGTACGCCGCCGCCAACCGCCATCCGGACCTGCACGGCGACGGCGCCGACGCCTTCGACGCCACCCGCCCCTCCAAGGAGCACCTCGCCTTCGGCCACGGGGTGCACTTCTGCCTCGGCGCACCGCTCGCCCGCCTGGAGGTCGAGACCGCTCTGCGCATGCTGTTCGAGCGCTTCCCCGGGCTGCGGCTCGCCGTGCCCGCGGACGAACTCGCCGCGTCCCCGTCGCTCATCAGCAACGGGCACACGGCCCTGCCGGTGCTCCTGAAGCCGGGCACGGCCGCGCCGCGCTGACACCGGGCGAGGCCCCGGTCGGTGCCAAACGGGTGGGGGCCCGCCCGGCGCGCCCCACCCAAGGCACCCCTTTTCACCCGATATGTATCGTGTATGACCGCACTGGTCCTCGCACACTTCGTCGTCGCGCTCTGCGCTGCCCCGCTGATCCGCCGGGCGGGGCCGCGTGGGTTCGCGCTGCTCGCGCTGCCACCCGCCGCCGCACTCGGCTGGGCGCTGTCCCGCTGGGGCGAGGTGAGCGCGGGCACGCCGAGCGAGGAGTCCTGGTGGTGGATCAGGGACTACGACGTCGAGATCGCCTTCCGGCTCGACGCACTGTCCCTCGTCATGGTGTTGCTCGCCGCCGGCATCGGCGCGCTCGTGCTGCTCTACTGCGTGCGCTACTTCGACGGCGGCGCCCGCCAGCTGGGCTCCTTCGCCGGAAACCTGCTGGCGTTCGCGGGCGCGATGCTCGGCCTCGTCCTCGCCGACGACCTCATGACGCTCTACCTCTTCTGGGAACTCACCACCGTCCTGTCGTTCCTGCTCATCGGCTACGACAGCGAGAAACGCGCGAGCCGCCGCTGCGCGCTGCAGGCCCTGACGGTGACCTCGGTCGGCGGGCTCGCCATGTTCGTCGGGTTCCTGATGCTCGGTCACCTGGCGGGCACGTACCGCATCTCGCGCATCCTGGAGTCGCCGCCCGCCGCGAGCGGCACCCTGTCGGCCGCCGTCGTGCTGATCCTGTGCGGGGCGCTCGCCAAGTCGGCGGTGTGGCCGCTGAGCATGTGGCTGCCGAACGCGATGGCGGCGCCCACCCCGGTCAGCGCCTATCTGCACGCCGCCGCGATGGTGAAGGCGGGTGTGTACCTGGTGGCGCGGTTCGCGCCCGCCTTCGCCGACGTCGCACCGTGGCGCCTCCTGCTGCTGACCCTGGGCGCGGTGACGATGCTGCTCGGCGGCTGGCGCGCGCTGCGGCTCAACGACCTGAAGCTGGTGCTCGCCTACGGCACCGTCAGCCAACTGGGCTTCCTGGTGGTGCTCGCGGGCGCCGGTTCGTACGACGCCGCCCTCGCGGCCGTCGCGATGCTCCTCGGGCACGCGCTGTTCAAGGCGCCGCTGTTCCTGGTGACCGGGATCGTCGACCACGCGACGGGCACCCGCGACCTGCGCCGTCTGTCGGGCGTGGGGCGGCGGCTGCCGTGGGTGGCGGGGGTCGCCGTCCTCGCGGGCGCCTCGATGGCGGCCCTGCCGCCGCTGCTCGGGTTCGCGGCCAAGGAGGCGGCGTTCGACGCGCTGCTGCACGGCAGCGTCGGCGAGCGGTGGGTGCTCGCGTGCGTCGTCGTCGGCTCCGCGCTCACCACCGCGTACACCCTGCGCTTTTTGTGGGGCGCGTTCGCGCGCAAGCCGGGCACCGGGGACTCCGCCGTGCACCGCGTGGACGCCGCCTTCCTCGCGCCGCCCGCGCTGCTCGCCGTCGGCTGCCTGGTCCTCGGCCCCGGCATCGGCTGGACGGCGCAGCTCTTCGAGCGGTACGCCGCCCAGTACCCGGTCCCCGAGCACCCCTACCACCTGGCGCTGTGGCACGGGTTCGGGGCCGCGCTCGGCCTGTCGGTGCTCGCGTGGGCGGGCGGCGCCGCGCTGTTCCTGGCGCGCGAGCCGGTGGTACGGGTCGGTCGTCGCCTGGCCTGGCCGAAGGCAGACGAGGTGTTCGGCCGGACCGTGCTCGGCCTCGAACGCTCCGCGCTCCAGATCACGGGCGCCGTGCAGAAGGGCTCCCTGCCCTCGTACGTGGCGACGGTCCTGGGCGTCATGTTCGTCGGCCTGCTCGCGGTCCTCGCCACCGACCGGCCCTGGCACGGCACGCCCGCGCCCCGCCTGTGGGACCACCCGATGCAGGCGGCGGTCGGCGCCCTGGCCTGTGCGTGCGCCCTGATGTGCCTGGTGGTGCAGCGCCGCATGAAGGCGGCGGTGCTCGCGGGCCTGACCGGCTACGGCACAGCGCTCCTGTACGTCGTGCAGGGGGCACCCGACCTGGCGCTCACCCAGTTCGGCGTGGAGACGGTCTCGACGGTCGTGCTCGTCCTCGTCCTGCGGCGTCTGCCGGTCTTCTTCGGCGACTCGCAGCGCACCTGGCGGTGGGGGGTGAGCATGCTGATCGCGCTGGGCAGCAGTGTGGCGGTGGCGTGCGCGGTGTGGCTGGCGATCGGCGCGCGCACGGCGCAGCCCGCGGGCGCCGCGCTGATCGAGGAGACCGCCCACCACGGCCTCAAGGACGTCGTCGCGACGATCCTCGTGGACTTCCGCGCCTGGGACACGATGGGCGAGTCGGCGGTCCTCGCCGTCGCCGTCCTGGGCGTCACGAGCCTGCTGTACGTGCACCGCCGCCAGGGCCGTGCGACCGCCCCGCCGCCCCGGCTGCCCGGTGGGGTCACCGCGTGGTCGCTGGCCACCTCGAAGCTCAAGGTGCCGGCCAAGTACCAGCAGGGCGCGCCCGAGCGCAGCTGGCTGGTGGCCGGTGACACGCTCGCCCCGGAGCACCGCTCGGTCGTCTTCGAGGTGGTCGCCCGGCTCGTCTTCCACCCGATTCTGGTGCTGTCGGTGTACCTGCTGCTGTGCGCGGAGAACCTGCCGGGCGGCGGTTTCGTCGGCGGTCTCGTCGCCGGCATCGCCCTGACGATCCGTTACCTGGCGGGCGGTCGGCACGAGTTGCTGGCGGCGGCGCCGGTCCACCCGGGCTTCTTCACCGGACTCGGCCTGACCCTGTCGACGTCGGTCGCGCTCGTCGGCCTCGCCGACGGCACGGTGCTGCACGGCTGGACCTGGCACGGGCACCTGCCGCTGATCGGCGACTGGCACGCGAGCACCGCCGTCCTCTTCGACCTCGGGGTGTACCTGCTCGTCCTCGGCGTGGTCCTGGACGTCGTACGGGCGCTCGGCTCGAAGATCGACCAGCAGACCGAGTACAGGGCGAGTCTCGCGCTCGCCGGGGAGGCGCAGAAACCGTGACCGTCAGTCTCACCCTGCTCGTCTGCGCGGTCGTGCTGACCACCGCGGGCGGGATCCTCATCCACACCCGCAGCCTGACCCGCGTCCTGGTCGGCATCATCGTGTGCGGCAACGGCATCAACCTCTTCGTCCTCGCCTCCACGGGCACGGCCGGGTTCCCGCCGCTGCTGTATCCGGGCGTCGACCGGGCCCGCGTGACGGACCCGCTGCCGCAGGCGATCATCCTCACCGCCGTCGTGATCACCCTCGCCACCACGGCGTTCGTCCTCGCGATGGCGTACCGCAGCAGCCAGTTGACCGGTTCGGACTTCGTGCCGGACGACGTCGCGGACCGGCGCGTGGTGCTGCGCGCGGAGATCTCCGCCGAGCGGGCCGAGCTGCGCGAGCTCCACCGCGGCGAGGGCCCGAGCGCCTGGCGCGACGAGCGGCGCGAGCAGCGCCGCAGGCTGCGCGCCAACCGCGCCTACCAGGCCCGCGCCCGGGACGCGGACGGCGACCTGTGGGACGACGTCCTGGGTGCGGACCCGCCCACGGCGAGCGCCGCCGACCCGGCCGAGCCCCGACCGGAGGAGACCCGGTGAACTCCCTTGTCCCGCTGCCCGTCGTGCTGCCCCTGGTGGTGTGCGGCCTGACCCTGTTCATCGGGCCGCGGCTGCGCTGGCTGCACCGGCTGATCACGGTCGGGGTGCTCGCGGGCGTCGTCGCCGTCGACGTCGTGCTGCTCGTCGAGGCCGACCGCACGGGCCCGCTCGTGGTGCACCTCGGCGACTTCGGGCCGCCGCTCGGCGTGACCCTGGTCGCCGACCGGCTCGCCGCGCTGATGCTCCTGGTGTCGGGCGCCGTCACCTTCATCGTGCTGATCTACGCGATGAGCCAGGGCATGGCGGACCGCGAGGAGCGGGCGCCGATCGCCGTCTTCCACCCGGCGTACCTGGTGCTGGTCGCCGGAGTGTCGCTCACCTTCCTCGCGGGCGACCTCGTCAACCTCTACGTCGGCTTCGAGATCATGCTGATGGCCAGCTTTGTGCTGCTCACGGTGGGCGCCACGGAACCACGGGTGCGGGCGGGCTCGACGTACGTCGTCGTCTCCCTCGTCTCGTCGCTGGTGTTCCTCATCGGCATCGCCGTGACCTACGCGGCCGTGGGCACCGTGAACTTCGCGCAGATCGCCCAGCGGATGCCGGAGATCCCGCTGGGCGTGCGGACGCTGGCGGAGGTGCTGCTGTTCACGGTGTTCGGGGTGAAGGCGGCGGCGTTCCCGGTCGCCGCGTGGCTGCCCGACTCCTACCCGACGGCCCCGGCGCCGGTGACCGCCGTCTTCGCGGGGCTGCTCACCAAGGTCGGCGTGTACTCGATCATCCGCGCCGACACGCTGTTCTTCCCGGGCAACCGGCTCTCGGCCGTGCTGATGGCGGTGGCGTTCGCCTCGATGATCATCGGGATTCTCGGCGCGGTGGCCCAGACCGACCTCAAGCGCCTGCTGTCGTTCACCCTCGTCAGCCACATCGGCTTCATGCTGTACGGGATCGCGCTCGGCAACCGGGGCGGCATCGGCGGCGCCATCGTATACACCGCCCACCACATCACCGTGCAGACGACGCTGTTCCTGTCGGCGGGACTCCTGGAAAAGCGGTACGGGACCACGGAGTTGACCCGCCTGGGCGGCACCATGCGTTCGGCGCCGCTGCTCGCCGCCCTCTGGTTCGTGCCCGCCATGAACCTCGCGGGCATCCCGCCCCTGTCCGGCTTCCTCGGCAAGCTGGGCCTGATGCGGGCCGGTGCGGCGGTCGGCGGCGCCTGGTCGTACACACTGCTCGCCGCCGCGGCCGTGACCAGCCTGCTGACACTGTACGTGATGGCGAAGGTGTGGAACCTGGTGTTCTGGCGCGCGGCGCCCGCCCAACCCCCGTCCGAGGACGACGTGCTGGAGGAGAGCGACGACACCGACTCGGATCCGGCGGAGAGCGGCGGCGGCACGGCGGTGGCCACCGCCGTGTGCGTGCGCACCACCATGCGCATCCCTCGCGCCATGACGGCGGCGACGGCCGCCGCGGTCCTCCTCGGCCTCTCCTACACCCTGCTGGCCACCCCGCTCACCGGCCTCGCCGACCGCTCGGCCGACGAACTCCTCGCCCGCACGCCCTACGTGGAGGCGGTGCTCGACCAGTGAACTCCTCAAGCCCGCGCGGCCGTTGGCGCCGCATCGACCTGCCGCTGATCGCCTGGCTCACCGTCATCTGGACCCTGCTGTGGTCGGGCCTGACCTGGGGAAACGTCATCAGCGGCGTGGTCGTCGCGGTCGTGCTGTGCCTGGTGTTCCCGCTCCCGGCCGTCGAACTCGACCTGCGTCTGCGCCCGATCGGCATCGTCCGGCTCGCCGGCTACCTCCTGTACGACATGACGTCGTCGACGGTCACCGTCACCTGGCAGACCCTGCGCGGCAGGCCGGGCCCCGCGGCCGTCATCGCGGTCCCGCTGCGCTGCCGCACCGACCTGATGATCGCGGCGACGGCCGTGGCGGTGTCCAGCGTGCCCGGCGGCGCCCTCGTCGAGGTCAACGGCGCCACCCTGTTCCTGCACGTGGCGCACGCCGACGACCCGCGGGCGGTGCACCGGGCCCGCGCCGACGCGCACCGCCTGGAACGACTCGTTGTACGGGCCTTCGGCACGCGCGAGGAGATCGCCCGGGTCACGGCCCCGGCGCCACCCGACGCGCCCGACGCCCCCGAACCACCGGACTCCCCCGGCTCCCCGGAAGGAAGGGCGCCCGACGCATGAAACTGGCCAACGACATCCTGCTCAACGCCGCGCTGGTGCTGATCGTGCTGGCCGGCGCACTGCTCCTGGTACGGATCTGGCGCGGCCCCTCGATGCTGGACCGGGCCGTGTCCGTCGACATCGCGGCGGTGCTCATCATCGCCGCGATCGGGGTCAACGCCGCGATCACCCGGACCAGTTACTACCTGTCGATCATGCTGGTGATCGCCTTCCTCGGCTTCACGAGTTCGGTGGCCATCGCCCGCTTCATCGCGGCGCGCGACCGGCCGGGGGTACGGCCGAGGTCCGGCATCATCTCCCTCAAGAAGGACCAGGGTTCCGGCAAGAGGGCCCAGGGCTCCGCCAAGAGGGACCAAGGCCCCAAGGAGCGCCCGTGAACTGGCACGCCGTCACCGATCTCGCCGGGTCCCTCCTGCTGTTCGCCGGCGCCGCGGTCTGTCTGACCGGAGTCATCGGCATGCTCCGGCTGCCCGACGTACTGACCCGCAGCCACGCCGCGACCAACCCGCAGACGCTCGGCACGCTCTTGCTCGTGGCGGGCGTCGCGCTGCGCCTGCGCTCGGGCGTCGACCTGGGCACGCTCGCCCTGGTCGCCTTCTTCCAGCTCCTGACCAGCGCGGTGGCGGCCCACCTCGTGGCCCGGGCCGCGTACCGCACGGGCCAGGTCGGCGAGGTCGCGCTGCTGCGCGACGATCTGGCCTCGGCACGCCGCGACCCACCGCCGCCGGACCGCCCCTAGGTGTACTGACCCGGGACATTGGTCGAACGGCTGGGTGAGGACCGTTCTGAGCGGGCCATCGCTGATGGATCTATCCGAGGCTTTGGACGAGCTGTTCGATGCGTGCCCGATCAAGCAGCGAGTAGATCTGGGCGATCCGGCCGTGAATGATCACGAAGGCCATGATCGAGACGGGCTTGTGGTGGGTGCGGACGACGACTGCTGCGCTGCCGTTTACCGTGATCGGCTGGAACGTGGCGTCTGGGACGGCGAACGTCGCCGCGCGCCGGGTCACGTTCTCCGGGCCGTGGATGGTGGCGGTTGCGGCAGGGCTCGTGGTGCCGCCATGGGCGTGGAAGGTGATCTCGGGGTGCAACAGGCCAAGGAGCGTGTCGAGGTCACCGTCGCGGGATGCCGCGAAGAATGCCTCGACCACACGGCGTTGCCCGGCAGGGTCGGTATCGATCTCGGCCGGGTCGACGGCGTGCACTCGCCTGCGTGCACGGCTGGCAAGTTTGCGGGTCGCTTCGGTCGACTGGCCGAGCACGTTGGCAATCTCGCTGAACGGCATCCCGAAGGAATCGTGGAGCACGATCGCGAGACGCTCGGGAGGCGACAGACTCTCCAGAACAATATGGAGAGCCAGACTGACCTGTTCGGCGAGAAGTGCCTGATCCTCTGGCCCGAGGGCCTCCTCGGTTCGCACGCGGAGCTCGGGCCCAGTCGCGTCTGTCGGGCTTTCTGGTCGCGCAGCGCGGGCTCGGAGCTTATTCAGGCATGTGCGTGAAACGACCCTGGTCATCCACCCGTCGAGGTTGGTGACGGCGTCAATGTCTGTTGCGCCGGGGCGGCTGAGGCGAACCCAGGCATCTTGGACAGCGTCTTCAGCGTCTGCGCTGTCGCCGAGGATTCGGTAGGCCAACGCGGTCAGCCGCTGGCGGCTCGCCTCGAAGTGTCGGCTGAGCTCTTCAGCTGGGGCCATCGGTCACGTCCTCGTCTTGCGGGGTGTCAGTGCCTATGACACGCGTATGAGCGAGAACGTGACAGGAGCACGATGTGACGACCCCCAGCCAATCAGCGCCGACCCTCGATGCCCGACACCGCCGTATCGCGCTGTTGGCGTTGTGTCTGGCCGGCTTCGTGATCCAGCTCGATGTCACCATCGTCAATGTCGCCCTCCCGACGATCCAACGTGACCTCCAGGCGACCGCGGGCTCACTGGAGTGGATCATCAGCGGTTACGCGCTCGGGCTGGCAGCGCTGATCCCGTTGATGGGCGCCCTCGGCGATAGGATCGGCCACCGGCCCGTCCTGTTGACCGGTCTGGTCGTTTTTGGTCTCTGCTCTGCGGCAGCAGCGCTGGCCCACAGTCCCTCCGCGCTCGTGGGAGCACGCATCGGGCAAGGCGTCGGCGGAGCCGCGATCCTGGCGCTCACGCTCGCTGTGCTGACCGATGTCCACCCGCCGGACCAGCGCGGTCACGCGATCGGCTGGTGGGCGGCGATCGGTGGTATCGGCTTCGGTGCGGGCCCGGTCCTCGGCGGCTTCCTGCTGTCTGTCTTCGACTGGTCAATTATCTTCTGGGTCAACCTCCCGATGATTGTCGTGACGGTCGTCGTGCTCCTGCTGACTGTCCCGCGAGCCGCCGCAAGCTCCGAGCCGCGGCCACTTGATGTTCCTGGTGTTGTACTCGCGTCAGCGGGTCTGGCAGCAGTGACCTTCGCACTGATCACCGCGACCGATGTCCCCTGGAAACCAGCGCAAACCCTGGTGCCACTTGTCGGCGGCGGCCTGATCCTCGCGGCGTTCGTCCAGTGGCAGCGCCGTGCCGACGAGCCTTTGGTGCCGAGAGCTGTGCGCGGCGATTCATCCTTCCTCAGTTCCTGCGCCATCTACTTCCTCAGCTACGTAGCCTTCGGCGGCACGCTCTACTACGTCACCTTGATGTTCCAGAACCTTCTCGGTTGGTCTGCCCTTCATACCGGCCTGTCGTGGCTGCTGATGAACGCCCCGTTCCTCGTCACGGCCCAGATGGCCGGCAAACTCGGTCGACGCTTCACGCCACGCGCAATCGTCACCACGGGCTGCGCGGCCGGAGCGTTCGGGGTCGCGGCGCTGAGCGCGCTGACGCCGACCACCCCGTTCGTCGTTGCGGGAATCGGATACCTGGTCGCTGGAGTCGGTTTCGGGCTGCTGGTTCCCGGGATCACCCACGTGGCCATGCGCGACGTCGCCGGTCCCGTCGCAGGTGCTGCCTCGGCGGTACTGAACTCCTCCCGCCAGCTCGGTACGGCGGGAGGACTCGCGCTCATCGGTGCCATTGGCGCGGCAGCAACCCAACACAGCTGGGGCACGTCGCGATACGGGCGAACACACAGTGCCTCCGACCCCATCGTGACGGGGAGCCTTCACAGAGTCCCGTCGCGCATGCAGGCGGCGGCCCGTGACTCGTTCGAGATCGGGTATCACGTCGCCCTCGGGATCTGTATCGCCAGCCTCCTGATCGCCGTGTGGCTCTCACTGCACGCGTTCAAACAGCAGACAGCGTCCATCGAGGCGGCACGCGCGAAGGAGCCGAGCTTGTGAGCCACGCCAACGCCGCGCCATGACTCCGCGAGGGACTGGCCGGGCGGTCAGGCGGTCAGTGCCGCAAGCTCCGCGTTGGCGCGCTCGGTGACCAGGGCGAGGACGCGGCCGGCGGCGGCCAGGTCCTCGGCGGGCATCCCGCCCCAGATGCGGGCGGAGACGGGGGCGGTCTCCGCGCCGACGGCCGCGAACAGCTCGCGCCCCGCTTCAGTGGGGCGCAGGTGCGCACCGTCGGCGACGAGCAGCTGCTTGCCCAGCAGCTCGTCGAGGGTGGCGCGGATGTCGGCCGGGTCCGCCTTGAGGGACTCCTGGACCTGAGTGAGGAGATCGTCCGGCGTCTGCGGGGTGTCGGAGGTGATGGCGGCGCGGAGGGCGACCTGCTGCTGGAACGTGGCGCCGTGCCGGGCCAGGACGTGCTCCACTACGCCGCGGGCGGCGTAGTGGGCCAGGGCGAGGTCGCGGGCGTTGGCGACGGGTGCGGTGGTGGATGCGGTCGTGGTCATGGTGTTGTCCCCTAATTGCTCTGGTCGTTCGGTACGAATGGAGCGAGAGGTGTGTCGAGCAGGGTCGCCAGCTCGCCGGTGAGTGCACGCGTGCGCGGGGCGTCGAGGCCGCCGAGTGGCTCCAGCAACTGCTGGAGCAGTTCCTGGACCACCGCGATGGCCTGCCGTGTGACGGCCTCGCCCTGCTCGGTGAGGGCGAGCTGTACGGCGCGCGGGTCGCGGGGATCGCGGGTGCGCTCGATCAAGCCGGCCGACTCCAGGGCGCGCGCCAGCTTCGAGACGTACAGCGCCTCCAGGCCGGTGTGGTCGGCGAGTCGGCGCTGACTGGGCCGCTCGCCGGCGCGCTGCATGCCATGCAGGGACGCGACCAGCGAGTACTGCGCGTGGGTGAGACCCAGCGGACCCACCGCGCGATCGACCGCGACGCGCCACTTGTTGGCGAGCCGCCATACCAGGAATCCGGGCGTGGGGCCCGGCGATGAACCCTTGCTCATGCAGCATAGAATACATGGCTACTATGTCCATGGCTACTATTTTCCTCGGATGTGACGGCGCACCCGACTCGGCGCAGCAACGGACCGACGGAACAACTCCAGCGGGACCGCCTCCACCCCGCCACATGATCAAGACTGAAGACAGGTCCTAGGGCTCAATGTCCCGTCAACCTAACGCGACTGGTGCGAGCCGGGTGTGTGTCCGAAGGTGCGGCGGAACACGTCGATGAACGCGCTCGTCGACGACCAGCCGCACTGCCGCGCCACCGTCGTCACCTGCGCCCGCCCGGCGAGCAGAACCAGCGCGTGGTGGAGGCGGAGTTGGGTGCGCCACTGCGGGAAGGTCATGCCGAGGTCGCGGCGGAACAGCCGGGACAGGGTGCGGTCGCTCGCCCCGACCTCCCGGCCCAGCTCGGCCAGGGTGCGGCCGTCGGCCGGATCGGCGTACAGCAGGTCGCACACGGCACGCAGCAGCGGGGCCGTCGGCGTCGGAAGGTGCAGCGGCTGCTGCGGCGAGAGCCTCAACTGGTCGAGCAACACCGCGCGCAGGCGCGCGCGTTCAGGACTCTCGTCGTCGGCAGTGGCGGCGCGCGTGTACTCGATGATCAGCTCGCGCAGCAGCGGGCTCACCGCGAGGACGGCGGGGGTGTCGAGGCCGAGCGGGTTCTCGGTCGCGGGCAGCCCCACGAAGTGCAGTTCGACGTCGCCGTGCGCCTGGTGGGCGTGCACGGTGTCGGCGGGCACCCAGATCGCGCGTGTGCCCGGGGCGACCCAGGACCCGGCGTCGGTGGTGACGGCGACGACGCCGCGGCCCGCGTAGGCGATCTGGTGGTCGTCGTGCCGGTGCGCGTCGATCTCGGCCCCGTGCGCCAGGTGTCTGGTGCGGGTGGGGGCCACCGGAGTGTGGCGGATCTGCGGCATCGCCTGGCAGGTTATCGGAAGCGGGACAGGACGCGCGGTCGCAACGATGACCGGGTGCGAACCAACACCGCGATCCCCCTGCTCTCCGTCGGGCACGCCTGCGTGGACGTCTACCAGGGCGCCGTCGCCTCGCTCGTGCCGTACTTCGTCGCCGAACGCGCCTACAGCTACGCCGCCGTGTCCGGAATCGTGCTCGCGGCGTCGCTGCTGTCGTCGGTGGCGCAACCGGTCTTCGGCCTGCTCACCGACCGCCGTGCGATGCCCTGGCTGCTCCCGGTCAGCACGCTGCTCGCGGGCGTGGGCATCGCGCTGAGCGGGACGAGCGGTTCGTACGCGGTGACCCTCGCCGTCGTCGCGGTGTCCGGGATCGGGGTGGCCGCCTACCATCCGGAGTCCGCGCGGGTGGCCCGGCTCGCGAGCCGTGGCAGCCACAGCGCGATGGCCTGGTTCTCGCTCGGCGGCAACGTCGGTTTCGCCCTCGCCCCGCTCCTGGTCGCCGCCGCGGTCGCGGCGGGCGGGCTGCGGTGCACGCCGCTGCTGGCGCTGCCCGCGGCGGCGGGCGCCGCGATCTGCCTGCCGGTGCTGCGCGCGCTGGGTCGGCGCGGGCGGTCGTCGACCTCCACCGCGGCGATCCCGGCGAAGGACGACGTGAAGTCCTTCGTCCGCCTGTCGTTCGCGGTGGTGTGCCGCTCCGTCGTCTTCACCGGTCTGAGCACCTTCGTCTCCCTGTACGCGACGCAGCGCATGGGCGGCAGCAAGGCGGCGGGCACGGCGGCCCTGTTCGTGCTCTACGTGGGCGGCGCGGTCGGCAGTGTCCTGGGCGGAGCGCTGGCGGGCCGCTGGGACCGGGTCACCGTCTCCGGCTGGTCGTACCTGGTGACGGCCGCGTCGGTGACGGGCGTGGTGTGGGTGCCGGGACCGGCGCTCTACGGTTTCCTCGCCCTCACGTCGGCGGGCCTGTACGTCCCGTTCTCGCTCCAGGTCACGCTGGGCCAGGACTACTTGCCCTCGCGGGTCGGCACGGCGAGCGGCATCACGCTCGGTCTGACGGTGAGCATCGGCGGCCTGGCGAGCCCCGTCGTCGGCACCGTCGCCGACCACACCTCACTGCGCACGGCCCTGACCCCGCTCATCGTGATGCCGTTGCTGAGCTGGCTCCTGTTCCGCACGCTGCCCGAGCCCGACGGTGCGGGTACGGTGTCGGTTGATCGATCATTGCGCAAACAGCCCGAGCCGAAGGCCTGAACCGAGGAGCGCCACCGTGCCGACCCCACCGCCCACTCCCCTGGCCCGCGTCCCCCTGCACGAGCAGGTCCGCCGCTTCGTCCTGGAGGGCCTGGTGGCGGGCCGCTGGGAGCCCGGCGACCGGATCGTGGAGCGGCGGATCGCCCAGGAGCTGGGCGTCAGCCAGGCGCCGGTACGTGAGGCGTTGCGCGAGCTGGAGGCCATGGAGCTGGTGACGTGGGCGCCCAACAAGGGCGCACGGGTGCGGGAGCTGACGCTGGACCAGCTCCGGGACGTGTACCTGGTGCGCGCCTCCTTGGAGCGGCGCGCCGTCATGCTCGCGGCGCCACGGCTGGCCGGCGACGTCGCCGAACTCGAGCGACACCTGCGGGCCATGCGGCACGCGGCCACCGAGGGCGACCGCCACCAACAGGCGCTGCACGGCGTGGCGTTCCACCGCACCATCGTCCACGCGTGCGGGAACCCCGTACTGATCCGGCACTGGGACCGGCTGGGCGTGGAGGCCTGGACGGCGCTGTCCCTGGGGCTGCTGCGCACGGAGCTGCACGACAACGCCGAGGACCACGAGGAGATCGTCGAGGTCCTGCGCCGGGGCGACCCGCACCTGGGACGACTGATGGAGCTGCACGTCATGGAGTACGCGGGAAAATGATCGATCATTGAACATTACTCGCTGGTATTCATTGACCGGGCGATCCGCGGCAACCTAACTTCTGCTCTGAGGAATTGATCTTTCGAAGAGTGAAATTTCGGAACGCGCGGTCGCCCGTCACCCCGGGTGGCCCCGACGGAAGGGCAACCCCTGTGTCCCCGATGTCCCAGAACCACCAGCTGGACCAGCTCCCGGAGCCCGACCCGCAGGAGGTCGCCGAGTGGCTGGCCTCCGTGGACGGCGCGATCGGCGCCGTCGGCCGGCGGCGCGTGGGCCGCCTGCTGCGGCGCGTGGTCGATCACGCGCTGGCGGAGGGGGTGCCGCTGCCCGCACCGTCGTCCACCCCGTACGTCAACTCCGTCCCGACCGACGCCGAACCCGCCTACCCCGGCGACGAGGCGATGGAGTCGCGGATCACCGCGTGGAACCGCTGGAACGCCGCGGTCATGGTCACCCGCGGCAACGAACGCGGCGGACTCGGCGGCCACATGGCCACCTACGCCTCCGCCGCCTGGCTCTACGAGGTCGGCTTCCAGCACTTCTTCAAGGGCAAGGACGCGGACGGCAGCGGCGACCAGCTCTACGTCCAGGGACACGCGTCGCCCGGCGTCTACGCCCGCGCCTTCCTCGAAGGACGGCTGTCCGAGGGCGAGTTGGACCGGTTCCGGATGGAGGCGGGCGGCGGCGGACTGCCCTCGTACCCGCATCCTCGCCGACTGCCCTGGCTGTGGGAGTTCCCGACCGTCTCGATGGGCCTCGGCCCGCTCTCCGCGATCTACCAGGCCCGCTTCAACCGCTATCTGCACCACCGCGGGATCAAGGACACCGGCCGGAGCCACGTGTGGGCGTTCCTGGGCGACGGGGAGATGGACGAGCCGGAGTCGACGGCCGCCCTGAACCTCGCCGCCCGCGAGGAACTCGACAACCTCACCTTCGTCGTCAACTGCAACCTTCAGCGCCTGGACGGGCCGGTGCGCGGCAACTTCAAGATCATGCAGGAGCTGGAGGCGCAGTTCCGCGCCGCCGGCTGGAACGTCGTCAAGGTGCCGTGGGGCGTGGAGTGGGACGGACTGCTCGCCACGGACACCGACGGGCTGCTCCTCGACGCCCTCGACACCCTTCCCGACGGGCAGTTGCAGACCTTCGCCGCACGCGACGGCGCGTACATCCGCGAGCGCCTCTTCGCCGGACCGCTCGCCGGTCTCGCCCGCCCGTACTCCGACGGCGACCTCGCCCGGATCGTGGGCACCTCGCGCGGCGGCCACGAACCCCGCAAGATCCACGCCGCGTACCGCGCGGCCGTCGACCACCAGGGCGCGCCCACCGTCGTCCTCGTGCAGACGGTGAAGGGCTGGACCCTCGGCCCCGGCTTCGAGTCGCGCAACGCCAACCACCAGATGAAGAAGCTCTCCGGCAAGGAGTTCCGCGCCATGCGCGACCTGCTGGAGCTGCCCATCCCCGACGCGAAGCTCGGCGAGGGCCTCGTGCCGTACGCCCACCCCGGTGCCGGCTCCGACGAGGTCGCCTACCTCCACGAGCGGCGCCGCGCGCTCGGCGGCCCGGCCCCCGCCCGCCGTGTCGCGGCCCGCCCGCTGCCCGCCCCGTCCGCCAAGCCGTTCGACATGCTCGCCAAGGGCTCGGGCGGACAGGAGATCGCCACGACGATGGCGTTCGTCCGCCTGGTCAAGGACCTGATGCGGGAGAAGGGCACCGGGGCGCGTTGGGTGCCCGTCGTCCCCGACGAGGCCCGCACCTTCGGCATGGAGTCCCTTTTCCCCTCCGCCGGGATCTACTCCCCCAAGGGCCAGACGTACGAGCCCGTGGACCGCGACCAGCTCCTCTACTACAAGGAGTCGACGAGCGGCCAGATCCTCAACGAGGGCATCACGGAGGCAGGTTCACTCGCCTCGTTCACCGCCGCCGCCACCTCCTACGCGACGCACGGCGAGCCGATGATCCCGTTCTACATCTTCTACTCGATGTTCGGCTGGCAGCGGACGGCCGACCAGTTCTGGGCGCTCGCGGACCAGTTGGGCCGCGGGTTCGTCATCGGCGCCACCGCCGGGCGCACCACGATGACCGGCGAGGGCCTCCAGCACGCCGACGGCCACTCCCACCTCATCGCCTCCACCAACCCGGCCTGCCTGCCCTACGATCCGGCGTTCGCCTACGAGGTCGGTGTCATCGTCAGGGACGGGCTGCGCCGCATGTACGGCGAGAACGGCGAGGACACAGCGGACGTCTTCTACTACCTCACCGTCTACAACGAGACGAAGATCCAGCCGCCGATGCCCGAGGGCGCGGGCGTCGAGGAGGGCATCCTGCGCGGCCTGTACCGCTACCGCGCGGCGACGGACCCGGCCGCCGCATCGCCGCGCGTCCAGCTCCTCGCCTCCGGCACGGCGATCCACTGGATCCTCAAGGCGCAGGAACTGCTCGCGGAGGACTGGAGCGTGGCCGCCGACGTGTGGTCCGCGCCGTCCTGGACCCTGCTGCGCCGCGAGGCGATGGCAGCCGAGGAGGCGGGCCGGGTCCCGTACGTCACCGGGGCGCTCGCCGACGCGCCGGGGCCGGTCGTCGCCGTCTCGGACTGGATGCGCGCGGTGCCCGACCAGATCGTCCCCTGGGTGCCCCAGCAGTGGACGTCCGTCGGCACCGACGGCTTCGGCCTCTCCGACAACCGGGCCAACGTGCGCCGCCACTTCGGTGTGGACGCCGAGTCCGTCGTCGTCCACGCGCTGCGCACGCTGGCCGCGCGCGGCGAGGTCGACGCGGACGCCGCCGAGCGCGCGGCCCTGCGCTACGGACTGGGCGGGACGGAGCGGTCCGCCCCGCCCGTGGTCCCCGGCCACGCCGCCCCGCTGGTGCGCAGGCTCGCCGCCGAGTCCGGCATCGACCTGTCCACCGTGCGCGGCACCGGCATCGGCGGCCGCATCCGCAAGCAGGACGTCATCGACGCCGCTACCTGACCGAGGTCAGCCGCTCCCCCGGCGCCTGCCCCTCGACCGCATTCTCGGCCGCGGGCTCCTGCGTCGGTGTCAGTTCGCGGACCGTCAGCGCGAGGCTGTTGGCGGCGGTGAAGTAGGGGCCGATCCGCACCCGCCGTCCCCCGTCCCGCGTGTGGAAGGCCGGAGGCACGGTGTCGGTGGCCTTGCGCAGGGCCACGTCGCCGCCGATCCGGCCGACCGGGATCCGGTGGTGGCGGTCGACCAGGTGCAGGTCCCACAGCTCGCAGTCCTCGCCGGCCGCCCGGCACCGCTCGGCGAGGTCGGCGTACGGCACGGAGAACCACACGCGGCCGTCGGAGACCACGACCTCCGCCGACTCGAAGGTGGTGTGCGTCGCGCCGCGCCGCGCTGCCACCACGGCGACGTCGCCGTCCAGCGGACGCCCGAGGAGCCGGCCCTCCACGATGACGGCGGAGCCGCCGGTGTCCACGGTGCCGATCTCCAGGTGCGCGGGGCGGTCCCAGGCCCGTACGGCGAGGTGTCCCCTGCCCGTGGTGAAGGGGATGCGGGAGGTCACCCGGTCCTCGGTCGCCTCCGGCGCGCGGCCCACCAGTGCGGCGCTCTCCACCGTGAGGGAGTCGGCCCGGCGCCGCGCACCGTCCTGCGCCCGCTCCACGTACACGCCCCATTCCCCTTCGTCGAGCGGGTGCTCGCGGCCGATGCGGGCGCGCAGGGACGCGTGCTCCGCGTGCAGCGGCAGACGCAGCTCGTCGTCGCCGCGCCGCAGCACCAGCGCGGCACCGGGGGTGTGCACCCCGGTGATGTCCACCGTGATGTCCCCGTCGGGGGTGGCCGTCGTACGGGCGACGGGGCGGAAGGCGGGCACGCGGGTGAGGCGCTTCGCGCGGCGCGGCATCAGGGTGCGGACGGCGGGGGCGAG
The DNA here is from genome assembly GCF_054963755.1 of Streptomyces sp. EDA2-14. NCBI lineage: Bacteria > Bacillati > Actinomycetota > Actinomycetes > Kitasatosporales > Streptomycetaceae > Streptomyces > Streptomyces sp. EDA2-14. Next base: position 232,914 of record NZ_JBUEGE010000011.1, read on the forward strand.
GACGGGGGTGCGCAGGGACGCGCGCAGGACGGGGCGGGCGACGGTTCCGGCGTGCTGCCGGACCACGCTGCTCACCGGGCGGCGTACGCGACCAGCCGTCTGCGGCTGCGCGGGGGTCGCGGGGCCGCCCAGTTCGGCGACCAGGTCGAGAAAGCGGCGCGCCGCCGTCCGCGGGGTGAAGGTCAGCGCCTTCTCGCGCGCCGCCCGCGCCATGGCGTGCCGCCGCTCGTCGTCCTCGATCAGGTCGAGCAGACCGGCGGCGAGCGCCTCCGGGTCGCCGGGCTGCACCAGGAAGCCGTCGCGCCCGTCGTCGAGGATCTCGCCGGGCCCGTACGGGCAGTCGGTGGCGACCACGGGCAGGCCCGCGTGCATGGCCTCGACGAGGGTCATGCCGAAGGACTCGGCGTTGGAGGAGACCGCGGCGATGGAGCCCTTGGACCATTCCGGTTCGATGGGTGCGACGGCCCCCATGAGCCGCACGTGGTTGGTCAGCCCCGCCGTCATGACCTGCTCGCGCAGCCGGCCGGCGAGACGGCCTCGGCCGTAGAGGCGCAGCGACCAGTCGGGGCGCTCGGCGACCACGTGGCCGAAGGACTCGATGAGCAGCGCGTAGTTCTTCACGGGGATGAGGCGGCCCGCCGCCACGACGACCTTGTTGCGTCCGGTGGACGGGGCGACCTCCGGCAGCGGGACGCCGTTGGGAATGCAGCGGATCTCGGTGTCGACGCCGGGCAGGGCGTCGCGATAGCTCTCGGCGTCGGCGTAGGAGACGGTGGTGAAGGCGTCGAGGGCGCCGATCGCCTCGTCCTGCGCGGATTGGATGACCGGCTTGTGCAGGGCGTGGGTGAGGTGCTCCTGCCCGATGCGCAGGGCGTTGCGGGGGCCGTGCTCGGCGAGCAGCACATTGATGCCGGGGCGTGTTCCCACGATCACGTCGGCGTCGGTGGTGTCGAGCCACTCGACGACGCGTCTGTCCGTCAGGGTGCTGGCGTGGGCGTAGGGGCCGTCGGCGCGGAGATAGAGCCGTGAGGGACGGGCCGCGGGGTCGTGTTCCGGGTCGAAGCCGGCGACGCCGCGGCGCGCCTCGACGAGCGGACGGATCCGCACTCCGGGTGCCGGCTTCAGCGCGGGATGTTCCCTGGAACGCACGACCGAGGCGATCTCCACCTCGTGGCCCGCCTCGGCGAGGGCGCCCGCGAGGTTCGTCGTGGAGCGGATGGTGCCGCCGATTCCGTAGGCATTGAAGAGCAGAAAGCCGATTTTCATGCGTAGGGAGCCCGATCTGTGGCGCTGAGACGGACGTGCGGGTTGACGTCTCCCGTCACATTAAATGCCTAGATGCGGACATATGCGACTTCGGGCGTTGCGTCGCATGACAAGTCCTGTCCGGTGGCAGGCAGTTGGGCGTCCGTCATGTGGACGCCCGGTGTGACGGTTCGTCCGCTCACGCCGAATTCAGCACCCTGAGCGCGCCAGTTACGCGGCGCACCCGCTCGGCCACGCACGGCGGAGGCCGTGACCCGGGGGCTCACTTCGGGTCACGGCCTCAGGCGCGTACGGTCACAGACCGCCCACGAGGATCTCGCCGTTCTCCTCGCGCGCCGGGTACACCTTGATGGGCTTCACCGCGGGCGGCGACAGCGGCTCGCCGGTGGCGAAGTCGAAGACACTCCCATGGCAGGAGCACAGCAGCCCGTCCTCGGTGACCTTGCCCGCCGACAGATGGCAGGCGAGGTGGGTGCAGTAGTTGGCACTGACGTGGACGTCGCCCTCGAAGCGGGACACCGCGAGTTCGAGGTCGCCGACGAAGAAGCGGCGCACGACACCTTCGGGGACCTGGCCCGAGCGGGCCACCTTCACATACCGCAGTTCCGTCGCCACCGTCAGTTCCCCCCTGCCCCGGCCGCGTCGGCGACCGGCTCCGCGAGCTCCATGAGTTCCATCAGGTCCGTGTCCTCATCGGCGAGGAGCCCGGCGTCGGGGCGCGCCCCGGCCGCGATCAGCTCCTTCGCCGCGTACACGTCGCCGCCGCGCTCCGCGGCGAAGGCCGCCCTGAGCACGCCGTCGGCCAGGTAGAAGGCGATGAAGTCGCGCTCGGCGGGCGAGCCGCGCACGACGAGCCGGTCCCAGCCGTGCGGATCACCACAGTGCTGGAGATTGAGGCCGAACTGGTCGGACCAGAACCAGTGCGGGTCGTCGTACACGACACTCCGGCCGAGGATGTTCTTGGCCGCGGCCATCGCCTGCTTGTTGGCGTTGTCGAAGTGCTCGACGCGCACCCACCGGCCGTACACGGGGTGCTTGTGGTTGGCGACGTCACCGGCCGCGTAGACGCCGGGGACGCTGGTGCGGCAGTGCTCGTCGGCGAGGACGCCGTTCGAGACGGACAGTCCGGAGGCACGGGCCACCTCGGTGTTGGGGAGCGCGCCGACCGCGACGACCACGGCGTCGCCCGCCACCTCGAGACCGCTCTCCGTGGTGACGACGACGGCGTCCGGTGTCGTGGTCACCGTCCTGACGGTCTCGCCGGTGTGCAGCTCGACTCCGCTCGCTCGCTGCACCTCGGCGCAGAACTGGCCGAGTTGCGGGCCGAGCACGCCCGCGAGCGGCACGGCCGCCTGTTCGAGGACCACCGGGGTGACACCCCGGGCAAGCGCGGTGGAGGCGACCTCCGAGCCGACGAATCCGGCGCCGACGATCACCACGCGGCCACCGGGGCGCAGGAGTTCGCGCAGCCGGAGCGCGTCGGCCATGCCCCGCAGATGCACGATCCGCGGGTCGTCCCCGGGCACGCCGGGCAGTCGGCGGGCGCGGGCCCCGGTGGCGAGGAGGACGCGGTCGGCGGGGATGCGGCCGCCGTCCGTGAGTTCCACGGCGCGGCCCGCGGTGTCGATGCGGCGGGCGGTGGCGCCGAGGCGGAGCGCGATGTCGTTGTCGCGGCACCAGTCCTCGGAGAGCAGGGCGGCGTCCTCGGGGCCCTGCGAGCCGTCGAGGAGCTCCTTGCTGAGCGGCGGGCGCTGGTAGGGGGCGTACGGCTCGTCGCCGATCAGGGTGATGGTTCCGGCGAAGCCGCGGCGGCGCAGGGTGCGGGCGGCGACGGCCGCGGTCTGGCCCGCGCCGACCACGGCGACACTGCGGGGGTTCTCCGACTGCTCGGGCATGGGGCTCACTCCTGTACGGGCAGGGCCGCCGCGGCGGCGGTGAGGGACTCCGCGTCCACCTGGACCCGGCCGGCCTCGACCCGCACCGGATAGCCGGGCTGGCACTCGTCCCGGTCGTCCGCCCGCCCGGTGCGCAGGTCGAAGGCCCACTGGTGGCCGGGGCAGATGAGGCGGCCATTGAGGACGGTGCCGCGGGACAGGGCCTTGCCCTTGTGCACGCAGGCGTCGGCGAACGCGTAGACCTCGCCGCCGTCGTGGAAGAGGGCGATGCGGGTGTCGCCGACGGTCACGAGCTTCTTGCGACGCCTGCTGAGGTCGGTGAGTTCGGCGACGTCCACCCAGTCGGACATGGGCTCCCTCCCTGTCGTTCGGTCCAGGTGTGCGGGCTGCGAAAGGGGGCGGCGCCCGCCGCCCCGTTCCGGCCTTCCGTCATGCGGCCGCGGCCTGCTCCAGGTCCGGGCGGACATAGGTGTCGTACAGCGCCTTGGTGTACGCGAAGCGCATCTCGGCGCCCCAGCGCACGAATTGGAGGCAGCGCTGCTGCAATTGCGGGGTGTCGGCGTGGTCGAGCACGATCTGGTAGCCGCGTTCGCCGTGCACGACGTCGGACGTGATGTGGAGTTCGAAGAACTCGATTTCGTCCTCGGTGAATCCGTAGGAGCCGCGCAGCGGAATGATCTGCTTCTTGTAGATGCTGGGGACCTGCGATTCGAGGCCGACGACGAGCGCGGCGGTGGCGACGACGAAGTGCTCGCGCATCGCGACGGCGTAGCACCAGGACTGGAGGCCGCGGGTGACCGCGTTCATGTTGGACGGGTCCTCGACGCGCTCCCGCGTGGTGCCGCAGGCCTCGGCGAACCGGATGAGGAGGTCGGTGTGGCGGATGTCCGCGATCTCCTCCTCGTACATGTTCTGGAGGGTGAAGTCCTTGGCGCCGGTGAATTCGTCCGGGGTGTTTCCGTAGATGTAGCCGAGGTAGTCGGCGAACGGGCCGACGTAGTGATAGTGGTTCTCGGCCCAGCGCGCGAAGTGCTCGCGCTTGAGTTCGCCGTCGGCCCATGCCTTGCTGAAGGAGGCGTTCTTCGCCTCGCGACCCTTGATGGCGTTTTCGAGAGCGCTGCGGAATTCGTCCCTGGAGAGAAGCTCGGTCATGTTGCGGCGTCCTTTCCGCTTTCCGGTTGACTCCAAAGTAGGCGGGGCGAGTTGAGCGGTGGATGGTGTTTGTGCACAGGCCCTGCGGCGAACTCTGTGCACAGTGCCGGGGCTCCCCTCGGCCACTTCGGAGGAGTTCAGAAGATCACCGTGGCGAGCGCCGTCGCCGCCGCGAGCCCCGCGACCACGGGCAGGAAGCAGTGGCGTACGAGTTCCTGCACGGGCACCCGTGCCACGCCGGCCACGGCGAGCAGCGAGGACCAGGCGATGAGGGTGCCGCCGCCGGTCCACACCGAGCCCATCTGACCGACGGCGGCCAGGGTCGCCGGGTCCGTGTGCGCGGCAGGGCCCAGCGCCCCGGCCAGCGATCCGGTCAGCGGCAGTCCCGCGAAGCCGGAGCCCTCCAGGCCGGTGATCATGCCGATGAGGAGGATGGCGAAGGACAGCACGAAGCCGTTGTCGGGGATGTGCTGGTCGACGGAGGCCACCAGGTCGAACAGGAGGGCCGGTGGCTTGGCCTCGTGCACGCCCGTGATCTGCGAGATGAACTCGGCGTTCCCGAGGAAGAAGAAGCCCGCGATGGGCACGACGACGCCCATCGCCTTGAACGCGAACACCAGACCGTCCACGACGTGGGAGGCGGCGGTGGTCAGCCCGTGGCTGCCGTCGATGCTGAAGACCGCCGCGAACAGCAGCAGCATCGCGACGCCCCCGACGAGCCCGGCCGCCTCGTCGCCCTGCACGTCGCCGACCACGTCGGTGAACTTGCCGAGGAGCATGTAGCCGACGATGGCGGCGAAGGTGACCGGGACGAGCACGGCGAACAGGCGGGAGCGGCGCACCGGTTCGGCCTTCGCCGGGGCCGCCGCGGTGTCCGGGGCGCTTTCGAGTACCTGCGTGCCGGTGTCGGATCCGGTGGCGGCGCGCGTCGCGGCAGCGGCGGCCGTCCCCTTGCCGATGCCGCGGGCGCCGGGCGCGCCGCCGAGCTGCGGTTCGGCCCCGAGGTCGAGACCGTTCTCGCGGGCGAGCCAGCGCAGTTCGTGCTCGTCGCTGGCGACGCCCAGGGAGCGCCGGGCGCGCCAGTACAGGAAGCCCAGGGCCACCGCGCCGGTGATCAGTGACAGCACCATGGCGCGGTCCGCGACGGCGCTCGTGCCCACCCCGGCGGCCTTCGCGGACAGTCCCGGCGCGACCTGGATGACGTAGTCGCTGGAGAGCGCCATGCCCTGGCCCGCGACGGCCATCACCGCGCCCGCGGTCATGGCGGGGAGACCGGCCCGGATCGCGGCGGGCAGCAGGATCGCGCCGATGAGCGGGACGGCGGGCGTCGGCCAGAAGAAGAGGCTGATGAAGTACGTGGCGGCGGCGATGGTCAGGAACGCGGCCCGCCCGCCCCGCATCAGCGCGCGGAACGGACGCACCATGCGCTGCTCGGCGCCCATCGCGCGCAGCCCGCCGAGCAGCGCGGTGATGATGGCGATGATGAGGAAGATGGAGAAGAGTTCACCGGCGGCCGTCAGGCTCGCGGTGAAGATCGAGGCGAGTCCCTTGACGAGGTCGCCGCTGTAGGCCCAGGCCGTCAGGAAGGTCGCGAGGACGGCCGGGACGACGATGTTCCGGCGCGCGATCATCACGCCGATGATGACTACTACCCCCGCGAGATACGTCCAGTGCGCAGCAGTGAGTTCCACGTCCGCACTCCCTACCCGGCGCCCGGGTCAGCGGGGCCGAAGTTCCGATGGTTGTCGGGTGGTTGACGGGCATGCTGACGACCCCGGCTGCCAGGCCACAGGGGGACGATGCACATTGTCGGCGACATTATTTGTGCAGTGTGCGGGCCGGTGACACCGTGCGTTTCCCCTGGATTTCGGGCCGGTGACCGGGCCGTCGCACGGGGCGGCGCGTGTGCCAAGTGCCCTGCCGCGCACGCATTTCGTGGGCGGTGTGCACATGGCTCGCGACGGGTGTGTCCGTGCATACTCCGGGCATGCGCGCCGCCCGCCTCGGTCTGCTTCCCCTGCTCACCGCGACGCTGACCACGACGATGGCGAACACCGTGGTCAACGTCCCCATGACGGCGATCCTGGCCGATCTGCACGCGCCGCTCGGCCGGGGTGTGCTGGTGGCGACCGCGTTCCCGGTGACCCTCGCGGCGCTGATGCCGCTGTCCGGGTGGCTGGGCGACCGGTTCGGGCACCGTCGGGTGCTGTGCGCGTCGATGGCGTCGATGATCCTGGGCGCGGCGGGGGCGGCGCTCGCCCCGAACCTGCCGCTGCTCGTGGCGTTCCGCATGCTTCAGGGCCTGTCGGCGGCGCCGGTGCTGCCGGTGGTGATGGTCCTCGTCGTGCAGGTGCTCGGGGAGGAACGGCGCGGCAGGGCGCTGTCGTTGTGGGCGGCGGCGAACGGGGCGGGGCAGGCGCTCGGCCCGACCACGGGTGGCGTGCTCGCCGAACTCCTCGGCTGGCGCGCGGTGTTCTGGCAGATCGTGCCGCTGTCCGCGCTCGTCGTGGTCGGCGGATGGCTGCTGCTGCCCCGCGACGACTGCTGTGACCGCGCGGACGGCGGTGACCGGGCACGGCCGCGGCCCCGCCTGGACGCGGCCGGTGCGCTGACCCTGACGTGCGGGGCGGCGCTGCTGCTCGTGTCCGCCGCCGCGGTGCCCTCGCTGGGCGTGGGGGCGCCCGTGGTGTGGGGAGCGGCGGTTGCCGGAGTGTGCGCGCTCGGCGCCTTCCTGCTGGTCGAGAGCGGCCGGTCCGCGCCTTTCCTGCACCCCCGCCGGCTGGTCGAACTCCGCTGGGTGCGGTCGTCGTTCGCGGCGGCGGTGCAGATGTTCGTGCTCGGCGCGGTGCTCCTGGCCGTCCCCGCCCACCTCGTCGGTACGCAGGGCATGTCGCAGTCCCGTACCGGGCTTGCCGTCCTGGCACTGCCACTGGCGATGGCGTCGCTCGCCCCGGTGGCCGGGCGGTGCACGGAGCGGTACGGCGGGCGGGGTGTCATGCGGTGGGGTCTCGCGGTGCTGCTCTGCGGGTCGGTGCTGCTGGCGGCCGGGACCGGGGCCGGCGTGGGTGTGTGGCCGGTGGTGGCCGCGCTCGTGCTGACCGGGTCGGGGATCGCGTTCGTGCAGACCCCGGCGGCCACGGGTGCCTCGCGCTCGGCGGCGGGGCGCACGGGGGCGGGCCTCGGCCTGTTCAGCCTGATCCGCTTCGGTGCGACGTCTTTGGGCGCGGCGTCCGTGGCGCTGCTCGGCACCCAACCATCCGACCTGGTCCGGGTGTTCGTGGTGTGTGCGGGGATCGCGGCGGTCGGGGTGGTCGTGGCATCGGTGGGACGCGACAGCGGCGCCTCCGGGAGGACCGGCCGTCCTACGCCGGCGGCGCCAGCTCCGCCTGCAGCACCCGCAGCGAGTCGTTCAGCGAATCGATCCGATGGGCCAGCCACACCGTGAACTGCGTCTCCGCCACCCGTACGTCCATGCCGAGGGCCCGCGAGGCACGTTCCAGCTTGTACAGCATGGTGTTGCGGTGCAGTTGGAGTCGGCGGGCCGCCGCGTTGAGGTTGCCGGACTCGGCTATGTAGGCCAGCACGACCTCCTCCAGGTTCCCGGTCTGCCCGTCCGCGCGGCGCAGCGGCCCGAGCACCTCGTGGGCGAACTCCCGCCCCTGCGCCGAGTTCGCCGCCGCCTCGACCGCCGCGAAGACCTGCAGCTCGTCGTAGCCGCACACCTCCGCCACGCGCACCCGCCCCGACAGCTCCAGAGCGATCCGCGCCTCCCGGTAGCTCGCCGCGACACCGGCCGCACCGAGCGCGGCCCGCCCGTACGCCACCTGCACACCGCTCGACATGCGCTCGGAGACGAGCCGCTGGAGCTGCCGCCCGAACCGCGCCTGCGCCCCCTTGCCCGCATCGGACCCGAACTCGGCGACCACCACGAGTAGTTGTCCCATCAGCGCCGCCAGGGTGAAACCGGGCCCGCCACGCAGCGCGCCCACCGCGCGCGGCAGGGACTGCGCCCTGACCGGACCCGCGTACGGCACGGACGCGACGAACACGGCGTGCTCGGCCTCCGTGTCGAAGCGGTAGTGCCGCGATCTGGCCTCCAGTTCGTGCGCGTCGGTGAAGCGGCCGTGCACGAGGGTGTCGAGGAAGTCGTCGCGCGAGCGCTCCTCCGCCTCGACGACCGAGCGCTGCCGCAGGATCTCGGAGGCGACGAGGGGCGCCCCCTGTTCGACGATGACCCGGTGCTGGGCGAGGTCGTGGGCGGCGGGCTCGGCGCCGGGTTCCACGACGGCGACCGTCCCGTACGGCTCGCCCGCCACCCGCACCGGGGCAGTGACGACGTGCACCTCCTCGTCGCCCCAGGCCACGTCGTGGTCGGTGGCGGTGGCGTGGGTGTGTCCGGCGGCGGACTCGACGGGCGGCCCCTGCTTGGTGTGCACCGCGTCCGCGAGCTCCTGCCACCGCGCGTCCGTGGCGGACCGCTCCCGCTCGGCGCGGGACAGGAGCCCGCCCTCCTCGTCCATGATGAGCACGCAGGCGCCCGCGAGCGTGGCCATGGACCGGGCGAGCGCGGGAAGCCCCGAACCGGACGCGAAGACCTCGCCCAGGGTGCGGTGCACGCGCACGCCGTACTCCAGCACATGGGCGCTGTCCGCGATCGTCTTCGTCGCCACGAGCCGCCCGATGTGGTGGTACGTGGCCTCGGGCGCGAGCCGCACCAGCGGCAGGTCCGCGGCGTCCGCCGCCCGCATCAGCGGCCCGAAGTCCGGTTCCACGCCCGGCTGCGGGCGGGCGAGGACGGCGGCGACGCCGCGCGCCGCGAGCCCGGCGAGCAGACGCCGGCAGTCGGGCGCGCACGTCAGCTCGGCGACCGGCGCGTACACCACGATCCCGGTCAGGTCCGCGCCCGCCGCGGGACGCTCGGGGCCGGGCCCCGGCGGCAGTTCCGCCAGCGGCAGGCACCACGTCACCGCGTGCCGCAGGCCGGCCTTCCCGCCGAGGAGCCGTCCGCCGACGGCGGGCTCGGCGAGGAGCCTTTCGACCGTCAACTCCCTTTTGTGCGCTACGTCGTGTGCCATCTGCCTACATCCTCCTGCGGCGAAGGTGCGGATTGTACGAAGCCGCCCGGCACCTTCGCGACGAATGCTGGGGGCACGGGAAAAGCCGATGACGCGGTCGGGGCCGACGAGAACGTGGAGGTCATCTTGACTCAGAAGCCACTTGCGCACCAGACCACCTCCCGCAACCACCCACCGGCGGCGGTGACGTCCTTCGACCCGGCCGCCCCGCACCGACAGGTCACCGAGGTACCGGCGTCGAGCGCGGCCGACGCCGCCGACGCGGTGCGCACGGCCGATCTCGCCCTGTCCTCGTGGGCCGGTGCGACCGCCGGGCGGCGCGCGGAGGCGCTGCACGGCGCGGCGGCCGCGCTCGCCGAGGACTCGGCCGCGATCGCCGCGCTGATCTGCGCCGAAGAGGGCAAGACGCTCGGTGCCGCGCGCGGCGAAGTGGCCAAGACGGTCGAGCAGTTCCGGCTCGCGGCGCAGCTGGCGTTCTTCGTCGAGGGCACCACGTACCCGGCCGAGTCCGCGGGTGTGTCCGCGTGGACGCTGCGGGTGCCGCTCGGTGTCGTCGTGGCCGTCACGCCGTGGAACTTCCCGCTGTCGCTCGCGGCCCGCAAGGTGGCGCCCGCGCTCGCGGCGGGCAACACGGTCGTCTTCAAGCCGTCGCCGGTGACACCGGGCGTCGGGGCCCGGCTCGCCGCGGCCTGCCATCGCGGCGGGGTGCCCGAGGAGGCGCTGCGCGTGGTGCAGGGCGACGATCCGGAGACGATGGCCGCGCTGGCCGGGGCGCCGCAGGTGCGGGCCGTCAGCTTCACCGGCTCGGACCGGACCGGCGCCGTACTGCACCGCACCGTGCGCCCCGGCGTCCGTACGCAGTTCGAACTCGGCGGGCACAACGCGGCGTTGGTGTGTGCCGACGCCGACCTGGAGCACGCGGCGACCGAGGTGGCGGCGGGCGCCTTCGGCCTGACGGGGCAGGTGTGCACGGCGACGGACCGGGTGCTGGTGGACCGGGCCGTGGCGGCCGAGTTCACCGAACTCCTGGCGGAGCGCACCGCGAAGCTCACCGTGGGGCCCGGCGACGACCCGGCCGCGGCGATGGGCCCGGCGGCCACGGCGGTCCAGCGGGACCGGGTCGCCGGACTGCTGGACTCGGCGCTCGCGGCGGGGGCGCGGGCGGTCGCGGGCGGCACCCTGGTCCCCGGCGCCGACCCGGCGGGCCACTGGCTGCTGCCGACGCTGCTCACCGGCGTCCCCGCGGGCCACCCCGTGAACACCGCGGAGATCTTCGGCCCGCTGCTCTCGGTCGTACCGGTCGAGGGCCCGGAGGAGGCCCTGGCCGCCCTCAACTCCGACGCCCACCGGCTGGTCACCGCCGTGCACACCCGCGACCTGGCCACGACGGCCCGCTTCGTGCGGGCCGCGCGGCACGGCATCGTCAAGGTCAACCAGCGGACCACCGGAAACGGCGTCGCGCCTCCCTTCGGCGGCTGGGGCGCGTCCAGCTCCGGCGCGTTCCCGGAGGGCGGCCGGGCGGCCCTGGAGTTCGTGACGGACACCAAGACGGTCTACTGCGACGCACTCACAGCCCGCTGACCCCTACGCCCTGGGAGGAACGCATGCACACCATCCACCGCCTCACCCTCGAAGACGCCGTGATCATGCTGGAGGCCGCGGAGGCCGAGGCCGCGCGGGTCGGCGTCAAGCAGACGATCTGCATCGCCGACGACGGTGCCCACCCCATCGCCCTGCACCGGATGACGGGCGCCCGTCTCACCGGCGTGGAGATCGCCATCGCGAAGGCGTTCACGGCGGCGGGCCACCAGCGCGCCACCCATCTGTTCAACGAGGAGCCGAAGGGCCCCGCCCTCCCCGGCAACGAGGCGTTCGGCATCCAGCACATGCACCCCGGCCGCTTCGCCGCCTTCGTCGGCGGCTTCCCGATCGTGTACGAGGGCCAGGTCATCGGCGCCGTGGGAGTCAGCGGGGGCAATGGGGACCAGGACAAGGCGGTGGGCGCGGCGGCGCTCGCCGCGTTCGAGGAGAAGGTGGCGGTCCGCACGCGGTGACGCCCGCAGCCTCTTCCGGTTGATAGGCAAGCGAAGACTTGCCTATGCTGGGGTCGTGGCCGACGACCTGTTCAAAGCCCTGGCCGACCCCACCCGCCGCACGATCCTCGACGAGCTGACGCAGAAGTCGGGGCAGACACTGTTCGAGATCTGCTCCCGGCTGACCATGAGGCATCAGCTGAGCCTGTCCCGGCAGGCCGTCTCCCAGCACCTCGCCGTGCTGGAGGCGGCCGGGCTCGTCGAGACCAGGCGGGAGGGTCGCTACAAGTTCCATGAGCTGAACACCGCCCCGCTGCGCGCGATAGCCGAGCGGTGGCCCCAGTCAGCAGCCCGTACGCAGGAACCGGAAGAGAGCACCCCATGAAGATCCACATGACCAGCGTCTTCGTCGACGACCAGGCCAAGGCGGCGCACTTCTACACCGAGATCCTCGGCTTCAAGAAGAAGCACGACGTGGACCTGGGCGGCGGCGCCCGTTGGCTGACCGTCGTGTCGTCCGAGGAGCCCGACGCCGCCGAGCTCCTCCTCGAGCCCTCGGGCCACCCGGCCGTCAAGCCCTACCGGGACGCGCTGATCGCGGACGGCATCCCGCTCGCCCAGTTCGCCGTCGACGACGTGCAGGCCGAGTACGAGCGGCTGACCGCGCTCGGCGTGCACTTCACGCAGGAGCCGCTGGAGATGGGCCCGGTCACCACGGCCGTGCTCGACGACACCTGCGGCAATCTCATCCAGATCGCCACCGAGCCGAAGTAGCGCCGGGTTCGGGTCAGGCGCGGCGCCGCCCGAAGAGCGCGATGCCCGCGGCGACCGCGGAGGCCAGCAGCCCGATCCCGCCGAAGATCAGCGGCAGCAGCCACAGTCCGAGGAATCCGTTGATCCGTGCGTCCTCGGGGGCATCGGCCCGGTACAGCACCTCGACGCGCTCCCCCTCCTCGTACGCGGGCGGGTTGGAGCCCGTCGAGCTGCGGAAGGTGTGCGGGGTGCCGTCGGCCGTGGCGAACTCGACGACCGGGTACGCCGCGGGCTCGTCGCGACTTCGCGACTTGCGGGACGAGCCGATGTCCTCGTCGCGCCACTGCAGGGAGACGACCGTGCCGGTGGTGCGGTCCCCCTCCCGCAGCAGCGAGACCGACGACCAGGCCAGGATCACGCCGACGACGAGGAAGATCCCGCCGAACGCCGACACCCCCAGCACGACCCACTTGCGAACGTTGCGTCCCCGCGCCTGAACCCGCACGTTGTGCCTCCCCGTTGTCCAAAGAACAGGGAGGCTATCGCAGCGGGACTCAGCTGCTGCCGGTGAGTTCCCCGCTGAGCTTTCCGTGCAGGGCGGCGCTGTCCGGGTTGAAGCCGACGATCTCGACGGTTTTGCCGCGCTCCGCGTACTTGGCCCCGATCGCGTCGAGCGCGGCGACCGAGGAGGCGTCCCAGACATGGGTCGCGGAGAGGTCGACGACCACCTTGTCGGGGTCGCCCGCATAGTCGAACCGGGTCACCAGGTCGTTGGAGGAGGCGAAGAAGAGCTCGCCGGTGACCGAATAGACCACTTGTCCGCCGTCGGGGTCGGTGACCGAGGTGACGTTCGCGACGTGGGCGACGCGCCGGGCGAAGATCACCATCGCGGTGATCGAGCCGACGACGACACCGATGGCGAGGTTGCTGGTGGCGACCACGACCACGACGGTCAGCACCATGACGACGATCTCGCCGGCCGGCATCCGCTTCAGGGTCTTCGGGGCGATGGAGTGCCAGTCGAACGTCGCGAAGCACACCATCACCATGACGGCGACCAGGGCGCCCATCGGGATCTCGGAGACGACCGGCCCGAACACCACGCACAGCACCATCAGGAACACACCCGCGAGGAACGTGGACAGGCGGGTCCTGGCCCCGGACACCTTTACGTTGATCATCGTCTGGCCGATCATGGCGCAGCCGCCCATGCCGCCGAAGAAGCCGGTGACGATGTTGGCGATGCCCTGACCGATCGACTCGCGGGTCTTGGACGAGCGGCTGTCGGTGATCTCGTCGACCAGCTTGGCCGTCATCAGGGATTCCATGAGCCCGACGAGCGCCATGGCGAGCGCGTACGGGGCGACGATCTTCAGGGTCTCGAAGGTGAACGGCACGTCCGGCAGCCCCGGCACCGGCAGCGAGGACGGCAGCGCGCCCTTGTCGCCCACGGTCGGCACCGCGATCCCGGCGGCGACCGTGATGACGGTGAGGACGACGATGGAGACCAGCGGCGCCGGGACGACCTTGGTGACCTTCGGGAAGAACACCATCAGCGCGAGTCCGCCGACGATCAGCGGATAGACGGCCCACGGCACGTCCGTCATCTCCGGCACCTGCGCCATGAAGATCATGATGGCGAGCGCGTTGACGAAACCGACCATCACGCTGCGCGGCACGAACCGCATCAGCTTGGCCACGCCGAGCGCGCCGAGGACGATCTGGAAGACACCGGCCAGGATGACGGCGGCGACCAGATACCCGAACCCGTGCTCCCGATTGAGCGGCGCGATCACCAGCGCGACCGCGCCGGTGGCCGCCGAGATCATGGCGCGCCGCCCGCCGACGACGGAGATGGTCACGGCCATGGTGAAGGCGGCGAAGAGACCGATCTGCGGATCGACGCCCGCGATGACCGAGAACGAGATCGCCTCGGGGATCAGGGCGAGCCCCACCACGAGCCCGCCCAGGATCTCGGTGCGCCACACCTTGGGGTCGGACCACCAGTCGGGGCGCAGACCGCGCAGCCGGGCGGCCGGGGACGGAGCGGGAGGGGCGGAGGAGGGGGACAAGGGAAAGTAACCTGTCGTGGTCGGGCACGCCGGCGTCACGCGGCCTGTGCGAGCGGGAGAACGGGCGGCACACGGCCGACCCTGACGACCAGCAACTCTACCCTAACGTTAGGGTAGAGATCGGCGTCGCCGACTGTGGCCCCGATGACACCACGCAGACACGGAGAAAGGCGCCGCGTGAGCAGCGAGCACATGCAGATCGGCGAGGTCGCCGCGCGGACCGAGCTGTCGTTGCGCACCATCCGGCACTACGAGGAGACGGGCCTCGTCATCCCGTCCGCCCGCTCGCAGGGCGGCTTCCGCCTCTACACCGAGCACGACGTGGCCCGCCTGATGGTGATCCGCCGCATGAAGCCGCTGGGCTTCACCCTCGACCAGATGCGGGACCTCCTGGACGCCACGGACCGCCTCGACGCGACCCCGCCCCCGGACGGCGCCGAGCGCGAGCAACTCCTCGACCGCGTCCGCCACTTCGAGCAGGCGGCGGCCGACCGCGTCGCGGACCTGCGCAAACAGCTGGGCCGCGCGGAGGAGTTCGCGGGAACGCTGCGGGAGCGGCTGGACGGGGCGGGAACGTAGCCCGCCCCTCCCCCGCTACGACCAGGGCAGCACCAGCACGCCCCACGCCACGGCGGGGCCGAGGGCCACGATGCCGCCCGTGTAGCTGATGACCTGGCGGTAGAAGCGCCGGGAGTCGACGCCCCGGGCGTTGGCGAGGACCAGGGCGCCGTTCGTGGAGAACGGTGAGGTGTCCACGATGGTGGTGGACACCGCGAGGGCCGCGATCAGCCCGGCCGCGTTGAGGTGGCTCGACAGCAGCAGCGGTACGGCGATGGGGATGATCGCCGTGAGGATCGCGGTGGACGAGGCGAAGGCCGAGGTGACGGCCACGGTGAAGCACAGCAGCAGCGCGACGACCAGCGGCGCGCCCAGACCTGCCGCGTGCTCGGAGACGTCCTCGATGACGCCGGCCTTCTCCAGCATGGCGATGTAGGTCATCATGCCCGCGACCAGGAGCAGGGTGGACCAGCTGATGCCGTCGACCGCCTTCTCCTGCCGCTTCATGTCCACCAGCGCGAGGACGGCGCCCGCGACGAGCGCCAGGAAACCGATCTCCAGCTGGAAGCCGAGCGCGCCGACCACGAGCGCGACGAGGAAGGCGAGTGTCAGCCACTGCCGCCAGTCGGGCCGTCCGGTGGTTGCCTCGTTCTCGTCCTCGGCCGCCGCCTCGGCGCTCGCGCTCAGCGGCACCTCGCGCTTGGACAGGAACAGGTACGTGATCAGCGACAGCACGAGATTGATCGCGAAGCTGGCGGCGAACAGGGTCACGGGCGAGACGTGCAGATCGGTCTTGTCGACGAGTCCGAGGACGAGCGCACCCGACACGGCGAGCGGAGAGAACGCGCCCGCATGTCCACCGCTGATCACCATCATGCCGACCATCAGCGGGTTGAGCTTGTACCGGTAGGCGAAGTTCATGCCGATCGGGACGAGCAGCGCGACGGCGGCCGGGGTGAAGGTGCCGAACGCCGTGAGCAGCGCCGCGACCAGGAACAGCACCCACGGGATGAGCGCGACCTTCCCGCGGACGAGCCGCACGCCCGCGGTGACGAGCAGGTCGATGGTGCCGTTGCGGCGGGCCACCGAGAACAGGTACGTGACCCCCACGATCGTCACGAACAGCTCCACCGGGAAGCCCTCGAAGATCTGCTCCTCGGTGAGGCCGAGCGTGGCACTGCCGACGGCGAACGTCGCGACGAAGGCGAGTATGCCCAGGTTGATCGGCAGCACGGTGCCGACGACGAACATCACCAACAGGGCGCCTATGGAGATCAGTTCAGGAGACATCATTGTCCTCGTTCCGGATTGGGCATGTGCACGGGTGCGCTGTTCAGGAAGCCCTGCGGGCCTGCGGTACGTAGATGTGGGCATCGGCGAGCAGTCGGGCCGCGCGCTGCACGGTGACCCGCCCCGGCGCCCCGTCGCGCACGTCGTCGCAGCGAACCGCCACGACCCCGGCGGGAGTTCCCAGCCGCAGCCACGCGCCGACCGGCCGTCCGTCCATGGCCCGTGACACCACGGAGCCCTCCAGGAGGCCGGCCGCGGCGACGGCGACCGCCGAGGTGAGGCCGATCGCGGGGTGCGGGGCGTTCATGGAGAGCATCCGCACCGAGACGTCGTAGTCGTCGGCCCGGACCTTCTCCTCCGCTGTGGTGGTGTACGGCACCGCGGGGCCGACCAGGCCCACCTTGGGCACCGCGTCGCCGGGTGCGCCGCCCGGCGGGACCAGGCCCATCAGGGGCGCGGCGGCGCGGCGGACCGCGCGCAGCCAGGGCACGTCGGCGCTCACGCCGCCCGGCTCCTCGGCGCCGGTACGGCCCGCCGCGCGGGCGTCCACGAGCACCACGGGCGCGCCGGCGTCGACCATGCTGACGCGCAGCACCTCCGCCTCGCCCAGCGCCAGCCGGTCGCTCGTCCGCCCGGTCGGCAGGAGCGAGCCGGTGGTGCCGCCCGCCGGGTCGAGGAAGGTGAGGCCGACCGCCACGCCGCCGGCCCGGGTGCCGGGCACCCGCTGCTCGCCGAACTCGTGCACCCGGCCGCCGGTGGTGTCCACGACGCCCTCCAGGACCGCGCCGGTGTTGCTGTTGCGCATCACCACCCGCGTACGGTCGCCGGTGACGGGCACCAGGCCCTTGGCCACCGCGTACAGTGCGATACCGGTCGCGCAGTTGCCGCAGTTGCTCGTCCACTCCACGGTCCCGGTGCCGATGCCGACCTGCGCGAAGAGGTAGTCGATGTCCACGCCAGGTGCGCGCGAGACACCGACGACGGCCGCCTTGGAGGTGGTGGGGGTGGCACCGCCGACGCCGTCGAGCACCACGGGTTCCGTGGATCCGTACGCGGCGACCAGCAGCTTCTCCAACTCGCTGCGGTCGGCTGGGACATGCACCTGACTGAACAACCAGCACTTGCTGGTGCCGCCACGTACCAGGGTCGCGGGAGTGTGCACAGCTTCGAGCTCTTTCTGATCGCACCGAGGGGACGCCGGCCGTGACGGCCCCGGGAGCGTCGCGCTCCGGTGGGCCCGGCGGCGGTGGCCATGACCTTCGCAGAGCCTCGGGTTGGGCACAATGGCGGTTTCCTTCACCAGGCTTTAGCTGAGCTAAAGTGGGGGGCATGCTGAACGTCCGCCGTCTGCTCCTGCTCACCGTGGCCGCCGAGTGCGGATCGCTGACCGCCGCGGCCGCTGAACTGGGCATGACCACCTCCGCCGCCTCCCAGCAGATGTCACTCCTTGAGCGGGAGGCGGGACAGCCACTCGTCGAGCGTCTGCCGCGCGGCATCCGCACCACCCCCGCGGGCGCGGCCCTGGCCGAGCGCGGCCGTACCATCCGCCGTGAACTGGGCGCGGCGGAAGCCGACTTGCAGGCCTTCGCCGACCTGGACCAGGGCACCCTCAGGCTCGGCTCCTTCCCCACCGCCAGCGCCTCGCTGCTGCCGCTCGCGCTCACCCGCTTCCGCCGCCGCCACCCCGGCATCCGGACCGTCGTGCGCGCCGGGGTCCTCGACGAGCTGCGCGACATGCTGCACGCGGGCGAGGTCGAGCAGGCGCTGTTGTGGGACTACGAGTGGAACCGCGTCGACGACGACGCGCTGGCCCTCACCCATCTCCTCGACGATCCGACGGTCCTGGTCGTGCCCGCCGACTCCCCGCTCCGTACCCGCCGTGCGCCGCGCCTGGCGGACCTCGCCGACGAGGAGTGGATCATCCGCGCGGACAATCACCCCGTCGCGGACGTGCTCCGCCGCTCCTGCCGTCGCGCCGGTTTCGAACCGCGCATCGCCTACGCGTCGCACGACTACCAGGAGGCCCAGGCCATGGTCGCCGCGGGCCTGGGCATCGCGCTCGCCCCACGCCTGGCCCTGACCAGCCGCCGCAGCGACGTGCGCCTCCTCGCCCTCACGTCCGACACCGCCCCGCCGACCCGCCGCATCCTCCTGGCGCGGGCCGCCGCCCGGGCCACGACGCCGCCCGCGGACGCGATGGCCCGCCTGCTGCGCACGGTGGCGCAGCGGTTCACCACCGCCGATCTGGACCGTACGCAGTTGGGGGCGGTACGCAGCGCGGGCAACGGCCGCTCGTAGCCCGCGGGAAAATGCCGCGCCATCGCGCCCGTCCCATGCCAGGATCCCGCCATGACCCGCACCGACATGCCGCCGTCCTGGGACGAGCGCACGATGCTCACGACGTTTCTCGACTACGCGCGCGCCACGGCCGTCGCCAAGTGCACGGGCCTCGCGCCGGAACACGGCGGCGCCGCGCCGCTGCCCGGCTCGCCCCTGATGACGCTGGGCGGCCTGATCAACCACCTGAGGTGGGTGGAGTACCACTGGATCCAGGTGATCTTCCTCGGCGAGGAGGACGCGGGCCCGTGGACCGACGAGGACCCCGACCGCGAAATGCGCCTCGGCGCACAGACGCCGGTCCCCCAACTCGTCGCCGAGTACGAGGAACAGAGCGCCCGCTACCGCGAACTGGCCTCCGGGACCGACCTGTTGACCACCGCGAAGCGTCCGGTCAGGGACGGTACGCACGTCACCCTCGGCTGGATCCTCATGCACCTCATCGAGGAGACGTCCCGGCACAACGGACACATCGACATCCTGCGGGAGATGGCCGACGGCACGGTGGGCG
>NZ_JBUEGE010000012.1:0-245550 GCF_054963755.1 Streptomyces sp. EDA2-14
GCGGTGCTCTATCCCCTGAGCTACGAAGGCGCGTGAACAGCCTAGCGGATCGGGTTCGGGGTGTGTGGGTCACGCCAATGGGGGATGTGGGGCGGCCGGGGGCGGCGGGGGCTGTTATGCCAGAGGGACGTAGGAAAACGAGGGGGGACACGTCTCGTCGGGCGGCGGTGTCGCCACGTCCGGCCCCACTGAGTGGAGGTAGCCACTCATGATCCAGAACTCAAGTTCCGAAGCCGTCAGCACCCTCGCCGTCGACTTCACCCAAGGGCTGAACGACGCGTGGTCGAAGGTCGCCCAGTTCGTACCGAAGCTGCTGGGCTTCATCGTCGTCATGGCCATCGGCTGGTTCGTGGCCAAGATGATCACCAAGCTCCTCGACCGGGGCCTTCGTAAGATCGGGTCGGAGAAGCTCGCCGAGCGGGCCGGTTCGGCGAAGATGCTCGAAGGGTCGAAGTACGACACGACCGCGATCCTCTGCAAGGTCGTCTACGTCGCCCTGATGCTGATCGTGCTCCAGCTCGGCTTCGGGGTCTTCGGCCCCAACCCCGTCTCCGACATGATCAACGGCATCGTCGCCTGGCTGCCGCGCGGCATCGTCGCGGTCGTCCTGATCGTGGTGGCCATGGCCGTCGCCAACCTGGTGCGGGACATCGTCACCAACGCCCTGTCCTCCGTCTCGTACGGGAAGACCGTCGGCACCATCGTGTGGGCCTGCATCGTGGTCCTGGGCGCCATCGCCGCGCTCGGGCAGGCGGGCATCGCCACGACCGTCACGCAGCCGGTGCTGATCGCCGGTCTCGCGGCCGGGGCCGGGATCCTGATCGTCGGTGTCGGCGGCGGGCTCATCGGGCCCATGCGGCAGCGCTGGGAGCGGTGGCTGAACATGGCCGAGGAGGAGACCGCCAAGGCGCGGGGCAGCAACGACGGCGCGTATCAGGCGGGGCGTGAGGACGCTCTTGCCCATCAGCCCGTTCAGGAGCAGGAGCGCACCGACAACATGTGACCTAGACCAGGTCGACCAGGTCGTGCCGTCTCACCAGCCAGCTGATGGCGGTGAGGCGGCACACCGCGTAGTCGTGCCCCACGGGCTCGTGCCAGCCGGTCTCTGTGAGCGCGTCGAGGAAGCCGAGCGCGTAGTCGGCGAGGGCCTCGGCGTCGGGCGCCGGCGGGTGCAGCGCGGCCGAACCGGCCGTCAGCCGGTCGCGGACCTCCGCCACGTGCTGGTCGACCGCGGCCAGGAAGGCGGGCTCGAAAGCGAATTCGGCGAAGCGCGGCCCGTACGCCTCGCTCACTCGGGCAAGAGGGGACATTCGTCCAACGTATGGGCGAAGCGGGCCGAGCTGGGCCGGTGCAGGGGTGCTGTTGCTCACAAGTGCGCTGTTTGCGGTGACTTGTTCGTCACACCGGGAGGGACACCGGGAGGGACATCGGGCGGGTGCTTCGTGATCGGTGAGACTGGGGGCATGGAGTTTCCCGCGTCCGGCAGACCGCAGCCCGAGCATCCCGTTCCGGGCACAGGCGCCACGCTGGCGCAGGTCGTCAGGGTCGTGGGGCGGGACGTCGTCCAGGTCGTGCGGGCGCCGTGCGGGGAGGACGTGCCCGTGGGCGGGGTCGGGGTCTTCGACTCCGGCGAGAGCCTCCAGGAGCGGGGGCGGGTGCTCATCGCGGTGGGGGTCGACACGTCCGATCCCGCTGCCGCCGAGGTGCTGCGCGCCGCCGACCGGGCGGGGGCTGCCGCCCTTGTGGTGCGGCGGGGCGCCGAGGGTGTGTCGCCGCTGCTGAGCGAGGTGGCCGACAGTGTGTCCACCGCGCTGCTCGCCCGCGCCCCGTGGGTCGACTGGGGCGAGCTGATCGGGCTGCTGCGGGCGGCGCTCGCGGCCGGTGGGGCGCGGACGCCCGAGGCCTCCGTCGACGTGGGGCTCGGGGATCTGCCGGCCCTCGCCTCGGCGCTCGCCGCGCTCGTCGGGGGTGCGATCACCATCGAGGACCCCGAGTCCAATGTGCTGGCCTACTCGCCGACCGCCGACACCGCCGATCCGCTGCGGCGGCTGACCATCCTCGGGCGGCGGGTGCCGCGGTGGCGGGTCGCCGAGCTCGCCGAGAGCGGGTTCCTGGCCGCGCTGTGGGCGGGGGACGTCGTGCTGCGGCCCGCCGACGGGCGGTTCCCCGAGCGGCTCGCCGTCGCCGTGCGCGCGGGGGAGGAGGTCCTCGGGTCACTGTGGGCCGCCGCCGACGGGGAGCCGCTGCCGGAGGGGGCCCGCGACGCGCTGCGGCAGGCCGCCACGATCGCGGTCCCGCATCTGCTGCACCACCGGCTGCGCTCCCGGTCCGCCGAGGGGCGCAGGCGGCACGCGGTGCGCGCCCTGTTCGAGGAGCGGTCGCCCGATGTGGGCGCCGCGGCCGCCGTACTCGGCATCGATCCCGGCCAGCCGTGCGCCGTCCTCGCGGCCGTGGTCGCGGGGCCCGCGGCACCGGAGACGCGCGAGCGGGCGCTGCGGGCCGCGGTGCTGCGGGTCGCCGCGCACGGCACGCCTGCGTTCGCCTACCGGGTGGAGGGCGGCCTGCCCCGGGGGCGCGTGACGGAGCCCCGTGCGCAGGCCTCGGGGCTCCGCCCCGGACCCCGCTCCTCAAACGCCGGAGGGGCTGACAATGACGGCGCCGGAGCCGTTGACCGGCTTGACGTCCTGCTCACCGACCCCCGCCCCGACGCCGCCGACCGCCTCGCCCGTGACCTCGCCGCCGTGCTCCGCGGCGCCGGGGCCCGGCCCCTGGTCGCCGTGGGTCCGGTCGTCGGCTCCCTGAAGGACGCGGCGGAGTCCCGCGCCGGGGCCGCCGAGGTGCTGCGGGTGCTGCGCGAGCGAGGGGAGCCGGAGGTGGCGGGCGCCGGTGACGTGCGGTTCGCCCTGGACGCGCTGCGGGTGTCGGACGCCGTCGCCGCGCAGGTGCCGTCGGTCGGGGACGCGGTGGCGGCGCTCCTCGCGCACGACGAGCGGCACGGCACGGATCTGCCGCGCACGGTGGCCGCGCATCTGGCGTTCTTCGGGGACGCCGGGGCCACCGCCCGGTATCTGGGGATTCACTCCAATACATTGCGGTACCGGCTGCGCAGGGCCCGCGAGTTGGGCGGCTTCGACCTGGCGGACCCCGACGTACGGCTCGTCGTCGAGCTGGGGCTGCGCCGGGCCGGGCTGATCCCCCTGCCGTGAGCACGACGGAGGCGCGACGGGGGCGCGTCATGAAACGGCCCCGCGTCATGAAACGGCTCCGCGTCATGAAACGGCTCCGCGCCATGAAACGGCCCCGCCTGGTGCGCCACCACCATGCCCACCCGTACACCGTCGTGCGCAGGCACCACGCCCGCCGTCCCGCCCGCCGCGCCTTGTGCCCGCGCACAGCGTTCCCGCCGCGTACTTCGTGCCGACGCACGCAGACAGGCCGCCCCGCCGCACTGCAAGGTGACGAGTAACCGGACCACCACCCCGTACCAAGCAGAAGGCAGGACACCCCCTGATGCCGCAGCCCCCCGCCTCCGCCGCCCGCCGCGACGCCGCTCTGCGCGCCGCCGTCGAGCAGGGGCTCGTCGGCCCCGACGCCCCCGTGCTGGGGCTGATCGACGTGGCCGGGGTCCGGGAGGCGGCGCGCGCCCTCACGGCGGCGTTCGCGGGCGTGGACGTGGTGCACACCTTCGCCGTGAAGGCGGCCTCGCTCGTCCCCGTGCTCGCGCTCCTGAACGAGGAGGGCATCGGCGCTGAGGTCGCGAGCCCCGGCGAGCTGGCGCTCGCGCGGGCCGCCGGGGTGCCCGCCGGGCGGATCGTCTTCGACTCGCCCGCCAAGACGGTCGGCGAACTGCGCGACGCGCTGTCCGCAGGCATCGCCGTGAACGCCGACAACCCGCAGGAGCTGGCCCGGATCGACGCGCTCGTCGAGGAGTTCGGGGAGGGCTGCGCACCCGTGGGGCTGCGGGTGAACCCGCAGGTCGGCAGCGGTTCCATCGGCGCGATGAGCACCGCGACCGCCACCTCGAAGTTCGGTGTCGCGCTGCGCGACGAGGGCGCCGAGCAGTGGGTCCTCGGTGCCTACAAGGCGCGGCCGTGGATGACCCGCCTGCACACGCACACCGGCTCGCAGGGCGTCGCTCTTGAGCTGATGGCCGAGGGCGTACGGGCCGCGTACGAGCTGGCCGAGAAGATCAACGCGCATGTCGGGCGGCGGCAGATCGACACCCTCGACATCGGCGGCGGACTGCCGGTGAACTTCGGCTCGGACGAGATCACGCCCGGTTTCGAGGAGTATGCGCGGATCCTGCGGGAGACCGTCCCCGGACTCTTCGACGGCCGGTACACGCTCGTCACCGAGTTCGGCCGCTCGCTCCTCGCCAAGCAGGGGTTCATCGCCGCCCACGTCGAGTACACCAAGACCTCCGGCGGCCGGCGGATCGCCGTCACGCACGCGGGTGCGCAGGTGGCCACCCGTACCGTCTTCACGCCCGACGCCTGGCCGCTGCGCGTCGGTGCGTACGACGCCGAGGGCCGGCCGCGGGCGAGCGCTCCGCTGGTCCAGGACGTGGCGGGTCCGTGCTGCTTCGCCGGGGATCTCGTGGCGCGCGGCCGTGAACTGCCCGAACTGGAGCCCGGCGATCTCGTCGCGCTGTACGACACCGGCGCGTACTACTTCTCGACCCACTTCCACTACAACAGCCTTCCCCGTCCTGCTGTGTACGGATATGTCCACAGCGAGAACGGGGCAGAACCGGGCAAGGTGACCTTCGCCCCCGTACGGTCCGCGCAGTCGCTCGACGAGGTGCTCGCCGAGTCCGGTGCCCAGTACGCCGGTTCGCTCGTCGGGCTCGTGGATTAGTTGCCCCTGTGAACGGTTTAAGGTGGCGTGTCGTCGTGTGGTCCGCCCGCGGCACACTCCACCGGGAACCCCTGATTCCTGCCTGTGACGCACAGCACTGAGCAGGTCAGAGGTTTCCCGATCCCGAGGCCCGCCGAATCCGGAGGGTCAGTCCTGTCCAACAGGTACGTCGCACACGCCTGCGCGCGTTCGCGCTCGCGTGTGTGCGGCATGCCGTTTTGCACGTACGTCGGAGAACCATGGAGCACACAGCACAAGCCGAGTCCGAGACTCGGCCCGCGCAGGCCTCTACGGCTGCGACCGAGAGCAGTGTGACCACGGGCGGCAAGGCCACGGCCGGAGCCATCCGTGAGGGGGGTTACGCGGCCGGCCTGCGCAATCGTCAGGTCCAGATGATCGCGATCGGTGGCGCCATCGGCACCGGTCTCTTCCTCGGTGCGGGGGAGCGGCTGCACACCGCGGGCCCGTCCCTGGTGGTCATCTTCGCCATCACCGGTCTGTTCGCCTTCTTCATCACGCGCGCCATGGGCGAGCTGGTGATGCACCGGCCCTCCTCGGGCTCGTTCGTCTCGTACTCGCGTGAGTTCCTCGGCGAGAAGGCCGCGTACACCGCGGGCTGGGTCTACTTCCTGCACTGGGTGTGCAGCGGCATCGCGGAGATCACCGCGGTGGCGATGTACCTGCACTACTGGGCCGCCTTCCGCGACATACCCCAGTGGACGCTCGCCCTCGTGGCGCTGCTCGTGGTGCTCGGCGCCAACCTGATCTCGGTGCGCTGGTTCGGCGAGTTCGAGTTCTGGTTCTCGATCATCAAGGTCGCCGCGATCCTCGGCTTCCTCGCCATCGGCTGCTGGCTGCTCGCGAGCCGCCACCCCGTCGACGGCCACAGCACGGGCCCGCAGCTGATCACCGACAACGGCGGCATGCTGCCGAACGGACTGCTCCCGGCGATCGTCCTCATCCAGGGCGTCGTCTTCGCGTACGCCGCGATCGAGATGGTCGGCATCGCCTCCGGCGAGACCGAGAACCCGCGCAAGGTGATCCCGCGCGCCATCAACTCCGTGTCGTGGCGCATCGTGCTCTTCTACGTCGGGTCCGTGCTGCTCCTGGTCCTCCTCCTGCCCTGGAGCGCGTACAAGGCGGGCGAGTCGCCGTTCGTGACGCTGCTCGGCAAGCTCGGCGTGCCCGGCATCAGCGGCATCATGAACTTCGTGATCCTCACGGCGGCCCTGTCCAGCTGCAACTCCGGCCTCTACTCGACCGGCCGCGTGCTGCGCTCGATGGGCCTGGCGGGCTCCGCGCCCGGCTTCACCACGAAGATGAGCAGGAAGGGCGTGCCCTACGGCGGCGTGCTGCTGACGGCCTGCTGCTACATCGCGGGCATCGTCCTCAACTACATCGTCCCCGAGCGGGCGTTCGCGATCGTCATCAACTTCTCCGCGATCACCATGATCGGCACCTGGGTCATGATCATGGTCTGCCAGATGGTGCTGCGCCGCAAGGCGCTCCGCGGCGAGCTGGAGCGCCCCTCGTTCCGGCTGCCGGGCGCGCCGTTCACGAACTGGCTGACCATCGTCTTCCTGGTCGCGGTCGTGGTCCTGATGGTCGTCGGCGGCGGCGACTCGGCGATCTCGGTGTACTGCTCCCCGGTGATCGTGCTCGGCCTCGTGATCGGCTGGTTCATGGTCCGCGGGAAGGTGGCGGAGCACGCGAAGGCCGCTGAGGGCGACGGCGCGAAGGCCGAACTGTAGGGACCGCGGAAGGTCTCACGTCCGACGGCGGGCGGTGCGCGGGGAGGTTCACGCGCACCGCCCGCCGCGTTCGTTCGGGCCCCGCCGGGCCGTTGGCCGGTGCACGTACCTTGACGTGGGTCGGGCCGCCGGACGTACCGTCCGACCATGGACGCTGATGCCGTGGATTCCGTGGAAGCGCTGCTGACCGCTCCGGGCGCCCCCTTCGCCGTCGTACGCGGCGAGGACGGGCGCCTTTCCTATGCCGACGGGCCCCGTACGCTCCGCGAGTTCTGCGAGACGACGTGGGCGTTCGGTGACACCCCCTTCGTCGTCTCCGAGACCGGGCGCATGACCTACGGGGAGTTCTTCGCGGCGGCGTGCTCCCTCGCCCGCCGCTTCACCGCCGACGAGAGCGCGGGCGGCCACGGGCTGCGGCCCGGCGACCGTGCCGTCATCGCGATGCGCAACCACCCCGAGTGGCAGATCGCCTTCTGGGCGGCGCAGTTGGCGGGCCTGGTGGCGGTGCCGCTCAACGCGTGGTGGACCGCCGACGAGTTCGCGTACGCCCTCGACGACTGCCGCCCCGGAGTGCTCGTCGTCGACGGGGAGCGCTTCGAGCGGATCCGCCCGTGGCTCGACGCGGCGAGCCTCCGCCCCTGGACCGTGGTCTGCCACGAGGAGGGCCGGGAGGCGAGCGGCGAGCGGATCGAGCGGTACGCGGACCTGCCCACGCCCGACCCCCAACTCGGCCCGCCCGACGTGGACATCGACCCGTCCTCGGACGCCACGATCCTCTACACCTCCGGTACGACGGGCCGCCCCAAGGGCGCCGTCGCCACCCACCACGCCCACATGGGAGCCGTCATGGGCCCCCGCTACGGCGCGGCCCGCGCGGCGCTGGCCCGCGGCGTCATGCCCGGCCAGGGCCCGGCCCCCGTCGGCCTCCTCACCTTCCCCTTCTTCCACGTGGCGGCGTTCACCGGGTTCTACGCGGCGATGGGGGTGGGCGGCACGATCGTGGTGCTGCGCAAGTGGGACACGGACAAGGCGCTCGCCATGATCCGCGAACACGGCATCACCAGCTTCGGCGGCGTCCCGGCGACTGCCCTCCAACTCCTGGAGCGGGCAGCCGAGTTGGGCGACGAACTCCCCTCGCTTACGGGGTTCAGCACGGGCGGCGCCGCGGCCCCGCCCGGAATCGTCGCCCGCCTCACCGACCGCTACGGCGAGCGCATCGAACCCCGCAACGGCTACGGGCTCACCGAGACGCTCGGCGGCGTGCTCTCCAACGCCGGTGCGGAGTACCGGAGTCGGCCGGGCAGCGTGGGCCGTCCGGCGCCCGCCGTGGAGGTACGGGTGACCGACCCGCTGGGGGAGCCGCTGCCCGACGGCGAGGTGGGGGAGTTGTGCCTGCGCGGGCAGCCGTTGATCCGGGGGTACTGGAACGCGCCGGGGGCCACGGAGGCGGCGTTCACGAAGGACGGGTGGTTCCGGACGGGGGACCTGGCGGTGCTCTCCGAGGGGCTGGTCAGTGTCGTCGACCGGATCAAGGACCTCGTGATCAGGGGCGGCGAGAACGTGCACTGTGTCGAGGTGGAGGCGGTGCTGTACGACCACCCGGACGTCCTGGAGGCGGCCGTCGTGGGTGTTCCGCACCCCGTCCTCGGCGAGGAGGTGGCGGCCGTGCTCCGCACCCGACCGGGTTCGGCGTCGACGCCGGACGACATCCGCGCGTTCGTGGCGAAGTCCCTGGCGGCCTTCAAGGTCCCGACACACGTGGTGCTCCAGGACGCCGAGTTGCCCCGCAACGCAACGGGCAAGATCCTGAAACGCGAGCTGAGGCAGTCGCTGACACCGGGCTGAGCCCCGCCGACGATTGCGCGGCACCGGGGGCCGCCTTGCCCACCCTGCCGCCCAAGGCGGCAGACTGCCCAAGGCGAGTCGGCATCGGCCGGCGCCGACACATCAAGCCCCGCCGGCGATTGAGGCGCGGGGGCCGGGGCGGAGCCCCGTGGCTGTAACGGCGGTGCGGCGTCCGGTCGGCGGGGTCAGGCAATTCGAGCCCCGCCGGCGATTGAGGCGCGGGGGCCGGGGCGGAGTCCCGAGGGCTAGGTGCGGCTGACGTAGACCTGGTAGTCGCCGGTGGACGTGATGCCGCCCACCGTCACCCGGACGCCCGCCGCCTTGTCCCGGAAGACCTCGCCCGACTGGAACGCCGCGTCGGACAATTCGGCGTGGACATTGGGCTGCCGGGTGCACCCACCACTGTCCGGCGTCGCGTCCTCCACCTTCACCGGCCCCTGCCCCGTGTCCACATCCGCGTCGACCTTGTACACGAGCACCCCGGACCGGCACACCGCCTCGTCGTTGCCCTCCTGAGTCCGCACCTCGACCGCGTACCCCGTCTTCCGGGTCAGCGGCACGAACACCAGCTTCGACCGCCCGTCGTCGCGGGCCAGCGGCGACAGCCGGTACCCGGTCGTACCGGGCTGCGCGGCGCAGCTCACCTGGCTGTCGTCGAGCCACCCGAGCTTCCACTTGTGCCAGCCCAGCAGATCGTTCCCGGCCCCCCAGTCCTCGCTCATGATGTCCCAGTGCCCGGCGGCCCCACCGCCGTCCTGCGTGTACAGGTCGGGCAGCCCGAACACGTGCCCGTTCTCGTGCGGCAGCACCCGGTACCCGGTCTTCGCGTACGACCCGGAGCCGTCGTCCTGACGGGAGTACACGAACGACGCGTTGGACAGCGGCACCCCGTCGGCGACCGGCGCCTCGTGGTTGCCGGCGAACGTCACGGACAGCACGGTGTCCAGCGCCGAAGGACCCGCGTTCGGGGTGACCAGGATGTTCACCAGGTCGTAGCGGCGGAAGTCCACGTCGGGGTCGGCGGCCGTCGCGATGTCCTTGGCGAGCTCGCGGTAGCCGGGGTCGAAGGGGGCGCCGCGGTCTATCCCGTACGCGCTGAACGGCTTGGGCATCCGCAGCCAGTGGTCGACCGGGGCCTCGGGGACGTAGTCGAGCTTTCCGTACGAGCCGGTGCGGAACCAGTCGCTCGTCTGCGGGAAGAACTCGCCGAGCCGGTCCTTCGCGGAGCCCTGTCCCGGCGCGTCCGGGAAGTCGACCATGAGGTTGAGGGCGCGCACGGTGCCGGTGGACCGGGCGTAGCCGGGGGCGGTGGGCAGGCCCTCGGACATCTGGACGCCGAACGAGCCGCGGATCATGCAGGGGGCGAGGGAGGTCGTGCGCGAGACGGCGACCGGACCCGCCGCGGTCGTCGAGTCGTCGAGGAGCCTGCCGGTGCTCGCGGTCATCGTCACGGTGAGCGCCACCGCCGTGCTCACGGCGAGCAGCGCCCCCCGGTGGCCCCCGCGTATCCGACGCACTCGCATCCGCACCGCCTCACGCTCGGGTCCCTTTCGATCACCCTGTGTCGAGGTGTGGCGGGTCGCTCGCTGGGTGCGCCGATCGTGGGTTTCCGAGGCCAGGGGCGTGTGAGGCAGGTCACATGGGGGGCGGGAAATAACCGGGGAGCCCGTCCCCGTTTAGAACCGTGTCCGGACGAACCGGGGACCGGCTCCCCACTTCACCCGGGCCGCGAACGCCAAACCGTGAACGCCAAACCGTTAACGCCGAGCCACGAACGCCAAGCCACCAAGGAGACCGCCGTGACCACCGCGACCGAGAAGCCTCAGCGCCGCGTCCCGCGCCCGCGGGCCGACGCCGTGCGCAACCGGGAGCGGATCGTCGCCGCCGCGCGCGAGCTGCTCGTGGAGCACGGTCCGGTCCTGCCGCTCGACGAGGTCGCGCGCCGCGCCGGCGTCGGCAACGCCACGCTGTACCGGAACTTCAAGGACCGCGGCGAGCTGATGCACCACGTGGTCCTCACCGTCACCGACCACATCACCGGGCACGCGGAGCAGGGTCTCGCCGCCGAGGAGGCCGGCGAGGCGACCGCTTTCGGCGCGCTGCGGACGTTCGTGCACGCCGCGGCCGAGGAGCGGATCGGCGCCCTGTGCCCGATGCTCAACGCCACCTTCGACAAGGACCATCCGGATCTGGTCGCCTCACGCGACCGCCTCACCGACGCCGTCGAGCAGCTCGTCGAGCGGGCCCGTACGGCCGGTGACCTGCGCCCCGACGTCGGTGTCGGGGATCTGATGGTCGCCCTCTCCCAGCTCACCCGGCCCCTGCCCGGCACCGGGTGTCTGGACTTCGACCGCTACGTCCACCGCCATCTGCAGCTGTTCCTCGACGGCCTGATGGCACCCGCCCGCTCGGAACTTCCGGGCGAGGCCGCGACCTTGGAGGACCTCCGCCAGGACTGACGCCCGCGCGTCCCTCCACCTCTTCGTAGAACCACTTACGCAGAGCCACACCCGGCAGCTTCGTAACCACCCGATTTCTCACGCTTATTCACGACTTGGAGTCCCGCTGTG
Organism: Streptomyces sp. EDA2-14; assembly: GCF_054963755.1. NCBI lineage: Bacteria > Bacillati > Actinomycetota > Actinomycetes > Kitasatosporales > Streptomycetaceae > Streptomyces > Streptomyces sp. EDA2-14. The sequence continues at coordinate 11,024 of NZ_JBUEGE010000012.1, forward strand.
GGTACCCCCTTGCCTGATACGGCACCCGATTCACGGCGCTGGAAGGCGCTCGCCTTCATCGCCCTCGCCCAGCTGATGGTCGTCCTCGACGCCACCATCGTGAACATCGCCCTGCCCGCCGCCCAGCAGGACCTCGGCATCTCCGACGGCAACAAGCAGTGGGTCATCACGGCCTACGCGCTCGCCTTCGGCGGACTGCTCCTGTTCGGCGGGCGCATAGCGGACCTGTGGGGCCGCAAGCGCACCTTCGTCACCGGCCTGATCGGCTTCGCCCTCGCCTCGGCGCTCGGCGGCGCGGCCGCGAACGAGGCCATGATGTTCGGCGCCCGCGCCCTCCAGGGCCTGTTCGGTGCGCTGCTCGCGCCCGCCGCCCTGTCCCTGCTGGCCGTCATGTTCACCGACGCCAAGGAGCGCGCCAAGGCGTTCGGCATCTACGGTGCGATCGCCGGTGGCGGTGGCGCCGTCGGCCTGATCCTCGGCGGCTTCCTCACCGAGTACCTGAACTGGCGCTGGACGTTCTTCGTGAACATCCCGTTCGCGATCGTCGCCGCCGCCGGTGCGTACTTCGTCATCCGTGAGCCGGCCGGCTCGCGCAACCGCTCGCCGCTCGACATCCCCGGCGTGCTGCTCTCCACGCTCGGCCTGGTCTCGCTCGTCTACGGCTTCACGCGCGCCGAGACCAACGGCTGGTCGGACGCGACCACCGTCGGCATGTTCGTCGCCGCGGCCGTGCTGCTGCTCGCCTTCGTCGCCGTCGAGGCCCGGGTGAAGCACCCGCTGCTGCCGCTGCGCGTCGTCGCCGACCGCAACCGCGGCGGTGTCTACGCCTCGCTCGGCCTCGCCATCATCGCGATGTTCGGCCTGTTCCTCTTCCTGACCTACTACCTCCAGGTCGTGAAGGGCTTCTCGCCGGTCAAGACCGGCTTCGCGTTCCTGCCGATGATCGTGGGCATGATCACGGGCTCCACGCAGATCGGCGCCCGCCTGATGACGCGGGTCCGCCCGCGCCTGCTGATGGGCCCCGGCTTCCTGCTGGCGGCGCTCGGCATGCTGCTCCTGACCCAGCTCTCGGTGGACTCGTCCTACCCGGCGCTGATCCTCCCCGCCCAGCTGCTGCTCGGCCTCGGCATGGGTACGGCGTTCATGCCCGCCATGTCGCTCGCCACGATCGGCGTCGAGGCGCGGGACGCGGGTGTCGCCTCCGCGATGGTCAACACCTCGCAGCAGGTGGGCGGCGCCATCGGCACGGCCCTGCTGAACACGATCGCGGCCTCGGCCACCACCGCGTACATCGCGGACCACGCGGCCGGCGCCACCAACCAGCGGCTGCTCCAGGCGCAGGCCATGGTGAACGGCTACACGCACGCCATCTGGTGGGCCGTCGGCATCCTGGCCGTCGCGTCCCTGATCGCCTTCACGCTCGTCAACACCCGCGCCCCCGGCACGGGTTCGGCGAAGGCATCCAGCGAGAACGGGAGCGAGACGGAGGGCGCGGAGGACGAGGTGCTGGTGCCGGTGATCGCGCACTGACCCTCGTGGTCGCACCGACCCTCGTGGGGAACCGCTAGCGGAGCCAGGGGAGGTCCGCCCCGGCCTCCTTCGGCTGAAGTCCCTCGGCGACGATCATCATGATCTCGCCGAGGGACTTCTGCTGTTCGGGGCTGAGTCGCGCGAAGAGGGCCTGGCGGACGGTCTCGACGTGCCCCGGCGCGGTCCTCTCCAGGACCGCGAGGCCGTCGTCCGTGAGGATCGCGAACTGTCCGCGCTTGTCGGACGGGCAGTCCTCGCGCCGCACCCACCCGCTCTTCTCCAGGCGCGCGATCGCGTGCGAGAGCCGGGAACGGGTGATCTTCGTTTCGCGCGCCAGCTCGGTCATCCGCAGCCGGCGCCGCGGCGCCTCGCTCAGCCGCACGAGCAGCCCGAAGTAGATGTGCGGCATCTTCGCGTCGCGCTGCAACTGGCGGTCGAGATGGTCCTCCAGGAGCGTGGTGGCATGGAGGTACGCGCGCCAGGTGCGCTGCTCGTCCTCGCTGAGCCAGGTGGCTTCCGCGCCACCCGCTTCGTCGTCCATGTGCTCCATGTCCTCCATCGTAGACCTCCTCCTTGAATATTAAACAAAGAAGGCTTACTTTTGTGGACAGTCCTAAAGCTTGAAACTTCAAGGAGGTCGTCGTGAACGTGAACCGGATGCCGGCTCTCTACCTCTCCCACGGTGCCCCGCCGCTCGCCGACGACACCCTGTGGACCGGTCAGCTCGCCGACTGGTCGGCCGATCTCCCGCGCCCCAGGGCGATCCTGATGATCTCCGCGCACTGGGAGAACGCCCCGCTGGCCCTCGGCGCCACCGAGACCGTGCCGCTCGTGTACGACTTCTGGGGCTTCCCCGAGCACTACTACGAGGTGACGTACGCTGCGCCTGGCGCGCCCGAACTGGCCGATTCCGTACGCAAGCTGCTGCGCGCGCCGGGCATCCCCGTGCAGGACGTGCCGGACCGCGGGCTCGACCACGGCGCGTACGTCCCGCTCGTCGAGATGTATCCGGACGCCGACATCCCCGTCCTCCAGGTCTCCATGCCGACGCTCGACCCCGCCCGGCTCATGGACATCGGCCGCCGCCTCGCGCCCCTGCGCGACGAGGGCGTGCTGATCGTCGGTTCCGGCTTCTTCACCCACAACCTCGCCGCGCTGCGCCAGGGCGGCATCCCCGCGTGGTCGTCCGAGTTCGACGACTGGGGCCACCGGGCGCTGGACGCGGGCGATGTGGACGCGCTGCTCGACTTCACGCGCAAGTCGCCGGCCGGGGCGCTCGCGCACCCGCGAACCGAGCACTTCGCCCCGCTCTTCGTGACGATGGGCGCGGCGGATGCCTTCGGCGATCTGGGGGAGCAGCGGAGCGTGATCGACGGATTCTGGATGGGCCTCGCAAAGCGCTCGGTCCAGTTCGGCAATTAGAGCCCCTGCGGCGATTGAGCAGCGGGGTGCGGGGCAGAGCCCCGGGACCTAGGAGGACGAGGAGCGCAACGACTTCTCGTACCAGGCCACGTCCCAGTACCGGCCGAACTTCCGGCCCACTTCCCGGTACGTCCCGACGTGGCGGAAGCCGAAGCGGGTGTGCAGGCGGTCGGAGGCCTCGTTGGGCTGGGCGATGCCCGCGTACGCGCGGTGGACGTCCTGGTCCGCGAGGGCCTCGAAGAGCGCCTTGTACAGGAGCGTGCCCACGCCGCGGCCACCCGCGTCGGGCGCGAGATAGATCGTGACCTCGACCGAGGTGTCGTACGCGGCCTTTGGGCGGAACCTGCTCGCCGTGGCGTAGCCGAGGATCCGCTGCGAGGCCGTCTCCGTCGCAACCAGGAGCGGGTGCCGTTCGTCTTCAAGGTGGGAGAGCAGCCAAGGACGTCGCTCTTCGGGAGTGAAGGCGGCCGTGTCGAACGTGATCGGCGTCTCACGCACATAGTGGTTGTAGAGGTCCGTGAGGGCTGTGAGGTCGTCCACGACTCCCGGCCTGACCTGCACCTCTGTGGTCTCGGACACCATCCTGTCTCCCCTCTTCGCGCGGTGTGGCGCGACAGGGTACTGCATGATCAGAAAAAAGATGGGCGGCTTGGGAATTCTGTCCGGATTCCAGTCGTTGATTCCATCGGATGCAGGGCACCCGTAAGGCTCCGCAAGGGGCGTACAGCCGACCTACCACCGCAAGGGAGCACGCATGGCAACCCGTGCCGTAGCCCGTCGTAAGTCCGCCGCCACTGGTGAGACCGACACGGCACGCAGTGTTCGCGCCGGAGGCGGGGAGATCGCCGACCGCGACCTGGTCGGCATGTACCTCGACGAGATCGCGCGCACACCGCTGCTCGACGCCGCCAAGGAAGTCGAGCTGTCCCAGACCATCGAGGCGGGCGTCTACGCCCAGCAGATCCTCGACGGCACGGTCTCCGACAGCAAGGCTGCCGACAAGGCGTCCCGCGAGGAGCTGGAAGCGCTGGTCGCGGAGTCGGAGAAGGCGAAGGACATCTTCATCAAGTCGAACCTGCGGCTTGTCGTGGCGGTCGCCCGCCGCTACCCGCGGTCCGGCCTCCCCCTGCTCGACCTGATCCAGGAGGGGAACGCGGGCCTGGTGCGCGCCGTCGAGAAGTTCGACTACCGCAAGGGCTTCAAGTTCTCCACGTACGCGACGTGGTGGATCCGCCAGGCCATCACGCGCTCCATAGCCGACCAGTCCCGCACCATCCGCCTCCCCGTCCACCTGGTCGAGGAGCTGGGCCGGATCCGCCGCGTGCAGCGCGAGTTCAACCGCGAGCACGGGCGCGAGCCGGAGCCCACGGAGATCGCCGCCGAGCTCGGCGCGAAGCCCGAGCGCGTCGTCGACGTCCTGGACTGGGCCCGCGACCCGGTCTCGCTGAACATGTCGGTGGACGACGAGGGCGAGACCCAGTTCGGCGACCTGCTCGAGGACACGTCGGCCGTGTCGCCCGAGCAGTCCGTGCTCACGCTGCTGCGCAGCGAGGAGCTGGACGACCTCATCGGCCGCCTCGACCAGCGCACCGCGTCGATCATCAAGATGCGGTACGGGATCGAGGACGGGCGCGAGCGGACGCTCACGGAGGTCGGCAAGGAGCACGGTCTGACGCGTGAGCGGATTCGCCAGATCGAGAAGCATGCGCTTCTTGAGCTGAAGAAGTTGGCGCGGGACACCGGGTTCGACGCGGCTGCGTGACCGGGTTCTTGTTGCGCCGCAGCGGGGTTGACGTCTCGGGGCTCTGCCCCGGGCCCCGCTGCTCAATCGCCGCAGGGGCTTGATCGGGTCAGGCGTGCGCCCAGTTCGCGTACCGCTGTTGTCAGTTCCTCCGGGCCGCGCACCGTGAAGTCGTAGCCCGTCATCGCCAGGCGGACCGCCGTCCACTGGATCGGGTCCGTCGATGTCGTTCGCAGGCGGCAGCGGTCCTCGGTGAGTGGCTCCGGAACCCCGATCGCCGCCGGGATCCGCTCCGCGATCGTCTCCGCAGGGGCGTCGAACTCCACGTCGAGTTCGTATGCGCCGCCTCCGCCCCACGAGGACACCGAGCGGCGTACGTACTCTGCCGCGTCCCCCTCCGGGACCTCCCGCGGAGCGAACCGCGCGCCTGTGGCGAACGGGTCCGAGATGCGGTCGACGCGGAAGGTGCGCCAGTCGGCGCGGTCGATGTCGTACGCGACGAGATACCAGCGGCGGCCCGTCGACACCAGGCGGTGCGGCTCCACCAGGCGGCGCGATTCCGCGGTGTCGCGCGCCCGGTAGTGGAAGCGCAGGCGCTCGCCGCCCGCGGCCGCCGAGGCGATCACGGTGAGCGTCTCGGGTGCGATCGTGGCGCCGTCGCCCGAGGTCAGGGGGATGGTGGCCGTCTGGAGCGTGGCCACCCTGTGGCGCAGCCGCGAGGGCAGCACCTGTTCGAGTTTGGTGAGGGCCCGTACCGAGGCCTCCTCGACGCCCTCCACCGCGTGGCCCGCGCCGGCCCGCAGGCCCACCGCGATCGCCACCGCCTCCTCGTCGTCGAGCACGAGCGGCGGCAGCGCCTTGCCCGCGACGAGCCGATAGCCGCCGTCCGCGCCGAGCGTGGCCTGCACGGGATAGCCGAGGTCGCGCAGCCGGTCGATGTCGCGGCGCACGGTGCGCCGCGAGACCCCGAGCCGGTCGGCGAGCTCGCCACCGGGCCATTCGCGCGGGGTCTGGAGCAGGGACAGGAGTTGGAGGAGCCGGGCCGGGGTGTCCGTCGGTGACGGCGTCATGTTCTCCATGGTTCCAGAATGGCGCCCATCTAGGACACGATCTGGCCTAGATGGCTTCTAGCTTTTCGGCATGACCTCAACCGCACCGACCGCAGACCTCTCCCGAAGGCGCTGGTTCGCCCTCGCCATCGTGATGACGGCGGCCTTCATGGACCTCGTCGACGTCACGATCGTCAATGTCGCCCTGCCGACCATCCAGCACGACGAGGGCGCCTCGACCGGGCAGATCCAGTGGATCACCGCCGGTTACGCGCTCGCCTTCGCCGCCCTGCTGATCACGGGCGGCCGGCTCGGCGACATCTTCGGCCGCAAGCGGCTCTTCCTGCTCGGCGTCGGCGGCTTCACGATCGCCTCCGCGCTCTGCGGATTCGCCGCGAACCCGGAGATGCTGGTCGCCTCGCGCATCCTTCAGGGCGGCATGGCGGCGATGATGGTGCCGCAGGTCCTCTCGATCGTGCACGCGACGTTCCCGGCGCACGAACGCGGAAAGGTCTTCGGCCTGTTCGGCGCGATCGTCGGCATGGGCGCGGTGACCGGTCCGCTGCTCGGCGCGCTGCTCACCGAGTGGAACATCGCAGGTCTCGAATGGCGCCCGATCTTCCTCATCAACCTGCCCGTCGGCATCGCCGCCCTGTTCCTCGGCGCGCGCGTCATCAGCGGGTCCAAGGCGCCCAAGGCCCTCAAGCTCGACCTCGTCGGCGTCGTCCTTGTGACCCTCGCCATGCTGGCCCTCGTCCACCCGCTGACCCAGGGCCGCGAGAACGGCTGGCCGCTGTGGGGCTACGTGATGATGGCGGCGTCCGTCGGACTCGTCGGCGTACTCGTCGCGTACGAGCGGGCGAAGACGCGGCGCGACGGCTCGCCGCTCATCGAGCTGTCGCTGTTCAAGGTGAAGAGCTTCGCCGCCGGTATCGCCGTGCAGACCGTCTTCGGCCTCACCATGGGCATCTTCTTCCTGACCTGGACCCTCTACATGCAACTCGGCCTCGGCTGGAGCGCGTTGCGGGCGGGTCTGACGGGTGTCCCGTTCTCGGTCGCGGTGTCCGTCGCCGCCAGTATTTCCGTGCAGAAGCTGGTGCCGCGCTTCGGGCGCAAGGTGCTCCAGGCGGGCGCGCTCACCATGGCGGCCGGCGTCCTGATCTACGTCGCCGAGGCCGAGCACTACGGCCTCGGCATCGCCTCCTGGCAGATGGCGCTGCCGCTGGTCGTGATGGGGCTCGGCATGGGCCTGATCGTCGCGCCGCTGACCGACGCGGTGCTCTCCGAAGTGCCGCGCGAGCACGCGGGTTCGGCGTCCGGGCTCATCAACACGGTGATGCAGATGGGCAACGCGCTGGGCCTCAGCCTGGTCTCCGTCGTCTTCTTCAACGTGGTGGAGGACCGGTTCGCGCAGGGCGTCGGCAACGCGGCGTTCGTGGACGGGTTCCGCAGCGCGCTGGTGTGGGTGGCCGGGATCCTCGTCGGGATCTTCCTGCTCATGTTCGCCCTGCCGAAGGCCTCCGGCGGTGCGGGTGCCTCCGGCGGGGCCGGGGAGTTGGTCGCGAAGGCCGCCGAGGAGCGGGAGTCGGAGTTGGTGTGACGCCTCGGGGCTCTGCCCCGGACCCCGCGCCTCAATCGCCGGCGGGGCTTTAGGTGGACGGGCTGACGTTGTCCAGGGACTCCAGGACCTGCGCGGGGCTGCCGCCCGGAGCCACCGCCCGGCCGATCCGCTCCCGTACCGCGGAGCGGACCTTGGGCCAGGAGCGCAGGTGCACCGGGTGGAACTCCGCGTCCGGCAGCTGGTCGACGAACTTCCACAGCTTCCGCTGGGAACGGTCGGCCCGCAGCTTGTCGGAGGCCGTCACGGTCACCGGGAGCGTGGCCTGCGCACCGCCGTACGTCGTCGCGGAGCCGGTGCCGAACAGGAAGGTGAGGAACTTCCCCGCCTCCTCGACGTGGCCGCCGCTCTCGAACGCCATCATCCAGTCGTTGAGCCCCACCGGAGGCGCCGCCCCGCCGCCCTCCTTGAGCGGGAACGCGGCGTGCGCGTACGGCAGTCGCGCCTTGTCGGCGGCGCCGAGCAGCACCGGATGGGCGATCAGCATCCCGGCCCTCCCCGCGAGGAACTGCGTGTAGGCCTGCGTCCTGGTGAGCTTCGCCGGATCGGCGCCCGCGAGGCCGGGCCGGGCCAGCTCGTCGCGCAGCCAGTTCAGGGTCGCCCTGTTCGGCGCGGAACCGAAGTCGTACCCGCCCAGATCCGTGTATCCGCCGCCGCCCGAGAGCAGCCACGCGAGGAGTTCGTCCTCCGCGGCCTCGGGGCCGAGCTGAAGGGCGTACGGGGTGGGGACACCGATGCCCTTCAACGCCTCGGCCGCGGCGCGCAGTTCCGCCCAGGAGCGGGGCGGGCCCGAGAGGCCGGCCCGCTCGAAGAGGCCCGTGTTGTAGAAGAGGCGCGGGGTGCTGGCGAGGATCGGAATGCCGTACTGGACGGAGTCGACCCGGCCCGCGTCGGCGAACGAGCGGATGAAGTCCGCCTGCGTCGGCACGTCGAAGAGCCGCTCGGCCGGGTACAGCAGGTGCTCCTCCGCGTACGGGGCGAAGAGGTGGCCCTGCGCGATGTCGGGGGCGCGGCCGTCCTTGACCCGGCGGGCGAGCACCGCGTCGATCTTGAGGAACGGAACGCGCTCCACTTCGACGTGGATCTCCGGGTGCTTCTTCTCGAAGTCCCGTACGACGCCGTCCCACTGGTCGCCGATGGAGGCGCCGACGCTTCTGTCGTAGCTCGCGACGAGGAGGTCGAGCGTGACCTTGTCGCCGTCGGCGCTCCCGTCGTCGCCGCAGCCGGTCAGGGCCAGGGCGCCTGCCCCCGCTCCGGCCAGGCCGGTCGTCCTCAGGAAGTTCCGCCGCCGCACTGTTCTCGCCCCGCTCACTCGCTCACGTGGGTTGATCGGTCCCGGATCGGCCCACTTGGCATGATCATTTCTCGACAGTGGCAGATTGTGCCACAAAGACATACCATGTCCTCATGGCAGGTACTGCGACGACGACCCCGACGCTGACGGAGCGACGCAAGGCCGCCACGCGCCTCGACATCGCCCGCGCCGCGGCCGAGCTGTTCACGCGGGACGGCCTGCGGGCCACGCGCGCCGAGGACATCGCGCGGGCGGCGGGCGTCGCGCCGCGCACCTTCTACCGCTACTTCGCGACGAAGGAGGAGTCGGTCGCGCCCCTCCTCGACGCCGGCGCCCACCAGTGGGCGGAGGCCGTCCGCGAGGCACCCGCGGAGCTGCCCGTCCCCGCCGCCCTGCGGCACGCCGTCGAGCGCGCGCTCACCGCGGACGACCCGGCCAACGCGGCGTCCCTCCAGTGGGTCCGCGCCCTGCTCCGCCTCACCGAGGAGAGCCCGGCGCTGCGCGCCGTCTGGAGCGACACCTGCCGGGTCTCGGAGTCGACCCTCCTCACGGTCCTCGCGGAGCGCACGGGCGAGACGGGCGCCCCCGATCTGCGCCTGCGCCTGCTCGCCGGGGTGGCGACCACGGCGGTGCGGGTCGCGGTGGAGACGTGGGCGGGTTCGCAGGCCCCGGCCAGTGGCCCGGAGGGCCCGGCGGCCCTGGCCCTGGAGTGCCTGAACAGGTCCGGCCCGGCCTGAGCAGATCCAGCCCCGCCGGCGATCGAGGCGCGGGGTCCGGGGCGGAGCCCCGAGTCGTCAACCACGGGGGCCACAACCAAAGGGAGCCGTAATGAACAACCTCACCGGCAAGGCCGTCCTGATCACCGGAGGTGCCCGCGGGATCGGCGCCGAGATCGCCCGCCTGGCCACCACCGCCGGCGCCAACGTCGTCATCGGCGACGTACTCGACGACGAGGGCAAGAACCTCGCCGCCGAACTCGGCGACCGGGCCCGCTACGTCCACCTCGACGTGACGTCGGAGGACGGCTGGCAGTCCGCGCTCGCCTACGCCACCGGCGAGTTCGGCGGCGTCGACGGCCTGGTCAACAACGCCGGGATCTCCACCGGCATGCCGTTCGAGACGGAGAGCGTGGAGCGCTTCCGCCAGGTCCTCGACGTCAACCTCGTCGGCGTCTTCGCGGGCATGAAGACCGTCGTCCCCGCGATGAAGGAGGCCGGCGGCGGCTCCATAGTCAACATCTCCTCCGCTGCCGGTCTGATGGGCCTCGCGCTCACCTCCTCGTACGGCGCCTCGAAGTGGGGCGTGCGCGGTCTCACCAAGATCGCGGCGGTCGAGCAGGGCACGGCGCGGATCCGCGTGAACTCCGTGCACCCCGGCATGACGTACACCCCGATGACCGCGCAGGTCGGCATCCAGCAGGGCGAGGGGAACTACCCGAACACCCCGATGGGCCGCGTGGGCGAGGCCGACGAGATCGCGAAGGCCGTGGTGTTCCTGCTGTCGGACGACTCCTCGTACATGACGGGCGCGGAGCTGGCCGTGGACGGCGGCTGGACCACGGGGCCGACGGTGAAGTACGTGATGGGCCAGTAGTCGCCGCTCGGCGTCTGCTTCTGCTTCTGCTCCTGCTCCTGCTGTACACAGGGCCCGGTCCTCCTTCCTGGAGGGCCGGGCCCTTCGCCGTGCCCGCGCCGGGACGGATGTCCGTTTGTGTCTGTGGCGTGCCCGAACCTGTTTACTTTCCGGAAATCCGGCCGTAGCCTCAAGGGAGAGCAACACATTCGGGCACGCTTGTCGAAGCTAGTAGAAGCCCGTGGAAGCCCGTGGAAGAGAGCACAGGTAAACGGACATGTACGCACCCGAGCGCCAGCAGGAGATCCTCCGCCTCGCCCGCGACGGCGGACGGGTGGACGTGCTGTCCCTGGCCGAGGAGTTCCAGGTCACCGCCGAGACCATCCGGCGCGACCTGAAGGCCCTCGACCGCGCGGGCCTCGTCCGGCGCGTGCACGGCGGCGCCATCCCGGCCGGTCGCCTCGACTTCGAGCCCGACCTCGCCGAGCGCGAGGGCACCTCCGCCGACGAGAAGGACCGCATCGCCCGCGCCGCGCTCGCCGAGCTGCCGGCCGAGGGCAGCGTGATCCTCGACGCCGGATCGACGGTGGCCCGGCTCGCGGCCGCACTGCCCGTCGAGTCCGAACTGACGGTGGTCACCCACTCGTTGCCCACCGCGGCCCGGCTCGCCGACCACCCCGGCATCCAGCTCCACCTCGTCGGCGGCCGCATCCGCCACCGCACCCGCGCCGCCGTCGACGCCTGGTCGCTGCGTGCGTACGGGGAGATCCGCGCGGACATCCTCTTCCTCGCGGCCAACGGCTTCTCCGCCGAGGCCGGACTCACCACGCCCGACCTCGCCGAGGCCGCGGTCAAGCGGGCCACCGTCGCCGCGGCCCGCCGCGTGGTGCTGCTCGCCGACTCCGGCAAGTGGGGCCAGGAGCACTTCGCCCGGTTCGGCGACCTCGCCGCCGTGGACCTGCTGATCACGGACACCGGGCTCGCCCCCGAGGACGCGGCGGCGATCGAGGCGGGAGGCACGGAGGTGCTCCGCGTATGACCTCACGCGACCTCACCTCACGCATAAGCACGAGCACCAGCAGCACCATTCGTACGCAAGCAACGGAAGCGGCGATCGCGGCATGATCCTCACCGTCACCCCCAACCCCTCCCTCGACCGCACCTACGAGGTCCCCGGCCTCGACCGCGGCGAGGTCGTCCGCGCGAGCGGCGAGCGCATGGACCCGGGCGGCAAGGGCGTCAACGTGTCGCGGGCCGTGGCCGCCGCCGGAGCCCCCACGCTGGCCGTCCTCCCGCTGGGCGGCGCCCCCGGCGCCCTCGTCGCCGAACTCCTCGACGGACAGGGCATCAAGGTCGCTCCGGTCCCGGTCGAGGGCCACACCCGCTCGAACATCGCGCTCGCGGAGCCCGACGGCACCCTCACGAAGATCAACGCCCCCGGCCCCGAGCTCTCCGCCCGAGAAGCCGAGTCGCTGCTCGCGACGATCGGCGAGCAGTCGGGGGGCGCCGACTGGATCGCCTGCTGCGGCAGCCTGCCGCGCGGCCTCCAGCACTCCTGGTACGCCGAGTTGGTGGCCCGCGCGCACGCCGCGGGCGCCCGGATCGCGCTCGACACTTCGGGCCCCGCGCTCGTCGCGGCGCTGCGCGAGCGGCCCGACGTCGTCAAGCCCAACGCCGAGGAACTCGCCGAGGCCGTCGGCCGCCCGCTCGCCACGGTCGGCGACGCGGTCAAGGCGGCCGAGGAGCTGCGGGCGGCGGGCGCGGTCGCCGTGCTCGCCTCGCTCGGCGCGGACGGCCAGCTCCTGGTCGACGCGAGCGGCGCCTGGTTCGCCTCGGCGCCCGTCGACGCGGTGCGCAGCAACGTCGGGGCAGGCGACTCCTCGCTCGCCGGCTTCCTGATCGCGGGCGGCGAGGGCCCGAAGGCACTGGCCTCCGCGGTCGCCCACGGCGCGGCGGCGGTCCAGCTGCCGGGCAGCGCCATGCCGACGCCGCGCGACCTCCGCCCGGACGCGGTGGAGCTGACGGCCGAGGTCCCCGTGGACCGCGCCCTGAAGGAGCCCGTGCGATGACGACGGCAGTCCGAACCGTCCGAACCGCCCTAACCGCCCGAACCATCCGAACCATCCGAACCGTCCGAACCGGAACAGTCACCCCACCCATGCGTAGGCAAAGGAGCCCGCGATGACGGAGATGATCACCGCGGACCTGGTCGACCTCGACCTGTCCGCCGAAACGAAGGACGCGGCGGCCAGGTCGCTGGCGCAGCGCATGGTGGCCCTCGGCAGGGTCACCGACCTCGACGGCTTCCTCGCCGACGTCGCGGCCCGCGAGGCCCAGATGCCGACCGGCCTGGACGGCGGCATCGGCATCCCGCACTGCCGCAGCGAGCACGTCACCGAGCCGACGCTCGCCTTCGGCCGCAGCGCCGCGGGCATCGACTTCGGCGCCCCGGACGGCTCCGCCGACCTGATCTTCCTGATCGCGGCCCCGGCGGGCGCGGACGACGCCCACCTCACGATCCTCTCCTCGCTGGCCCGCCAGCTGATGGACGAGGACTTCAAGACGGCCCTGCGCGCGTCGACCGACGCCGGTGCGGCGGCATCCCTGATCCGCGGCGACGCCCCGACCCCGCCCCCTGCGGAGCCCGCGGCCCCTGCGGAGCCCGCCGAGCAGAAGCAGGAGCAGCAGCGGGAGCAGGAGCAGCAGCGGGAGCAGGAGCAGGAACGGCAGGCCGAACAGGAGCCGCACCCGGAACCCGCCTCGGCCCCCGACGCCCCCGACACTCCCGACGCCCCCTTCAGGATCGTCGCGGTCACCTCCTGCCCCACCGGCATCGCCCACACCTACATGGCGGCCGAGTCCCTGGAGAACACCGGCCGCGACACCGACGGCGTCGAACTGGTCGTGGAGACCCAGGGCTCCTCCGGCTTCACCCGCCTCGACCCGGCCGTCATCGCGGCCGCCGACGGCGTGATCTTCGCCCACGACGTCCCCGTCCGCGAGAAGGAACGCTTCGCCGGAAAGCCCACGGTCGACGTGGGCGTCAAGGCAGGCATCAACCGCCCCGCCGAACTCATCGCCGAGGTCCGCGAAAAGTCCGCCCGCGGCGAGACCACGGCCCACGCCGACCCGTCATCCACACCTGTGGACAACTCTGGTGAACCCACGGACGGTTACGGCACAAAACTCCGCAAGTGGCTGATGTCGGGCGTCAGTTACATGGTGCCGTTCGTGGCGGCGGGCGGTCTGCTGATCGCGCTCGGCTTCGCGATCGGCGGCTACGAGGTCGCCGACGTCAAGGTCCAGACGCTGCTCGACAGCTTCGACTGGGGCTCGACGACGAGCTGGGCCGCGCTCCTCTTCTACACCGGCCAGGCGGCCTTCGCCTTCCTGGTCCCGGTCCTCGCCGGCTATATCGCGTACGGCATGGCGGACCGGCCGGGACTCGTGCCCGGATTCGTCGCCGGTTCGATCGCGGTGACCACCAACGCGGGCTTCCTCGGCGGCCTCGTCGGCGGTCTCATCGCGGGCGGCGTGGTCATGGCGATCCAGAAGGTGAACGTCCCGGCTGTGCTGCGCGGCATCATGCCGGTGGTCGTGATCCCGCTGCTCTCCTCGATCGTCGTCGGCTTCCTGATGTTCGTGGTGATCGGCAAGCCGATCGCCTCACTGCAGAGCGCCCTGACGGACTGGCTGAACTCCCTGTCCGGCGCCAACGCGATCGTCCTCGGCATCATCCTCGGCCTGATGATGTGCTTCGACCTCGGCGGCCCGCTCAACAAGGTCGCCTACGCCTTCGCGGTCGGCGGCCTCGCCAACCCCACCGACGGCTCGCTCAAGGTGATGGCCGCCGTGATGGCCGCGGGCATGGTGCCTCCGCTGGCGATGGCCCTGGCCACCACCGTGCGCGGCAAGCTCTTCACCAAGTCCGAGCGCGAGAACGGCAAGGCGGCCTGGGTGCTCGGCGCCTCCTTCATCACCGAGGGCGCGATCCCGTTCGCCGCGGCGGACCCGCTGCGCGTGATCCCGGCCTCCATGGCGGGCGGCGCGGTCACCGGCGCCCTGTCGATGGCCTTCGGCGCCACGCTCCGCGCCCCGCACGGCGGCATCTTCGTGGTCCCGCTGATCGGCAACGCCTGGCTGTACCTGGTGGCGATCGCGGCCGGTACGTGCGTCACCGCGGCGCTGACCGTCCTGTTCAAGTCGGTGCGCAAGCAGCCGGCCGCCGGGCAGCCGGAGGCCGTTCAGGCCGCGTCGCAGACGGCGTCCGCCCCGGAGCCGGCGGCGGCGCAGCCCGCGCAGGTGTGAGGGTTACGTCTGGTTAGCGCTGCGTTAGGAGCCTTGCGAGATACATCACGGTCCGGGACCAAAGTCCCGGACTGTGGTGTTCACTGGGGCGCATGCCTGAGCACGTGTCGATCCTTCAGCAGCTGGGTCTGGCCCTGGTCGCTCTTGCGGCCGTGGCCTGGGTGATCGGACTGGCCCGCATGGTGCGCACCGTCGCCGTCGACCCGCCGGAGCCGCGGACACAGCTGCCGATGGGCGCGCTCCCCGCGCAGTCGCGGGCGCCCGCGCTCGAGTCGGTGGCGCTGACGGCCGACGAGCAGGACGCGTTCGCGGGGCTCGTGCGGGAGTTCAGCCGCCGGTAGTCCGGGTTTCCCCGTGGCGGTCCACCGGGTTTCCCGGTGGTGGTGGTCCGGGGAGCCGCAGGCGGCCCGGATCGGCCGCTGGCGGTGCGGGGGAGTCCTAGCGGCGGGCCCGTGGGTACGCCGCCGCCCGGGTCTCCATCGCGCCGCGTGCCGCCTCCTGCGTCGCGTACACCTCGCACATGTGGCGGCCGTCCGGCGTCGCCGTGTGCTCGACCTCCCAGAGGCTTATCTCGCAGCCGTCGCTCAGCAGGAACGCGTGCTCGTACAGCGCGAAGCCGTGGCTGACGCGGCAGCCGAAGGCCTGGGTGATCTGGTGTGCGCACGCCTCCCGCAGCAGCCGGGCGGTGCCGGGGCCCGGTCGCGTCGTGACGTCCGGGTTCTCCGCGCGGCGCAGCAGACGGCGGGCGTGGTCGACGGAGCTTTCCGGGTCGCCGGGGCCGAAGGTGCGGCGTATGGGCGGGACCGGGGCGAGCTGGACGGGGACCATGGGGACCTGGAGGTCGAACTCCGGCTCGGCTTCCCGGGGCAGCGGGAGCCGCCCCGTCGCCAGGTGCAGCTCGTCCTCGGACACGTAGACCTCGTGCTGCGGCGTGCCGTCCCGCCCTGTGTTGTGCACCAGTTCCCACAGGGTGAGGGAGCCGCCGTCGACCAGCAGCCAGTTGTGCCGGTACGTCTCCCGGTGCCGGCCTCCGCTGTGGTGGGCGGAGTGCAGGGACCCGGCGTACGCGAGCGCGCCGTCGAGCCGCTCCAGCGCCTCGTCGGGCAGGTCGAAGGAGTTGAGCGCGCGTCCGAGGAGCCGGCCGAGCTGTGCTTCGGGTGACGGGTCCGAATCGGCGTCGTGCCGGACACCGGGCTCGGAGCCATGCGGAACGCTCAAGGCACCTCCCAGTACTGCCTCATTGCTTCGTGTCACCTCGTGGGTGCATACCGTAGCCCCTCGCTCCGACATCATGTCCGTGAAATGACAAACGGGGGAAGGGAATTGAGCAACGTGTTTGAAGAACGCACGGGCCGCGCGGGAGGTTCCCGCGCGGCCCGTGGTGGACGAGGGGTCCGTCAGGTGGCGCTGCCCGCCGTCCACTGGCTCCACGCCATGTTCCAGCCGTTCAGGCCGTTGTCGGGGGCGACCGTCTCGTCGTGCGAGTTCTTCATGACGACGACGTCGCCGATCAGCGAGTTGTCGTAGAACCACTTGGCGGTCGTGTCGCCGCCCGCGCCCTTCACGTCGCGCATGCCGACGCAGCCGTGGCTGGTGGCCTGTGCGCCGAAGGTGCCGGGCGAGCTCCAGTAGTTGCCGTGGATGAACGTCCCGGACTGGGAGAGGCGCATCGCGTGCGGCACGTCGGCGATGTCGTACTCGCCGCCGAAGCCGACCGTGTCGCCGTTCATGCGCGTCTGCACGAACTTCTCCGAGATCACCATCTGCCCGTTGTACGTGGGGTGCTGGGCGCTGCCGGTGGAGACGGGCACCGTCTTGATCGTCTTGCCGTCGCGGACGACGGTCATCTTCTGGGTGTTCGCGTCGACCGTGGCGACCTGGGCGCGGCCGACGGTGAAGCTCACCGTCTTGTCCTGCACGCCGTGCACCCCGTTCGCCCCTTCGACCCCGTCGAGGGCGATCTTCATCGTGACCTTGGAGCCGGCCTTCCAGTACTCCTGGGGCCTGAAGTCGAGGCGCTGGGTGCCGAACCAGTGGCCGACGACCTTCTGGCCGCTGCTCGACGTCACCGTGATGTGCGACTGCACATCCTTCTTGTTGGTGATCGCCTTGTCGAAGTTGAAGGACACGGGCATGCCGACGCCGACCGTCGTCCCGTCGTCCGGCGTGTACGTGCCGATGAAGCTGTTGGCGTTGGAGACCGTCGTGAAGATGGAGTTGGCGGCGGCCTTGTGTCCGCCGTCGTCCTTGGCCGCGGCGGCGATCCGGTACTTGGTGCCGCGCTCCAGCTGCTCCTTCGGCTTCCACGCCGCGCCGTTCGCCGTGATCGTGCCGGGCACGGCCTTGCCGCTCGCCGACTCGGTCATCTTCACGGTGGTCAGCTTGCCGTCGCTGACCTTCACGCCCGTGGCGTTGATGGAGGCGCCGGTCGAGCCGTCCTTGGCCGAGATGGTGATCTTCGGGGCGTCGCCGCCCTTGTCGTTGTCGGCGGTGGCATCGCCCCCGCAGGCCGTGAGGGTCAGTGCGCCGACGGCGAGTGCCGCGCACACGACGGCTATGTTCTGCCTGCTCACGGTCTGCTCCCTTTTCGTGGTTTCTGCGGTTCCGCTGCTTCTCTACCGATGTGAGGGAAGAGCACCAAACGGTCGGAGGGGTTCCCTCCGCTTGTTGTGAACGCAGCCACAGGGACAGTTCTGTTACGCGCTGGTGGATCTCTGTTACGCAGCGCCCGGCCGGCCCCCGTAGAGGTCGCCGTACGAGAGGTGCGTGAGGCCGCCCGCCGCCACGGTCTCCGCCGCGCGCACGGCCCGCACGATCGACCGCGTCACGAGGTCCGCACCGGCCGCCAGGATCTCGTTGAGCGCGAGGGGGTTCGCGGCGTCGAGCGGGCGCTCCCCGGTCGCGAGTGCGAACACCGTGTCCCCGTCGTTGAGCAGATGCACCGGCCGCACGGCCCGCGCGATCCCGTCGTGCGCGGTACCGGCGACCTTCTGCGCCTGGGCGCGCGTGAGGTCGGCGTCGGTGGCGACGACGGCGAGGGTGGTGTTGAGCGGCGGCCTCCCGGAGCTGAGCGCGGGGGTGCCGTTCGCCGCGGCCGCCTCCGCGAGCCGCTTGCCCGCCGCCTCGTGCGCCTCGGGCGTCGGGTACGTCACCGGTCCACGCTCCGTGAAGAACTCGCCGTAGAGCGCCCCGGTGGCCGGGTCCACGGCGGAGCCCGCGGCGTTCGCGACGACCAGGGCGGAGACCGTGATCCCGGAGTCGAGGACCGTGGACGCGGTGCCGATGCCGCCGCGCAGCTTCCCGACGAGCGCGCCGGTGCCCGCCCCGACGTTGCCCTCCTGGAGCGGGGCGCCGGGCTCCGTCGCCGCGGCGGCCTCGACCGCGGCGCGGCCCGTCGCCGCGTCGGGGCGGGCCCGCCAGTCGCCGCCCCGGCCGAGGTCGAAGACGCACGCCGCGGGCACCACCGGCACGACCTCGCCCGGACGGGCGCCGGCCGGGACGCCGCGCCCCTGGTCCTCCAGCCACGCCATCACCCCCGACGCCGAGTCGAGCCCGAACGCGCTGCCGCCCGTGAGCACGATCGCCTCGATGCGCTGCACGAGGTTGCGCGGGTCGAGCGCGTCGGTCTCCCGCGTGCCGGGTCCACCGCCGCGTACGTCCACGGCGGTGACCGCACCGCCCTCGGGGGCGAGCACGACCGTCGTACCGGTCAGGAATCCGTCCCCGATCCGGGTGGCGTGTCCGACGCGCAGGCCGGGGACGTCGGTGAGGGCATCGTTGCGAGTCGTCATGTCCCATGCCTACCACGGGAGTTGGCGCCCCACCGGGGCGGCCGGGGCCGGTCAGGCGGCCGGTGTCCCGCCCGTGCGCGAGGACAGTGCCACCCCGATCACGACGGTGAGCGCCGTGACGATCCCCGCCGCGAGCACCGCCCAGTGCCCCGCGAACGTGCACGCGAGCACGAGCACCGCGGCGACCGGCAGCGCCAGTTGCTGCGCCGCCCCGACCTTGAAGTACCGCGCGTGCAGCGCCCACACGAACAGCAGGAACACCGCGGCCGGGACCGTGACGGCGGCGGAGGCCGCGGCGGTGGAGATGTGGGCCTCGCCCACCGCCTGCTCGACGGCGACCTCGATGCCCGCGCCGATCGACGCGGCCGAGGCGAGGATGAAGAAGTGGCCGTAGCCCCACACGAACGCCTGCCGGTTGCTGCGCAGCCGGTCGTGGATCGGCACCGCGAAGTAGATCCACCAGGCGGCGAAGACGATGAGGAGGCCGCCCGCGGCGATCGGCAGCAGCTCGCCGAGCGCGTCGTTCTCCTCGATGCCCGACTTCACCGCGACCGTCGCCGCGGCGATCGTCTCGCCGAGCACGATGATCGTGAACAGCCCGTAGCGCTCGGCGATGTGGTGCGGGTGCCAGGACGTCTGCCGGTCCCGCTCCGCGAACACCGGGACGCACATCTCCAGGATCGCCATCGCGAGGAACACCCAGCCCTGCCCCGCCTTGGGCGTGAACAGCAGCGCCAGCCAGCCGACCTGGCACGCGATCACCCCGCCCGCGTACCGCAGCGCCACCCGGCGCTCGGCCCCGGTGGTGGAGGCGGCGGCCCGCAGCCAGTGCGTGGCCATGGCGAGTCGCATGATCAGGTAGCCGAGCCAGACCACCGTGTAGTTGTCGTGCGCGAACGCCTGCGAGACACCGGCGGCGAGCACCAGCACGCCGGCGATCTGGACGAGCGTGACCACGCGGTAGACCGCGTCGTCGTTGTCGTAGGCCGAGGCGAACCAGGTGAAGTTCATCCACGCCCACCAGATGGCGAAGAAGACGCGCGCGTAGTCCACGACCCCGGCGCCCGTGTGGCCCTCCGCCACCGCGTGCACCAGTTCCGCCCCGCCCTGTGCGACGGCGACGACGAAACACAGGTCGAAGAAGAGCTCCAGCGGCGAAGCGGCCCGGTGCCGCTCGTCGCGCTCCCTCTCGACCATGCGGCGGATCGGTGAGCGCTTGTCTGGCGTGGTCGTCATGGGGAAAGCCGTACCACGAAATTCCGCCACATTCCTTGTGAAGGCATTCACAAGCGAACTTGGGTCGAAAGTCCCATGAGAAGGGCCAGGTCAGGCCGGTGATGCCGGTGGATCCCGGCCCCAGTTCAGGACTTACGGTCCCGAACTGGGGACCATTGCCGCCCCCCGGGCGACCCCGACAGGAGTGCAATGAACAGGTAGGAACCCACCGGTCGAAGAGATGGGGAAGGTGCCGCAGATGACTGCCACTCCCGCGGAAAAGACGACGCACGGCGAGGCCTGGGACGGCTTCAAGGGAGGGCTGTGGCGGGACGCCGTCGACGTCCGCGACTTCGTCCAGCAGAACTACACCCCCTACGAGGGTGACGGCTCCTTCCTCGCGGGTCCGACCGAGCGCACCACCGCCGTCTGGGAAAAGCTCCTCGGCATGTTCCCGGACGAGATCGAGCGCGGGATCCACGACGTCGACGTGAAGACCCCGTCCCGGATCGACGCCTTCAGGCCCGGCTACATCGACGGCACCGCCGCCGACCACAACGACCTCATCGTGGGCCTCCAGACCGACGCCCCGCTGAAGCGCGCGATCATGCCCAACGGCGGCTGGCGGATGGTCGAGAACGCCCTCAACGCCTATGGCTACGAGGCCGACCCCGAGGTCCGCGAGATCTACACCCACCTGCGAAAGACCCACAACGAGGGGGTCTTCGACGCCTACACCCCCGAGATCCGCGCCTGCCGCTCCTCCGGCATCATCACCGGCCTGCCCGACGCCTACGGCCGCGGCCGCATCATCGGCGACTACCGCCGCGTCGCCCTCTACGGCGTCGACCGCCTCATCGCCGCCAAGCAGGCCGACAAGGACGAGCTCGCCGCCGCCTGGCCCACCGAGCACGTCATCCGGGACCGCGAGGAGATCTCGGAGCAGATCAAGGCGCTGAACGAGCTGAAGTCCATGGCCATGTCGTACGGCTACGACATCTCCGGCCCCGCCACCACCGGCCGCGAGGCCGTGCAGTGGCTGTACTTCGCCTACCTCGCCGCCGTGAAGGAGCAGAACGGCGCGGCCATGTCGATCGGCCGCATCGACAACTTCCTCGACATCTACCTGCAGCGCGACATCGAGGCCGGCCGGATCACCGAGTCCGAGGCCCAGGAGTTCATCGACGACTTCGTCATCAAGCTCCGCATCGTCCGCTTCCTGCGCACCCCCGAGTACAACGACCTGTACTCCGGCGACCCGACCTGGGTCACCTGGTCGATGGCCGGCATCGGCGAGGACGGCCGCCCGCTCGTCTCGCGCACCACCTTCCGCGCGCTCCAGACCCTCTACAACCTCGGCCCGGCCCCCGAGCCGAACCTGACGGTCTTCTGGTCGCGCGAGCTGCCGCGCGGTTTCAAGGACTTCGCCTCGCAGGTCGCCATCGACACCTCGGCCATCCAGTTCGAGTCCGACGAGCTGATGCGCCCCAAGTACGGCGACGACACCGCCATCGCCTGCTGCGTCTCCGCGATGGCCGTCGGCAAGCAGATGCAGTTCTTCGGCGCCCGCGTGAACGTCGCCAAGGCGCTCCTCTACGCGATCAACGGCGGCCGCGACGAGAAGTCCGGCAAGCAGGTCGTCGAGGGCTTCGAGCCCATCGAGGGCGACTACCTCGACTACGAGACCGTCGCCCAGCGGTACGACGCGATGCTCGACTGGCTGGCGAAGACGTACGTGCACGCGCTCAACGTCATCCACTACATGCACGACAAGTACGCCTACGAGCGCATCGAGATGGCCCTGCACGACCAGGAGATCCTGCGCACCATGGCATGCGGCATCGCCGGTCTCTCGGTCGCCGCGGACTCCCTGTCGGCGATCAAGCACGCCAAGGTCAAGGTCGTCCGTGACGAGACCGGCCTCGCCGTCGACTACGAGATCGAGGGCGACTACCCGGCCTACGGCAACAACGACGACCGCGCCGACGAGATCGCCAAGCGCATCGTGCACGGCTTCATGGAGAAGGTCCGCAAGCACCCGACCTACCGGAACGCGGTGCACACCCAGTCGGTGCTCACGATCACCTCGAACGTCGTCTACGGCAAGAAGACCGGCAACACCCCGGACGGCCGCCGCGCCGGCACCCCCTTCGCCCCCGGCGCCAACCCGATGAACGGGCGCGACGAGCACGGCTACATCGCCTCCGCCCTGTCGGTCGCGAAGCTGCCCTACGACGACGCGGAGGACGGCATCTCGCTGACCAACACGATCACCCCCGACGCCCTGGGCCGCACCCCCGCCGAGCGGATCGGCAACCTGTCCGGCGTGCTCGACGGCTTCACGGCCAGCGACGGCTTCCACATGAACGTCAACGTCCTCAACAAGGCGACCCTCGAGGACGCCATGGAGCACCCGGAGAACTACCCGCAGCTCACCATCCGGGTCTCCGGCTACGCGGTGAACTTCGTCCGTCTGACGCGCGAGCAGCAGCTGGACGTCATCAACCGGACCTTCCACGGCTCCCTGTGAGCCGGTCCTCCTGACCGAGACACCCCGAAGGACCCGGAGAGGAACGCCATGACCGTCATGCTCACCCAGAACCTCACCGCGAACGACGCCGTCACCCCGGCCGCCGCCGCGACGCACCGCCCCATCGAGGGCTCGGTGCACTCCTGGGACCTGTCGACCGGCGTCGACGGGCCGGGCACGCGCTTCGTGACGTTCCTCTCCGGCTGCCCGCTGACCTGCCTGTACTGCCACAACCCCGACACCTGGAAGATGCGGAACGGGAAGCGCACCGCCGCCGACACGATCGTCGCCGAGGCCGCCAAGTACACCCGGTTCATCGAGGCGGCGGGCGGCGGCGCCACCATCAGCGGCGGGGAGCCCCTGCTCCAGCCGGTCTTCGCCGGCGAGCTGCTGCACCGCTTCAAGCACGAGCTGGGCCTGCACACCGCCCTCGATACCTCGGGCTTCCTCGGGGTGCGCGCCACCGACGCCCTGCTGCGCGACGTGGACCTGGTGCTGCTCGACATCAAGTCCTGGGACCGCGCCACCTACAAGCACGTCACCGGACGGCCGCTGCGGCCCACCCTCGACTTCGCGCACCGCCTCGCCGACCTCGGCAAGAACGTGTGGGTGCGCTTCGTGCTCGTGCCGGGGCTGACCGACGACCCCGACAACATCGAGGGCGTCGCCGCCTTCGCGGCCTCCCTCGGCAACGTCTCCCGCGTCGACGTGCTGCCCTTCCACAAGCTCGGCGAGGCGAAGTGGCAGGCGCTCGGCAAGACCTTCACGCTGCACGACACCCCCTCGCCCACCCCCGAGCAGGTCGCCTCCGCCAAGGCGATCTTCGAGGCCCACGGCCTCACGGCGGTCTGAGCCCGCACTCCGGGGGCCGTCGCTCCCGGCGACGTACCCTGGAGCCATGAGCAGTCCCGCCCCCGATCCCGAGCAGCGCGGTCCCCGCAAGAAGCGCGACCCCAAGGCCGCGCTGATCTTCGACGATCCGCTGACCGCGCAGTCCTCCGACGACACGGACCGAGGCTGGGGCGAGCGGCCGGCGGCCGGCGACAACAGCGCCGCCGACCTGGCCCGCTTCCTCGACGAGAAGCCGCCCCACCACCTCTGAAAGGCCGCCGGGAGCCCCGCTAGGGCTCGGAGTGGCCCGAGCCGCGCTGCGCCACGAGCGCGTCGCGGATCTCCTTGAGCACCTCCAGCTCGGAGACCTCCAGCACCTCCTGGGTGCCCTCCTTCTCGGCCTTCTTCGCGGCCTGCCGGGCGAGGTACTTGGCCATCGGCAGCACCATCAGGAAGTACACGACGGCGGCCGTGATCAGGAAGCTGATGGCGGCGCTGAGAACCGTGCCCCACATGATCTGGATGCTGTCGTCGCTGCCGGGCTTGCACGTGCCCTTGAGGCAGTACGCGTACTTGTTCAGGTCCTGCGTGCCGAACGCGCCGACGATCGGGTTGATGACCCCTTCCACCACAGCGTTCACGATGTTCGTGAATGCGGCGCCGATGACCACGGCGACCGCGAGGTCGATCACATTCCCGCGCATGAGGAAGGCCTTGAAGCCTTCCCACAGGCTCGGTTCGTTGTTCTCGCTCACCAGAAGGCCTCTCTTCACATGTCCAGGTAGTGGAGCAAACGCTTCCGCAACCTACGACAGTTCGGGTCAGACCTGTCCAATTCGGTAGCTCGAACGGGGGACTTGACGAGAGATACGTCACCACACCGTCACCGCCAGCCGGGAAGCGGCCCCTGCGCCCGCGAGGCGCGCGGCGGTCGCGCGCTCCACCGTCAGCACCACCAACGCCCCACCGGCGTCCGAGGTTTCGCCGACATCGCCGTCTTGACCGAGAGTTGGCCTCGGCTTCGGCAGGGCCGCCACGCGCGCCCCGGACGCGAGCACCCGCACTCCCGGCCTGCCGTCCGCCCGCGCCGCCACCACGTCGACCCGGTCGCCCGGCCGCAGCAGCCGCACCGCCCCCGCGTCCGCGATCCGCACCGGCGCCGACACCGTCACGCCGGAAGCGGCGGCTCCGGCGGCCCCGGCCGCCCGCTCGCCCGGCGCCGCCGCAGCCCGCCGCGGCGTGCTCTCCTGCCCCGCACCGGACGACGGCACCGCCGCCACCAACGCCGCCACGGCCAGGGCGAGCCCCGCCACCACGGCGGGCGGCCGCCGTCGCCTCCCCGCCCGGCCGGGGCGCCACCGCCCGCCCCGTACGCGCACAGGAGGGAAGGCGGGCACGTCGGACGTCGGGGGAATGCTGAGCTGGTTCGTGACAGATACAGATGCGGACATGGTCGCCACCGCCTGCGGATCGGTCGGGCCGGACGGACACCGCGCCCGTCCCGCCGGACACGATCCGCCTCCGCGCCACCTCTCGCCGGAGCCCGTGCACTACCGAGCGGTTGTGGACAACTCCCTGACACGAAGGGGGATTCCGGCTCACAGGAGGGGGAATTCCGGCTCGTACGAAGGGGGAATTCCGGCGTCACGGCAGCCGGAACCCCGGATCCATCCCGCCCAGCGCCCCGACGCACGGGCAGTCCCGCTCCGCCGTCGCCGGCAGCCCCGCCACCGCGTCGAACAGCACCGTCCGCAGCCGGTCCACATTGGCCGCGAACACCCGGAGCACCTCGTCGTGCGAGACGCCCTCACCGCTCTCCGCGCCCGCGTCCAGGTCCGTGACCAGGGTCAACGACGTGTAGCAGAGCTCCAGTTCACGGGCGAGCACCGCCTCCGGGTGCCCGGTCATCCCGACCACCGACCAGCCCATGGCGGCATGCCACCGGGACTCGGCGCGGGTGGAGAACCGCGGCCCCTCGACCACCACGAGCGTCCCGCCGTCCACCGGCTCCCAGTCCTTGCCGCGCGCGGCCTTCACCGCGGCCCTGCGGCCCGTGGGGCAGTACGGGTCGGCGGGGGAGACGTGCACGACGTTCGGCACGGACCCGTCCGGCAGCGGCTGCCCGTCGAAGTAGGTCTGCGCCCGCGCCTTCGTACGGTCCACGAACTGGTCGGGCACGAGCAGCGTCCCCGGCCCGTACTCGGGCCGCAGGCCGCCCACCGCGCACGGGCCGAGGACCTGGCGCACGCCCACCGAGCGCAGCGCCCAGAGGTTGGCGCGGTAGTTGATGCGGTGCGGCGGCAGATGGTGGCCGCGGCCGTGCCGGGGCAGGAAGGCGACCCGGCGTCCCGCCACCTCACCGAGGAAGAGCGAGTCGCTCGGTGGCCCGTAGGGGGTGTCGACGCGGACCTCCGTCACGTCGTCCAGGAAGGAGTAGAAGCCGGAGCCGCCGATCACGCCGATCTCGGCGTCGGCACGTGCGTTCGCATGGGTCGCCATGGGTCAGCACAGTAGTCACGCCGGGAACGCCGAAGACCCTGTCGTCGAAGGACGACAGGGTCTCGTAAGACTTCTCTCCGTGCCGCTTACGCGGCGGAGGACGTCGAGGAGGTCGACGAGCTCGAAGAAGAAGAGCTCGAAGAAGACGACGAGCTCGAAGAGGAGGACGAGTCGGAGGACGACTTCGATTCCGAGGACTTCGACTCGGAGCCGGACGACGACTTCGAGGACGACGCCGGGCTGCTGCTCGACGAGGAGCCGCGGCTGTCATTGCGGTAGAAGCCGGAGCCCTTGAAGACGATGCCGACGGCCGAGAACACCTTCTTGAGGCGGCCGTTGCAGCTGGGGCACACGGTCAGGGCGTCGTCGGTGAACTTCTGCACCGCCTCGAGGCCCTCGCCGCACTCGGTGCACTGGTACTGGTAAGTCGGCACTGTGTCTTCCTCCTGGCACTCTCACTCGATGAGTGCTAACGACGATCCATAGTGACCTATTCCGCGGGATCAGTCCACTGCCACGGGCTCGCGGTGACCCACACCACGTGCCACGGTCCGCCCCGTCGAGGGCGGCGTGAGCCGCGAGCGCAGCAGGAACATGACCACCAGGGCGAGCACGGTGCCGCCCATCGGGACGAGGAATCCGGCGCCGTCCCAGAAGCGGTCCTCCAGTTGCCCGGCCACCGTCACGGCGGCCGCCTGACCGAGCGCGACCGCCCCGGTGAGCCAGGTGAAGGCCTCGGTGCGGGAGCCCGCGGGGACGATCTTCTCGACCAGCGTGTAGCCGGTGATCAGGGACGGCGCGATGCACACGCCGACCAGCAGGCCGAGTCCGGCGAGCAGCACCACGGACTGCGCCGCCCACAGCCCGGAGGCCATGACGGCGAGGGCCGTGTACCCGACCAGGAGGCGGCGCTGCGGGGCGATCTTCCATGCGACGGCGCCGCAGACGAGGCCGGAGAGCATGTTGCCCGCGGCGAAGATCCCGTACAGGACGCCGTTCATGCCGGGCTCGCCGATCGCCTCGGTGTAGGCGGCCAGCGAGACCTGCATGCCGCCGAACACGGAGCCGATGCCGAGGAACGTCACGATCAGGACGCGCACGCCGGGCACGCGCAGGGCGGAGGTGTGCTCCACGCGCGCGTGCTCGCCCGCCGCGTGCACCGCGGGCTGGGTGCGCTTCTGGGCGGCGAACAGCAGGCCGCCGACGAGCGTCAGGGCGGCCTCGGTGATCAGGCCGGCGGCCGGGTCGATGCCGGTGCACAGAGCCGTCGCGAACAGCGGGCCGAGCACGAAGGTGAACTCGTCCGTGACCGACTCGAAGGCGGCGGCCGTCTGCATCAGGGGCGACCCCTGCAGCTTCACGCCCCAGCGGGCGCGCACCATGGGTCCGATCTGCGGCGTGGAGGCACCCGTGGGCACGGCGGCCACGAACAGCGCCCACGTGGGCGCCCCGGACAGCGCGAGCGCGGTGAGCGTGAGCCCCGCGGCGGTGTGCACGAGCACGCCGGGCAGCAGTACCGCGCGCTGCCCGAACCGGTCGGCCAGCTTGCCGCTGTAGGGCGCGAAGAGCGCCATGGAGACACCGGTCGTCGCGGATACCGCGCCCGCGGTGCCGTAGGAGCCGGTGGTGTGCTGCACGAGCAGCACGATGGAGAGCGTCAGCATCGCGAACGGCTGGCGTGCCGCGAAGCCGGGGAGCAGGAACGTCCAGGCCCCACGGGTGCGCAGGAGCTGCCCGTAGCCGGGGCGCCCGGCACGCTTGTCGTCGCGTTCGGTGACCGTGTCCTTCTGTGGCACGGCCCTTGCCTTTCTGCCGCCTGGTAGCGCACGGCCCCCTGGTCGAGGGGGCGCGCGCCGAGAGCCGTCCTCATGCGCCGGGAACCGAGTGATACCTACGGTCCGCGCCAGGAGAGGCCCTGGGCCGAGCAGTCGGGCGCTGTGAAGCGCGGTGCTGCAAGGGGACCGCGGCCGCTTTGCGGTCGCGCCGGCTCTACGTCAGGCAGAGTCGGTCGTACGTGGTCTGTGCATCCATGCTAACGGGAGTTCGGGCCCGCGGTGCCCAGCCAGCCGGCCAGCTTGCCGCCCGCGGCGACGGCCCGCAGGCGCGCCTCGGCGGCGTCGCGCACCGGGTCCGTGGCGACGACCAGGAGTTCGTCGCCCCGGCGCAGCACGGTGGTCGGTGCGGGCACGGAGGAGGTGCCGTCGCGGACGACGAGCGTGACGGCGGCGCCCTTCGGCAGCCGCAGTTCGCCGACCTCCACGCCGTGCATCCGCGAGCTCTCCGGGATGGACACGGACAGCAGGTGTCCGCGCAGCCGCTCCAGGGGCGCCGATTCGATGCCGAGGTCGGCGGCGTCGGAGGTGTTGCCCAGGCGCAGCTTTCCGGCGAGCCAGGGCAGGGTCGGCCCCTGGATGAGGGTGTAGACGACGACCAGGACGAAGACGATGTTGAAGATGCGCTGGCTGTCGGCGACGCCCGTGACCATCGGGATGGTCGCCAGGATGATGGGCACGGCGCCGCGCAGGCCCGCCCACGACATGAGGGCTTCCTCCGGCCACGGTATGCGGAAGGGAGCCAGGCTGACGACGACCGACAGGGGGCGCGCGACCATCGTGAGGACCAGGCCGATGAGGAGCGCGGGCACGATGTCGTCGGCCAGCTCGTGCGGGGTGACGAGGAGACCGAGCAGGACGAACATGCCGATCTGCGCGATCCAGCCGAGCCCTTCGGCGAAGCCGCGGGTGGCGGGCCAGTGCGGCAGCTTGGCGTTGCCCAGCACCATCGCGGCCAGGTAGACGGCGAGGAAGCCACTGCCGTGGGCCATGGCGCCCGCGGCGTACGCGACGGTGGCGATGGACAGCACGGCGATCGGGTAGAGGCCGGAGGCGGGCAGTGCCACGTGCCGCAGGCCGTAGGAGCCGAGCCAGCCGACCGCGAGTCCGATGGCCGCGCCGATGGCGAGCTCCAGGGCGATCTCGCCGACGAGGACGTACCAGTGCTCCATGGGTCCCGCGGCGGAGAACGCGACGACCAGGATGACGACAGGGGCGTCGTTGAAGCCGGACTCGGCTTCCAGGACGCCGGTCACGCGGGACGGCAGCGGCACCCTGCGCAGGACGGAGAAGACCGCCGCGGCGTCCGTGGAGGAGACCACGGCGCCGATGATGAGTGCCTGTTGCCACTCGAGGCCCACCAGGTAGTGCGCGCCCGTGGCCGTCACGCCCACGCTGACCGCGATGCCCACGAGGGACAGGGCGGCGGCCGCCGGGAGCGCGGGTTTGATCTGCTTCCACTTCGTGCCGAGTCCGCCTTCGGCGAGGATCACGACGAGCGCCGCGTAGCCGATGACCTGGGTCAGTTCGGCGTTGCTGAAGGAGACATGGCCCAGCCCGTCCTGGCCCATGACGACGCCGATGCCGAGGTAGAGCAGGAGGCTCGGCAGTCCGCTGCGCGAGGAGACGCGCACGGCGGCGACCGCCACGAGCAGCACGAGTGCGCTGACGAGCAGAAGCTGGTTGAGCTGGTGGACAGTCAGGGGCCGTTCCTTCCAGAGGGGGCACTGCGACAGGGAAGTTACTTCGTTACCTTACCTAATCGTTAACGCTTTCTTGATGCCGGTTACGTCACCCCGCTCTTCGCGGGAACCTCCGTGGGAACCTGCGTAGGAATCTTCGGAGGACCTCGCTTCCCTACTCCGCGTCCGGAGCCGCACCCCACTGCTCGTAAGGTTGCTCTCGCCCTCCCGCCCGGTTAGCGAAGGACAGCAAGGACCGCGATGCCCTCCACTACGAACGCCTCTGCCGGCAGCCCGCCCGGCAAGAAGAAGGGGCGCCGAGCCCGACTGATCGTGATCGTGCTCGTGTTGGCCGTTCTCGCGGGCATCGGATTCGGTGCCTACTGGAGCGTCGACAGCGTCCGCGCCTCCATGCCGCAGACGACGGGGTCCATCCAACTCGACGGGCTCGACGGGCCGGTGCAGGTCAAGCGGGACAGCTACGGGATCCCGCAGATCTACGCGTCCACGGACCACGACCTGTTCATGGCGCAGGGCTATGTGCAGGCGCAGGACCGGTTCTACGAGATGGACGTTCGGCGTCACACGACCTCCGGTCGGCTCTCCGAGATGTTCGGCAAGGGGCAGGTCAAGACCGACGAGTTCCTGCGCACCATGGGCTGGCACCGGGTGGCGCAGAAGGAGTACGACTCCAAGCTGTCGCCCGCGACCAAGAAGTACCTCCAGGCGTACTCCAAGGGGGTCAACTCCTACTTGGGCGGCAAGAGCGGCAAGGACATCTCCGCGGAGTACGTCGCGCTCGGCTTCGAGAACGACTACAAGCCGCAGAAGTGGTCGCCGGTGGACTCGGTGGCCTGGCTCAAGGCGATGGCCTGGGACCTGCGCGGCAACATGCAGGAGGAGATCGACCGCTCGCTGATGACGAGCCGACTCGGCCCGAAGCAGATCGCCGACCTGTACCCCGACTACCCGTACTCGCGGCACAAGCCGATCGTGCAGAAGGGCGGGTACAACAGTGCCACGAAGTCGTTCGACGCGTCCTCCGGCGGCGGTACGAGCACGCAGTCGACCGGGGCGGCGGGCACCGGTCTGACGGACGACGCGACGGCTCCCAGCGGCCTCCAGAGCCAGCTGGGCGGCCTCACCGAGGTCCTGGACAAGATTCCCGAGTCCGCGGGCCTCGGACCCAACGGCAACGGCATCGGCTCCAACTCGTGGGTGGTCTCGGGCGCCCACACCATCACCGGCAAGCCGCTGCTCGCCAACGACCCGCACCTGGCGCCGCAACTGCCGTCTGTCTGGTACCAGATGGGGCTGCACTGCACGAGCGTCTCCAGCAAGTGTCAGCACGACACGTCCGGTTACACGTTCGCCGGCATGCCGGGCGTGGTCATCGGCCACAACCAGAACATCTCCTGGGGCCTGACCAACTCCGGCGTCGACGTCACCGACCTCTACCTGGAGAAGTTCAGCGGCGACGGCTACCTCGTCGACGACAGGACGGTGCCGTTCAAGACCCGCAAGGAGACCATCAAGGTCGCCGGCGGGGACTCCAAGACGATCATCGTGCGCGAGACCGACAACGGGCCGCTGCTGTCCGACCGGAACTCCGAACTCGTCAAGGTCGGCAAGAAGGCCTCGGTCGACGCGGCGGCCCCGGACCGTGGCGACGGCTACGGCATCGCCCTGCGCTGGACCGCGCTGCAGCCGGGCAACTCCATGGACGCCGTCTTCAACCTCGACAAGGCGTCGAACTGGTCCGAGTTCCGCAAGGCGTCCGCCGACTTCGAGGTGCCCTCGCAGAACCTCACGTACGCCGACACCGAGGGCAACATCGGCTACCAGCTGCCGGGCCGGATCCCGACCCGCGGCGAGGGCGACGGCTCGCTGCCGTCGCCGGGCTGGGACTCCAAGTACCGCTGGACCGGCTACATCAAGCAGAACGAGCTGCCCTACGAGTTCAACCCGAAGCGCGGCTACATCGTGACCGCCAATCAGGCCGTGGTCGACGACAGCTACCCGTACACGCTGACCAAGGACTGGGGCTACGGCACCCGCAGCCAGCGCATCACCGACCTGATCGAGTCCAAGATCAAGGACGGCGGCAAGATCTCGACCGACGACATGCGCACCATGCAGATGGACAACAGCAGCGAGATCGCCAAGCTGCTCGTGCCCTACCTGCAGAAGATCGACATCAAGGACAAGGACGTCAGGGACGCGCAGCAGCTCCTGGACAACTGGGACTACACGCAGAACCCGGACTCGGCGGCCGCGGCCTACTTCAACTCCGTGTGGCGCAACATCCTCAAGCTCGCCTTCGGCAACAAGCTGCCCAAGGAACTGCGCGTCGAGGGCCAGTGCCTGAGCGTCGAACCGGTCGACAAGAGCGGCCCCGCCGACGAGGACCGCCGGGTCCGTGAGTGCGGCGAGCGCTCGGCGGACCAGGCGCAGCCGGACGGCGGCGACCGCTGGTTCGAGGTCGTCCGCAAGATCATCAAGGACGAGAAGAACGACTGGTGGAAGACGCCGGGCAGCCGCACGGACGACCCCACGAAGACCCGCGACAAGCTGTTCGAGCGCGCCATGCGGGACGCCCGCTGGGACCTCACGGCCAAGCTCGGCAAGGACATCGACACCTGGAGCTGGGGCCGGCTGCACAAGCTGGAGCTGAAGAACCAGACCCTCGGCACCGAGGGCCCCGGCTGGCTGCAGTACGTGCTCAACCGCGGCCCCTGGAAGCTGGGCGGCGGCGAGGCGGCCGTCAACGCGACCGGCTGGAACGCCGCGGGCGGCTACGGGGTCGACTGGGTGCCGTCCATGCGGATGGTCGTCAACATGGAGGACCTCGACAAGTCGAAGTGGATCAACCTCACCGGCGCATCGGGGCACACCTTCAGCGACCACTACACGGACCAGACCGAGAAGTGGGTCAAGGGTGACCTGCTGCCGTGGCACTTCACCGAAAACGCCATCGACGACAGCACTGTGGGCACGCTGACGTTGAAGCCGTGAGGCGGGCGTAGCCGCGCGATAAGTGCCGTGGGGTTGAACCGCTCGATTTCGCGACTGTGAGGGTCCTGGCTTTGGGGAAAGTCGGCGTTGACGCAATCTCGAAGACGAGGAAGCGGCAGGAGCAGCTCAATGGTCGGCCGACCGTAGGTCTTACATCAGTTGTGTGCAAGCCATGGACACCTTGCGGATTGTGTGATCAGATAACTTTGCTCTGGGGGGGGGACCCCTTTCGGGCGTGCCGAAGTAATTCCACGAGATAGGGGATGTCGTGCGAAAGAATCTCTCAGTTGTCGGTGCCGTAGTGGCTGCTGGCGTGGCAGTATCTTTGATGGGCGCTGCGCCAGCCTGGGCGGGGCCGAGCAATGATTGCGATGTGCCGAATGTGTGCATCCACTACAACAGCTCCACTAATGGGTATGGGGCGTATTTTGAGCAGAAGAGCTCGATTAATGATTACGCGCCGTACAAGTTTAAGGCTGGAGCTAACGGTAGTGCCGGATCCGGTCTTTCGGTGAAGAATAACGCCGCTTTTATCTGGAATCATAACGACAGGGCGTTCCAGGTTTTCTACAACAGTTATTTTAGCTGCGCGGTGGCTTGTCAGACCATCGCGGCACATGGCCAGGTGAACCTGAATTCTCAGCTCAAGAACAATAACGCCTCCGGTATGTATAAGTAGTAGTACTCGCGGTAGCGTTCGAGGGCTTGGTGTTGACGGGGAAATTTTGGATCGCGCTGTTCGGGGAAAGGCCGGCTGGTCGGTCCCGGACTCGGAGAACTTTTGATTTCCCCGTCGACCGCTCCGATTGGTTCTTTGTTAAAGGTGGTTCTATGGATGGGAAAAGATCGTACAGTGCTGCGATCGCCCTCGCCGCCTTCTCTGTTTCGGTGTCCGGTTGTGGGGGTCCAGGTGATGAGGGTGTAGCAACGTCGGATGCATCCTCTGTCCTGCAGCGTGGAACGCGTATCGAACGAATGATCAGCGCGCGAGATCGAGAACTCCCTTTGGATAAGTACCTGCTCAATTCTCGGCAGTATACGTATCTGCAGGACGCCTACGGAAAAATCATGTCTAAGTGCATGAAGCGCTACGGTTTCGAGTATGAGATCCCGAAGGCTGTGGACCCTTCCGGTGGGATGGGGCGGGATGCCCCCCGCACGAGGATTGACGGGCGATATGGCTATCAGAGCATGTCGCATGCGCGCGCCTGGGGCTACCACCCGGCAGGGGGAGTCCCCGAGCAGAACCTTTCTGATTCTGACAGTCAGGCTGTGGATAGAAGTTCAGCTTGGTCGTTCGCTGCGCGAGGAACCCGTGACCCTAAGAAGGAGACTGGCCCTGGCGGTCGCACCAAGGGTGGTCAACAGGTCCCGGTTGGTGGATGTGTAGGGGGCGCGCTGGAGCAGCTCACGGGTAGCCGAAAAGGTGGGCTAGGGGATTCTGAGCTTGCCACCAACCTAAAATTCAGCACCCTAGCTGAGTCTCAAAAGGACAGTGCCACGCGTGACGTATTTAAGCGGTGGTCTGCATGCATGGAGGGGGAGGGTTATGGCTACTCGGACCCTATTGCGGCTCTCAATGATCCGCAATGGCGTAGCGAAGTCAAGCCCACCAACAAAGAGATTCGTGTGGCGGTCACGGATCAGCGGTGCAGGAAGAAAGAGAATGTTGTTGGGGTCTGGTTCTATGTTGATAAACAGCTTCAAGAGCGTGTCGAAGTCAAGCATAAAAAAGATCTCATGCGCGTCAAGAAGAGTATCGATAACAGGGTCGAGGCCGCTCGACGCCTTCGCTGATCACTGAGCCTGAACTCGTGAAGTCGTTGGGTCAAGGGATAGGTCGGTTCCGGCGAGGCGTCCGTCGATGAAGTCGCTGTGGTGTTCGATGGCGCGTAGGTCATGCCTGACTGTCTGGGCCAAGTGGTCGGGGCTGGTGAAGGCGATGTTGCTGAGCCAGCGGCATCGTGCAGGGATTGGATACCTTCAACTGGGTTGAGGTCCGGAGCGTAGGGGGGCAGTTGGTGGTCGGTCGGGCAGTCCGGGTTAGCGACCCAGGCGCGCAGGACGCGTAGAGTAGGACCCGATAGGCATCTCCACCTCATCAGTGCTTCTCTCCACGCGACGACCTGGATCCTAGACAAGACCCATCGTTGAAGGTCAGGAGCACTCTTCTCGTTTCTGATCCCCATTGGACAACCGACCGCGTGAAGGTCTGATTTAGAAGCGCCGCACGCCCGACGGCGTGACGACGGCGTCCACGGCCTTGTCGTGCGCCTCCCGCGGGACGTGCGCGACCACTTCGCTGTCGTGCAGCAGCACGACCAGGGCGGGCCGCGCGCCGGCCGCCTCCAGGCGCGCGAGCACCCGGTCGTACGAGCCCCCGCCCCGCCCGAGCCGCATCCCGCGCGCGTCCACCGCGAGCCCCGGCAGCAGCACGACGTCGGCCTCCAGGACGGCGTCGGGGCCGAGCCGCTCGCCGCCGGGCTCCGAGAGGGCGATCTTTCCCGGGTGGCGCACGTCCGTGAGCGAACCGGGCCCGTCGTACGCGCCCCAGTCCAGGTCGTTGTCGGCCAGCAGGGCCGGCAGCAGGACACGCGTCCCGCGCGCGCGGAGGGCGTCGAGGAGCGCGCCCGTCCCCGGCTCGCCGCCCACGGAGACGTAGGCCGCCACCGTGCGGGCCTGCGCCAACTCGTCGAGTTCGAAAGCCCGTCGGGCCACGGCCCGCTCCGTCTCCCGGACGTCATCGGCTGTCAATGCTTTCCTCACCCGCAGGAACTCCCGCCGCAATGCGGGCTTGTCAGGGTGGGCGCCGCGTGGATCGCTCGTGTGCGGACTCATAGGCGGGTCACAAACCTCTCCTGTTCAACGCATATATGTGCGTACAAAGCGGACCCACAGATTCCGCCCATAGCAGCCGGATATGGTGACCCGCATGACTGACGCGCACACCAGGATCACCAAGGCTGTCATCCCCGCGGCGGGCCTCGGCACCCGGTTCCTCCCGGCCACCAAGGCAACGCCCAAGGAGATGCTCCCGGTCGTCGACAAGCCGGCGATCCAGTACGTGGTCGAGGAGGCCGCGTCAGCGGGGCTCGGCGACGTACTGATGATCACAGGTCGCAACAAGCGCCCACTCGAGGACCACTTCGACCGCAACCACGAGCTGGAGGCGGCCCTTCAGAAGAAGGGCGACGCGAGCCGCCTGGCCAAGGTCCAGGAGTCGAACGACCTCGCCACCATCCACTATGTGCGCCAGGGCGACCCCAGGGGCCTCGGCCACGCCGTCCTGTGCGCCGCCCCGCACGTCGGGGACGAACCGTTCGCGGTCCTGCTCGGCGACGACCTGATCGACCCCCGCGACCCGCTGCTCCAGAAGATGGTCGAGGTCCAGGAGGAGCACGGCGGCAGCGTCATCGCCCTCATGGAGGTCGAGCCCTCGCAGATCCACCTCTACGGCTGCGCCGCCGTCCAGGCCACCGACGACGGCGACGTCGTGAAGGTCACCGACCTCGTGGAGAAGCCGGACCCGGCCGACGCCCCGTCCAACTACGCCATCATCGGCCGCTACGTCCTCGACCCCGCCGTCTTCGGCATACTGCGCAAGACCGAGCCCGGCCGCGGCGGCGAGATCCAGCTCACCGACGCACTCCAGCAGCTCGCCGCCGACGAGAAGGTCGGCGGCCCCGTGCACGGCGTCGTCTTCAAGGGCCGCCGCTACGACACCGGCGACCGCGGCGACTACCTCAAGGCCATCGTCCGCCTCGCCTGCGAACGTGAGGACCTGGGACCGGAGTTCCGCTCCTGGCTGCGCGGCTACGTCGCCGACGAGATCTGAGACCCCCGCTCCCCGAAGGACCTGCGCCCCGGTACGGCCCACCACCTCCCGGGTGTCACATATCGCCCGTGGTAATAACACCTGAGGCCACCGGAGAATCAGCACACCGGCACGAGGAGCAGGGAGCAGCAGTGAACAGTTTCAGTGCCACGACGGACCAGGCGCAGATCTGGTCGGTGGACGAGCACCTGGAGGACATCCTCGGCACCGTCCAGGCGCTCGACCCCATCGAGCTCCAACTCCTCGACGCACAGGGCTGTGTACTCGTCGAAGAGGTGACGGTCCCGCTGTCGCTGCCGCCGTTCGACAACAGCTCGATGGACGGCTACGCGGTGCGCGTCGCGGACATCGCGGGCGCGAGCGAGGAGTTCCCCGCCGTGCTCACGGTGATCGGCGACGTCGCCGCGGGCCAGGCCGAACAGCCCACCGTCGGCCCCGGCGAGGCCGCCCGCATCATGACGGGCGCCCCGCTGCCGCCCGGCGCCGAGGCCGTGGTCCCCGTGGAGTGGACCGACGGAGGGCTCGGCGCGGGCCCCGTCACCTCGATGGCCGCCCACAGCGCCGCCCCCGAGGGCGCATCCGGCGAGGTCCGCGTGCACCGCCCCGCCGAGGCACGCGCGCACGTACGCGCGCAGGGCAGCGACGTAAAGGCGGGGGACCGGGCGCTCACCGTCGGCACCGTCCTCGGCCCGCCGCAGATCGCGCTGCTCGCCGCCATCGGCCGCGGCACCGTACGCGTGTGCCCGCGCCCGCGCGTGGTCGTCGTCTCCACCGGCACCGAACTCGTCCAGCCCGGCGAGCAGTTGGCGCCGGGCCAGATCTACGACTCCAACAGCTTCGCCCTCACCGCCGCCGCCCGCGACGCCGGAGCCATCGCCTACCGGGTGGGCGCGGTCTCCGACGACGCCGAGACGCTCCGCTCCACCATCGAGGACCAGCTGATCCGCGCCGACCTGATCGTGACGACGGGCGGTGTCAGCGTCGGCGCGTACGACGTGGTCAAGGAGGCCCTGAGCGGCATCGGCGACCCGGACGACGAGGAGGGCATCGGGGCGGGCAGCGGCGTCGAGTTCCGCAAGCTCGCCATGCAGCCCGGCAAGCCGCAGGGCTTCGGCTCCATCGGCCCCGACCACACCCCGCTGCTCGCGCTGCCGGGCAACCCCGTGTCGTCGTACGTCTCCTTCGAACTGTTCGTACGCCCCGCGATCCGCACCCTGATGGGCCTGCCCGAGGACTGCGTGCACCGCCCGACGGCCCGCGCGAAGCTGACCGCCGACAAGGCGCTGACCTCGCCCGCCGGGCGCCGCCAGTTCCTGCGCGGTGTCCACGACGCCGAGGCCGGCGAGGTCGCTCCCGTCGGCGGCGCCGGCTCGCACCTCATCGCCGCGCTCGCGCAGGCGGACTCGCTGATCGTGGTGCCCGAGGACATGACGTCCGTGGAGCCGGGCGCCGAGGTGGACGTGGTCCTGCTGGGCTGACCCGGCCGACTGTCGGAGGCTCGCGATAGCGTGTCGCGCACTAATCGTCCGGCGCGCCGCACCGCGCACGGCTCGGATCGGGAGCGCCACAGCACCATGAGCACTTCGCAGCATCAGCAGGACCAGCAGGACCGGACCGACCGGCTCACGCACATCGACGAGGCGGGCGCCGCCCGCATGGTCGACGTGTCACAGAAGGACGTCACCGCGCGCACCGCCCGTGCCAGCGGCCGCGTCCTCGTCTCGCCGCGCGTGGTGGAGC
Source organism: Streptomyces sp. EDA2-14 (assembly GCF_054963755.1). NCBI lineage: Bacteria > Bacillati > Actinomycetota > Actinomycetes > Kitasatosporales > Streptomycetaceae > Streptomyces > Streptomyces sp. EDA2-14. The sequence continues at coordinate 48,528 of NZ_JBUEGE010000012.1, forward strand.
TGCTGCGCGGCGAGGGCGTGCCCAAGGGGGACGCGCTCGCCACGGCACGCATCGCGGGAATCATGGGCGCCAAGCGCACCCCCGACCTGATCCCGCTCTGCCACCCGCTGGCGGTGTCCGGGGTGAAGCTCGACCTCTCCGTGGCCGACGACGCGGTGGAGATCCTCGCCACCGTGAAGACCACGGACCGCACGGGCGTCGAGATGGAGGCGCTCACGGCGGTCTCGGTCGCCGCGCTCACGGTCGTCGACATGGTCAAGGCGGTCGACAAGGGGGCCGTCATCTCGGACGTCCGGGTCGAGGAGAAGACGGGCGGCAAGTCCGGCACGTGGAATCGGGAGAACCGGGAGGACCGCGCATGAGCGACAGCTACCGCGCCCTCGTCGTGACGGCCTCCAACCGGGCCGCCGCGGGGGTCTACGAGGACAAGGGCGGCCCCCTGATCGGGGAAGGCCTCAGAAAGCTGGGCTTCGCCGTCGAGGGCCCCCAGGTGGTGCCGGACGGCGACCCCGTGGAGGCCGCCCTGCGGGCCGCGGTCGAGGCGGAGTACGACGTCGTGCTCACCACTGGCGGCACCGGCATCTCGCCCACCGACCGCACCCCCGAGGCGACGGCCCGTGTCCTCGACCGGGAGGTACCGGGCATCCCGGAGGCGATCCGGGCGTACGGCCGGGAGAAAGTGCCCACCGCGGCGCTCTCGCGTGGCCTCGCGGGGGTCGCCGGGCGCACACTGATCGTGAACCTGCCGGGTTCCAGCGGGGGCGTGAAGGACGGGCTCGCCGTCCTCGGGCCGCTGCTGACCCACGCCGTCGACCAGATCCACGGCGGCGACCACCCCAGAAGCGATCCCAGACCCGACGTCCAGGCACCCGGGGGTGCGCGCTGAACAGCCCGTCGTGGCCCGTCGTGCTGGCGGAGGGCGATGTCGTCCTCCGCCCCATAAAGCTGCGCGACCAGCGCGCCTGGCGCGAAGTGAACCGGCGCAACCGGGACTGGCTGCGCCCCTGGGAGGCGACCATCCCGCCGCCCACCCCGAGCGGTCCGATCACCCACCGCCCGACATACCGTCAAATGGTGCGCCATCTGCGCTCGGAGGCGAACGCGGGCCGGATGCTGCCCTTCGTCGTCGAGTACCAGGGCCGCCTCGTCGGGCAGTTGACCGTCGCCGGGATCACCTGGGGGTCGATGTGCTCGGGCCACGTCGGGTACTGGGTGGACCAGTCGGTGGCGGGCCGCGGCGTGATCCCGACGGCCGTCGCGCTCGCGGTCGACCACTGCTTCCGCACCGTGGGGCTGCACCGCATCGAGGTCTGCATTCGGCCGGAGAACGGGCCGAGCCGCAGGGTCGTGGAGAAACTCGGATTCCGCGAGGAAGGGCTTCGTCCACGATATCTTCACATCGACGGGGCCTGGCGCGACCATCTGGTCTTCGCGCTCACCGCCGAGGAGGTCCCGGAAGGGCTCCTGAAGCGCCGTCGTCGTGGGCGACGCGGTAATACCGCAGGTCCGAGTGCCCCCAATGCGGTCGATCCGGGCGCCCCCTCGAAATAAAATAAATGTTCGAATTTGATCGATGAGGCACCGTCAGGGGTCATTGAATTCCCCCGAAGGTCGGCCCGTTGATCACATCCATCGCAAAAAAGCTCGGATTATCAGCCAGATCGTGCGACACACCGGCTCAATTGGCGGATGGCCCCGTGCAAACCCCTCTACGGTGTGTCCGTGAGCAGCAGCGGCCTCATCTACGCAGTCATCGTCGGGGCCTGGGCCGCCTACTTGGTGCCGATGTGGCTCCGTAGGCAGGACGAGTTGAACGAAGCTCGTCCGACGGAACGCTTCAGCACCGCCATCCGGCTTCTCTCCGGCCGGGCGGGCATGGAGCGCCGGTACGCCAAGGACCTGCAGGCGCGCTCGCCCGAGTCGGACGAGCGCGGCGACCCGGTCGACCCGGACGCGCCCACCGATCCGGTGGGCGTCCGGGACTTCGGCATGTCTCCGTCCGGGGAGCGCCGCTCCCCGCGCACGGGGCGCTCCCGCGAGCCCGAACCGGCGGCCGAGGCCAAGGCGCCCGCCAAGCCCCGCGCCGCCCGCCCCACTTCCGCCGGCTCCGCCTCCGCGGCCTCCGCCGCCCAGGCGCAGGCCGCGCGCGCCCGGCGCACCAAGGTGCTCGCGCGCCGCCGTCGCACGACCGTGCTGCTCTTCATCGCCTTCACGCTCGGCGCCGTCGTCGCCGCGGTCGGCGGCGTCCCCTTCCTGTGGGCGCCCGCGGCCCCCGCCGTGCTCCTCAGCGCGTACATCGTCTACCTGCGCACCCAGGAACGACGCAGGTTCGCCTACGTCATGGACCGACAGCGCGCCGAGGTCGCGGCCCAGCGTCTGCGCGAGCGTCAGCCGCGCAGGCGGCAGCCGGCCACGTCCCGCGCCGCGGCCGAGGACCTGGAGGACGGACCAGTCGTCGACGAGACGGCCACCGACCCCGGACTCGAAGCCCTCGCCGCCGACCGGCGCGCGCTCGTCGAGCAGACCGACCATCAGGAGTGGGTCGACCAGCAGCGCGAGCGGCAGCGCCACCCCGGCCCCGGCGACAGCTGGGACCCGGTCCCCGTGCCGCTGCCCACCTACGTCACCGCCCCCGTCGCCCCGCGCGCCACCGGCGGCATCGACTACAACGCGCCCGAGACGTGGAGCTCCGCCCGCTCCTCCGCCGCGGAACAGGCCGCCCAGCGGCAGTCGCAGGAGGAGTACGCCCCGGAGCCCGCCGCGGAATCGGCCGAGCCGGTCGCCGACGACGGACGCAGCGACGCCCGCCGCGCCGCCTCCGCCCGCCGCTCCCGCGAGCGCGGACGCACGCCGCTCTTCGACCAGTTCGACGACGACGCCGACGGACGGCCGCGCGCCGCCAACGAGTGAGCCCGACCACTCCGGAGCCCTCCCGGCTGACCAGCCAGGGAACGGATTTCCAAGCACCCGGATCGGGGTGCTAGAGTTTCACTCGTTGCAAGGGCGTGTGGCGCAGTCCGGTAGCGCACCTCGTTCGCATCGAGGGGGCCAGGGGTTCGAATCCCCTCACGTCCACAGCAACGAAAGCCCCGACGGGAGACCGTCGGGGCTTTCGCGTATCCACGGGTGCGACCCCCGCGTTCTACAGCGCCTTCCCGAAGCACCGGCTCAACTCGTCGAACCGGTAGTGCCCGAACCGCTCGCACGGCTCGTAACCGCTCGACGTGTAGAGGGCTATCGCCTCCGGCTGCTTGGTGCCCGTCTCCAGCACCATCCGGGTGCGCCCCGCCGCGCGGGCGTCCTCCTCCAGCGCCGCGAGGATCCGCCGGGCAAGCCCCAGACCGCGCGCCTCCGGCGTGACGTACATGCGCTTCAACTCGGCGTCGCCGTCCGCGTACCCCTCGTCGTTCGCGTCCTGGGTGCGCCAGCCGCCGGTCGCGAGCGGCGTGCCCGCGGCGTCGTACGCGATCAGGTAGAGGCCGTGCGGCGGCTCGAACATCGTCGGATCCAGCGGAGTGACGTCGCCCTCGTCGCCGTAGCGCTCCGCGTACTCGAGCTGGACGCGGTCGTTCAGCGCGATCGCGTCGCGGTGGCCGAAGGACGTGGGGCGCAGGTCGGGGGCCGACACCCCGGGAAGCTGGATACTCATGCGAACCATCGTAACTCTATGCGGGTGCTTACGGTCGGGCCGTCCAGTGTGCCGGTATCGTGCCGGGGTGCTGACTGTGACCTCTGTGAATGTGAACGGACTACGGGCCGCCGCCAAGAAGGGCTTCGTGGAGTGGCTCGCCGAGACCTCGGCCGACGCGGTGTGCCTGCAAGAGGTGCGCGCCGAGCCGCACCAGCTGCCCGAGACCGTGCGTGAGCCCGAGGGGTGGCACGTCGTGCACGCCCCGGCCGCCGCCAAGGGCCGGGCCGGCGTCTCCCTCTACACGCGCCGCGAGCCGGACCGGGTGCAGATCGGTTTCGGTGCGGACGAGTTCGCGGACAGCGGCCGCTACGTCGAGGTGGACCTGCCGGGCGTCACCGTCGCCAGCCTCTACCTGCCCTCCGGCGAGGTCGGCACCGAGCGCCAGGACGAGAAGATCCGGTTCATGGACGCGTTCCTGCCCTATCTGAAGGCCCTGCGCGAGCGGGCCGCCGCCGACGGCCGCGAGGTCGTGGTCTGCGGCGACTGGAACATCGCCCACCAGGAGGCCGACCTCAAGAACTGGAAGGGCAACAAGAAGAACTCCGGCTTCCTGCCGGAGGAGCGCGAGTGGCTGTCCACCGTCTTCGAACCCTCCGACGGCGGCTACGTCGACGTGGTGCGCTCACTCCACCCGGACGTCGAGGGCCCGTACTCGTGGTGGTCGTACCGGGGGCGGGCTTTCGACAACGATTCCGGATGGCGCATCGACTATCTCGTGTCGACGCCGGGGCTCGCCGAGCGCGCGGTGAAGGGGTACGTCGAGCGAGCCGCCACGCACGACGAGCGCTGGTCGGACCACGCGCCGGTCACGGTGGTCTTCGACCACTGAGCCGCACATGACGGGGCCCCGGCCGGATGTCCGGCCGGGGCCCCGTCACATGTCCTCAGGCGGCGTCACTGCTGGAAGCGGTCCTTGGCCTCCTCGGCGGCGTCCTGCGCCTTGTCCTTCGCCTGGTCCATGCCTTCCTTGGCGCGGTCCTGGCCTTCCTCGGCCTTGTTGTCGGAACCGCCCATGGCGTCCTTGGCCTTGTTCTGCAGGTCCTCGGCCTTGTCCTTGAACTGGTCAGCGATACCCATGTGATGCACTCCGTGAAGGATGGGGGATGGGCCTCGACCAGACTGACACGGTGCCCCATATGTCGCATTTTGATCAATGACGCACCGTAAAGGACCAGGTCAGCGGCCCCGCGAAGCCTCGTCCGCGGCGCCGCCCGCGCCCACGAGGCCCTTCGAGATCGAGCCGAGCCGGCCCTCGAAGCGGCGCACCTTCTGCTGGCCGACGATGCCGATCGCCGCGGGCAGGTAGCCGCGGATGCCCTGCATGCCGCGCAGCCACCACTGCGCGTACACGTGCGGGGACCGCCGCTCGATGCCCGCCACGAGCCGGTCGACGGCCGGGCCCAGCGGGTACGTCTTGTTCGCCGGCCACGGCAGCTGCTGGCGCAGCTCGCGCATCACGTCGTCCTGGTCGGCGCCGCGCACCATGTCGGTGTCCGTCCACGACAGGTAGCCGACGCCGACCCGGACGCCCTTGTGGCCGACCTCGGCGCGCAGGCAGTGCGCGTACGCCTCCACGCCGGACTTCGAGGCGCAGTACGCGGTCATCATCGGGGCGGGCGTGATCGCGGCGAGCGAGGCGACCTGGAGGAGGTAGCCGCGCGACTCCGTGAGGACGGGGAGGAAGGCGCGGGCGGTCACGGCGGAGCCGACGAGGTTGACCTCGATGACCCGCCGCCAGGCGATCGGGTCGGAGTCGGCGAAGGGGCCGCCGGTCGCGACGCCCGCGTTGGCGACGACGATGTCGACCTTCCCGAACCGGTCCTTGACCTCCTGCGCGACCTGCGCCATGGCCACGTGGTCCGTGACGTCCGCGTGCCACCAGTCGGCGTCGGAGTGCAGCCGCGCGGCCACCTGCTTCAACTCGTCCGGCTCCAGGCCGATCAGCGCGATCTTCGCTCCGCGCGCCGACAGCTTGCGGGCGAGCAGCTCGCCCACGCCGCGTGCGGCACCCGTGACGACCGCGACCTGTCCTTCGAGACTGACCTTGCTCATGCGGCATCCGCCCCCTTCGGCGACTGTGAATCCACGTATTCCTGCGACAGTTCACGGATCTTCGCCGTGACGGCTTCGGGCGCCTCGATGGGCGTCATGTGGCCGAGCCCCGGCAGCTCGGTCAGGCCCGTGCAGTCGGGCAGCGCGGCGGCGATGCGCCGGGCGTGGGTGACCGGGGTGAGCCGGTCGGCGGTGCCCGCGAGGACGGCGACCGGCATCGTCAGCTGCTCGACACCGGCGTCCACCTGGAGGTGTTCCAGCACGTGCGACCAGCCGTGGCGGACCTGGCGCGGGCAGGCGTGCACGATCCGTGCGCAGGCCTCGACCTTGTCGGGGGCGGAACCGGCGCCCATGGTCGCGTACTTGAGGACCTTCTTGCCGATCGGCGTGACGGGTCCGAGCGGCGCCTTCGAGCCGAGGATCGCGCGGGTGATCCGGGTGCGCAGGGTGCTCTCGCGCATCACCGGCACCACGGTCGCCTGTGCGACGAGCTGCGAGCTGCCGGTGCTGCACAGCAGGACGGCGGCGGCGTGCTCCTTGAACGTGGGGCGCGCGGCGGCGGCCATCATGGTCATGCCGCCCATGGAGTGCCCGGCGAGCACGGCCCGCTCGCCCGGCGCGAGCGTCGCGGCGAGCACGGCCTCCAGGTCGTCGGCCAGCATGTCGGTGGTGTACGGGAGTTGGGCCGAGGCCGGGCTGCGGCCGTGTCCCCGCTGGTCGTAGGCGATGACCCGGTGGTCGGTGGCGAGGGCCCGTACCTGGGTGGCCCAGAACGCGGTGGAGCAGGTCCAGCCGTGCGAGAGCACCACGGCGGGGGCCTTCTCGGGGCCGTGCACCTCGACGTGCAGCTGTGCCCCGTCGGCGGAGGTGACGGTCAGTTCACGGGCGGCGACGGGCGGGGCGTACGGTCCCGTCGTCACATGGCGCATCAGGCGGCTCACGCGGCACTCACCTCGGTCTTCTTCTTGTTCTTGGTACGTGCGGTGGGCGCGGCCGGCTTCGCGGGCGGGCGCACCACCTCGTACTCGCCTACGTCGACATGCCGGGTGGCATGCCGGAACTCGGTCGTCGTGCCCGGCCACACCGTCGTGTTGACGCCGTTCTCGTCGAGGTACCAGCTGTTGCAGCCGCCGGTGTTCCACACGGTGCGCTTCATGCGGTCCTGTACGCGGTTGTTCCAGCCGGTCACGGCGGTCTCGCGCGGGGTGAGCGCGACCCGGCCGCCGAGCACGTTCAGCTGGCGCATGTAGTCGGCCAGGTAGTTCAGCTGGGCCTCGATCATGAGGATCATCGAGGAGTTCCCGAGGCCGGTGTTCGGGCCGATGACCGTCATGAAGTTGGGGAATCCGGTGGCGGTGGCGCCGCGCAGTGCCTTCATGCCGTTCTTCCACGACTGCATGAGGGTGTCGCCGTCGGCGCCCACCACGCGGTCCGCGATCGGCATGTCGGTGACGTGGAACCCGGTGCCGAAGACGATCGCGTCGACCTCGGCCTCGCTGCCGTCGGAGGCCACGAGGGTGTTGCCGCGGATCTCGCTCAGTCCGGAGGCGACGACGTCGACGTTGGGCCGGGCGAGCGCCGGATAGTACGTGTTGGAGAGCAGGATCCGCTTGCAGCCGATGCGGTAGTCCGGGGTGAGCTTGGCGCGCAGCCCGGGGTCCTTGATCGCGCGGTGCATGTTCCGCTTGGCGAGCTGTTCGACCATGCCCAGTTCGTTGGGGTGCTTGGTGAACGCCTGGACCTGCAGCTCCCTGATGCCCCAGAGGAGTCCGCGGCGGGCCCGGGTGGTGAAGGGCAGCTGTCGGTGCAGCCAGCGCTCGCCCTTGGAGACGGCCCGGTCGGCGCGCGGCATCACCCACGGCGGGGTGCGCTGGAAGAGGGTGAGCCTGCCGACCTCCTTCTGGATGGCCGGGACGATCTGGATGGCGGAGGCGCCGGTCCCGATCATGGCGACGCGCTTGCCCCGCAGGTCGTAGTCGTGGTCCCACCGCGCGGAGTGGAAGACCTTGCCGGGGAAGGTGTCGATGCCGGGGATGTCCGGTGTCTTGGGGTCGGACAGGGGGCCGGTGGCGGACACGACGACGTCGGCGGTGAGTGTGCCCTGTGCGGTGTCGATCTCCCACCACAGCTCGTCGTTGTCCCAGCGCAGCTGCTGAACCTCGGAGTTGAGGCGGATGTGCGGCCGCAGCCGGAAGGTGTCGGCGACGTGCTCCAGGTACTCCCGGATGTGCTCCTGTCCGGAGAACGTCCGGGGCCAGTCCGGGTTGGGCGCGAACGAGAAGGAGTAGAGGTGGGAGGGGACGTCGCAGGCGCAGCCCGGATAGCTGTTGTCGCGCCAGGTCCCGCCGACCGCGTCGGCCCGCTCCAGGACGACGAAGTCGGTGATTCCCTCGCGTCGCAGCCGGACCGCCGCGCCGAGGCCGCCGAAGCCGGACCCGATCACCGCCACTCGTACGTGCTCGTGCTCCTGATCGGGCATTCCGGCGCCTCCCTTGCCGCGCGACTCTGCCAGTGAACACTGGCGTAATTCGGAGAGTAGAGCTTCCGCGTACTCATGGGTAGGGGTCGGACCGAGGAAAGTTACCGGCAGTACGCCCACCCGTCGCCCGACCACCGCCCCTCAACGGGGCCCTCCGGGCCGCAGTGCTTGTCATAAGGTTTCCGACGTGGAGAAGGCGCAGAAGGAAGTGACAGAACGCGGCGAGGGCAAGCGCGAGTACCGCATGGAGGAGCTGGCGAAAGCCGCCGGCATCACGGTCCGCACCGTGCGCTTCTACCGTGAGCGGGGGCTCATCAAGCCGCCCCGCCGCGAGGGCCGCATCGCCTGGTACGACGAGACGCACCTGGACCGGCTGCGCACGATCGCCTCGCTCCTGGACCGCGGCCACACCCTCAGCGGCATCAGTGAACTGTCCGAGGCCTTCGACCGCGGCCGCGACGTCGGCGAACTCCTCGGCGTCCAGCCCACCGAGGAGGTCCCCGTCCGCCTCTCCGCGGCGGAGCTCGCCGACTACTTCGCGGACGACGTCACGCCCGAGAACCTCCAGGCCGCCCTGGACCTCGGCTACTTGGGCATCGACGGCGAGGAGATCGTGCACATCAGCCGCCGCCTGCTCGACATCTCGGCGGCCCTGGTCCGCGAGGGCATCCCGCTGGCCGACGTGCTGGCGGCGGCGAGGCGGGTGCGCGACCACGCCGACGCCCTGGCCGCGCTCTTCACCGACCTCGTCGCCACCCACGCCTCCGACAAGGACATCGACCGGCTGCGCCCGCTGGCGAAGGGGGTCGTGGAGGCGGAGCTGTCCCTCGCGATCGACCGCAGGCTGGAATCGCCCGACGCGTCAGCGGGGTAGCCACCAACGGGCCTTGTAGATCCCGCCGTTGACGTACCTGAAGGAGCCGCTCGGCCGGTGCAGGCTCACGGTCGTGGTCCACCAGGTCTCCCCGAGCCCGGGCTCCGGCACGGTGGTGACGACCCGCCCGGTCCGCGGATCGTCCCCCGCGCACTTCACGGACTTGCGGGCGATCTCCGTGGCGCCCGCGAAGTCCTGCACGAAGCGCCGGCCGACGATGTCGTACTGGAACACGGACGCGCTGGTCGTCACCCACATCCGCCCCGGCACCCCCGCCACGGGGAACAGGTCGTGCCCGCCGGCGGACTTCCCCGGAGTGGCGACGGGCAGGGCCACGGCGAACTGCCGCACCAGCGTGGGCCGTACGCGCCCCTCCACCCGGTAGGCCACCAGCTCGTCGTCCCCCATGGCCCACAGCACCTCGCGCACGGAGTCCCAGTGCAGCCCGTGGGCCCCCTTCAGCTCGGCCTCGGTGTACCGCCTGGTGTGCGGGCCGAGAGACGCCGCGTACAGCCGCACCAGCGCGCCCGTGCTGCACGCGACGGCCACGTTCCCGTCTGGGAGGATCTCGGCGGTGTGCGGGTTGATCAGGTCGTCGCCGGGGCCGAGCGCCCCGGCCCAGTACCGCCGCCCGCTCGGCCACTCCACGACGCCCGCGAACCCGAACGAGGTGGTGGTCAGTACGAAGGTGCGCCCGCGGTACCGCCGCACCTTCGCCTCGCTCGGATACACCCAGCTGATGTCGGGCTCGACGTCCCGGTACCGGGCGTCGCCCACGGGCGAGAACGCCCACCGCACGACGGAGGGGGTGACCTCCGGATCCCAGACGGGGACGCGCGAATCCATCACGAGCAGCCGCTTGCTCGCCTGCTCGGTGATGAGGACGGGCGGCAAGCCCGAGGATGCGGCGGCGGCTCTCCCCGTACCGCCGAGCGCGAGTCCGGCTCCGATTCCCGCGGCACCGAGCAGGATCCCTCTTCGTGAACCGTGCGACATGAAAACCCCCTGAGCGACAGGTAGTTGACCGCGACATCGCCATGTACGCGCCCAGAATCTGTCATCTCAGGGGGAAGGAGTAAGCCCTCCGCAGGACATTGGTCCGGCGGAGGGCCCGGTCACCGCGGTGGCAGCTTCGGCCGCCTCCTGTCCGGTACGTCGGAGTAGTCGGGCGGTGTCGTCGCGCCCTGTTCCGCCAGCAGGTTCAGCGCCAGCTCCACCGCGTCGTCGAGCTGTGCGTGGCGGCCCTCCGCCCAGTCGAGGGGGGTGCGCAGGGCCTCGATGTCCGGTTCCACGCCGCGGTTCTCGATGGACCAGCCGTACTGGGGGAACCAGGCCGCGTTCATCGGCACCGTGATCACCGTGCCGTCGCCGAGCTTGTGCCGTCCTGTCATGCCGACGACGCCGCCCCAGGTGCGCTGGCCGACGACCGGGCCGAGCGCGAGCAGCTTGAAGGCGGCCGCGATCATGTCGCCGTCGGAGGAGGTGGCCTCGTCGGCGAGGGCGACGACCGGGCCGCGCGGGGCGTTCGAGGCGTACGAGACGGCCTGGGCGTTGCGGGTCAGGTCCCAGCCGATGATCTTCCGGGTGAGTTTCTCGACGACGAGTTCGCTGATGTGGCCGCCCGCGTTGCCGCGTACGTCGACGATGAGCGCGGGCCGGGAGACCTCCATGCGCAGATCGCGGTTGAACTGGGCCCAGCCGGAGCCGCCCATGTCGGGGATGTGCAGGTAGCCGCACTTGCCGCCGCTCAGCTCGCGGACGACGGCGCGGCGTTTGGCCACCCAGTCCTGGTAGCGCAGCGGGCGCTCGTCGACGAGCGGGACGACGGCGACGCGGCGGGGCCGGCCGCCGCCCTCCGCGGGCGTGAAGGTCAGCTCGACGGTCGTGCCGCCCGCCCCGGCGAGCAGCGGGTAGGGGCCCGCGACCGGGTCGACCGGGCGGCCGTCGATGTGGGTGAGGACGGCGCCGTCGCGGATGCCGGTGCCGGCGAGCGGGGAGCGGGCCTTGGAGTCGGAGGAGTCGCCGGGCAGGATCCGTTGCAGCGTCCAACGGCCCTCGCGGCAGACGAAGTTGGCGCCGAGGAGGCCCTGGGCCCGCTGGAAGTGGGGTGGGCCCTCGTTGCGGCGGGCGGCGGCGACGTACGCGTGCGAGGTGCCCAGTTCGCCGAGGACCTCGCGGAGGAGATCCGCGAACTCGTCGGGGGACGCGACGCGTTCGACCAGCGGCCGGTACTGGTCGAGCACGGCGTCCCAGTCGATGCCGCACATCTTCGGTTCCCAGAAGTAGGCGCGGATGATCCGGCCCGCCTCGTCGTACGCCTGCCGCCACTCGGCGCCCGGGTCGACCTCGTGCAGGATGCGGCGCAGGTCGATCCAGACCGTGGTGTCGTTGTCCCCGGCTTCGGTGGACGGCACGGCCTCCAGCTCGCCCTCGTCGACGACGACCAGCCGGGAGCCGTCGCCGCTGACCGCGAACCAGTCCATGTGGGCGACGAGCTGGGACTTCTTGCCCTTGACCAGGTCGAAGTGTTCGAGGGTGGGCTGGGCCGAGGGGTCGGCCGGGTTGGCGAAGGTCTCGCCGAGCGCGCCGGAGATCGGCCAGCGCAGCCAGACGAGGCCGCCGCCGGACACCGGGTGCAGCGCCGAGTACTTGGACGCCGAGACGGGGAACGGCACGACGCGGTTGGCGAGCCCCTCGATCTCCACGGTCGGTGTGCCGTCGCCGCCCGTGTCCTCGACCGGGTCGAGGCCGCCCGCCGCGGTCCGCCCGTCGGGGGAGAGCGCGAACGGGGACGGCGTCGCCGACGACAGCGGCACGAGGTAGGGGCGGCAGCCCAGCGGGAACGACAGGTCGCCCGTGTGCACGTCGTAGACCGGGTCGAAGCCGCGCCAGGAGAGGAAGGCGAGATAGCGGCCGTCCCGCGTGAACACCGGGTTCTCGTCCTCGAAGCGGCCGTTGGTGACGTCGACGACCGTCGCGGTCTCGGCCTTGGCCGCGCCGAGCGCGGTGGAGCCGCCGCCCCTGTTGATCCGGGCCATCTTGATCTGCCGCAGGGAGCGGCCGATGCCGGGGTGCGACCAGGTCAGCCAGGCGCCGTCGGGGGAGAAGGCGAGATCGCGGACGGGGCCGTTCGTGGAGCGGATCAGTTCGGTGACGGCCGGTTCCTCCAGCGGCGCCTCGCCGCCCTCCTCGGCCACGTCGATCAGCAGCAGCCGCCCGTCGTTCGAGGCGATCGCCAGCCGCTCCCCGTCCGGGTCCGAGACCAGTTCCTGTACGCGGCCCAACCGGCCGGAGGCGAACCGGCGGGGCGGCCGGTCGCCGCTGGCCCGCGGCAGATACGCGATCTCCACGGCGTCCTCGCCGTCGGCGTCGGTGACGTAGGCGACCTGCCCGCCGGAGCCCAGCATCTCGGGCAGGCGCACGCGTACGCCGGGGGTGTCGGCGATGGTGCGGGCGGGGCCGTCGCGGTGCGTGAGCCAGTACAGGCTGCCGCGGACGACGACGGCGCTGGCCCGGCCCGTCTCGTCGACGGACAGCGAGTCGACGTGGAGGGCGGCGGGCACCTGGTAGCTGCGCCGCCCCGCGCGCGGCCCGCCGAGCCGGACCCGCAGCCTGCGCGGCACCGAGTCCGGGTCGAGGTCGTCGAGGATCCACAGCTCGCCCGCGCACTGGTAGACGACGCGGCTGCCGTCGGTGGAGGCGTGCCGGGCGTAGAAGGCGTCGTGGTCGGTGTGGCGGCGCAGGTCGGTGCCGTCGGGGCGGCACGAGTAGACGTTGCCGATGCCCTCGTGGTCGGAGAGGAACGCGATGCGGCCGTCCACGAACATCGGGTCGTCCAGATGCCCGTCGAGGTCGTCGAGGATCCGCTGCCCGTGCACCCACAGGCGGCCCTGCGCGCCGCCCCGGTAGCGCTTCCAGGCGGCCGGCTCGTGCGGCGGCGTACCGGTCAGGAGCAGCGTCCGCCGCTCGCCGTCGATGTCGGCGACCTGGATGTCGGAGACCGGGCCCCAGGGCAGCTTGCCGCCGGGGGAGCCGTCGGTGGGGACGCTGTAGGCGAAGGTGAAGTACGAGAAGGGCTCGCCGTGCGAGGCGACCGCGAGGATGTCGGCCTTCCCGTCCTTGTCGGGGGGCGACCAGCCGCGCACCTGGGTGTCGACGCTGCCCCAGTACGTGAGGCGGCGCGCGGAGCCGCCGTCGACCGGCGCCACGTAGATCTCCGGGTCGAGGCTGCGCCACGTCGTGTACGCGAGGTGGCGGCCGTCGGGGGAGAAGCGCGGGTGGCTGACCTTGGTGCGGTCGACGGTGACCCGCCAGGCGCGCGCCGAGCCGTCGAGCGGTGCCACCCACAGGTCGTCCTCGGCGGCGAAGCACAGTCTCTCGCCGCTGATGTGCGGGAAGCGCAGGTACGCCCGGCCGTCTGCGGCGTCGGATTCCTCAGTCACCTCAGTCACCTCCTCATGCTTTTCCGCGACGCGGGCTCCGGCAACCGGGACTCGCCGGGAAGGTGTGGCGCAGCGCACGTACGAAACCGTTTCGTTTCGTTAGCGGGCAGGGTACTTTTATGGCGTACGCATACGGAGAGGTCAGGTGGGTGTCATGGTCGCGGAGGCAACGGCGCGCCGCAGCCGCATCACGCCCGAGCGCGAGGCCGAGCTGTACGGCGCCGTGCTCGACCTTCTCCGCGAGGTCGGCTACGACGCCCTGACCATGGACGCCGTCGCCACCCGCACGCGGTCCAGCAAGGCCACGCTCTACCGTCAGTGGGGCGGGAAGGCCGAGCTGGTGGTGAAGGCCCTGCGGAGCCAGAAGCCGCACTTCGACGAGGTCGACACCGGCTCGCTGCGCGGCGATCTGCACGCGATCGCGCACCGCGAGGACGACTGTCACATGGAGCAGAACAGCGCGCTGATGCGCGGCCTGATGGTGGCCGTGCACGCCAACCCGGATCTGCTCGCCGCCTTCAAGGAGTGGATCGTCGAGCCCGAGATGACGGGTGTCGAGCGGATGGTGCGCAGAGCGGTGGACAGGGGCGAGGTCCGGGCCGACAACCCGGCGCTCGGCTATCTGATCCACATGCTGATCGGCGCGTTCGCCACCCGCACGCTCATCGACGAGCAGCCCCCCACGCAGGAATACCTCGTTTCGTACATCGACGCTGTGGTCATCCCCGCCCTCAGCGCCTGACCCTTCCCCGCTGTTCCACCTGACGCACAACCGCTCATGTCGTCGGGCCGATGACCCCTGCCCCGCCGTCCTGTTGGACCCACGACTGACCGGGAGTACGCCTCCGTGGCCACATTTCTCTACAAGCTCGGCAAGCTAGCCTTTCGCCGACGGCACTTCGTCGCCCTGATCTGGGTGGCCCTGCTCACGCTCGCGGGCGTGGGCGCGGCCTCCGCGCCGACCGCGGCCTCCAGCTCCTTCTCCATACCCGGCACGGAGGCCCAGAAGGCCTTCGACCTGCTCGACCAGCGCTTCCCTGGATCCGCCGCCGACGGGGCCACCGCCCGTGTCGTCTTCGAGGCGCCGAAGGGGGAGAAGCTCACGGACGCCGGCAACAGGGCCGACATCCAGGACACCGTCGCCTCCATCAAGTCCAGCTCGAAGCAGGTCGCCTCCGTCGCGGACCCGTTCGTCGCCAAGACGCTGAGCAAGGACGGCACGATCGCCTACGCCTCGGCCTCGTACAAGGTCTCCTCGATGGAGCTGACCGACGCCGACCGGGACGCGCTGCAGGAGGTCATCGACCAGGCCAAGGAGACCGGTCTGACCGTCGAGGTCGGCGGTGACGCGCTCCAGGCCATGCCGGAGACCGGTGCCACCGAGGTCATCGGCATCGCGATCGCGGCCGTGGTCCTGGTGATCACGTTCGGCTCGCTGATCGCGGCGGGGCTTCCGCTGCTGACCGCGCTGATCGGCGTCGGCATCGGCGTCTCCACCATCACGGCGCTGGCCAACGTGCTCGACCTGGGCAGCACCACCTCCACCCTGGCGATGATGATCGGCCTCGCGGTCGGCATCGACTACGCGCTGTTCATCGTGTCCCGGTACCGGGCCGAACTGGCCGAGGGCCGGGAGCGGGAGGAGGCCGCGGGGCGGGCCGTCGGCACCGCGGGCTCGGCCGTCGTCTTCGCGGGCCTGACCGTCGTCATCGCCCTCGTCGGCCTTGCCGTCGTCAACATCCCGATGCTCACCAAGATGGGTGTCGCCGCCGCGGGCACCGTCGCCATCGCGGTGCTCATCGCGCTCACCCTGATCCCGGCGCTGCTCGGCTACGTCGGCAAGCGGGTGCACGGCCGCAAGGCCCGCAAGAACCTCAGTGAGGAGCAGGAGCCCAAGGCCAACATGGGCACCCGCTGGGCCCGCTTCGTGCTGCGCCGCCCGGTCACCGTCCTGATCGTGGGCATCCTCGGCCTCGGCGCCGCGGCCGTCCCGGTCGCCTCGCTCGAACTGGGCCTGCCCGACGACGGCTCGCAGCCCACCAGCACCACCCAGCGCAAGGCGTACGACCTGCTCTCCGAGGGCTTCGGGCCGGGCTTCAACGGTCCGCTCATGACGGTCGTCGACGCCAAGGGCTCGGACGACCCGAAGGCCGCCGTCTCCGAGGTCGTCCGGGAGATCAAGGGCACGGACGGCGTCGCGGCGGTCACCCCGCCGACGTTCAACAAGTCCGGCGACACCGCCGTGATCAGCGTCGTCTCCCAGTACAAGCCGTCCTCGGTCGACACCGAGAACGTCGTGCACGACATCCGCGACGCGGGCAAGGACATCAAGGCGGACACCGGGGCCGAGCTGAGCGTCACCGGCTCCACGGCCATGAACATCGACGTGTCGCAGAAGCTCAACGACGCGCTGATCCCCTACCTGGCGCTCGTCGTCGGCCTCGCGTTCCTGCTCCTGATGGTGGTCTTCCGCTCGATCCTGGTCCCGCTGAAGGCGGCCCTCGGCTTCCTGCTGTCGGTGCTCGCCGCGCTCGGCGCCGTCGTCGCCGTCTTCCAGTGGGGCTGGCTCGGCTCGCTGTTCGGCGTCGAGCAGACCGGCCCGGTCATGTCGATGATGCCGATCTTCATGGTCGGCGTGGTCTTCGGCCTCGCGATGGACTACGAGGTGTTCCTCGTGACCCGGATGCGGGAGGCGTACGTGCACGGGGAGCGGCCCGCGCAGGCCGTCGTCACCGGGTTCAAGCACGGGGCGCGGGTGGTCTCGGCCGCGGCGGTCATCATGATCGCGGTGTTCGCGGGCTTCATCGGAAGCTCGGAGCAGATGGTGAAGATGATCGGCTTCGGCCTCGCCATCGCGGTCTTCTTCGACGCGTTCGTCGTCCGTATGACGCTGGTGCCCGCCGTGCTCGCGCTGCTCGGCAAGAAGGCCTGGTGGCTGCCGAAGTGGCTGGCGAAGGTGCTGCCCAACGTGGACGTGGAGGGCGAGGGCCTGCGGACCGCCGACGGCGATCAGCGTCCCGAGGAGGACCGCGAGCTCGTCAGCGCGTGACGCCCTGAGGGGCCCTGCCCGGGGTGACGGTCGTGTGGGTGCGGCGAAGGAAGCGGATCAGCGCTTTCGAGTCGAACTGCACGACCGTCACCCCGCTCGGCTTGTGGGGCGCGTGGAACTCGATGACCGTCTGCACGCGCCCGCACGGCCAGATCCGGACGGGGCCGCCGGTGGCCGGGGCGCGCAGTCCGCGTTCGAGCAGCTCACGGGGGAAGGAGCCCCACTCGCCGGAGCCGGGCAGCGCGACATGGACGGTGCCGCCCTCGTGGCGCAGCACGACGGGGACAGCCCGGTGCGCCTCGGGGGAGTCGGTGACGACTCGGGCCCGGGCGTACTGCTCTACGTACTGCTCGACAACCGTCATGCCCTTAAATGTCGCATATGAGGGGCTGTGTCGACCAGGGATGACCGGGTCCACTTGGAGTTGAGACGTTGTTGCAAGGCGTTCGCAACAAACCACTATCATCGAACGGTTCACCGAGCGCCGACTCCGAGCGGAGTTCCTGCCATGCATGTCCCTGACGGATTCATCAACGCCCCCGTGTCGGCCGCCGCGGGTGTCGTCGCCGCGGGCGCCGTCGCCGTCAGCCTGCGCGGCGCCCGCCGAGAGCTGGGCTCCGAGCGGGCCGCGCCGCTCGCCGGTCTTGTCGCGGCGTTCATCTTCGCCGTCCAGATGCTCAACTTCCCCGTCGCGGCGGGCACCAGCGGACATCTGTTGGGCGGTGCGCTGGCGGCGATACTCGTGGGCCCCTACACAGGGGTCCTCTGCGTCTCCGTGGTGCTGCTCATGCAGGGCGTGCTCTTCGCCGACGGCGGCCTGACCGCGCTCGGCGTGAACATCACCGACATGGCGATCACCACGACCGTCGTCGCCTACCTCGTCTTCCGCGGCCTCGTGAAGCTGCTCCCGCGCACCCGCCGCTCGATCACCGTGGCGTCCTTCGTCGCGGCGCTGCTCTCCGTCCCGGCCGCCGCCGTCGTCTTCACCCTGATCTACGCCATCGGGGGGACGACCGACGTCTCCACGGCCAAGGTCGCCACCGCGATGGTCGGCGTGCACGTCCTCATCGGCATCGGCGAGGCCGTGATCACCGCGCTCACCGTCGGCGCGGTCGTCGCCGTCCGGCCCGACCTCGTGTACGGGGCCCGCGGACTGCACCAGCCGCTGAAGCTGAAGGTGAACGGGGAGCTGGTCGACGCGCCTGTAGCGGCTCCGGTGGCGGCGGCCCGCTCGCACCGCAAGGTGTGGATCATCGGCCTGGCCGCCTCCGTCGTCCTCGCCGGCTTCGTCTCCTTCTACGCCTCGGCCAACCCCGACGGCCTGGAGAAGGTCGCCCACGACAAGGGCATCGACAAGAAGACGAAGGAGCACGCCTCCTCCGACTCGCCGCTCGCCGACTACGGCGTGAAGGACATCACCGACGCCCGCATCTCCGGCGGCCTCGCCGGGATCATCGGCGTCGGCGTCACCGTCGTCGCCGGGACCGGGATCTTCTGGGCGCTGCGCAGGCGCCGCACGAGCGACGCGGCCTCCACCGAGGTCACCGCAGAGAAGACGACCGCCTGACATGGGCGCCGGTCACGCCCACCGCCTCTACCGCGCCGGGGCCTCGCCCGTGCACGCGCTGCCGCCGCACACCAAGCTCGCCGCCGTCTTCTGCTTCGTGATCGTGGTCGTCTCCACCCCGCGCGAGGCGATGTGGGCCTTCGGCCTGTACGCGGTGCTGCTCGCGGCGGTGGCGTACGCGGCGCGGGTCCCCGCCGGCTTCCTGCTGAAGCGGCTCCTGATCGAGGTCCCGTTCGTGGCCTTCGCGGTCCTCATGCCGTTCGTGGCCGAGGGCGAGCGGGTGCAGGTCCTCGGGATGTCGCTGAGCGAGAGCGGACTGTGGGGCGCCTGGAACGTGCTGGCCAAGGGCACCCTCGGTGTCGCCGCCGCGGTCCTGCTCGCCTCGACCACCGAACTGCGCGAACTGATCCTCGGCCTGCAACGCCTGAAGCTGCCGCCGCTCCTCGTCCAGATCGCCTCGTTCATGATCCGCTACGGCGACGTCATCACCGACGAGATGCGCCGCATGAAGATCGCCCGGGAGTCGCGCGGCTTCGAGGCGAAGGGCGTACGGCACTGGGGCGTGCTCGCCAAGTCGGCGGGCGCGCTGTTCATCCGCTCCTACGAGCGCGGGGAGCGGGTGCACCTCGCCATGGTCAGCCGTGGCTACGCGGGGGCGATGCCGGTGATCGACGACCTGGCGGCGAGCCGCGTCCAGTGGTCGTACGCGCTGACCCTGCCGTGTGCGGCGCTCGTGGTGTGCCTGATGGGATGGATGCTGTGACTGCTTCTTCTGAGCCGGACCCCGCCGTGCCCGCTTCCCTCGACGTCTCCGGACTCGCGTTCGCCTACCCCGACGGGCACCAGGCCCTCTTCGGCGTGGACCTCACCATCTCCAAGGGCGAGCGGGTCGCGCTGCTCGGGCCGAACGGCGCGGGCAAGACGACCCTCGTCCTGCACCTCAACGGCATCCTGACCGGCGGCGCGGGGACCGTGACGGTCGCCGGCCTGCCCGTCGACAAGCGCAACATGGCGGAGATCCGCCGCAAGGTCGGCATCGTCTTCCAGGACCCGGACGACCAGCTGTTCATGCCGACGGTCCGCGAGGACGTCGCGTTCGGCCCGGCGGCGGCCGGGATGAAGGGCGCCGAGCTGGAGGCGCGAGTGCTGAAGGCCCTCGCCCTGGTCGGCATGGAGGAGTTCGCGGACCGCCCGCCGCACCACCTCTCCTTCGGCCAGCGCCGCCGCGTCGCGGTCGCCACGGTCCTCGCCATGGAGCCGGAGATCCTCGTCCTGGACGAGCCGTCCTCCAACCTCGACCCCGCGTCCCGCCGCGAACTCGCCGACATCCTGCGCTCGTTGGACGTGACGGTCCTCATGGTCACGCACGACCTGCCGTACGCGATGGAGCTCTGCCCCCGCGCGGTGATCCTCAGCGGCGGCGCGATCGCGGCGGACGGGGCGACGGTCGACCTCCTCGTCGACGAGGACCTGATGACGGCGCACCGCCTGGAGCTCCCCTTCGGCTTCGACCCGAGGTCGGTGGCGGGGAAGACCGTTTGATCGATCATCGGAATGCGGCGGCACCGGCACCTGTTGCATCCACCGTGGACACAGCAGTGAACGGCACGGTCGCCCCCGGATTCGAAGGCGTCTCGGCCGCCTTCGGTGAGAACTTCGCGGCCCGCGGTGAGCGCGGCGCCGCGCTCGTCGTGTACCGGGACGGGCGCAGGATCGTCGACCTGTACGCGGGCACCCGCGACGTCGACGGGGGCGCGCCTTGGGAGCCCGGCACCGCGCAACTGCTCCGCTCCGGCACCAAGGGGATCGCCGCGGCGGCGCTCCTCCTGCTCCACCAGCGCGGCGAGCTCGACCTCGACGCGCCCGTCGGCTCGTACTGGCCCGAGTTCAAGGCGCACGGCAAGGAGGACGCCCGCGTCCGCGACGTGCTCGCGCACCGCGCCGGCGTCCCCGCCCTCGACCGCCCCCTCACCCCCGCGGAGGCCGTCGACCAGGACCTCGCCGCTGCCGCCGTCGCCGCACAGGAACCGTTCTGGGCGCCCGGCACCGACCACGGCTACCACGCGCAGACGTACAGCTGGCTCACGGCCGAGCTGGTGCGCCGGATCACGGGCCGGACCATCGGCGAGTACGTCGCCGAGCAGATGGCCGCACCCGCGGGCGCCGACATTTGGATCGGCCTCCCGGCCGCGCAGGCCCACCGCGCGGGCCGCGTCGGCCCCGTCGAACCCCCGGCCACCGCAGGCGGACTGCGCTCACGCCCCAAGCGCGCCATCGTCGAGGCGTACGACAACCCGGACTCGCTCACCAACCGCGCCTTCGGCACGATCAGCCCGGCGCCGGACGAGAACGACCCGGCGTACCGCGCGGCCCAACTCCCCGGTTCCAACGGCTTCGGCACCGCCGAGGGACTCGCCCGCTTCTACGCCTCGCTGATCGGCGAAGTCGACGGTGGCGTGCGCCTGTTCACGCCGGAGACGATGGAACGTGCCCGCACGGAACACTCCGCGGGCCCCGACCGCACCCTCATATCGCCCTCTCGCTTCGGCCTCGGTTACATGCTCCACGGCATCGCGTCCCCCCTGCTGACACCGACCTCCTTCGGCCACCCCGGCCGCGGCGGCGCCCTGGGCTTCGCCGACCCGGAGTCCGGCATCGCGTTCGGCTACGTGACGAACGGCATGCAGAAGGGCGTCACGGCGGACCCGCGGGCTCAGGCGTTGGTGAAGGCGGTGCGGGAGTCGCTGGCCGGGCGCCACAGCGGCGCGTAGCCGATCAGCAGGAGCACGGCCGCCACCGGGATCAGATCGTTGGTCGCGAACGGCATCAGCGCGGTCACGAAGACCAGGCACGGGGACCACAGCGGCAGCTTGCGCAGCGCGTACAGGCGCAGGGCCAGGACGACCATGCCGACGAAGAACAGCATCGGGCCGACCGCGTAGAAGGCGATCTCCACGCCGGGCAGCGAGCCGAAGTCGTCGGAGAGCCGGGCCATCTCCGCGTGGTCGTCGGCCATCAGACCCGTCACGATGTCCACGCCGAACTGCACGGTCAGGGCCGCAGCCCCCACCACGGCGAGGACCCGGCCCGCCCCGGCCCACCGGTCCCGCCGCCCCGCGAGGGCCCGCATCGTGGCGAACCCCCGCACGAAGAAGACGAGTCCGGCGAGGAAGCACAGATGCCCGGCCGTCCACGCGAACCCGGGCCCGCGCTCGCCGTCGAACCCGTCGAAGATCCGGAACACCCCGTACGCGCCGAAGAGGAGGGGTGCGAGAAGGAAGTCTCTGCCAGAAGAGGTCATGCGACGATCCTGGCCGCCGGTGGACCCCAACTCGACCTGGCCGCACCCTGGTTGGACCCGCACGGCACCCTGAGGGGCGTATCAGGGATGTCCCGGTGGGCGCCCCGGACCGCGACCACGGACCGGCGTCAACCGGCGTGCAGCATCAAGCCGATGCCCGCGACCACCACACCCGCCGCCACCAGCCTCGGTGCGCCGAAGCGTTCCTTGAAGAAGAGGGCTCCGATCGCCGCCCCCACGATGATCGACGACTCGCGGAGTGCCGAGATCGGGGCCAGGTCGGCTCGCGTCTGGGCCCACAGGACCAGGCCGTACGCGGCCACGGAGAGTGCCGCGCCCAGCAGGCCCCGCCAGGCGAACGGGCGCAGGCGCTGCACCAGTTCGCCGCGCCAGCGGTACGCCGCGTACACCGGCACCGCGATGCCCTCAAGGACCATCAGCCACGCGATGTACCCGAGCGAGGAGCCCGAGGCGCGGACGCCCAGGCCGTCCACCACCGTGTACGACGCGATCGCCACACCCGTGGCCAGCGCGGCGCCGAGTGCCCGCCAGTCCGGCCTGCGCCCCGAGCCCCGTAGACCCCACAGCGCCAGGCCCGTCAGGCCCGCGCTGGAGACGGCGACCCCCGCCGCCTGCCAGCCGCCCGGCACCTCTCCCGCGAAGACCGCCGCCAGCACCGTCACCACCAGTGGCGCCGTGCCGCGCGCGATCGGATAGGCCTGCCCGAAGTCGCCCAACTTGAACGACGTCATCAGGAGCGCGTAGTAGGCGACGTGCAGGATCGCCGAGACGATCAGATACGGCCAGGCGCCCGCCGCCGGTATCGGCGCGAACACCGCCAGCGCCAGCCCGATCAGCGTCCCGCCGCCCGATATGAGGGTGAAGCCGACCAGCTTGTCCGTGATGTGGTGGGCCAGGGCGTTCCACGAGGCGTGGGTCACCGCCGCCAACAGCACCGCCGCGGCGACGATCGGCGTCATGCGCGCACGTCCACGAGCATCGCGCCCGCGTGCGTGATCAACTCCTTCGGCTCCATGGGGAAGACGGCGTAGGGGCTGCCGGCCGCCGCCCACACCGTGTCGTGGTTCAGCAGCGAACGGTCGGCGAGGACGCGGGTCTTGTTCGCGTGGCCGAAGGGCGGGACGCCGCCGATCGCGTAGCCGGTGAACTCCCGCACCACGTCCGCCTTCGCGCGCGTGACCTTCTCGGCGCCCAGCTCGTCGCGTACGAGATCCAGGTCGACGCGGGAGGAGCCGTCCATGAGGACGAGCACCGGCACGCCGTCCGCCGCGAAGATCAACGACTTGCAGATCTGGCTCAGTTCGCAGCCGATCGCCTCGGCCGCCTCCTGCGCGGTGCGGGTCGCCTCCGGGAAGCGCCGCACGCGCGGCAGGAGGTCGGCGAGGCCCATGGCGGTGACGGCCTCGGCGAACCGGGGGTGCGCTGCCGTGCTGCTGTTTTCCGCTGTCGTCATGGACCGCACGCTAGCCCTACGTGTACAGGGCATGCGACCCCGTTTCGGCCCTCGGTCAGCCGCCCGCCAGCAGCATCTTGCGGACGACGGGACCGGCGGAGTCGCCGCCGTGCCCGCCCTGCTGCACGACGGCCGCCGCCGCGAGGTCGCCGCGCCAGGCCGTGAACCAGCCGTTGGGGTCCTTCTGCCCGTCGACCTCCGCCGAACCGGTCTTCGCGCCCATGTCGGAGCCGAGCCCGGACATCGGCTTCACGGCCGTCCCCGCGATCGCCGTGTAGTGCATCAGCTCGCGCAGCTTCGCGGCCGTCGAGGCGGAGATCGGCTTCGAGGCCTTCGCCAGCGTCCGGTCGTCGAAGTCGGGCGAGACCAGGTACGGCTGGTGGAAGGCGCCCGCCTTCACGGTCGCCGCGACCGAGGCCATGTTCAGCGGGTTCATCCGCACCCCGCCCTGCCCGATCAGCGAGGCCGCCATCTGCGCGTCCGACTGCACCGGCACCGCGCCGTCGAAGCTCGGCACCCCGATCGACCAGTTGTTCATGCCGAGGCCGAAGACCGCTTGCGCCTGCTTGGTCAGCGAGTCGTCGTCGAGCTTGGGGGCCTGGCTGATGAAGGCCGTGTTGCAGGACGCGGCGAAGCTCGACTTGAACGTGCCGTTCTTGATCTGGAACTTGTCGTCGTTCTGGAACTTCCAGTGCCCGTACGTGAAGTACTTCGGGCACGGGTGCTTTTTGTCGACGTCCGCGAGGTTCTTGTCGAGGAGCATCGACGCCGTGATGACCTTCATCGTGGAGCCGGGCGCGAGCGAGCCCTGGAACGCGGTGTTGAATCCGGGGCTGGAGTTCGCCACCGCCAGGATCTCGCCGGTCGACGGCTTCACGAGCACGACCGAGGCCTTCTTGCGCGACTTCACCTGGGCCTCGGCGGTGGCCTGGAGCGCCGGGTCGAGGGTCGTCTTCACGGTGCCCGGCGTGCCCTTGGAGAGGGTGAGCAGCGTCTTGTCGGGCAGCGCGTTCTTGTCGTCGGACTTCTTCTCCGGCTGCTTGCGCACGACGCGCAGTTCGACGCCGGCGGTGCCGCCCGCCTTCTTCCCGTACTTCTCGCGCAGTCCGTCGACGATGGTGCCGATCGAGGGGTACTTCTTCGCGTCCAGTTCGTTCCCGGCCCGGTCCACGGCCTTCACCGGAGGATCGCCGGCCTCGCCGGTCTCCAGGTGGTCGCCCTCCTTGAGGTCCGGGTGCACGACCGAGGGCTGCCAGTCGACGAGGACCTTGCCGTCGCTCTTGCGGCGCTCGGCGGTCAGCGCGGAGTCGTACGCGAAGGGCTTGCTCAGCTCGGAGTCCGAACCGCTGCCCTCCTTGTACGTGACGGTGGACGTGACGTGGAAGGGGACCTTGGCGCCCTCGCGGGTGCCGGGCGCGAGCTTGACGTCGGTCAGGTGGGCGTCCTTGGTGACGTCTGCGAGCGCCTTCTTCGCGGCCGCCGCGTCGTTCGTGTACGCGGCCGCCTTCGCGGTGTCGCCGTGCTGCCAGGCGGTGAGGAACCCGTCGGCCGCGGCCCGTACCTCCTTGGCCGTCGGCGGGCCCTTGGGGATCTCCGGCTTGTCGTCCGAAGCGGCCGAGGTGCTGCCGGCCCGTTCGCCGCCACCGATCAGCGCGTACGCGCCGACGCCTGCCCCGATGACGGCGACGGCGGCGACGCCACCGATCACCAGGGCGTTCGTATTGCGTCGCGTCTCATCACGACGCTTGCCTCTGCTGCCCACCTGAGTCCTCCGGAGATCTACGGTTGGCCCAGGGTACGGGGTGGCCCTGAACGCACTGTGCGTAGGACTGAACGACGTGGTAGGGCCCGGCGGTGCGAGGGTTCACCGCCAGGCGCACGGATTCGTAGGGGATTTACGCTCCGGCCCGTAGGACCGCCGCGACGAGGGGACCGGCCGCGTCGCCGCCGTGGCCACCGCGGGGGACCGTCGCCGCGGCCGTGACGTCGTCGCGGTAGCCCGCGAACCAGGAGTTGGCGTTGCCCTGGCCGTCGACGTCGGCGGAGCCCGTCTTCGCGCCCTTGTCGCCGGGGACGCCCGCCATGGCCGTGGCGGCGGTGCCGCTGGTCGCGGTCAGCCGCATCATCTGCCGCAGTTGGGCCGAGGTGCCGGGCTTGAGACCCTTCGCCTCGGCGAGCGGGTGGTCGTCGATCTTCCGGGAGACGAGAACCGGCTGGTGGAAGGTGCCGGTGATGGCGGTCGCCGTGACCGACGCCATGTTCAGCGGGTTCATCTTGACCTGGCCGTGGCCGATCAGCGCGGAGGCGTCGTCGGAGTTGCCGGGCATCTCCACCGAACCGTCGCGGGAGACGACCCCCGTCTGCCAGTCCTTGCCGAGCCCGAACCGGTCCTCCGCCTCGGCGGCGAAGCGGGCCGGGCCCAGGTCGTCGGAGAGCTTGATGAAGGCGGTGTTGCAGGACCGGGCGAAGCTGTCGGCCAGCGTCGCGTTCTCGTTGGGCCGCAGGCCCTTGAGGTTGTGGAAGGTCTGGCTGAGCGCGACCGCCGTATCGGGGCAGGGCGCCGAGCCGTTTGCCGAGGTGACCCGGTTGTCGATCAGCGCCGCCGCGGTGACGATCTTCATCACCGAGCCGGGCGCGCTGCCGCCCTGCAACGCGGCGTTGAACTCGCCCTTCGCCTCGTTGGCGACCGCGAGCACCTCGCCGGTGGACGCCTTGACCGCCACCACCGACGACTCCGGGTACTTGCGCACCGCCTGCTCCGCCGCCGCCTGTGCGGTCGCGCTGAGCGTCGTGCGCAACTGGCCGGCCTTGCCCTTGGTGAGGGTGAGGAGCGTCTTCGCGGTGGTCGGCTCCCCGTTCGCGTCGGTGTGCTCCACGTACGTCTCGACGCCGGGCGAACCCCCGGCGGAGTCCCCGTACTTGGCGCGCAGCTGGTCCAGGACCGGGCCGAGCGAGGGGTACTTGTCCTTGGTCAGTACGGCGCCGTGCCGGTCTACGGCCTCGATGGGCGGCGCCTTCGCCTCCCCGGTGACGAGGGTGTCGCCCTTGCCCATCGCCGGGTGCAGCACGGCGGGCGACCAGTCGACCAGCGCCCGCCCGGTGGTCTGCCCGCGCACGACGGTGAGCGAGGAGTCGTACGACATGGTCCTCGTCTTCTTGCCGTACGTGACGGTGGCCTTGACGTGGAACGAGACCTTCGGCCCCGTCGCCTTCGTCGGCGTGACCTCGGTGTGCGTGACGTGCGCCTTGCCGTGCCAGTCCTCGAGGACGCGCATCGCGTTGTCGGCGTAGTCCGTGAGCCGCGCGGCCGCCGCGGAGTCGTTCTTCGCCCACGCCGCGAGGAACTCCTGCGACGTCTCCTTCACCTCGTCGCCGGACGGCGGCCCCGACTTGTACTCCGACCCCTGCGACGACACGGTGTTCCCGCCCGTGACCGCGGTCACGAGGTTGTACGCCCCGTACCCCGCGCCGCCCACCATGACGGTGAACACCCCGCCGACGACGGCGATCTTGACCCCCTTGCGCATGACGCGCTCCCCTCCCCGGGTTGACGGGAGGGACTGTAAGCACGACGAGGGGGCCGAGAGGCGCGTGTTCCGTAGATGATGTCCGAAGGTGTCCGGATTGAGATCACAAAGCTGACCGAAACCGACTCACACCCAGGTGTCCAACCACATCCGCGAACGCCACGAGTCGACCGGGATCGCGGTGCCCGTGTAGATCGGCCAGAAGTAGATGAAGTTCCAGGCGATCAGCAGGACCAGGGCGCCCGCGCCCGCCGCGCCGATCACCCGGCGGCGCTCCGCGGAGCCCGGTTTGCCGATGATCGCGCCGAGCATCATCGCCAGGGCCAGGCAGACGAACGGGGCGAAGACGACCGCGTAGAAGTAGAAGATCGTCCGCTCCTGGTACTGGAACCAGGGGAGGTAGCCCGCCGCGATGCCGCACAGGATCGCGCCCGCCCGCCAGTCGCGGCGGAAGAACCAGCGCCACAGCACGAACAGGAGCGCGAAGCAGGCCGCCCACCACAGCAGGGGCGTGCCGAGGGCGAGGACCTCGCGGGCGCACTTCTCCGTCGCGTCGGTGGGGCAGCCCTGCGTGCCGGGCTTCGGCGACTCGTAGAAGTACGAGACCGGGCGCCCGTCGACCATCCAGCTCCACGGGTTCGACTGGTAGGTGTGCGGCGAGCTGAGCGTGGTGTTGAAGTTCCACACCTCGTGCTCGTAGTGCCACAGGCTGCGCACCCAGTCCGGCAGCCAGGTCCAGCTGCCGCCCCTGCCGTCGGTGGCCGCCCAGTTGCGGAAGTAGCCGCCGCTGCCGTCGGACGGGGAGAGGATCCAGCCCAGCCAGGACAGCAGGTACGTGGCGACGGCCACCGGGACCGTCGAGACGAACGCCGGGACGACGTCCCGCCGCAGCACCGCGCGGTACGGGCGCTCGGCCCCGGCCACCCGTCGCGAGCCCACGTCCCACAGCACCGACATCAGGGCGAAGGCCGCGAGGTAGATGAAGCCGTTCCACTTCGTGGCCGCGCCGAGGCCCAGGCACAGGCCGGCGAGCAGCCGCCACGGACGCCAGCCCAGGCGCAGCGTTTCCGCGACCTCGACGTCGGGGTGCGGCAGCCCGCGCTCGTCCACCGGCAGCGCGGCGGCCAACTGCCCGCGCGTGCGCTCCCGGTCGAGGACCAGACAGCCGAACGCCGCCACCACGAAGAAGACCAGCACCGAGTCGAGCAGCGCGGTGCGGCTCATCACGAACGCGAGACCGTCGACGGCGAGCAGCGCGCCCGCCAGGCAGCCGAGGAACGTGGAGCGGAAGATGCGCCGCCCGATCCGGCAGACCATGAGCACGCACAGCGTGCCGAGGACCGCCGTCATGAACCGCCAGCCGAACGGGTTGAAGCCGAAAAGCCACTCACCGATGCCGATGACGTACTTGCCCACCGGTGGATGCACGACGTACGAGGCGTCGTGCGGGATCGGTACGTCTCCGCCCGTGGCCAGGATCTTGTCGTTCGCGTCCTTGGGCCAGTTCACCTCGAAGCCGCGGTGGACGAGCGCCCACGCGTCCTTCGCGTAGTACGTCTCGTCGAATATCACGGCCTTCGGGCTGCCCAGGTTCCAGAACCTGGCGAGGCCCGCGACGAGCGTGACGAGCAGCGGGCCCGCCCAGCCGACGATCCGCTCGGCCTGCGCGGCGGTGAACCGGCTCAGCCCGAAGGACGCCCACAGGCGCCCGCCGAGCGGCGGGAACGGCGGCACCAGGCGCGTGCCCACGTCACCGTCTCTCGCCGGCGCCCGGTATCCGTACCTGCGCAGCCCACGCAGCCACGACGACTGCTGCGGCTCCGTGCTGGCGGCCTGCTCGGTCGGTGCGCTGGTCGGAGTCGCCCCGGACGACGACGCGGTACTGGTCACGCGCGCCATCGTAGGGAACACGACTGTGCGAGTCCTGTCGCCCGCTCCTGCGAGACTGGAAACGTGACAGGAACCGCAGAATCCCCCGAGTCCACCGGAACCCTTGTGCTCGCGGGCACCCCGATCGGTGACGTGGCGGACGCGCCGCCGCGCCTGGCCCAGGAGCTGGCCGGCGCCGATGTCGTCGCCGCCGAGGACACCCGGCGCATGAAGCGGCTCACGCAGGCGCTCGGCGTGCAGGTCGGCGGGCGTGTCGTGTCGTACTTCGAGGGCAACGAGTCGGCCCGCACGCCGGAGCTGGTCGAGGCCCTGGCCGGCGGGGCGCGGGTGCTGCTCGTGACGGACGCCGGGATGCCGTCCGTGTCCGACCCCGGCTACCGGCTGGTCGCCGCGGCCGTCGAGCGGGACATCCGGGTCACGGCCGTGCCAGGACCCTCCGCCGTGCTCACCGCCCTCGCCCTGTCCGGGCTCCCCGTCGACCGCTTCTGCTTCGAGGGTTTCCTGCCGCGCAAGGCGGGCGAGCGGCTCTCGCGGCTCAAGGAGGTCGCCGACGAGCGCCGCACCCTCGTCTACTTCGAGGCCCCGCACCGCCTCGACGACACCCTCGCCGCGATGGCCGAGGCCTTCGGCGACGACCGCCGCGCCGCCGTGTGCCGCGAGCTCACCAAGACGTACGAGGAAGTGAAGCGCGGCCCGCTGAAGGAACTGGCCGAATGGGCCGCCGAGGGCGTGCGCGGCGAGATCACGGTCGTCGTCGAGGGCGCCCCGGAGAAGTCGGCCGACGACCTCACCCCCGAAGAGCTGGTGCGCAGGGTGCGCGTGCGCGAGGAGGCGGGGGAGCGGCGCAAGGAGGCCATTGCGGCCGTGGCCGCCGACGCCGGGCTGCCCAAGCGCGAGGTCTTCGATGCCGTGGTGGCGGCAAAGAATGCGCAGCGCAACGCCCCATAGGCGTGCAAAGGACTAACCTGAAAAGCAAAGCGAAGACCGCGCGTCCGGCCCGTTTCGGCAGGGAAATGCCAAATCGGATCCAATAGTCGACAGGGCTTTTGCGCTCGGCCCAGCGGAGGCGTCCACTGGTTGAAGGGGACGCACCCGTCCCCACGCTGCCGAAGGCGGCGTTTGTCCAGCGGGCAAGAGGAGCTGGCATGAGCGAGTTCGCAGTCTCCAAGACAGCCATTGGTGCACAGACACCCCCGGTTCCCCAACGCGGCGCGGCGATATCCATCGCCCACGAGTCGTATTCGTTCGCCTGCATGCGCTGCGGGCACGGCTGGGAGGAGTCCTACGAGATCGAGCACCACGTCGACGGGGAGGGTGCGGAGTTCGTGATGTACGTGGTGAAGGGCGAGCGGGTGCCGTCGCCGCTGACCCGGCCCACCTGTCTGAACTGCGGGGGCAACGTCGTCCGCATCATGCGGGCGGGGCGCGTCTCCTCGGCCCGTGACGCGCTGCAGCACCACCGCACCCCGCAGTCGGGCCCGGTCGAGGTGCCGGAGCCGGAGGCGGCGGAGCGCGTGGGCACGGCCGCCCACGCCGACCACCACCACTGGCACCTGTCGGACCTGCTGCACCCCTTCAGCCACCACAAGCGGGGCGAGTGACACCGGCTTCGTAGGATCGGGGGCATGAGCCCCAGCACCAAGGACGTCACCCCGCCGCCGCTGCCCACGCCCCTGGAGAGCGAGGTCGCCGACTCCCACACCCACCTGGACATGCAGGCGGGCACCGTGGAGGAGGCCCTCGGCAAAGCGGCGTCGGTGGGTGTGACCACGGTCGTCCAGGTGGGCTGCGACCTCGCGGGCTCGCGCTGGGCGGCCGACACGGCACGGGAGCACGCGCGCGTGCACGCGACCGTCGCCCTGCACCCCAACGAGGCGCCGCGCATCGTCCACGGCGACCCCGACGGCTGGTCCCGCCAGGGCGCGCGCGAGCCGCTGGGCGACGCCGGGCTCGACGAGGCGCTCGCCGAGATCGACCGGCTCGCCGCCCTCCCGCACGTGAAGGGCGTCGGCGAGACCGGCCTCGACTACTTCCGCACGGGCCCCGAGGGCAAGGCCGCGCAGGAGAAGTCGTTCCGCGCCCACATCGAGATCGCCAAGCGGCACGGCAAGGCGCTCGTCATCCACGACCGCGAGGCGCACGCCGATGTGCTACGCGTCCTGAAGGAAGAAGGCGCGCCCGAGCGCACCGTCTTCCACTGCTACTCCGGCGACGCGGAGATGGCCCAAATCTGCGCGGAGAACGGCTACTTCATGTCGTTCGCGGGCAACGTGACGTTCAAGAACGCGCAGCCGCTGCGCGACGCACTCGCGGTCGCCCCGCTCGAACTGGTCCTGGTCGAGACCGACGCGCCCTTCCTGACGCCCGCCCCGTACCGCGGTCGGCCTAACGCCCCGTATCTCATTCCGGTCACGCTGCGCGCCATGGCAGAGGTCAAGGGCGTCACGGAGACAGCCCTCGCGACATCGGTCTCCGCCAACACCGCGCGTGCCTTCGATTACTGAGCGATAACGGTCACGGCCGCTCGCACCCGTACACCTTCGGGCAGAGTCGCCACACAGAGTAGTCGCGGTGCTTTGGAGAGTGACCGGTGCTCCGCTAGGTTCTGCTGGCCCGATCCGCCCCTGCCCGGGGACCGGACGCCTGTGAGTGCCTGGAGCGTCGTCGTGAGCAATACGCCGCAGGAGACGTACGAGCCGTACGAGCGTTATGAGTCGTACGGGACCTACGGCTCGTACGAGCGGTACGGATCGCGGGAGCGGTACGGGCCGTACGAGTCGCACGAACGGCACGAACCGTACGAGCCGCATGAGCCGCATGAGCCGCATGAGCCGCGCGAGCCGCAGGAGTCGCACGAGCCGTACGGCGCGTACGGGGCTTACGGCGCGGAGGCCTTCGCGGCGGCGCCGACCGAGACGCGGGTGCCGCGTCCGACGCCCGCCCCCGACGCTCCGGAGGGCCGGGCCGCCGCCCGGCGCGCAGCCCGCCGGGAGAGGACGGCGCAGCGGCCCGAAGCGCTGCGCAGGCTGCTGCCGCGGGCCCTGGTCGTCGCGTTCCTCGCGGGCGGCACGGCTGCCTTCGTCGCCGACGACAAGGCCATCCACCTCAGCGTCGACGGCAAGGAACGCACCCTGCACACCTTCGCCGACGACGTCACCGAACTCCTCGCCGACGAGGGCGTGGAGGTCGGCGACCACGACGTCGTCGCGCCCGGCGAAGGGGCCGCACTGGCCAGCGGGGACGAGGTCGCGATCCGGTACGGGCGGCCCGTCCGGCTCACCCTCGACGGACAGCGCCGCGAGGTGTGGACCACGGCGCGGACCGTGCACGGGGCGCTGCGGCAGCTCGGGGTGCGGGCGGAGGGCGCGTACGTCTCGGCCTCGCGCTCCCAGAGCATCGCCCGCCACGGGCTCGCCCTCGACGTACGCACCGAACGCAGCGTCACGATCATGGCCGACGGCAACCGCCGCACCATCCGCACGAACGCGGCGACCGTGGGCGAGGCCGTGGCCGACGCCGGGGTCACGCTGCGCGGACAGGACACCACGTCGGTGCCGCAGGACAGCTTCCCGCGCGACGGACAGGTCGTCACCGTGCTGCGGGTGAAGGGCGAGAAGGAGGTCCGCGAGGAGTCGATCCCCTTCGCGACCGAGCGGACCCGTGACGCCTCGCTCTTCCAGGGCACGGAGGTCGTCACGCGGGCCGGTGAGCCCGGGACGAGACGGGTCACGTACGCGGTGCGCACCGTCAACGGGGTCAAGAAGAAGCCGCGGCGCGTGCGGGAGGAGATCGTGCGTGAGCCGCGCACGCAGGAGATCAGGGTCGGTACGAAGCCGATGCCGACGTCCGTGGCCGGGGCGGACTCCCTCAACTGGTCCGGGCTCGCCGCCTGCGAATCGGGCGGGCGGCCGGCGGCCACGGATGCGACCGGTACCTACGGCGGGCTCTACCAGTTCGACACCCAGACCTGGCAGAGCCTCGGCGGCTCGGGCCGCCCCCAGGACGCACCTGCCGAGGAGCAGACCTACCGGGCGAAGAAGCTGTACGTCAGCCGCGGGTCGACGCCGTGGCCGCACTGCGGGGGACGCCTCTGAGGAGGGCCTGAAACACCTCGCGGCGAAGGCGCCCGGTACGGCACGGCTACCCTTGAACGGTGAGCACCAGTGACCCCCAGGGCCCCCTCCTCGGCGCCGCGGACATCCGCGAACTCGCCGCGGCGCTGAACGTCCGGCCGACCAAGCAGCGCGGCCAGAACTTCGTCATCGACGCCAACACCGTCCGCCGCATCGTCCGCACCGCGGAAGTGACCGAGGACGACGCCGTCGTTGAGGTCGGCCCCGGCCTCGGCTCGCTCACCCTCGCCCTCCTCGAAGCGGCCCGCCATGTCACGGCCGTCGAGATCGACGACGTACTGGCCGCCGCCCTGCCCGCCACCGTCGCGGCCCGCATCCCGGCCAAGAAGGACGCCTTCGACCTCGTCAACATCGACGCGATGCAGGTCACCGAGCTCCCCGGCCCCGCGCCCACGGCCCTCGTCGCGAACCTCCCGTACAACGTCGCGGTCCCCGTCCTGCTCCACATGCTCGACACGTTCCCGAGCATCGAGCGGACCCTCGTGATGGTGCAGGCCGAGGTCGCCGACCGGCTCGCCGCCGGGCCCGGCTCCCGCGTCTACGGCGTCCCGTCCGTGAAGGCCAACTGGTACGCGGAGGTCAAGCTCGCCGGCCGGATCGGCCGCAACGTCTTCTGGCCCGCCCCGAACGTCGACTCCGGCCTCGTCTCCCTCGTGCGCCGCACCGAGCCGATCCCCACGACGGCCTCCAAGCAGGAGGTCTTCGCGGTCGTCGACGCCGCGTTCGCCCAGCGCCGCAAGACGCTGCGCGCGGCGCTCGCCGGGTGGGCCGGTTCGGCGCAGGCCGCCGAGCAGGCCCTGGTCGCGGCCGGCGTCTCCCCGCAGGCGCGCGGCGAGGCGCTCACCGTCCACGAGTTCGCCCGCATCGCGGAGGCCAAGCAGCAGTGACAGCGACATCGGTGACCGTACGCGTACCCGCCAAGGTCAACGTCCAGCTCGCGGTCGGCGGCGCCCGCGCGGACGGCTTCCACGACCTGGCCAACGTCTTCCTCGCCGTCGGCCTCTACGACGAGGTGACGGTGACGGAGTCCGACGCCTTCGCGCTGACCTGCACCGGTCCCGGTTCCGACCAGGTGCCCCTGAACCGTACGAACCTCGCGGCGCGCGCGGCGTACGCGCTGGCCGAGCGCCACGGGCTCGGTGAACCGGCCGTACGCATCCACATCGCCAAGGACATCCCGGTCGCCGGGGGAATGGCGGGCGGCTCCGCCGACGCGGCGGGCGCGCTCGTGGCGTGCGACGCGCTGTGGGGCACGAACGCCTCGCGGGACGAACTCCTGGACATCTGCGCCGAGCTGGGCAGCGATGTGCCGTTCAGCCTGGTCGGGGGCGCGGCCCTCGGCACCGGGCGGGGCGAGAAGCTCGAACCCCTCGACGTGGGCGGGGAATTCTGGTGGGTGTTCGCCGTTGCGGACGGCGGGCTGTCCACCCCGGCCGTCTACCGCGAGTTCGACCGCCTCAGCCCGGACGCCCCCGAGCCCGTCGCGGCGCCCGCCCTCCTGGAGGCGCTGCGCACCGGCGACGTCGACGGCCTCGCCGCCACGGTCACGAACGACCTGCAACCCGCGGCGCTGTCCCTCTTCCCGTCCCTGAAGGACACGCTTGAGGCGGGTCGGGAGGCGGGCGCTCTGGCCGCGCTCGTCTCCGGCTCGGGCCCGACCACGGCGTTCCTGACCTCGGACGAGTCCTCAGCCCGATCCGTCGCCGCGGCCCTGACCACCTCGGGCCTGTGCCACACGGCCCGCGTCGCCCCTTCCCCGGCTCCGGGCGCCACGACCCTCTGACCCCCGCTCCCTGTTACGCGGCACCGTGCGCCGCCTTGCCCACCCTGCCGCCCAAGGCGGCAGATTGCCCAAGGCGGTGCGGCACCGGCCGGTGCCGGTAAATCAAGCCCCTGCGGCGCTTGAGCAGCGGGGTCCGGGGCAGAGCCCCGATCTTTCCAGCCCCGCCGGCGCTTGAGGCGCGGGATCCGGGGCAGGGCCTCGATCTTTCAAGCCCCGCCGGCGCTTGAGCAGCGGGGCCAGGGACGGAGCCCCGATCTCCCCAGCCCCGCCGGCGATTGAGGCGCGGGGTCCGGGGCGGAGCCCCGTGGCGTGGGAACGGGTGACCGGCACCATCGGCGAGCCGACTACGCTGGAAGACTGGCCCACCCCCCCCGGAGCGGAGCGTAATGGCAGTCAATCTGGTCAACGTCGAGAACGTCTCGAAGGTCTACGGCACCCGTGCCCTCCTCGACGGCGTCTCCCTCGGCGTACAGGAAGGCGACCGGATCGGCGTCGTGGGCCGCAACGGAGACGGCAAGACCACCCTCATCCGGATGCTCGCCAAGCTGGAGGAGGCGGACACCGGCCGCGTCACCCACAGCGGCGGCCTGCACCTGGGCGTACTCACCCAGCACGACTCGCTCGACCCGCAGGCCACCGTCCGGCACGAGGTCATCGGCGACATGGCCGACCACGAGTGGGCCGGCAGCGCCAAGATCCGCGACGTACTGACGGGGCTCTTCGGCGGCCTCGACCTGCCCGGCTTCCCGCAGGGCCTGGACACCGTGATCGGCCCGCTCTCCGGCGGCGAGCGGCGCCGTATCGCCCTCGCCAAGCTGCTCATCGCCGAGCAGGACCTGATCGTGCTCGACGAGCCGACCAACCACCTCGACGTCGAGGGCATCGCCTGGCTCGCCCAGCACCTGCGGGCCCGCCGCTCCGCGCTCGTCTGCGTCACGCACGACCGCTGGTTCCTCGACCAGGTCTGCACCCGCATGTGGGACGTGCAGAAGGGCGACGTCTACGAGTACGAGGGCGGCTACTCGGACTACGTGTTCGCGCGCGCCGAGCGGGAGCGGATCGCCGCGACCGAGGAGGCCAAGCGGCAGAACCTGGTCCGCAAGGAGCTGGCCTGGCTGCGCCGCGGCGCCCCGGCCCGCACCTCCAAGCCGCGCTTCCGCGTCGAGGCGGCCAACGAGCTGATCGCCGACGTCCCGGAGCCGCGCGACAAGAGCGAGCTGATGAAGTTCGCGAACGCCCGGCTCGGCAAGACCGTCTTCGACCTGGAGGACGTGACCGTCACCGCCGGTCCGAAGGTGCTGCTCAAGCACCTGACCTGGCAGCTCGGCCCCGGCGACCGCGTCGGCCTGGTCGGCGTGAACGGCGCGGGCAAGACGTCCCTGCTGCGCGCCCTCGCCGACGCCGCCACCAGCCAGGGCGATGTGCAGCCCGCCGCGGGGAAGATCGCCGTCGGCAAGACCGTACGGCTCGCGTACCTCTCGCAGGACGTCACCGAACTCCCGCCCACACTGCGCGTACTGGAGGCCGTCCAGCAGATCCGCGACCGCGTCGACCTCGGCAAGGGCCGGGAGATGACCGCGGGCCAGCTGTGCGAGCAGTTCGGCTTCGCGAAGGACAAGCAGTGGACGCCGGTCGGCGACCTGTCCGGTGGCGAGCGCCGCCGCCTCCAGCTGCTCCGCCTGCTGATGGACGAGCCGAACGTGCTCTTCCTCGACGAGCCGACGAACGACCTGGACATCGAGACGCTGACGCAGCTGGAGGACCTGCTCGACGGCTGGCCCGGTTCGATGGTCGTGATCTCCCACGACCGGTTCTTCCTGGAGCGCACCACCGACAACACCTTCGCCCTGCTCGGCGACGCCACCCTGCGGATGCTGCCGCGCGGCGTCGACGAGTACCTGGAGCGCAGGCAGCGGATGATCGAGGCCGCGTCCCCCGCTCCCGCCGCCGCCCCGGCCGCCGCCGAGAAGGCGGGTCCCTCCGCGGCCGACACCCGCGCCGCGAAGAAGGAACTCCAGAAGATCGAGCGGCAGATGGACAAGGTCTCCGAGAAGGAGACCAAGCTGCACACGCAGATCGCGGACAACGCCACCGACTTCGAGAAGGTCGCGAAGCTGGACGCGGAGCTGCGTGATCTGGTCGCGCAGCGCGAGGAGTTGGAGATGCGCTGGCTGGAACTGGCCGAGGACGCGTGAGCGTTGCGCACCGCGGGCCGGTCCTTCCCCTGGTAAGGGGGCGGATCGGCCCGTTGCCCGTCGGAGGCGGGTGATAGAAAAGGGCCGCCGGGTCGAGAACGTGCGACCGGCTGACGGTGACTGACCTTGCCGCAACTCAACGTCCCCGAGGTACCCGGGTCATGACCCAGCCACCCCCGCCCCCACCGCCCAACGAGCCGCCCCCGTCGGACGGCTTCGGCCCGCCCCCGCCGCCGTACCCCACCCCTGGTTACGGCCGGCTGCGCGCACCGCTGCCGCCCGAGGCGCGTCCCCACCTGCCGCGACAGCCGTACGGCCGTGGCGGCGGCCGGAAGGCGCCGCCGATCGCGCTCGTCATCGGCGCCGCGGTCGTGGCCCTCGCCCTGCTCGTCGGCGGCGCCGTCCTGTACGTGTCGACGTCCGGCGGCAAGGGCTCGGAGGCCGGCTCCGCGGGTGCGGACGGCGACAAGAGCGGTGACGGCTACGAGGGTTCGGGAGACGAGCGGGCCCCGGCCGACCCGTCGGCCGGTCCCGTGCTGCGGCTGCCCGCGCCGAAGGTGGCGAAGCGGCAGGTGGACAGCGTGCAGGGGTCCTGGCTGACCGACAGCACGTACGCCAAGGCGGGCGTCGGCGAGATCGTCGGCCGGTCCGCGGCGACCGGCAAGGAGAAGTGGACCCTCCCGCTGTCGGGGCAGACGTGCGCGGGCACGGACACCGTCACCAACGACGCGCTCGCGGCCGTGGTCAGCGAGGCGGGCAGGCGGCCCGCCAACGGCGACCACAAGCCGTGCAGCCAGATCACGGTCTTCGACGTCAACACGGGGGCCAAGCTCTGGACGCAGAGTCTGGGGCAGGGCACGAACCGGCGGATCTTCGAGGAGCTGTCCATCTCGGGCAGTACGCTCGCGGTCGGCGGCGGGCTCGACGGCGGCGCCGCCTTCGACATCAAGACGGGCCGCATCCTGTGGCAGCCGGACACCGGCGAGTGCCAGGACGTCGGCTACCACGGCGGGGCGCAGCTGGTGACGGTCCGCAAGTGCGGTGCCTACGGCCGCGCGTCGTACGAGGTGCAGCTCCTGGACCCGGTGTCGGGGCGGCCCAAGTGGTCCTACCGGCTCGCCAAGGGCCTGTCCGACGTCAAGGTCCTGTCGACCAAGCCGGTCGTCTTCGGCGTGGGCACGGGAGCCAACGCGGCGGGCACCATCACCCGCGTGTACGCCATGAACGGTGCCGGGCGGCTCGCGAGCACGATCTCCATCGACCCCAAGAAGTACGACTTCGCCTGCGAGGTCGGCAAGACCGAGGGCTGCGCGAAGATCACGGTCGGCAACGGGCGCCTCTACCTCGCGACCCGGTCGCCCAGCACCGGCACCGACGCCGCTGCCGGGTCGGCCAACGAGCTCGTGTCGTACTCCCTGGAGACGGGCAGGCGCACGGGCGACCGGGTGGCCGGCGGGGATCAGGAGATCTTCCCGGTGCGCATGGACGGCGGACACGTCCTGGCGTTCAGGACGGGGGCCTTCGACAAGGGCAGCGAGATCGTCTCCATCGACCCCCGGACCATGAAGCAGCAGACACTGCTCAGGACGCCGGCCACGCCGGCCGTACGGGATCTGATCAGTGGCATGGCGCCGGGCCGGTCCAACTCCGAACTGCGCTATTCAAAGGGCCGGTTGTTCTTCGGTCAGCCATTGATCGGTGAGCCCCGCTCGAACGACGTGAAGCAGTACACGGCGGTCGGGTTCAGCACTGATTGAGAAGGCATCGGAAACAGTCCCGAACGAGCGCTTTTATACCGCTTGCTTTGCGCTCCTGTACCCCCAATCATCCCTCAATGCACTGGATTTCAGCATTCAGGGCCGCTTCTGGCCGGTAGGGGGCGCGCAACCTCGAACAAGCGTGTAGCTTCCGGGGTTGAAGAAGGACGGGGAGTCGGGGGGCTCGCCTGTCCTTGGGGGGCCCGGGGGTTCGCGGGGACAGCCGGGGTGGATTGGGGGGTAGGCCCGAATGGGAGTGCGGCTGATGGTGGTCGACGACCACCGACTGCTCGCCGAGGCGTTGGCCTCGGCGCTCAAGCTGCGCGGGCACCGGGTGCTCGCGGCGGCCGCACCGGCCGCCGGAGCAGCGGACCTGGTGATCTCGCGGGCACCCGAGGTCTGCCTGCTGGGTACGGCGACCCCGGCCGAGCCCGGCACCTTCGACCCGGTGGTCCGGATCAAGCGCGAGCGTCCGCAGGTCGCGGTGGTGGTCCTCGGGCCGGTCCCTTCCCCCAGGGGCATCGCCTCGGCCTTCGCGGCCGGTGCCTCCGGTTACGTACGGCACGACGAGCGCATAGAGGGTGTCGAGCGGGCCCTGATGAAGGCGCGGGCGGGGGAGGCGGCGGTGGCCCCGGCGCTGCTCCAGGGCGCCTTCGGCGAGTTGCTCAATCCGGCGGCCCAACCGGACGACGAGGGGCAGCGGTTGCTCCAGATGCTGACGCCGCGCGAGGTCGAGGTCCTGGTGCGGGTCGCGGACGGCGAGGACACCCGGCTGATCGCGGCGGGCATGGGCATCGCCCCGTCCACGGCCCGTACCCACGTGCAGCGCGTCCTGATGAAACTGGGCGTCGGCTCCCGGCTGGAGGCGGCCGCGCTGGCGGCCCGTACGGGATTACTGGACCGGGCCGGTCCCGTGGGTTCGCCAGAACCCGAGTCCTGAGCTACAGTTGATCTTGTTGGTCACCGCAACTCGCGGTGAACGACCGCGCGTTGGTGGTCCAAGGAAAGACGCCCCGCTTCCTGCGGGGAAATGCAGGTGCAAGGCCTGCCCAGCGCTCCAGAGACACGAGGCCCGCTCCGCTCCTGCGGAACGGGCCTCGTGCGTTGTACGCACCCGCCCCCTACGACAGCCGCCGCCCCATCTTCGCGAAGCCGCGGTTGTGCCCCTTGGTGTCCCACCACTCCTCCAGCAGGGACCGGACCAGCTGGACGAGCTGCCGCAGGCGCTCGGGCTCGGGGGCGGCCGACGTCAGGACGTCGGTGAACGACTTGTCGTCCCAGTGAAGGGTGAAGGCCCAGCGCTCCGGCGGGTGCGAGGTGCGGGTGACCGTCAGGCGGTACGTCAACAGGGCGGTTCTGTCCGGCTGATGGTCCACCGAGAAGTCGTCGACGTCGAAGCGGACCGCCCCGTCGCCCGTCGTGTACGAGCGTCCCAGTGCCCGCTCGGCCGGTGTGCCGGCTGCCATCGGTGTGCCACCTGCCTTTCGTGTGTCCACGCGCGCACCGTAACGAAGGGCCGGGGCCCGTCGCTCTCCCGAGCGGTGGGTCCCGGCCCTGGTTTCTTTCGGGGCTGGTGGTGTTACTCGGTCGGCTCGGTGGCCTCGGCGAGTTCTTCCGCCGTCGGGGGGACCGTCGGGCGGAGCTTCAGCCAGACCAGGAAGAAGACGCCGAGGAGCAGCATGCCGATGCCGGTCCACAGGTTGATGTTGATGTCCTGGGCCTTCTTCATGTCGGCGTCCGAGGCCGTGAAGCCGGCGATCGTGACGATCACGCCGTACACCACGAAAAGGCCGCCGATGATGCGTCGTACGTCGAAGAGCCGGGCCGCCGTCGCCGACTTGGCCTCCAGCTCCTTCACTTCCTCGACGTGCGGGTTCATGTCGTCGCTCATGTCGTGTACCTCGGACCTCAGAAGGAGAACGGGATGTAGCAGATGACGGCGAGGGCGATCGCACCCCAGCCCAGCAGGGCCGGCTTGCGGTACCAGGCGTCGTCACCCTCGGCCGGCGGCTCCTCCATGCCCGGCGACTTCGTGCCGTAGACGAGACCGGCCAGCTCCTCGGCGGGCTTGGACTTGGTGCAGAGCGTGACCACGAACATCACCACGGCGCCGACCACGAAGGCGACGATCGACGAGACGAAGTTGGCGCCCTGGTCGGAGGGGATCGAGATGACGCCCTGCTTGTAGAACCAGAAGTAGTTCACCATCGCGGCCACGGTGCCGGACAGGAGGCCCCAGAAACCGGCGGCGGGCGTGGTGCGCTTCCAGAACATGCCGATGATGAAGACCACGAACAGCGGGACGTTGAAGAACGAGAACAGCGTCTGCAGGTAGTTCATGATGTTGCTGAAGCTGCCCGCGATGAACGCGGTGCCCATGCCGATCAGCACACCCACGGCGGTGACGACACGGCCGGTCTGCAGGTAGTACCGGTCGCTCTGGTTCTTCTTGATGTACGCGGACCAGATGTCGTTGGTGAACACCGTGTTGAACGACGAGACGTTGGCCGCCATACCCGCCATGAACGCGGCGAGCAGACCGGTGACCGCGATGCCGAGGACACCGTTGGGCAGCAGGTCGCGCATGAGGACCGGGATGGCGTCGTTGTACTGCAGGCCGTCCGCGCCGCCCTTGCCCAGCGAGGGCTCCATGACCAGGGCGATCAGACCGGGGATCACGACGACCATCGGGATGAGGATCTTCGGGAACGCGGCGATCAGCGGGGTGCGCTTGGCGGCGGAGAGGTTCTTCGCGGACAGCGCGCGCTGCACCTCGGCGAAGTTCGTCGTCCAGTAGCCGAAGCTCATCACGAAGCCGAGGCCGAGCACGATGGTCAGCCAGTTGGCGCCGAGCGGGTTGGACTCACCGATGCCGGTGCCCTGCCAGGCGGTCATGAACGAGTCGCCGTGCGAACTGGACAGCGAGTCCGAGATGCCGTCCCAGCCGCCGACGCGCTTGAGGCCGACGATGGTCAGCGGGATGAGCGCGGCGAGGATGACGAAGAACTGCAGGACCTCGTTGTAGATCGCCGAGGAGAGCCCGCCGATCGTGATGTACGCGAGGACGAAGAGGCCCGCGATGACGATCGCGACCCACTGCGGCCAGCCGAGCAGCGCCTGGAGCACCAGGGCCATCGCGTACAGGTTGACGCCCGCGATCAGCACCGAGGAGACGGCGAAGATGATCGAGGAGAGCAGGTGGGACGAGGGCCCGAAGCGGTGCAGCAGGAACTCGGGGACCGAGCGCACCTTCGACGAGTAGTAGAACGGCATCATCACGAGGCCGAGGAAGACCATGGCCGGGATGGCGCCGATCCAGTACCAGTGGACGGTGTAGAGGCCGTACTGCGCCCCGTTGGCCGCCATGCCGAGAATCTCCGTGGCGCCCAGGTTCGCGGCGACGAACGCGAGACCGGTGACCCACGCGGGCAGGGAACGCCCGGACAGGAAGAAGTCGAGGCTGGTCTTCACGGACCGGCGAGCGGCGAAGCCGATGCCCAGGACCACGACGAAGTAGATCGCCATGATCGCGTAGTCGAGGCCGTTGGTGGGCAGTCGAAGCCCCTCGGCCAGGGTTGTTGTGGGGGACAGCATGAAGATCTCGCTTCGTTGCGCGAACTGAAACAGTCCGGAACCTACGCCTCCGACTTCAATAAGTGAACAGTTCTCATGACGTTCTTTGTTGGATTGTGATCGAGGCCTCGCCCGGAGTACTCGGGAGAGCACAGAAAGCGCACAGTTGGCCTAAGGTCGTTCCTCTTGACGCCGCTGTTGCCTTATGCTTTGTTGTGTTTGGTTCTGTTTGATTGGTGCGATGAGGAGCATCGGACGTGAAGAAGACGTCGACCCGGCTCGCCGACGGTCGTGAGCTCATCTACTACGACTCGCGCGACGACGTGGTCCGGGACGCGACCGACCGCCGCCCCCTCGACCCCACGGTCACGACGTCCGAGGTGCGCCGCGACCCGCTGCTCGGCGACTCCGTCGCCATCGCCTCGCACCGCCAGGGCCGC
Organism: Streptomyces sp. EDA2-14; assembly: GCF_054963755.1. Lineage (NCBI taxonomy): Bacteria > Bacillati > Actinomycetota > Actinomycetes > Kitasatosporales > Streptomycetaceae > Streptomyces > Streptomyces sp. EDA2-14. The sequence continues at coordinate 90,755 of NZ_JBUEGE010000012.1, forward strand.
ACGTACCACCCGCCGGCCGACGAGTGCCCGCTGTGCCCCTCCGAGGGCGAGCGGCTGAGCGAGATCCCCGACTCCTCGTACGACGTGGTGGTCTTCGAGAACCGCTTCCCCTCGCTCGCCGGGGACTCGGGCCGCTGCGAGGTCGTCTGCTTCACGTCCGACCACGACAAGTCCTTCGCGGACCTGACCGAGGAGCAGGCCGGTCTCGTCCTCGACGCGTGGACGGACCGCACCGCCGAGCTGTCCCACCTGGACTCCGTCGAGCAGGTCTTCTGCTTCGAGAACCGCGGCGCCGAGATCGGCGTCACCCTCGGCCACCCGCACGGCCAGATCTACGCCTACCCCTTCACCACGCCGCGCACGGCCCTGATGCTCCGATCGGTCGCCGAGCACAAGGAGCAGACCGGTGGCCGCAATCTCTTCGCCGACGTGGTGGAGAAGGAGCTCTCTGAGACCGGTGCCGGTTCGCGGATCGTCCTGGAGGGCGAGCACTGGGTGGCCTTCGTGCCGTACGCGGCGCACTGGCCGTACGAGGTCCACCTCTACCCCAAGCGTCAGGTCCCCGACCTGCTCGGGCTCGACGACGCTGCGCGCACAGAGTTCCCCAAGATTTATCTGGAACTCTTGAGGCGCTTCGACCGGATCTTCGGTGAGGACCAGCCGGTGACGCCGTACATCGCGGCCTGGCACCAGGCCCCGTTCGGCTCGCTGGACGAGTTCGAGGGCGTCAATCGCGACGACTTCGCGCTGCACCTCGAGCTTTTCACCGTCCGCCGCACTTCCGGCAAGCTGAAGTTTCTCGCGGGTTCCGAATCCGGCATGAGCGTGTTCATCAACGACGTGCCGCCGGAGGCCGCGGCCGAGCGACTGCGAGAGGTAGCGAGCAAGTAATGGGCAAGTACCTGGTCACGGGTGGTGCGGGATACGTCGGCTCTGTCGTCGCCCAGCACCTTCTTGAGGCGAACCACGAGGTCGTCGTCCTCGACAACCTCTCCACCGGCTTCCGCGAGGGCGTGCCCGCGGGCGCCACCTTCGTCGAGGGCGACATCCGCGACGCGGGCAAGTGGCTCGACCCCTCCTTCGACGCCGTGCTGCACTTCGCCGCGTTCTCGCAGGTCGGCGAGTCCGTCGTGAAGCCCGAGAAGTACTGGGCCAACAACGTCGGCGGCACCATGGAGCTGCTCGCCGCGATGCGCGCCGCCGACGTGCGCAAGCTGGTCTTCTCCTCGACCGCCGCCACCTACGGCGAGCCGGTGAACACCCCGATCACCGAGACCGACCCGACCGCGCCCACTTCCCCCTACGGCGCCTCGAAGCTCGCGGTCGACCACATGATCACCGGCGAGGCGAACGCGCACGGACTGGCTGCCGTATCCCTTCGGTACTTCAACGTCGCGGGCGCCTACGGCAGCTGCGGCGAGCGGCACGACCCCGAGTCCCACCTCATCCCGCTCGTCCTCCAGGTCGCGCAGGGCGGCCGCGAGGCGATCAACGTCTTCGGCGACGACTACCCGACGCCCGACGGCACCTGCATCCGCGACTACATCCACGTCGCCGACCTCGCCGAGGCCCACCTGCTCGCGGTCGACGCCGCGCAGCCGGGCGAGCACCTCATCTGCAACCTCGGCAACGGCAACGGTTTCTCCGTCCGCGAGGTCATCGAGACCGTCCGCCAGGTCACCGGGCGCCCGATCCCCGAGGTCGTCGCCCCGCGCCGCGGCGGCGACCCGGCCGTCCTGGTCGCCTCCGCCGACACCGCGCGCGAGCGCCTCGGCTGGAACCCGTCCCGCGCGGACCTCGCGGGCATCGTCGCCGACGCCTGGGAGTTCGCCCGGGCGCGCCAGCAGTAGTCACCGCAGCAGTCACTACGAGGGTCAGGTAGTCAACTCATGTCCGTCGCCGCGCAGTTCAAGGACCTGTACGGGTACGAGCCCGCCGGAGTGTGGGCGGCCCCCGGCCGCGTCAACCTCATCGGCGAGTACACCGACTTCAACGAGGGCTTCGTCATGCCGCTCGCGCTGCCGCACACCGCGGTCGCCGCGGTGGCCCGGCGCGAGGACGGCGTGCTGCGCCTGCACTCCGCCGACATCGACGCCCCGGTCGTGGAACTGCGCGTCGACGACCTGGCCCCGCTCAGCAAGTACGGCCAGGGCGGCTGGGCCGCGTACCCGGCGGGCGTCGTCTGGGCGCTGCGCGACGCGGGCCACACGGTCGGCGGCGCCGACATCCACCTCGCCTCCACGGTCCCGACCGGCGCGGGCCTCTCGTCGTCGGCCGCCCTTGAGGTCGTGACCGCGTACGCGATGAACGACCTGTACGAACTCGGGCTCACGGAGGCCGAGTTGGCGGTCCTCGCCCAGCGCGCCGAGAACGCGTTCGTCGGTGTGCCCTGCGGTGTCATGGACCAGATGGCCTCGTCCTGCGCCACCGAGGGGCACGCCCTGCACCTCGACTGCCGCGACCTCTCCGTCCGCCAGGTCCCCTTCGACCTGGCGGCCCACGGCCTCCAGCTGCTCGTCGTCGACACCCGTGTCAAGCACGAGCTGGGCGACGGGGCGTACGCGGAGCGGCGCGCGGGCTGCGAGGAGGGCGCGCGCGTCCTCGGCGTGTCCCATCTGCGCGACGTGTCGTACGCCGAACTGGGCCGGTCTGTCGCGGAGTTGGAGCTGGCCGGCGTCGACGAGAAGGTCGTCCGCTACGTCCGCCACATCGTCACCGACGACCACCGCGTCGAGCGCGTCATCGAACTGCTCGACTCCGGCGACGTCCGCGCCATCGGCCCCGTCCTCGTCCAGGGCCACGTCTCGCTCCGGGACGACCTGCGCATCTCCTGCCCCGAGCTGGACCTCGTCGTCGCCACGGCGATGACCTCCGGCGCGATCGGCGCGCGGATGACGGGCGGCGGCTTCGGCGGCTCGGCGATCGTCCTGGTCGAGTCGGACGACGCCGAGGCCGTCACGAAGTCGATCGCCGACGCCTTCGCGGAGGCCGGATTCACGGCGCCGCGGGTGTTCCCCGCGGTGCCTTCGGCGGGCGCGCGACGCGTCTCGTAGCGGCTACCCCAGCCGCTTGGTGAGCGTGAACTCCTTGATCCCCGGCGGGTAGTCGGGGATCACGGACACCACGTCGTACCCGTGCAGTCGGTAGAAGCCAGGAGCCTGGAAGTCCCACGTCTCGACGCGGGAGCTGACGCAGTCGCGCTCCTCGTGCGCGATCCGCTCCGCCTCCGCGAGCAGCCGGGAGCCGAGGCCGGTGCCGCGGTGCTGTTCGGCGACCCACAGCAGGTCCACGTGCAGCCAGTACGCCCAGGTGTACGCGTCGAGCCCCGCCGCGAGCGTGCCGTCCTCCTCCAACACCCAGACCTGGAGCGGGACATGCTGGTCGGCAGGGGTGCCGGCCAGTTCGCGCAGACCCGGTGACGTCGCCGTGTTGGTCTCCCTCAGCAGCGACCGGAGCAGGAGGCCGCGCTCCTTGTCGACTTCGGTCTCGATGCGAAACATGCGCATCACCCTAAACGGCAGGACGGTCGCCGCTCCGCCAACCGCCAATCAGTTCTGCGAATTGACTTCCCCCGGAGGCCTCCACCTCTACTCTGAGGACAGCACCGGTGGGGGCCGGTGTCGATCAGGGGGCGAGACAGCCGGGTACGACGCCCGGAGCGGGGGTGGCGGTTGCGCACCCGGCGGCGGCCGGGCGGCTGCGGCATCCCGGACTCCGGGCGCCGTACCTGCGTTGGTCCGTCCCCCGAGGTTGGGGTATCCCCTGCTCCGCACCGGAGCTCGGGGAAGGGGGTAATCACGTGGTTCGAATCCGGGTCCTGGTGGTCGACGACCACCGCATCTTCGCCGAGTCGCTCGCCGCGGCACTCGCCGCCGAGCCCGACGTCGACGTGTCGGCAGCGGGCAGCGGCCCCGCCGCGCTGCGCTGCATCGACCGGGGGGTCGCCGAGGGGCGCCGCTTCGACGTGCTGCTGATCGACGCGGACCTGGGAGCGGCATCGCTCCAGGGCATGCGCGCGCCGACGGCGGTACCCGACAGCGCCTCGCAGGACGGCCTGGTCGACGGCATCTCACTGGTGGCGGGCGTCCGTTCGGCCCAGCCCGCCGTGCGTACGGTGGTGCTCGCCGAGCGGGACGATCCGCGCCGCGCGGCGCTCGCGCTGCAGGCGGGGGCGTCCGGCTGGGTCGCCAAGGACTGCTCGCTGTCGCGTCTGCTGACCGTCATACGGGGGGTGCTGCGGGAGGAGACGCATCTGCCGCCCGCGCTGCTCACCGGCGTGCTGCGGGAGTTGACCGCGGCGCGCAAGCACCGCACCGAGTCCGAGCGGCTCGTCGAGTCCCTGACACCGCGGGAGCGCGAGGTGCTGCGCTGCATGGTGGCCGGGCTGGGCCGCAAGGCGGTGGCGGAGCGGCTGTTCCTGTCCCCGCACACCGTGCGGACCCATATGCAGAACGTGCTGGGCAAGCTCGGGGTGCACTCGACGCTCGCGGCGGTGGCGCTCGCGCGCAGGGCGGGCGTGGGCCCGGTCGACCTGGAGGCGGCCAGCTGAGCCCGGTCGGCGCCTAGCCGGGGATGTTGTCGAACGGGGCGGTCAACTGCCTCAGCAGTCCGGCCAGTTCGCCCCGCTGGGCGCGTGAGAGCTCCGCCAGGATCGCCCGCTCCTGGTCGAGCAGTCCGGAGAGCGCCTGGTCGGCGCGGTCGCGGCCCTCGTCCGTGAGGCGGACGAGGACGCCGCGGCGGTCGCTGGGGTCGGGCAGGCGCTCGACGAGACCCTTCTTGGCGAGGCGGTCGATGCGGTTGGTCATCGTGCCGGACGTCACCAGGGTCTGCGTGAGCAGCTGGCCGGGGGAGAGCTGGTACGGGGTGCCTGCGCGGCGCAGCGCCGTCAGGACGTCGAACTCCCACGGCTCCAGGTTGTGCTCGGAGAAGGCCAGGCGGCGGGCCCGGTCGAGATGGCGCGCGAGCCTGCTGACCCGACTGAGCACCTCAAGGGGCTCCACGTCGAGGTCGGGGCGCTCTCGGCGCCACGCTGAGACCAGACGGTCGACCTCGTCCTCCATGGCGATCAGTGTAGAGGGTGTGTCGACGTGAAGTCTCTTGAATTCGACTATCTTGACATCGAGATACATGCGGCGGACGCTGGAGACCATGATGCCAGCGCCCACCTGGGACCCCCAGCAGTATCTCCGCCACGCGGGCCACCGCGGTCGCCCCTTCGTCGATCTGCTCGCCCGCGTCCCCGCCCTGCCGGGGGAGCCGGCCCGCATCGCCGACCTCGGCTGCGGCCCCGGCAACGTTACGACGCTGCTCACCGAGCGCTGGCCCACAGCCCGTGTGACCGGCTACGACAACTCGCCGCAGATGTTGGAGCGGGCCCGCGCGCACGCGAGCGACCGCCTCGACTTCGCGTACGCGGACGCCGCCGACTGGGCGCCCACGGAGACGTACGACCTGATCCTGTCGAACGCGACGCTCCAGTGGGTCCCGGACCACGCCGACGCCTTCCCCCGGTGGATCGACGCGGTGGCCCCCGGTGGCACGTTCGCCTTCCAGGTCCCCGGAAACTTCGACGCGCCCAGCCACGCCCTGATGCGGGAACTGGCCGAATCGGCGCGCTGGAAGGGCCGCCTGGCGGGAGTCCTGCGGCACGGCGACGCGGTGCTCACGCCCGCCGCCTACCTGGAACGCCTGGCCGGCCTCGGCTGCGCGGTGGACGCCTGGGAAACCACGTACCTGCACCTCCTGGAGGGCCCCGACCCGGTCCTCGACTGGGTCAAGGGCACGGGCCTGCGCCCGGTCCTGACCGCGCTCGCGGACGACCCGGAGGCCCGCGACGCCTTCGTCGCCGAGTACCGCGACCTGCTCCGCGAGGCGTACCCGGCGACGGAGCACGGCACGGTGCTGCCGTTCCGCCGCATCTTCGTGGTGGCGACCCGCGCATGACGCTGCTCGGGATCGACCATGTGCAACTCGCGGCGCTGCCCGGCAGCGAGGAGATCCTGCGGTCGTTCTACGTCGACGACCTCGGCATGACCGAAACCCCCAAGCCACCCGCACTCGCGGCGCGCGACATCGACTCGTACGCGCAACGGCTGACCCGGCACGGCATCGCGATCAAGCCCCTGCAGGGGGCACCTCCCAGCGGTAGCTGGGGGAGATTGAGCAGCGGGGTCCGGGGCGGAGCCCCGTGAGTCCGGCCCCGGTGCGGCGCGTCAGTTCTTCCGGTGCCCTATGAGCCGCGGCTTCGGCTCCAGCCCATCCAGCCCGTGCCACGCCAGGTTCACCAGGTGCGCCGCGACCTCCGCCTTCTTCGGCTTGCGCGCGTCCAGCCACCACTGCCCCGTCAGCGCGACCATCCCGACCAGCGCCTGCGCGTACAGCGGCGCCAGCTTCGGGTCGAAGCCGCGGTTCTTGAACTCGCGGCCGAGGATGTCCTCCACCTGCGTGGCGATGTCCGAGATCAGGGACGCGAACGAACCCGTGGACTGCGGGATGGGGGAGTCGCGGACCAGGATGCGGAAACCGTCCGTGTACTCCTCGATGTAGTCGAGGAGCGCGAACGCCGCCTGCTCGAGGAGCTCACGCGGATGACCGGCCGTCAGCGAACCGGTCACCATGTCGAGCAGCTGACGCATCTCGCGGTCCACCACGACCGCGTACAGGCCCTCCTTGCCGCCGAAGTGCTCGTACACCACCGGCTTGGAGACCCCGGCCTTCGCCGCGATCTCCTCCACCGACGTGGCCTCGAAGCCCTTGGCGGCGAACAGGACACGACCGATCTCCAGAAGCTGCTGCCGTCGCTCCGCCCCCGTCATCCGCGTTCTGCGCGTGCGCCGAGCCTTCTCGGGCCGGTCCGGCCTGTCGCTGCTCGAATTGCTCGGGGTGCTTGAGTCGGTCGCCACGTCTCCCATCATGCCGTGTGGTGGTCAGGCCGCGTCGGCGACCTGCTCCTTGCGGCGCGAGGCGATGCGGTCCTTGGACGGCCAGCGCACATCGTGCGCCCAGCCGAGCCGCTCGAACCAGCGGATGAGGCGGGCCGAGGAGTCGATCTGGCCGCGCTCCACACCGTGCCGCGCCGACGTCGGGTCCGCGTGGTGCAGGTTGTGCCAGGACTCGCCGCAGGACAGGACGGCCAGCCACCACACGTTGCCGGAGCGGTCGCGGGACTTGAAGGGGCGCTTGCCGACGGCGTGGCAGATCGAGTTGATCGACCACGTCACGTGGTGCAGGAGCGCCACCCGCACGAGCGAGCCCCAGAAGAACGCCGTGAACGCTCCCCACCAGGACATCGTCACCAGACCGCCGATCAGGGCGGGGAGGAAGAGCGAGAGCGCCGTCCACAGGACGAACTGGCGGGAGATCGCGCGGATCGCCGGGTCCTTGATCAGGTCCGGGGCGTACTTCTCCTGCGAGGTCTGCTCCTCGTCGAACATCCAGGCCATGTGTGCCCACCACAGGCCCTTCAGCAGGGCCGGGACCGTCTCCCCGTACCGCCACGGCGAGTGCGGGTCGCCCTCGGCGTCGGAGAACTTGTGGTGCTTGCGGTGGTCGGCGACCCAGCGCACGATCGGGCCCTCCACCGCGAGCGAGCCCATGATCGCCAGCGCGATCCGCAGCGGACGCTTCGCCTTGAAGGAGCCGTGCGTGAAGTACCGGTGGAAGCCGATCGTGATGCCGTGGCAGCCGACGAAGTAGAAGAGGACGAGCAGCCCGAGGTCGAGCCAGCTCACCCCCCAGCCCCAGGCCAGCGGCACCGCCGCGAGCACGGCCAGGAACGGAACGGTGATGAACAGGAGCAGTGTGATCTGCTCCACGGAACGCTTCTGTTCGCCGCCGAGTGTCGCAGAATGCGAGGTGGCGGGCGGTCCTGAGGCCGGACCGGGGGCTTCTTCGATCACATCGGTGGTGGTTGCCATGGGAGTCCCCTGTAAGTCGAGGGTTGAGACGGGCTGAGACGGGTCAGGAGATCCACGGGGATCCGCGGACAGCTTGCCTACGGTTCCGTAACCTACGGCACCGTAAGTATGTCAGCGTGCAGCCGGGCGGCAAGAGGCTCCGACCTCGCCGTCGGCGGTGGCACATATCCTTGGAATCGGTCGGACAGCGCGGTCCGCTCTGAATCTCCACCCCGGGTTGTGTACCCGGATCCGGGGATCCTTCCTCCCGACGTGCTTCACCACGTGCCAGACGTGCTTCACCATTGCAAGGAGCCGCACCTGTGAGCAGTGCCGACGAACAGACCGCTGCGACGAGCACCAGCGCCGAGCTGCGCGCCGACATCCGTCGGCTCGGTGACCTGCTGGGCGAGACCCTGGTCCGCCAGGAGGGCCCGGAGCTGCTCGAACTGGTCGAGAAGGTCCGCCGCCTGACCCGCGAGGACGGCGAGGCCGCCGCCGAGCTGTTGCGCGGCACCGAGCTGGACACCGCGGCCAAGCTGGTCCGCGCCTTTTCCACGTACTTCCACCTGGCCAACGTCACCGAGCAGGTGCACCGTGGCCGGGAGCTGCGCGCCATGCGGGCCGCCGAGGGTGGACTCCTCGCCCGCACCGCGGACCGGCTCAAGGACGCCGACCCGGAGCACCTGCGCAACACGGTCAAGCACCTGAACGTGCGACCCGTCTTCACGGCGCACCCCACCGAGGCGGCCCGCCGCTCGGTCCTGAACAAGCTGCGCCGTGTCGCCGAGCTCCTGGAGACCCCGGTCCTGGAGACCGACCGGCGCCGCTACGACACCCGGCTGGCCGAGAACATCGACCTCGTGTGGCAGACGGACGAGCTGCGTGTCGTGCGCCCCGAGGTCACCGACGAGTCGCGCAACGCGATCTACTACCTGGACGAGCTGCACGCCGGCGCCGTCGGTGACGTCCTGGAGGACCTCACCGCCGAGCTGGAGCGCGTCGGCTTCCAGCTCCCCGAGGACAGCCGCCCGCTCACCTTCGGCACCTGGATCGGCGGCGACCGCGACGGCAACCCGAACGTGACGCCGCAGGTCACCTGGGACGTCCTGATCCTCCAGCACGAGCACGGGATCAACGACGCGCTCGACATGATCGACGAGCTGCGCGGCTTCCTGTCGAACTCGATCCGCTACACGGGCGCCACCGAGGAGCTGCTCACGTCGCTCCAGTGCGACCTGGAGCGCCTCCCGGAGATCAGCCCCCGCTACAAGCGGCTCAACGCGGAGGAGCCCTACCGGCTCAAGGCCACCGCGATCCGGCAGAAGCTGGAGAACACCAAGACGCGGCTCGCCAACAACACCCCGCACCAGGACGGCCGCGACTACCTCGGCACCGCCGAGCTGCTGCACGACCTGACGCTCATCCAGACCTCGCTGCGCGAGCACCGCGGCGGACTGTTCGCCGAAGGCCGCATGAACCGTACGATCCGTACGCTCTCCGCCTTCGGTCTGCAGCTCGCCACGATGGACGTCCGCGAGCACGCCGACGCGCACCACCACACGCTCGGCCAGCTCTTCGACCGGCTCGGCGAGGAGTCCTGGCGCTACGCCGACATGCCGCGCGACTACCGCGGCAAGCTGCTCGCCAAGGAGCTCCGCTCCCGCCGCCCGCTGGCGCCCACCCCGGCGCCGCTCGACGCCGACGGCGAGAAGACCCTCGGCGTCTTCCACACGATCCAGCGCGCACTCGACGTGTTCGGCCCCGAGGTCATCGAGTCGTACATCATCTCGATGTGCCAGGGCGCCGACGACGTGTTCGCCGCGACCGTCCTCGCGCGCGAGGCGGGCCTCATCGACCTGCACGCCGGCTGGGCCAAGATCGGCATCGTGCCGCTCCTGGAGACCACGGACGAGCTGAAGGCCGCCGACACGATCCTGGAGGACATGCTCTGCGACCCGTCGTACCGGCGCCTCGTCGCGCTCAACGGCGACGTGCAGGAGGTCATGCTCGGCTACTCCGACTCCTCGAAGTTCGGCGGCATCACCACCTCGCAGTGGGAGATCCACCGCGCCCAGCGCCGCCTGCGTGACGTCGCGCACCGCTACGGTGTGCGGCTGCGCCTCTTCCACGGCCGCGGCGGCACCGTCGGCCGCGGCGGCGGCCCCTCGCACGACGCGATCCTCGCCCAGCCCTGGGGCACGCTGGAGGGCGAGATCAAGGTGACCGAGCAGGGCGAGGTCATCTCCGACAAGTACCTCGTGCCGTCCCTGGCCCGCGAGAACCTGGAACTGACCGTCGCGGCGACGCTGCAGGCCTCCGCCCTGCACACGGCGCCGCGCCAGTCCGACGAGGCCCTCGCCCGCTGGGACGCCGCGATGGACGTGGTGAGCGACGCGGCCCACACCGCGTACCGCAAGCTCGTCGAGGACCCGGACCTGCCGAACTACTTCCTCGCCTCCACGCCCGTCGACCAGCTCGCCGACCTGCACCTGGGCTCGCGGCCCTCGCGCCGCCCCGGCTCGGGCATCTCGCTCGACGGCCTGCGTGCCATCCCGTGGGTCTTCGGCTGGACCCAGTCCCGGCAGATCGTGCCCGGCTGGTACGGAGTCGGCTCCGGCCTCAAGGCGCTGCGCGAGGCCGGCCTGGACACCGTGCTCGACGAGATGCACGAGCACTGGCACTTCTTCCGCAACTTCATCTCCAACGTCGAGATGACGCTCGCCAAGACCGACCTGCGGATCGCCCGGCACTACGTCGACACGCTCGTGCCGGACGACCTCAAGCACGTCTTCGACGAGATCGTCACCGAGCACGAGCTGACCGTCGCCGAGGTGCTGCGCATCACCGGCGCGCCCGAACTCCTCGGCAACCAGCCCGTGTTGAAGCAGACGTTCGAGATCCGGGACGCCTACCTCGACCCGATCTCCTACCTCCAGGTCGCCCTGCTCAAGCGGCAGCGCGACGAGGCGGCCGCGGGCGCGACCCCGGACCCGACGCTCGGCCGCGCCCTGCTGCTCACCGTGAACGGTGTGGCGGCGGGCCTGCGCAACACCGGCTGAGCCACCGGCACACGACTGAGGGGCGCCACCCGGCCGGGCGGCGCCCCTCAGTCGTGTTCAGGCGGTCGTGCTCAGAAAAGTCGTGTTCAGAATGCGACGGCGACGAACGCGGCCGTCAGGACGAGGCCGCTCGCGCCCGCCGAGCACCACGCCAGCCGCCGGTTCCGCAGCCCCGCCGCGATCAGCGGAACCCCCAGCAGCAGCGCACCGCCGAGCGGAATCCACGCGTGGAAGAAGCCGCCCGCCCCGGCCCGCACCGCCTCGCGCGTGCTCGGCCTGAGCACCACCGGAACCCGGGCGCCCTTCCTGACCCCGACCGAGCGCTCGATCACCACTTCACCGTGCCGCACGGCGGACGGCGAAGCGGGCGCGAAGGGGCCGGTGCACACCGCGTCCGTGCACCCCGTCACCGTGAGCGTGCCGCGCTCACGACCGCGCGGGAACACGACGTGCTGCGCCGAATCCCACGACGCCCAGAACCCGGCGACGAGCAACAACGCGAGGACCGCTCCGGTCGCTATCTTCCGGCTGACCGACACCATGGCGGGGATCCTTGGCCATGACCCTGCGTATGGTCAACTCCCGGCGGGAAACCCCCGCCGACAAGTCCGTACAGGTCAGGAGTTGTACGTCGACTGCGCCCGCTCCAGGCCCTCGATCACCAGAGCCTCCGCCGCGTCCGCCGCCCGGTCCACGAAGTAGTCGAGCTCCTTGCGTTCCGTCGACGAGAAGTCCTTGAGCACGAAGTCCGCGACCTGCATCCGCCCCGGCGGACGACCGATCCCGAACCGCACCCGGTGGTAGTCGCTGCCCAGCGACTTGGTGATCGACTTCAGACCGTTGTGCCCGTTGTCCCCGCCGCCCAGCTTGAGACGCAGCACGCCGTAGTCGATGTCCAGCTCGTCGTGGATCGCCACGATGTGCTCGGTCGGCACCTTGTAGAAGTCGCACAGCGCCGTCACCGGAGCACCCGAGACATTCATGTACGACATCGGCTTCGCGAGGATCACCCGGCGGTTCAGCGGCCCCGGCGGGCCGATCCGCCCCTCGACGACCTGCGCCTTGCCCTTGGTCGCCCGCTTGAACTTGGCGCCCATCCGCTGCGCGAGAAGGTCGGCGACCATGAAGCCGACGTTGTGCCGGTTCATCGCGTACTCGGGCCCCGGGTTGCCCAGCCCGGCGATCAGCCAGGGAGCGTTCTCGTCGGACATGCACATTCCTTAGGTGTACGTCGAAACAGCGATACGGGGTGGTGGGCCGTGCCCACCACCCCGTACAGGTCAGACCCTGAAGGCTCAGGCCTCCGCGGCGGCCTCGTCGCCCTCGGCCTCGGCCGGGGCCTCCTCGGCCTGCGCGGCCAGGACCTGGAGGACGACGGCGTCCTCGTCGGTGGCCAGCGTGGTGCCCTTGGGCAGCGCGATGTCCTTGGCGTGGACCGAGGCACCGGCCTCGAGGCCCTCGACGGAGACGGTGACCGACTCGGGGATGTGCGTGGCCTCGGTCTCGACCGACAGCGTGTTCAGCACGTGCTCGAGCAGGTTGCCGCCCGGGGCCAGCTCGCCCTCGGTGTGGATCGGGAGCTCGACGGTGACCTTCTCGCCGCGCTTCACCTGGAGCAGGTCGACGTGGACCAGGAAGCTCGTGATCGCGTCACGCTGCACGGACTTCGGGATGACCAGCTCGTTGCTCTTGCCGTCGATGTCCAGGTTGATCAGGACGTTCGGCGTACGCAGGGCCAGCATCAGGGCGTGCGAGTCGAGGACGATGTGCTGCGGCTCGTTGCCGTGGCCGTAGACGACACCGGGAACCTTCTCGACCTGGCGCAGACGGCGGGAGGCACCCTTGCCGAACTCGGTGCGGGTCTCGACGGAAAGCTTGACCTCGGACATGCTCTTCAACTCCTCGTAGAACTAGGGGAAAGGGTCACCCGGCCACGAACGGCCTGCTACGAAGAGCGCGTCGATAACGGACAGCCACACACAAAAGTGCGGCCTCCCTCGCCGAGCAACTTCAGCAGTCTACTCGGCGAGGGAGGCCGCACCCAAATGGATCTTTACGCTTCGCCCTCGAAGAGGCTGGTCACCGAGCCGTCCTCGAAGACCTCGCGCACCGCGGAGGCGATGGTCGGGGCGATCGACAGGACCGTGATCTTGTCGAGCTCCAGCTCGCCCGGCGTCGGCAGCGTGTCCGTGAAGACGAACTCGCTGACCTTCGAGTTCTTCAGACGGTCCGCGGCGGGGCCCGAGAGCACACCGTGCGTCGCCGTCACGATGACGTCCTCCGCGCCGTGCGCGAACAGGGCGTCGGCGGCGGCGCAGATCGTGCCACCCGTGTCGATCATGTCGTCGACGAGGACACAGACGCGGCCCTTCACGTCACCGACGACCTCGTGCACGGTCACCTGGTTGGCGACGTCCTTGTCACGGCGCTTGTGGACGATCGCCAGCGGGGCACCGAGCCGGTCGCACCAGCGGTCGGCGACGCGCACGCGGCCGGCGTCCGGCGAGACCACGGTCAGCTTCGAACGGTCGACCTTCGCGCCCACGTAGTCCGCCAGGATCGGCAGCGCGAACAGGTGGTCCACCGGGCCGTCGAAGAAGCCCTGGATCTGGTCCGTGTGCAGGTCGACCGTGAGAATGCGGTCGGCGCCCGCGGTCTTCATCAGGTCGGCCACCAGACGCGCCGAGATCGGTTCACGTCCGCGGTGCTTCTTGTCCTGCCGCGCGTAACCGTAGAACGGCACGATCACGGTGATGGAGCGGGCCGACGCGCGCTTCAGCGCGTCGATCATGATCAGCTGCTCCATGATCCACTTGTTGATCGGGGCCGTGTGGCTCTGGATCAAGAAGCAGTCGGCGCCGCGAGCGGACTCCTGGTAGCGAACGTAGATCTCGCCGTTGGCGAAGTCGAAAGCCTTGGTCGGAACGATCCCGACACCGAGCTGGTGCGCGACCTCCTCGGCCAGCTCGGGGTGGGCGCGGCCGGAGAAGAGCATGAGCTTCTTCTCGCCGGTCGTCTTGATCCCGGTCACAGCACTAGTCTCCTCAGACGAGTTCGTCCGCCGCAGCTGCCCGCGCGTCCCTATAGCAGCGAGCCAGGCGAATCGTGTGCACCTATCACGGTACGCCGTGTCGGGCGCACCTGTTTCCGGTCAGCCCTTGCTTTCCGGATCCCGGGAAGCCGCCTCGGCCGCCTTCGCGGCCGCGCTCCCCGGACGCTTTCGAGCCACCCAACCCGCGATATTCCTTTGCTGGCCGCGGGCCACGGCCAATGAACCGGCCGGTACATCCTTCGTGATCACGGACCCGGCGGCGGTGTACGCACCGTCCCCGATGGTGACAGGCGCCACAAACATGTTGTCCGAACCGGTCTTGCAGTGGGACCCCACGGTGGAGTGGTGCTTGCTCTCCCCGTCGTAGTTCACGAAGACGCTCGCGGCACCGATGTTGGTGAAGTCGCCGATCGTCGCGTCGCCCACGTAGGACAGGTGCGGCACCTTCGTGCCCTCACCGATCGACGAGTTCTTCGTCTCGACGAACGTCCCGATCTTCGACTTCAGACCGAGGCGGGTGCCGGGACGCAGATACGCGAACGGGCCGACGGACGCCTGCGGGCCCACCTCGGACCCGTACGCGACCGTGTTGTCCACCTGCGCCCCGGCGCCGACGCGCGTGTCCGTCAGGCGGGAGTTGGGGCCGACCACGGCGCCCTCGGCGAGGTGCGTGGCACCGAGCAGCTGGGTGCCGGGCAGGACGGTCGCGTCGCGCTCGAACGTCACGGTGACGTCGACGAAGGTGGTGGCCGGGTCGACGACCGTGACACCGGCGAGCATCGCCTGCTCCAGGAGCCGGTCGTTGAGCGTGCGGCGGGCCTCGGCCAGCTGCACCCGGTTGTTGATGCCGGCGATCTCGCGGTGGTCCCGCGCGACGGAGGCGCCGACCCGGTGCCCCGCCTCGCGCAGGATCCCGAGCACGTCGGTCAGGTACTCCTCGCCCTGGCTGTTGTCCGTCCGCACCTGCTTCAGGGCCTCGGTCAGCAGCCGCCCGTCGAACGCGAAGACACCCGAGTTGATCTCGTTGATCGCGCGCTGCGCCTCGCTCGCGTCCTTGTGCTCGACGATCGCGGTGACGGCGCCCGAGACGTTGTCACGGACGATGCGGCCGTAGCCGGTGGCGTCGGGGACCTCGGCGGTCAGCACGGTCACGGCGTTGCCGTCGGTGGCGTGCGTGGCCGAAAGTGAACGGAGCGTCTCGCCGGTGAGCAGCGGGGTGTCGCCGCAGACCACGACGACGGTGCCGTCGAGCCGGGCCTCCTCGCCGAGCCCCTCGAGGCCCATGCGCACGGCGTGGCCCGTGCCGTTCTGCTCGGCCTGCACGGCGGTACGGGCCCCCGGGTCGACCTCGCCCACGTGCGCGGCGACCTTCTCCCGCTCGTGGCCGACGACCACGACGAGCTGCTCGGGGTTCAACTCGCGGGAGGCGGCGAGCACATGCCCGACCAGCGAACGGCCGCAGAGCTCGTGCAGGACTTTCGGGGTGGCCGACTTCATACGGGTGCCCTCACCCGCTGCGAGTACGACGACGGCTGCCGGGGTGTTGGCGCTGCTCACGGGTGTGCCCTTCGGCTTCGGCTGCGTGCGGGGTGGATATCCGCAGGATACCGGGGCGTATTGGGGCGGGCATGGGGGCGGGGCCCGACCTGTTTTCGATCGGGCCCCGCATGCCGCCTTGAGCTCCCCCGCCAGGACTCGAACCCGGACAGATGGCACCAAAAGCCACAGTGCTGCCAATTACACCACGGGGGAATGTATCTACCTAAACCGGACATTACGTCAGGCTGTCGGTCGGGCCCCCAACACTATGCCGTACCAAGAGCCTTCGGTGCGACGGTACAGGTCGGCTCCCTGTGGAAGGTGGTGTAGGCCAGTACGCGAAACTCACCGGAAAACGGGCACGTGGCGCCCGTACGCTGGAGGCATGACCACAGCGGGGGAAGTTCACCGAGCCGCGGCCGGGGGGCCGTGGTGGTGGGCGCGGCGCAGGACCGCCGTGCTGGATGTGGTGCTCGCGGTGGCGTCTGCGGTGGAGTGCGGCGTGGAAGGGGTCCCGTTCGCGCACAAGGCCGGGCTCCCGGTGTGGCTGGGGGTCGCCTTCGGCGTGCTCACCGGCGCGACGCTCGTGCTGCGGCGGCGCTGGCCGATCGCGGTGGTGCTGGTCTCGGTGGCGGTGACGCCCGCGCAGATGGGCGTGGTGCTGACGGTCGTCGGCCTGTACTCGCTCGCCGCGTCCGAGATGCCGCGGCGGATCATCGGGGCGCTCGCCGGGATGTCGTTCGCCGGGACGCTGATCGTGTCGGTGGTGCGGGTCCAGCAGGACTCGGCGTCGCACGCGGACACGTTCCAGGTGGCGAGCTGGGTGGTGCCGTTCCTGGCGATCACCACGGCGCTGGGGGTGACGGCTCCGCCGTTGCTGCTCGGGCTCTACGTGGGTGCGCGGCGCCGGCTCATGGACTCGCTGCAGGAGCGGAACGAGTCGCTGGAGCGGGAGCTGGGGCTGCTCGCGGAGCGGGCCGAGGAGCGGGCCGAGTGGGCGCGCGGCGAGGAGCGGACCCGGATCGCGCGCGAGATGCACGACGTGGTGGCGCACCGGGTGTCGTTGATGGTGGTGCACGCGGCGGCGTTGCAGGCGGTGGCGCGCAAGGACCCCGAGAAGGCGGTGAAGAACGCGGCGCTGGTCGGGGACATGGGGCGGCAGGCGCTCACCGAACTGCGGGAGATGCTCGGGGTGCTGCGGGCCGGGGAGCCGGTGCCGGTGCGGGTCGACCCGGTGCCGCTGGAGGCGGTGGGGGTGGCCGCCGCGGCGGCGGCCTCGCGGGCCGAGGCGGAGGTGGAGGCCGGGCCGTGGCTGGCCGAGCTGGAGGAGCTGGTCGGGCAGTCGCGGGCGGCCGGGATGGTCGTCGAGGTGTTCGTGGAGGGTGAAGTACGGGCGTACGCGGCGGCGGTGGAGCAGACGGCGTACCGGGTGGTGCAGGAGGCGCTGACGAACGTGCACAAGCACGCGGCGGGCGCGAAGACGTACGTCCGGCTCGCGCATCGGGGTGCCGAGGTGGCGATGCAGGTCGAGAACGACCCGCCGCCGGAACCGGGCGCCGCCGCGTCGGCCGGGCTGCCGTCCGGGGGGAACGGTCTGGTGGGCATGAAGGAGCGGGTGGCCGGACTCGGCGGCGTGTTCGTGTCGGGCCCGACGGACACGGGCGGCTTCCGCGTGTCGGCGGTCCTGCCCACGACGCCTTAGCCGGGTCCGGGGCTCTCGTCGCACCGCGGCCGACGCCGTGATGGGGCCGGTTACCCCGGAGGGGAGAGGCGAGGGGGCTGGAGGCCGGTGATCAGGGTGGTGAGGGCCGAGTCCATGTCGGGGCCCAGGTACCAGTCGCCGCTGTGGTCCAGGGCGTAGATCCGGCCGTCCGTATCGATCGCCAGCAACGCCTCCGTACCCGACTCGGCTCCCAGCGGAGCGAGTTCCGTGTCGAGGGCGCGCCCCAGATCGCCGAGGGTGCGGGCCGTGTGGAGACCGTGGAGGGGATCCAGGTGCGGCTGGGCGGGGGCGATGTGGCGGCCGGGGCCGGTCGGCGTGAGGTGGAGGCCGCCGAATTCGGCCCAGGCCTCGACCGCCGCCGGGAAGACCGAGTGGCGGTGCCCGGCGGGGGAGACGTGCGTGCGCAGCGCGTCCGCCCAGAATTCCGCCTGCTTGATGTCCCAACGCCCCGGCTGCCATCCGGCGACGCGCAGCGTGGCGTCGACCAGATCGGAGAAGCGGGCGTCCTGAGAGGTGGGGTGGGGCATCAGTGGGCGGCCTCGTTGTCGTCGGACGGGGTGTCGGTGTCGGGGGCCACGACGTGGACGCCGAAGTGGGCGGTCAGCGCGGTGCATGCGCGGCAGGGGCGGGCGAAGCCGCCGTGCAGCGGGTCCCCGTCCTCGCGGATGCGACGGGTGGTGAGCTTGGACTGCTTGAGGGCCTTGCGGGCCTCGCCGACCGTCATGGGCCTGCGGCGGGCGCGCTTCGACTTCTCGGTGCGCTCGGTGTCGCTGGCCGTGAGGTGCCGGGAGAGCAGGATGGCCTCGGCGCAGCGCCCGGTGAAGCGGTCGCGCTGCGCGCTGGTCAGCGTATCGAGGAAGTCCTGGACCAACGGGTGCAGCGCGGGCGCCTGTTCGCCGCGGGCCGCGGTCGCGGTGAGGGTGGTGCCGCGCACGGAGAGGGCGGCGGCGACGGTGGGGAGTATGCCGTCGCGGCGCACGCTGAGGGTGGGCACGGCGCCGGCGTCGGTGGCGCTCCAGCCCACGCGCGGGTCGTCGCCCGGCTGCTCGTCCGCGGGGGCAGTTTCCTCTGCGGTACCGCTGCGCATCTGTTGTTTCCCCTCCTGCAGTTCCCCACTGCAATCCCCCTGGTTGCCTGCACAGACTGCCAAACGGGATCGCGGGTGTGGAAGCCGGACCCCGATGACACGCCCGATCGTCACGTCGTGGTGATGCTCGGGTGACTGCTGGTCATGGAACCGGAGGCCCGGTGACCGGTGTCGCACAACCGCATAGGCTGTCGTTTGATTCGTACGGATCAGGAGCAGGTCCGGAACAGACCCGGGACCGACCCGGAACAGATCCGCAACCGTCACCAGCGCCGCAGGGGGCAACCGACATGACGACAGGTCGGCTCGGGCAGCAGGCCGCGCCGCCGAACGCGGCGTATGCCGGGCAGGTCGTGCACTTCCCGGACCCGGTCCGTGCCGCCCGCCATCCGCGCGGGGTGCGCGTGGACGGCGACGGTTTCCCGGACTTCTCCCCCTACGCCCGGGCCGCCGCGGAGATCGCGGAGCCTCCGCAGGGCTTCGGAGTCGACGAGTTGCGGCTGACGGACTACGTGTCGGCGAACGCGGCGCTGGCCGCGTCCGGGCACGAACTGTGGGACATGATCCCGCAGGTGGCGACGCCGCACGGCTGGACGTGGCACCACGCGCGCGGCTCGCGGCGCCTGGAGCTGATCCCGGTCGAGGTGAAGGCGCTGCTCCGCCATCACGGCGGTCTGGCGACGGCGACGGTCGACCACCACAAGCGCGGCACGCGGCCGCTGCAGGACACCCGGCCCGTGCACTTCGGGCTGCCGAAGTCCGGGGTCGCGGTGTCGGAGAGCCAAGTGCAGTCGGCCGAGGAGGACTTGGGGTACCGGCTGCCGGGGGCGTACCGCTCGTTCCTGAAGGCGGGCGGTGGTTGTGCGCCGGTCGGGACGGGTCTGGACGCCGAGTTGGGCCTGCTGGTCGATCAGCCGTTCTTCACGGTGCGCGACGAGGCGGCCGTGAACGACCTCGTGTACGTCAACAAGTGTCTGCGCGACCACCTGACGAAGGACTATCTGGGTGTCGCGTTCGTGCAGGGCGGGCTGCTCGCCGTGAAGGTGCGGGGCGAGGCGGTCGGCTCCGTGTGGTTCTGCGCGTACGACGACGCGCGGGACAGCGGTGACACGGCGGTGCTGCCGGTGGCCGAGCGGGTGGAGCGGCTGCTGCTGCCCTGTGGTGAGGACTTCGACGGGTTCCTGTCCCGACTCGCGGGCAGTCCGCCGGAGTTGGAGACGGTGGCGAATCTGATGGTGGACGGCGGCTTCGCGCATGCCGTTCCGGTCGCCGGTGGGGAGTGAGCTTGCGATGGTGACGTTCGCGCAGGCGCAGGAGCGCGCCGAGGAATGGATCAATGGGGACGTTCCCGTACAGCAGCACCGTGAGGTGCGGGTGCGGGAGTTCGAGCTGGGCTTCGTCGTGTGGGCGGAGGACCGGGAGTCCGGTCCGGTGTCCGACGGCGGGCGCCAGCGGCTCGTGATCGCGCGGGACAGCGGGGACGCCTCGCTGTGGCCCTCGCTGCCGGTGGGCGAGGTGATCCGGCGCTACGAGGAGGAGTACGGGCTGCCGGACGCGCCGGCCCAGCCGTCGGCGGCGAGGCCGCCGGAGCGGGTGGACCTGAACCAGACGTCGTTCCTGCTGACGCCGCCGGAGTGGCTTCAGGAGGCGGCCGACAAGAAGGGCGCCGAGGACCGGCGGCCTGACGGGGCCGAGCCGTCGGCTCCGGCCGCCGCGACGCCCGAGGACGCGGTCCCGGCTCCGGTCGACGCCGTGCCGCAGGACGCCGAGCCGCAGGACGCCGTGCCGGTGCCCGTGCCCGCCGATGCGACGCCGTGGGCCGGTACGGACACGAACGGGGTGGGGGACGAGGAGGACCGTTCGGTCCCGCTGCCCGAGACGGTGTTCTCGCCGCCGCTGGCCGAGGAGGAGCCGCCGCCCCCGGCGCCGTCCGCGTACGGGTATCCGCAGGGCGGGCCCGTGCCGCCGCCTCCGCCCCCGCTGCCTTCGCAGGAGGGCCCGGTCCCGTACAGCGGGCCGCCGACCCCGCCGCCGGCTCCGGCCGCGCCGACCCCGCCGCCCGCCTCCTACGGCTATCCGCAGGGTCCGCCGGTGGGGGCGACCCCGCCGCCCTCGGCACCGACCCCGCCCCCACCCCCGCCGACCGCTCCGTCCACCGGGGACCGCTACGGCTACCCGCAGGGCGGCGCCGCGTTTCCGCCGCCCGCTCCGGGGACCGCTGTTCCCGGTCCGCCGCCTCCGGGTGCCTCGTACGGCTACCCGCAGGACGGCCCCGCCGCCGCTGACATCGCGAACGCCGCGACCAGCAAGGCGGAGCCCCCGCGCGGTGGTGGCGCGCAGACTCCGCCGCCTCCGGGACCGCCCGGCGCCCCGGCGGGCGGCTACGTTCCCACGCAGATGATGACGCCGCAGCGCCGCGACGGGCAGCCCGAGCCGTCCGGCGGGCCCGGCGTTCCCGGTGCGCCTCAGCAGGCCGGTCCGCCCGGCCCGCCCGGTCCTCCCGGTCCGCCTCCGCCGCCCGGCGCCCCCAAGTCTCCCGACGAGGGGGTGCACCAGGCCGCGACGATGCTGTCGGGGCCGCCTCCCGGTGGCCCCGCGGGTCAGGCCCCGCCGCCGCCCGGTCCGCCCGGTACTCCGGGGCCGCCCCCGCCGCCCGGTGCTCCCGGTGGTGAGGGCGTGCACCACGCGGCGACCGTGCTCTCGGGCCCCGGCCCGCAGGCCCCCGGCCGCACGCCGCCCGGCCCGCCCCCGCCGCCCGGCGCACCCGGAGGCCACCGGCCCCCGCCGCCCGGCGCCATGCCCCCGCCCGCCCCCGCCCAGCAGGTTCCCGGCCCGCCCCCGGCGGCGTACGGGTATCCGCAGCAGCAGCAACCGCAGCAGCCCGCCCCGCCGACGGGGCAGCCGACCGTGGGACCCGGCTACCAGGCCGTGCTGCGCTACCGCGCGCCCGACGGGTCCGAGCAGCAGCTCATCCGGCGGTCCGCGCCGGGGACGCCGCACCCGGAGTGGCAGATCTTCCACGAGCTGCGCGGCATGAACGTGCCGCCGGACCAGGTCCTCGAACTCCACACGGAGCTGGAGTCCTGCTCGCTGCCCGGCGCGTACTGCTCCCGCATGATCCAGGAGCAGTGGCCGCAGGCGCGGATCACGTCGATCGCCCCGTACGGCACCGACCACGCCTCGCGCCAGCAGGGCATGCAGCAGCTGCTCGCGCACCAGGGCGAGCTGCACCAGGTCGCCGACGGCCCGGCGCGTCCGGCCCCGGTGCGTGCCCCATTGCAGCCCGCCCAGCCCGCGCCCCCGGCCCCGCCGGAGGCGATCGCGCAGGAGCTGGCGGCGGCGTTCGGGCCCGGGGTGTTCCGGTTCGACCAGAGGGCCGTGTCGCGGCAGGGCGTCCCGGACGTCGTGGCGCACGTCCTCGTCACGGCGGGGCTGCCGTCCGACTTCGGTCCGTTCTTCTGGGCGCAGGCCCAGCCGGGCCGCCCGGTGCCGACGCTGGCCGAGCTGGCGCAGGAGCGCGGCGTGCAGCCGGCCTCGGACGCGGGCTCGTACCTCGTGATGGGCAGCGACTTCGGCAAGGCGCTGTGCGTGCAGTACGGGACGGCGAACATCGTGGCCGTGCCGGTGGAGGCAGGTGCCGAAAACACGGCCGGGGCACCGGTGCCGCCGCAGTTCGTGAACAGCGGGCTGCCGGAGTTCGCCCGGTCCCTCGCCCTGCTCGGCCGGATGTGGCGGCTGCGCTTCGGGCTCAACCAGGAGCAGGCGGGCCGCTGGACCGTCGACTTCCAGGCGGAGCTGAACGCGATCGACTCGGCGGCGCTCGGCTCGCCCGAGACCTGGTGGTCGGTGCTGCTCGAGCAGATGTGGGACGGCCTGCTGTAGGCGGTCGCGTACGGATGTGCGGGGCGCTCGACCTGCGGGACCGGTCGGGCGCCCCGATCATGCGCACATGGCAGGTGAGTGGAGTGAGCCGACGACGGTGCGGGCGGCGCGGCCCCGGCGGCGCCGGGGCCGGCGGGTCGGTCTGACCCTGCTCGTCGTCCTCGTGGTGCTCGTCGCGTACGGCATCGGCCTGTATTTCTGGGCGGGCTCGCGGCTGCAGACGACGGACGCGCTCGGCGACTACGAGGGCCGGCCCTCGGCGGGCGCGGGCACGAACTGGCTGCTGGTCGGTTCGGACTCGCGGGAGAACCTGACGCCCGAACAGCGCAAGGAGCTGCACGTCGGCAACGACGAGGGCAACCGCACCGACACGATCATGCTGCTGCACTACGGGGACAACGGCCCGTACCTGGTCTCCATCCCGCGCGACTCGTACGTCCCGATCCCCGGCCACGGGCAGAACAAGATCAATTACGCGTACTCGGTGGGCGGCGCGAAGCTGCTCACGCAGACCGTGGAGGAGTCGACGGGGCTGCGCGTCGACCACTACGCGGAGGTCAGCTTCCTGGGGCTCGTCGACGTCGTGGACGCGCTGGGCGGGGTGAAGATCTGCGTGCCCGACGGCGGTCTGCACGACGAGAAGTCGGGCGCCGACTTCGACGCGGGCTGCCAGACCATGAGCGGCGTCGAGGCCCTGCAGTACGCGCGGGCCCGCTACTCCGACCCGACCGGCGACCTGGGGCGGGTCAAGCGGCAGCAGCAGCTCGTGGACGCGATCGCGAACAAGGCGCTCAGCGTGCGGGTGCTGGTCCCGCCGTGGAAGCTCGTCCCGTTCCTGAGCGCCTCGCTCGACGCGCTGACCGTCGACCGGGACACCGGGGTCGCCGCGCTGGCCACCATGGGTGTGAAAATGTCCGACCCGGCCTCCACGACGACGGTTCCCGTCGGCAGCGAGCCCAACGTTTCGGGGGCCGGGGACGTGGTGATGTGGAACGAGAACGAGGCCGAACAGCTCTTCTCCGCTCTGCGCGAGGACAAGGCGATTCCGACTTTCGACGGCAATTGACGCATCCTGGACTGAGTGGGTCGACCTGAGTGCCACGTGTGTCGGAATGTGGACACCTCGGGTTGTTCCATCAAGATGTGCGCCAATCGCGCAAAATGTCCTTGCCGAAGAGGGGAATCCAGATGAGCGCTGCGGGTGGAGCGGAGTCGTCCCAGTACGGCTTCGTCGTCGTACGGGGCCGGGGCTACCGCCCCGAGCAGGTGGAGGCGGCCGCCGAGGCGCTCTTCGGGGAACGGGACGAGGCCTGGGAGCGGGCCGCGCGCCTGACCGTCCTCGCCAAGGAGATGGAGGAGGAGGCCGAGCGGCTGCGCGAGGTCGTCGCGAACCTCGCCCCGCAGACCTACGAGTCGCTCGGCAAGCGCGCCCAGTACCTCCTGGAGCTGGCCGAGGAGGAGAGCACCGCCGTGCGCGGCGCCGGTCTCGCCGACGCGCAGGCCGAGGCCGACGCCGCGCGGGCCGCGGGCGACGAGGCGCGCGACGACGCGCGGGCCCACTCCGACGAGGTGCGCGGCAAGGCCGAGGAGTACGCCCAGCGGCGCATCGCGGCCGGGCAGGCCGAGGCCGACGACATCCGGGTGTCCGCGCGGCGCGACGTGAAGGAGACGCGGGGCGAGGCCCTCACGGCGCTCCGCGAGATGCGCGAGCGCACGGACGCGAACCTCGCCGACCAGGCCAAGGAGCACGCCGACCGGCTCGAGGAGTGCGACCGGGAGGCGGCCGACCAGGTGGCCGCGTCCGAGGCGTGGGAGGCGGGCGCCGTCGCCGAGGCCGAGGAGCGCCTGTCGGAGGCGAAGCGGACGCTCGGCGAGGCCGAGGAGGAGGCGCGGCACGGCCAGGAGGACGCGGACGCCGCGGCGGCGGAGCTGCTCGCGCAGGCACGCGCGCGTGCGGAGCGGATCGAGCGGGAGACGGAGTCGATCCTCGAGGGGCACGAGGAGGAGCGCGAGGAGATGCGCACCCACATGGAACATGTCCGCGCCTCCCTCGCGGGGCTCACGGGGAAGGCCGCCGCGGCCGACGCGGAGTGACGCCCGACCGGTCCTACGCCACGGGGCTCAGCCCCGGACCCCGCCCCTCAATCGCCGGCGGGGCTTGAAATGACGCACCTCGAGCCCCGCGACGTAAGGTTGGCGCTCGTCAATGCGTGTGCGGACGTGAGGGGTTGAGTCGGGATGGGGGAGCGGCGGATGTTGGCCGAGGTGGAGCGTGGGGCGGTGCGGCGCATCACGGTCGTGGGTGAGGACGTGCTGCGGCGCCGCTGCGAGCCGGTCACCGACGCGCTCTTCGGCACCCCCGAACTCGACCGTCTGATCGACGACATGTTCGCGACGAACCACGTGGCACACGGCGCGGCCATCGCCGCCAACCAGGTCGACGTCGATCTCCAGCTGTTCGTCTACGACATGGAGGACGACTGGGGCGTGCGGCACACCGGTCACATCGCCAATCCGGTGCTCGACGAGCAGCCGCCGGCCGAGCGCAGGCTCGTCGACGGGATGGAGGGCTGCCTCTCGGTGCCGGGCCCCTACAAGTCGGTGTCGCGCGCCGACCACGCCGTCGTACGCGGCCACGACAAGGACGGCAGGCCGGTCGTCGTCGAGGGCCGCGGCTACTTCGCCCGCTGCCTTCAGCACGAGACGGACCATCTGTACGGCCGCCTCTACCTCGACCGCCTCGCCAAGCGCGATCGGCGGGACGCGCTGCGGGAGATGGAGGAGCTGAAGGACGGCGTGCTCGCCCGGCGGGCCCAGCTGGCGGAGCGGCTCGGCAAGTAGCGCCCGGTTCCGTCGTCAGCGTCGGGTGCCCCCGCCCGGTGCCGTCGGCGCGCCCGCCAGGATCCACGCCTCCACGGCCTCGTACTGCTGTCGCTGGGCGTCGGCCCTGCGCCGGTCCGTGAGGACCGTGCCGAGCCAGCCGAACAGGAAGCCCAGCGGGATGGACACGACACCGGTCGTCGTGAACGGGAACCAGTTGAAGTCCATGCCGGGGAACGCCGAGGTCGGCGAGCCCGACACCAGGTTCGTGCCGGTCATCAGGACGACGCAGGCCGCCGTGCCGCCGAGCAGCGTCCACAGCAGTCCCGCGCGCGTGTAGCGGCGCCAGAAGAGGCTGTAGACGAGGGCCGGGGCGATGGCGGACGCACCGAGGCAGAACGAGAGCGTGACCAGCGGCTGGAGATTGCGGTGCTGGAACACGCAGGCGAGCGCGATGGCGAAGGCGCCGACGCCGAGGGCCGAGATCCGGGCGGTGGACAGCTCCTGCCGCTCCGTCAACTCCCCTCTGCCGTACGTGATCACGTCGTGCGCGAGGGAGTTCGCGCAGGCCAGGATCATGCCCGCCACGGAGGCGAGCAGCGTGAGGAACAGCGCGGTGGTGACGGTGGTGAACAGCAGGGACTCCGCGGTGGTCGTCGTCGCGCCGAAGACCGCCCGCGCCCCGAGCAGGTACGCGGTGTTGCCCTGCCGGTCCGCGCGGGCGATCGCGGCGCCGCCGAGCATCGCCGTCGCGCCGATGGCGACCACGGAGACGACCAGGACGAAGAGGCCGACCGCGGACACCGCCCAGGTCATCGAGCGGCGCACCTCGCGTGCGTGCCGGGCGGTGTACATGCGCATCGTGACGTGCGGCAGCGCGGCCCCGCCGACGACCACCGTCAGCTCCGAAGTGATCATGTCGAGGCGCGGCGACGCGCTGTTGGCGAACTGCAGGCCCGAGGTCAGATAGGCGTTGCCCGCGCCGCTGCCGCGCGCGGCGGCCGTGAGCAGGGCTCCGGGGTCCCAGTCGAAGCGGCGCAGGACGAGCACGGCGATGAGCACGCCCGAACCGAGCAGCATCACGATCTTGAAGATCTGGATGACGGCGGTGCCCTTCATGCCGCCGATCGCCGCGTAGCTGATCATGAGGCCGCCGAGCGCGATCACGCAGGCCGTCTTGAAGCCCTCGTTGGTGAACCCGAGCAGGAACGCCAGCAGATCGCCCGCGCCCGCCAGTTGGACCAGCATCATCGGCATCAGGGCCGCGATCGTCGCTGCGCAGGCCGCCATCCGCACGGACCGCCCCGGCATCCGCCGCGCCAGGGTGTCGCCCATGGTGAACCGGCCCGCGTTGCGCAGCGGTTCGGCCAGCAGGAACATCAGCAGCATCAGGGAGAGCGCGGTGCTCAGGGCCAGCACCACGCCGTCGTAGCCGACCAGTGCGATGATGCCGCCGGTGCCGAGGACGGTGGCCGCGGAGATGTAGTCGCCCGCGATGGCCAGGCCGTTGCGGATCGGGCCGAGGCGGCCGAAGCCCGTGTAGAACTCCTCCAGGCCGTCGCGGTCGGGGCCGGTCATGATGCACAGCAGGAGCGTGGTCGTCGCCACCGCGGTGAACGCGACCAGGGACATGGCGTCGGTGGACGCGGCGGCGACGGCCGGGCCCGTGGTCATCGCGCGTAGCTCCCGCCGCCTCGGCCCTGGCGGCGGATCCGGTGGACGAGCGGGTCCACGCGGCGCCGGGCCGTGTACTCGTACAGGAGCAACGCCAGGCAGGTGACCGGGAGTTGGCACAGGCCGATGAGCAGTCCTGTGGAGAGCCCGCCGGTGGCCGAGCGGTTCATGAGACCCGGTGCGAACGCGGAGAGCAGCAGGAAGAGCGTGAAGTAGCCGAGGGCCGTGAGGGTGGCGACGCGGCGCTGCCAGCGGTAGGCGGTGCGCAGCAGGCGCAGTTCGGTGGTGGGGGCGCTGCGCAGATCCGCGTGGCGGGGGAGGCGGTGCGTGTGGGACATCCCTGTTCTCCTTGCATGCCTCGGGACCGCCGGGGACTGGGCGGACCGCAGGGAGTGCGTGGGGAGCCGGAACGTTACTCGTAGGTAGACCAGTTGGGGAGCGTTTGGATGAACGATCAGTCCGTGCGACGCGACTTTTCTTGTACGTGAGGTGAGTGTTGCTGGTGGGGGACTTGTGCGACGGATGACTTTTCCTGCCCGGCCCCGTCCGCTATGAGGTCGGCAGGCTCCGATTCCAGGACGGGGAAGCGTCGCGGGGCCAGTGTCAGGAGGACCACGAGGGCGAGCCCCGCGGCGCAGGCGGCGCCGACGTACACCGAGTCGACGGCCGCGTCGATCGCCCGCCGCACCCCGTCGGCGCCGGGGTCGCGGGCCACCGAGTCGAGGTCGGAGCCGGAGCCGAGGCGGGCCGAGATCACGCCATTGGCGACCGCGCCGAAGACGGCGGCGCCGACCGTCTGCCCGATCTGCCGGTAGAAGAGGACCGAAGCGGTGGCGGTGCCGCGCTCCGCCCAGCCGACGGTGGACTGCACGCCCACGATGAGCGGGAGCTGGAACAGGCCGAGGGACGCGCCGAGCAGCAGGCTGATCAGCGTGGGCTGCCAGACCGCGCCGGGGAAGGGCAGCAGCAGCGGGAACGCGGCGAGCAGCACCAGCGCCCCCGCCATGCCGAGCGCGGCCGTGTCGCGGAAGCCGATCCTGCGGTACACGTGCTGGCTCAGGGCCGCCGAGACCGGCCAGCTCAGCGTCATCACGGAGAGCACGAAGCCGGCGGACGTCGGGGACAGGCCGAGGACGGACTGCGCGTACGTCGGCAGGAACGTCGTCGGCGCCACCATCAGCAGGCCCATCGCGCCGAGCGCCAGATTGACCGCGGCGATGGTGCGCCGCCGCCACACCCACCCCGGCAGAATCGGCTCGGCCACATGCCGTTCGATCACGAACACAGCGCCGATGAGGACAACCCCCGTACAGAGCAGGGCGATCGAGGGCGCCGAGTCCCACGCCCACGCGACCCCGCCCTGCACCAGCCAGGTCAGCAGCACACCGCCCGCCGCGAACACCCCGAGCGCGCCCGCCCAGTCGATCCGCACCCGCGCCGCCCGCTCCCGGCTCGGCTCGTGCAGATGCCGTACGAGGAGCAGGAGCGCGACGGCGCCGATCGGCAGGTTGATCAGGAAGATCCACCGCCAGCCCGCGTACGACGCGAGCAGCCCGCCGAGCGCCGGGCCGAGGACCGACGAAGTGGCCCACACGGTCGACAGCTTGGCCTGGATCTTGGGGCGTTCCTTGAGCGGGTAGAGGTCGGCCGCCAGGGTCTGCACCGTGCCCTGGATCGCGCCACCGCCCAGGCCCTGCACCACCCGGAAGGCGATCAAGGCGGTCATGTTCCACGCGGACGCGCACAGCAGCGAGCCGACCAGGAACAGCACGCTGCCCGCGATCAGTACGGGCTTGCGGCCGAAGGTGTCCGACAGCTTCCCGTACACGGGGAGGGTGACGGTGACCGCGAGCAGATAGCCCGAGAACAGCCAGGAGAAGAGGGAGAAGCCGCCGAGGTCACCGACGATCTGCGGCACCGCGGTCGAGACGATGGTCGAGTCGAGCGCGGCGAGCGCCATGCTCAGCATCAGCGCGGCGACGACCGCCGCGCGGCGCCGGTCGGTGGTTCCCTGCATGCGTTCCCCCTGCACGTATCTACCTCAGGAGCTTATGCGGGGGAGTCGACCCTGAGTAGAGGTCCTCCGAGGGGTGGACCTCCCCTAAGGGGACCTCTGTAGAAGGGGGCAGGGTCGGTTCGTCCCGCCGGAGGACGAGCGGGCACGGGGCCCTTCGTAGCGTGTGGTGGTGGGGTTTTCCCCCGGAGAAGACGGGGCCTTTCCGCACCGCGCCGGGGCACCCCGCTCCACCAGACTGAGCCGCACAGGCGCTGATTCACGCATCCCACGCGTGACCGACTTAGGAGACTTACCGTGACTACGGCTGCGACCATCCCCAGGCACGGGGGCACTGGACAGAGTTCGGCCGTCGCCGCGCGTGCGCGGCAACTGGTGAAGGCGTACGGGGCGGGGGAGACCCGCGTCGTCGCGCTCGACCACGTCGACGTGGACATCGCGCGCGGCCGGTTCACCGCGATCATGGGTCCCTCGGGCTCCGGAAAGTCGACGCTGATGCACTGCCTGGCCGGCCTCGACACGGTCACGTCCGGGCAGATCTTCCTGGACGAGACCGAGATCACCGGCCTGAAGGACAAGAAGCTCACGAAGCTGCGCCGCGACCGGATCGGCTTCATCTTCCAGGCGTTCAACCTGCTGCCGACGCTGAACGCGATCGAGAACATCACGCTCCCGATGGACATAGCCGGCCGCAAACCGGACCGCGCCTGGCTCGACCAGGTCGTGGAGACGGTGGGCCTGGCCGAACGCCTGAAGCACCGGCCCACGCAGCTCTCCGGCGGACAGCAGCAACGCGTCGCCGTCGCACGGGCGTTGGCCTCCCGGCCGTCGATCATCTTCGGTGACGAGCCCACCGGAAACCTCGACTCGCGTGCGGGCGCCGAGGTCCTCGGCTTCCTGCGCCGCTCCGTCGACGAACTCGGCCAGACGATCGTGATGGTCACGCACGACCCGGTCGCGGCGTCGTACGCGGACCGCGTCCTGTACCTGGCGGACGGCCGCATCGTCGACGAGATGCACCGCCCGACCGCGGAGGCGGTCCTGGACCGCATGAAGGACTTCGACGCGCGGGGCCGCACGTCATGAGTGCCAACACGGTCATGAAGACCTCGCTGCGCAACTTCTTCGCGCACAAGGGCCGGATGGCCCTCTCCGCGGTCGCCGTCCTGCTGTCCGTGGCCTTCGTCAGCGGCACCCTCGTGTTCACCGACACGATGGACAAGACCTTCGACAAGCTCTTCACCGCCACCGCGTCCGACGTCACCGTCAGCCCCAAGGACGCCGAGGCCGAGGGGAGCGCCACCGGGCGGCCCGAGGCGCTGCCCGCGTCCGCGCTCGCCGCGGTGAAGCAGGCCGAGGGCGTCAAGTCCGCCGAGGGCGCGGTCAGTTCGATGAACGTGACCGTGGTGAACTCCGACAACAAGAACATGGGGTCCACCACCGGCGCCCCCACCATCGCGGGCAACTGGACGCACAACGACCTGCGTTCCATGGAGATCACCTCCGGGCACTCCCCGCGCGGCCCCACCGAGGTCATGGTCGACGCCGACACGGCGAAGAAGCACCACCTCACGATGGGCGACGAACTGCGCACCATCACCGCCACCGGCGACATCAGGGCCAGGATCACCGGCATCGCCTCCTTCACGGTGACCAACCCCGGCGCGGCCGTCGTCTACTTCGACACCGCGACCGCCCAGCGCGAACTCCTCGGCAAGACAGGGCAGTTCACACAGATCAACGTCGCCGCCGACAGCGGCGTCAGCGACGCGCGCCTCAAGAAGGACGTCGCCGCGGCCCTCGGCACCGGCGGCACGTACAAGATCCAGACCCAGCAGGAGGCCGCGGACGCCAACGCCGCGGACGTCGGCTCCTTCATGGACGTCATCAAGTACGCCCTGCTCGGCTTCGCCGGCATCGCCTTCCTCGTCGGCATCTTCCTGATCATCAACACGTTCTCGATGCTGGTCGCCCAGCGCACCCGCGAGATCGGCCTGATGCGGGCCATCGGCTCCTCGCGCAAGCAGGTCAACCGGTCGGTGCTCGTCGAGGCGCTGCTGCTCGGCGTCGTCGGCTCGGTGCTCGGCGTCGGCGCGGGCATGGGCCTCGCCGTGGGCCTGATGAAGATCATGTCGTCCATGGGCATGGACCTGTCCACCGACGACCTCACCGTGAAGTGGACGACCCCGGCGATCGGCCTGCTGCTCGGCATCGTCGTCACCGTCCTCGCCGCGTATCTCCCGGCCCGCCGCGCCGGCAAGGTCTCCCCGATGGCCGCGCTGCGCGACGCGGGCACCCCGGCCGACGTCAAGGCGGGCGTCGTACGCGGAGTCGTCGGCGTCGTCCTCACGGGCGGCGGCGGGTTCGCGCTGTACCTCGCCGCGCAGGCCGACAAGGCGAGCGAGGGCGCGCTGTGGCTCGGCGTCGGCATCGTCGCCTCGCTCATCGGGTTCGTCGTCGTGGGGCCGCTGCTCGCGGGCGTCGTGGTCCGCGTCGTCAGCGCCGTGCTGCTGCGGATGTTCGGCCCGGTGGGACGCATGGCCGAGCGCAACGCGCTGCGCAATCCGCGCCGTACCGGTGCCACCGGCGCCGCCCTGATGATCGGCCTCGCGCTCGTCGCGTGCCTGTCCGTGGTCGGCTCCTCGATGGTGGCCTCGGCGACCAGTGAGCTCGACAAGTCGGTCGGCGCGGACTTCATCGTGGAGGGCCAGGGCGGCATCAAGCCGCAGGCGGCGAGGGACCTGAAGCAGGTGCAGAAGGACGGGTACGTCTCCCACGTCACGGAGGTCAAGTACGTCGAGGCCCGGCTGACCACGCCGAACGGCGCGACGAAGTCGGAGGAGCTGGTCGCGGCCACCCCGACCTACGCGCAGGACCTGCGCCGCGAGACGACCTCCGGCGAGCTGTCGGCGGCGTACGGGAAGAACGCGATGTCGGTCGGCTCCGGCTTCGCCGAGAAGCACGGGGTGAAGGTCGGCGACACCATGACCGTCGCCTTCGACCACGGGCGCACCGCGCAACTGAAGATCGCGGCGATCACGTCGGACGACACCACGTTCGACAAGGGCGCGATGTACACGAACCTGACGACGGCCGCGCGCTATCTCCCGGCGGACCGGATGCCGCTCAACGGGATGATGTTCGCGAAGGCGGAGTCCGGCAGGACGGACCAGGCGTACAAGGCGCTCAAGACCTCGGTCGCCGCCGACCCGACGGTCCACGTCAAGGACCAGACCGACTACAAGCAGACGCTGAAGGACCAGATCGGCCAGCTCCTGAACATGATCTACGGGCTGCTCGCGCTCGCGATCATCGTGGCGGTGCTCGGTGTCGTGAACACGCTGGCCCTCTCGGTCGTCGAGCGGACCCGCGAGATCGGCCTGATGCGCGCCATCGGCCTCTCCCGCCGCCAGCTGCGCCGCATGATCCGCCTGGAATCGGTGGTCATCGCCGTCTTCGGTGCCTTCCTCGGCCTGGGCCTCGGCATGGGCTGGGGTGCGACGGCCCAGCAGCTCCTGGCCCTGGAGGGACTCGGCGTTCTGGAGATCCCCTGGCCGACGATCGTGGCGGTCTTCATCGGCTCGGCCTTCGTGGGCCTGTTCGC
The DNA here is from genome assembly GCF_054963755.1 of Streptomyces sp. EDA2-14. Taxonomy (NCBI): domain Bacteria; kingdom Bacillati; phylum Actinomycetota; class Actinomycetes; order Kitasatosporales; family Streptomycetaceae; genus Streptomyces; species Streptomyces sp. EDA2-14. Next base: position 123,107 of record NZ_JBUEGE010000012.1, read on the forward strand.
GGCGCTGGTTCCGGCGTTCCGGGCGGGGCGGATGAACGTGCTGGGGGCGATCGCGACAGAATGACGCATTCCTTTCCGGGGAGAACGGCTCCCGGCGCACCCACGGTGCGCCGGGAGCCGTTCTTCTGTCCCGGAAGGTTCACCTCGGCGGAGAAAAGCCCTGCTGGCACGAAACCTCTCCTTTTTCGGACATGCGCAATTAGTAGCCATATCTCAATCCTTCTGGCCTCGCGGGGTGTTCAGGACCTAATGTCTGTCCCGGAGGGGCGAACGCCGAAAGGTGTTCAGCATTCATGCAATTCAGGGGGGTTGAGGGGCGAGTGCTCTCGTCTACGACCGCGGTCACCCGCGCCGCCGAGACAATCGGCCATGAGCTGCGGGAATCCGGGGGCCCGAGAGCGCAGGCGGCGGAGAGGCCGAGAGCGAACCGGTGTTGAGCCGGCGCTCCGGCGTCCGCATCCGCATTTCTCTTTTCCGTGCCCGCATGCCGGTTCTCTCTTGAACTTCCCGGTCTCCACCGGTCCTTCCAGGCCCTTCCGGGGCCTTTTCAGGCCGGCCGTGGGCGCATTCCTGTGACGTTTCCGCATGCGCCGGCCCGAGAGCCGCGCATCCGACCGGGAGACGAGCTCACCATGTCAAGGATCTTCATCGTCGGTTCCGGCGTCGTCGGTACCGCCACCGGCAAGGGCCTGCTTCGTGCCGAGCACGAGGTGACCTTCATCGACGTGGCACCCCAGCGCCTGGACCAGCTGCGTGCCCAGGGACTCGACGCACACGACTCGCTCGATCTGAAGGGGGCGCCCGACGCGTTCATCTTCCTCACCCTGCCGACCCCGAGCACCGGCCACGGCTACGACCTGACCGCCTTCGAGGACGGCACCTCTTCGGTCGGCCGGGCCCTGGCCGACGCCACCGCCCCGCACGTCGTCGTGGTCCGCTCGACCGTGCCGCCCGGCACCGCCGACGGCCTGGTCAAACCGATCCTGGAGAAGTACTCCGGCCGGACCCTCGGCGAGGACTTCACCCTCGCCAGCAACCCGGAGTTCCTGCGCGCCGCCTCCGCCGTCGAGGACTTCCGCCATCCCTGGATGACGGTGATCGCCTCCCGCAGCGCGCGCACCCGGGAGCGGCTCGCCGCGCTGCTCGCCCCGTTCGGCGGCGAGACCCGCTTCTTCAACGACCCGGCCGAGGCCGAGTTCGTGAAGTGCGCCCACAACATCTACAACGCCACGAAGATCAGCTTCTGGAACGAGATGTGGCTCGTCAGCCGCACCCTGGGCCTCGATCTGGACCCCATCGCGCAGACCGTCGCCCGGTCCGCCGAGGCCTCGTACAACCCGTACTACGGCATCCGCGGCGGCAGCCCGTACGGCGGCGTCTGCCTGCCGAAGGACACCCGGGGATTCCTCGGGCTCGCCGACGCCCTCGGCGTGGACATGCCCCTGCTCACGGCGGTCGTCAAGGTCAACGACGTGCTCGCCACCGATGACGACGGCCCGGCCCTGAAGGGCCGCTGAGCAGGCGCGACCACGAGGACGGATCATGAGCAGATTCTTCGACTCCATCAACAGCGGGCTCACCGACCTCCGCTACTACCTCGTCTACCTGCCGCTGGGCATCATCGGCCTGGTCCGCTGGGCCTCCTGGCTGCTGCGGCGGGTGCCGGCGGCCCTGTACCGGCCGGCGCGCGGCGACTTCAAGGCCTCCCTCGGCGTCGTCGTCCCCGTCTACCAGGAGGACCCGGAGATCCTCCGCCTCGCCATCGAGTCCTGGCTGGCGAACGAGGTCGACGAGGTGGTCCTGGTCGTCGACGTCACGGACGACGTCTGCCGCCGGGTCGCGGAGGGCTACCCGGTCACCGTCGTCGTCACCGACGTCCCCGGCAAGCGCGACGCCCTGCGCCGGGGCTGGGAGGCGTGCAGATCGGAGTTGGTCGCGCTGGTCGACTCCGACACGATCTGGGCCGACGACGTCGCTGCCGAGGTCCGCAGGCCGTTCGCCGACCCTCGGGTCGGCGGCGTCGGCACCCGGCAGAACGTCTACAACCCCCGCGGTTTCCTCCAGCGGGTCAACGACATGTTCCTCGACTACCGGTACTTCGACGAGAACGCCGCGCAGACCGTCCTCGGCCGCGCCGTCTCCTGCCTGTCGGGGCGCACCGCCGTCTACCGGCGCGCCCTGCTCCTCGAGGTGGCCGACGACTTCATGAACGAGACGTTCATGGGGGTGCCGTGCATGTCCGGCGACGACAAGCGGCTGACCACGCTGATCCTGGAGCGCGGGCACCGCACGTACATGCAGCGCTCCGCACGGGTCTGGTCGACGTTCCCCGGCACCCTGCGCGTCTTCTGCAAGCAGCGGCTGCGCTGGGCCCGCAACACCTGGCGCTCCGATCTCAGAGCCCTGTCCCGGCGCTGGGTCTGGCGGCACCCGTTTCTCGTCTACAGCATGGTCGACAAGGGCGTCAGCAGCTTCACCCTGCTGCTGTCGCCGTTCTTCATGACGTACGCGATCATCCGCCAGGACTGGTTCTTCGTCGCCTGCCTGGGCGCCTGGTGGTGGGTCAGCCGGTCGATGAAGATGCTGCCGCACCTCGTGCGCCGGCCGACGTCCTTCTTCCTCGTGCCGGGGTTCGTGGTGATGTCGTTCCTGATGGCCGTGATCAAGATCTGCGCCCTGTTCACCGTGCGCCGGCAGCGCTGGCTCACCCGGCAGGTCTCGGTCGAGAACGGCGTCGTGGTCCGGACGGCTGCGACCTCCGGGCCGACCGCGCCCTCCTCCGGAGCGGGGGCGAGGGCATGAGGCCCGACACCGGCGCGCGGTCCCGTACCGACCGGGGCGGCGAGAAGGGCCGGGCGCCGGGGACGCGGGGAGCGGCTCTGCGCGGTGCTGGTGTGCGGGGTGCGGTCCTGCGCAGTGCGGCTCTGCGGGGTGCGGCGCTGCGCAGTGCGGCACTCGGGGTCGCGGCCGTCGCCCTGCTGACCGCTCCGGCGATGGCACCGGGCGCCGGGATGCCGGGGGCGACGGCGTCCGACGCGGCGCCGGGGGCTTCGGTGTCCGGGGGGCCGGGTGGCTCGGGTGGCCCAGGGGAGTTGGGTTCGGGTTCGGGGGCTCTGGCCTGGGGGCTGGGGCGTCCCGCTTCGGGCCCGGTGGCGCCGACGCGGGAACCAGGGGAACCGACCACGGCTCCGGGGGATCCGACGTCCTCCGCCCCTGGGCGGCCGACACAGGGGCCGACCTCCTCCGCCCCGGCTCGGCCGAGCAGGGCTCCGACGTCTTCCGCCCCGGCTCGGCCGACCCGGGTTCCCACGTCCTCGGCACCCGCGTCGCCGACGCGCGTGCCGACGACACCCACCCGGGCTCCCGAGGTTCCGGCCCCGGGCCGGACCGGGAAGCCCGCTGCCGGGGAGGGGCGGGGGCCGGATGTCGCGGCCTGGCGGCGCAACGGCAGGCCGGACCGGCTGATCGTGGTGCGGCCCGGCACCGTCACCCTGGTGCGGCGCGGCACCGTGAAGCGCCGGCTGTACCCGGGCCCGGGCGCGGTCACCCCGGGCTGGCTCTCCGCCCACGCGGGTCAGGGCTGGATCACGTACAAGCCGGGGCGGCACCCCACGATGCGGGTGCGCGCGGCGATCCTGCTCGCGCCGGGCAGCGCCCTGCAGATCAGGCCCGCCGACGGCACCGTCCTGCTGACCACGGGACGGACCGCCAGGTCCGGCACCTGGATCCGGGGTTCCCGCGCCCTCCTCGACCTGGAGGGCGCCACGCTCCGCGCGACCGAGCCCGCGCCGGGACCCGCCGCCGGGCGGCCGTACCTGGCGATGGGCAGGGGTGGCCGGATGGACATCGTCCGCTCGACCGTCACCGGGCTCGGCCGCCCCGGCACCGCCCCGACCGGGGAGTCCGGGGTCACCTGGGGCCGGGGCAGCACCGGACGCGCGGTCGCCTCGACGTTCCGCGGCAACCGGACCGGGCTGCGCCTCACCGGCTCCCGCGGGGTCCGGCTCGACCGGGTCACCGTGAGGGGGTCGGCCGAGGACGGCGTCGCCCTGAACGGGGACCGCGGCACCGCGGTGCGCCGGCTGTCCGTCGGGACCAGCGGGCGGCACGGCGTCGTCGTGGGCGGGACCGACGGCCGCTTCCTGGCCGGCGTCTCCACCACGGCCAACCGAGGCGTCGGCATCCGGGCCACGCCCCAGCGCGGCCTCACCCTGGCCGATCCCGTCTCGTACGGCGACGGGAGCGGCGGTGTCCGGCTGATGTCCTGCGCCTCCTGCACCGTGCGGCGGCCCGTGGTCCGCGTGACACCGACCGCGCTCGCCGTGCTCGGCGCGGGTTCCCGGGTGACCGTGAGCGAGCCGGACCTGGCCGGCGACGGCAGCGGTACGGGGATCTCGCTGGCCGCCGGCATCGGCGGCGCGACCGTCCGCGGCGGCGATGTGACCGCTTTCGAGCACGGCGTCGAGATCGCCGGAGCACACGTCGTCGTCGACGGCACCGTGCTCCGAGACTCCGGCACCGGGGTCGCCCTGCGCGGCCAGGCAGGGCAGGTCGCACTGCGCGACCTGGACGTACGGCCGAAGCGGTTCGGGATCACCGCGTCCGCGACCACCCGGGGGGTGTCCCTGTCCGGAGTGCGGATCGGCGGCACGGCGCTGAAGGGGCTGTCCTCCGCGTCGCCGGGGCTGCGGGTCAGCGGCGGCTCGGTCACCGGAGCCCGCACGGCCGTCGACCTGAGGGGCTCGGCCCGTCTGGACCGGCTCGTCGTCAGCGGGGCCCGCCGCGGTGTGCACCTCGCCGGGCGGACCCGGGTCACCGCCGTCGGCGTGGACGTACTGGCGCGGCGCAAGGGCGTCGACGCCGAGAAGGGCGCCCGGCTCGACCTGACCGACTCCCGGGTGCGGGCGGCCGTCGCGCTCTCCGGGGACGGTTCGGTGTACCGGCACGGTGACACGGAGATCAGCCTGCCGCCCTTCCCCTGGCTCGGCCTCGCCGCGCTGGTCGCGCTCGGGCTCGCGGTGCTGCTGCAGACCGTGCACCAGGTGAGGCACCGCAGAACCGCGTCACCGCGGGTCGCGGGCCATGTCCGCAACACGGCGTGACAAGGAGGGAATGCCATGCGCAGGCGGCAGTTCATGGTGGCCGGAGCCGCCGTGGCCGGAGCGGTACTCGTCGGGTGCTCGTCCGGCTCGAAGGACGACGACCACGGCACGCCCCCGCCCGGCACGCCGTCGCCGGGCACCCCGACGGGCCCGTCGCCGACCGGCGGCGCGCACGCCGTCGCCGGGTTCTTCGGCATGCGGGTCAGGGCCCGGCACGCGGGCTCGTTCGGGCTCGACCGTGCCGGGCTGCTGCCCGGCGGCGGGCCGGTGCGGGGCCCGGTCCTGCGGGTGCGGTACCCGGCCCGCTCGGCCAGCCCCAAGGTGGCCCGCACCTACGACCGGCCCGAGGGCGGCACCCAGCTCTACCTGCCGCTGCGCGCCGGGCCCGTCGACCGGCTGCACCTGCGGTACTGCCTGCGCTTCCCGCCCGGCTTCGACTTCGTCAAGGGCGGCAAGCTGCCCGGCCTCTATGGAGGGACGGCCACCAGCGGCGGGCACATCCCGGACGGCGACGACGGCCTGTCCACCCGCTACATGTGGCGCCGCGGCGGCCGCGGTGAGGTGTACGCGTACCTGCCCACCTCGAAGGTGCACGGCACCTCGCTGGGCCGCGGCTCCTGGTCCTGGCCGGTCGGCCGCTGGACCTGCGTCGAACAGTCCGTGGTCCTGAACCGGCCCGGGCGCCGCGACGGCTCGGTGACCGTGGAGCTCGACGGGCGCCGGGTGCTGCGCCGCTCCGGCCTGGAGTTCCGCACCACCGACGACCTGCGCATCGCGGGCGTCTTCTTCTCGACGTTCTTCGGCGGCGGCGACCCCAGCTGGGCCACCCCGCGCACGCAGTACGCGGACTTCACCGCGTTCGCCGTCGCCGACCACCACATCGGCCCACCGCCCGGTCTCACCTAGACCCCGACCAGATCCCGACCAGCCCCCACCGGCCCCGTCCGGCCCTGTCCGGCGGCTGTCCGCGCGGCGACGTACTCTGGAGAACCCCGGCCCGTGAGACGTGTCGGGCCCTTTGCGTTGCCCACCCCGGACGGGAAAGGCCAAGGCCCCATGAGCCTGCACGGACTGCTCGACGCCGTCGTCAAGGACGTCGCCCTCGCGGAAGCGATCACAGCCGCCGGCGACGGCAACCGGATGCACGTCGACCTGGTCGGCCCTCCGGCGTCGCGCCCCTTCGCCATCGCGGCCCTCGCCCGCGAGGCGAAACGTCCCGTGCTCGCGGTGACCGCCACCGGCCGGGAGGCCGAGGACCTGGCGGCGGCGCTGCGCTCGCTGCTGCCCGCCGACGGCGTCGTGGAGTACCCGTCGTGGGAGACGCTGCCGCACGAGCGCCTCAGCCCCCGCTCGGACACCGTCGGCCGCCGCCTCGCCGTGCTGCGCCGCCTCGCGCACCCGAGCACGGACGACCCGGAGACCGGCCCGGTCTCCGTCGTCGTCGCACCCATCCGTTCCGTGCTGCAACCGCAGGTCAAGGGCCTCGGCGACCTGGAGCCCGTGGCCCTGCGCACCGGGCAGAGCGCCGACCTGGAGGAGACGGTCCAGGCACTGGCCGCGGCGGCGTACGCCCGCGTCGAGCTCGTCGAGAAGCGCGGCGAGTTCGCGGTGCGCGGCGGCATCCTCGACGTCTTCCCGCCGACGGAGGAGCACCCGCTCCGCGTCGAGTTCTGGGGCGACGACATCGAGGAGATCCGCTACTTCAAGGTCGCCGACCAGCGCTCCCTGGAGATCGCCGAGCACGGCCTGTGGGCGCCGCCCTGCCGCGAGCTGCTCCTCACCGACGACGTGCGGGCGAGAGCGGCCGACCTCGCCGAGCAGCACCCGGAGCTGGGCGAGCTGCTCGGCAAGATCGCCGAAGGGATCGCCGTCGAGGGCATGGAGTCCCTCGCCCCCGCCCTCGTCGACGACATGGAACTGCTGCTCGACGTGCTGCCGGCCCGCTCCATGGCCGTGGTCTGCGACCCGGAGCGGGTGCGCACGCGCGCCGCCGACCTGGTGGCGACCTCGCAGGAGTTCCTCCAGGCGTCCTGGGCGGCCTCGGCCACCGGCGGCAAGGCCCCCATCGACGTGGGAGCCGCGTCCCTGTGGGCGATCGCGGACGTACGGGACCGGGCGCGCGAGCTCGGGATGATGTGGTGGTCGGTGTCCCCGTTCGCGGCGGACGCCGTGGACACCGACGCCGACACCCTTCAGCTCGGCATGCACGCCCCGGAGACGTACCGCGGCGACACCGCCCGCGCGCTCGCCGACACGAAGGGCTGGCTCGCCGACGGCTGGCGCGCGGTCTACGTCACCGAGGGGCACGGCCCCGCGAGCCGCACCGTCGAGGTGCTCGGCGGCGAGGGCATCGCGGCCCGCCTGGAGAAGGACCTGGGCGAACTCGCCCCGTCCGTCGTCCAGGTGTCCTGCGGAAGCCTCGAATTCGGCTTCGTGGACCCGGCGTTGAAGATCGCGGTCCTCACCGAGACCGACCTCACCGGGCAGAAGGCCGCCGGCAAGGACGGCGCCCGGATGCCCGCGCGGCGCCGCAAGACCATCGACCCGCTCACCCTCGAATCCGGCGACTACATCGTGCACGAGCAGCACGGCGTCGGCCGCTACATCGAGATGGTGCAGCGCACGGTGCAGGGCGCGACCCGCGAGTACCTCGTCGTCGAGTACGCGCCCGCCAAGCGCGGCCAGCCCGGCGACCGGCTCTACATCCCGACCGACCAGCTGGAGCAGATCACCAAGTACGTGGGTGGGGAAGCGCCCACCCTCCACCGCCTCGGCGGCGCCGACTGGACGAAGACGAAGGCGCGCGCCAAGAAGGCCGTCAAGGAGATCGCGGCCGACCTGATCAAGCTGTACTCGGCGCGCATGGCGGCACCCGGCCACGCCTTCGGCACGGACACGCCCTGGCAGCGCGAGCTGGAGGACGCGTTCCCGTACGCGGAGACGCCCGACCAGCTGACGACGATCGCCGAGGTCAAGGAGGACATGGAGAAGACGGTCCCGATGGACCGCCTGATCTGCGGCGACGTCGGCTACGGCAAGACGGAGATCGCGGTCCGCGCCGCGTTCAAGGCGGTCCAGGACGGCAAGCAGGTCGCGGTCCTCGTGCCGACGACCCTCCTCGTCCAGCAGCACTTCGGCACGTTCACCGAGCGGTACGGCCAGTTCCCCGTCAGTGTGAAGGCGCTCAGCCGCTTCCAGACGGAGACCGAGTCGAAGGCGACGCTCGAAGGGCTGCGGGACGGTTCGGTCGACATCGTCATCGGCACGCACCGCCTGTTCTCCTCCGAGACCAAGTTCAAGGACCTGGGCCTGGTCATCGTCGACGAGGAGCAGCGGTTCGGCGTCGAGCACAAGGAGCAGCTGAAGAAGCTGCGGGCCAACGTCGACGTCCTGACGATGTCCGCGACCCCCATTCCCCGTACGCTCGAAATGGCGGTCACCGGCATCCGCGAGATGTCGACGATCACGACGCCGCCGGAGGAGCGCCACCCGGTGCTGACCTTCGTCGGCCCGTACGAGGAGAAGCAGATCGGCGCCGCCATCCGCCGTGAACTGCTGCGCGAGGGCCAGGTCTTCTACATCCACAACCGGGTCGAGTCCATCGACAGGGCGGCGGCGCGGCTCCGGGCGATCGTGCCGGAGGCGCGGATCGCGACGGCGCACGGCCAGATGTCCGAACAGGCCCTGGAACAGGTCGTCGTGGACTTCTGGGAGAAGAAGTTCGACGTCCTCGTCTCGACGACGATCGTCGAGTCCGGCATCGACATCTCGAACGCGAACACGCTGATCGTGGAGCGCGGCGACAACTTCGGCCTCTCGCAGCTGCACCAGCTGCGCGGCCGCGTCGGCCGAGGCCGCGAGCGCGGCTACGCCTACTTCCTGTACCCGCCGGAGAAGCCCCTGACGGAGACCGCCCACGAGCGCCTCGCGACGATCGCCCAGCACACGGAGATGGGCGCGGGCATGTACGTCGCGATGAAGGACCTGGAGATCCGCGGCGCGGGCAACCTCCTCGGCGGCGAACAGTCGGGACACATCGCGGGCGTCGGCTTCGACCTGTACGTACGCATGGTGGGCGAGGCCGTCGCGGACTACCGCGCCTCCCTCGAAGGCGGTGACGGATCTTCGGACGAGCAGCCGCCGCTGGAGGTCAAGATCGAGCTCCCGGTCGACGCGCACGTCCCGCACGACTACGCGCCGGGGGAGCGGCTGCGCCTCCAGGCCTACCGGGCCATCGCGTCCGCGAACACGGAGGAGGACGTCAAGCACGTCCGCGAGGAACTCGTCGACCGCTACGGCAAGCTGCCGGAGCCGGTGGAGAACCTGCTCCTGGTGGCCGGCCTGCGGATGCTGGCGCGGGCCTGCGGCGTCGGCGAGATCGTCCTCCAGGGCAACAACGTCCGCTTCGCCCCGGTGGAGCTGCGCGAGTCCCAGGAGCTGCGCCTCAAGCGCCTCTACCCCGGCACGGTCATCAAGTCGGCCACGAACCAACTCCTCGTCCCCCGCCCCAAGCCCAAGAAGATGGGCGGCAAGCCGGTGGTCGGCCGCGAGCTGCTGGCGTGGGTGGGCGAGTTCCTCACGTCGATCGTGGGGGCGTAGCCCGTACCGGGCAGCGGACGGGGCGGAAAAGTGGCTGCGGTTTTGGGGTGGTCGCTGCACGATGTGCGGATGGAAACCGTCCCCGGCTCCCGCAGCGATCTGACGATCACCACTCTCGCCGAGCGCCCCGAACTGGCCCTTCCCCTGTGGACGATGGCGGACACCTGGCCCGTGTTCATCGGGCACGACGTGTGCGCCGGGGCCTTCCTGCGGCGCATCTGGGAGGAGCTGCCCGAGTACGCGTTCGTGGCGACCGACGCCGGAGGGCGTGTGGTCGCCAAGGCGTACAGCGTGCCGTTCGTGCTGCACGCCGAGGGGCGTGGGGAACTGCCGGACGGCGGCTGGGACCAGGTGTTGCAGTGGGCGTTCGCCGACCGGGCCGCCGGGCTCGCGCCCGACACCGTGAGCGCCGTCGAGATCGCCGTCACGCCGGGGTTCCAGGGGCGCGGGCTGTCGGGGCGGATGCTCGCGGCGATGCGGGAGAACGCGCGGGTGCGCGGCTTCCGTGAGGTCGTCGCGCCGGTGCGGCCGAGCGCCAAGCACCTCGAACCCGAAACGCCCATCAGTGAGTACGCGTTCCGGGTGCGGGAGTCGGACGGGCTGCCGCACGACCCGTGGCTGCGGGTGCACGTCCGGGCCGGCGGCGTCGTCGAGAAGGTCGCGCCCGCCTCGATGGTCGTGGCGGGCTCGCTGGAGCAGTGGCGGGAGTGGACCGGGCTGCCCTTCGAGAAGGAGGGGCCCGTCGAGGTGCCCGCCGCTCTGGTGCCGGTGCGCTGCGAGCCCGAGCACGGCTACGCCGTGTACGTCGAGCCGAACGTCTGGGTGCGGCACGCGCTGTGACCGTGCGGGCCCCGTGCTCGCTGTGAACATGCGGACGCGGCACGCGCGTTGAGCGCGTGCCGCGTCCACCCCCCCCATTTCTGAAGCCGATTGCTTACAGCTTCAGGTCCCATTGCGAGCCGTCGTACTCGAAGCCCGGGGTGACCTCGACGGTCAGGTTCTTCGCGTCCGCCGGGGCGTCGAAGCCGTAGACGACCGTGGCCTTCTTGCCGGGCAGGACCGTGCCGGTGAAGGCGTCGCCGACGTTGTCGTCGAAGATCTGCTCCGCCGTGGTGCCGTTCTTGCCGGCGCGGGCGTCCGCGGTCAGCAGGGTCGCGTCGAACTTCTCCTTGGAGTCGTTCGTGACGGTGACCGTGACCTTGTAGGCGTGATTGCCCTTCTTGTGGCCCGCCGCGAACTCGCTCGGGCTGAACGTCACCGCGTTGGAGACCGCGACGGTCAGGTCGTCGTCGTAGACCACGGAGTCACCCGCGGCGAGCGTCTTGCCGGCGGCCGGCTTCTCCCCGCCTTTGTCGTCCGCGGCGTCCTCGCCCTTCGCGTCGCCGGACGCCTTCGTGTCCTTGGCCTTCGTGTCCGACACCGACTTGTTGACCTCGTCGACCACGTCGTTCACCGCCTTGAACGTCGTGTACGCACCGAAGACCGCGAGGCCCATCGCCGCGAGGCCGAGGATCGTGCCGGCCAGGGCCACCCCCTTGTTCGTGGCCTCGCCGCGCTTGGCCCGGCCGCGCCCCGTCAGACCCAGGATCAGGGCGATCACGCCGAGGATTCCGGCCAGCCAGAACAGCAGCGGGATCAGCCCCGACAGGGCGCCGATGACGCCGAGGATCAGCGCGGCGGTCCCCAGCCCGTTGCGCGCGGCCTGCTGCTGCGGCTGCTGGAACGGCGGGTACTGAGGGTGCTGCTGAGGCGGCTGGGTGTGGGACATGACTGTTCCTCCGTGATGAGAGAAGCCAACCTCCCCCCGGCTCCCGATGTCCGGCGGTTGGCTGAGGCAATAACAGCACGGCCTGTGAACCGAGTCAACCGCGTACACAGAACTGAATGTGCTCACGACTGTGAATGCGGTTCTTACGCGGGAGTCTGTATGGTCGGTCGCACAGGTACGGAGAGGAGTCGGGCCGGTGCAGGACAACGCGACAGAGGTGACCGCCGCGGGGATCGCCCGGCTCGCCGGGGTGGGGCGCGCCGCCGTCAGCAACTGGCGCCGCAGGCACGCGGACTTCCCCAAACCGGTCGGCGGCACCGAGACCAGCCCGTCGTTCGCGCTCGCCGAGATCGAGGAGTGGCTGCGCGAGCAGGGAAAGCTCGCCGAGGTCCCGCTGCGGGAGCGCGTCTGGCAGCAGCTCGCGGGACACCCCGCGGGCCCGGTCACCGCCCTGCTGCACACCGGCTGCGCCCTGCTGCTCGTGCACGACCGGCCCACGGAATGGCTCGCGCTCGCCGCGACCGATGACGACCGGGGCCTGTCCCAGCGCCTGTCGGCCGCCCTCGAAGGCATCCTCACCCCGCGCTTCGGCCACGCCACCGAGCGGGCCGTCGACACCCCGTCGCCCGCCGCCCTGCTGCCCTCGGTACCGCTCCTGCGCGGCGCCGCCGAACTCGCCACGGAACTGGGCGCCCGCGGCACCTTCGCCTTCCTGCTCGGCCGGCACCTCGACGCCAACCCGCGCCAGTACACGCTCACCCCGCAGGGCCCCGCCGAGCTGATGGCCGCGCTCGCGGGCCCGGCCGTCACCGCCCTCGACCCGGCCTGCGGCACCGGCGCCCTCCTGGACGCCGTACGCACCCACGACCCGCGGCCCGGCCGCACCCTGTACGGCCAGGACGCCTCCGCCGAACTCGCCGCGCTCACCGCGCTCCGCCTCGCCCTCGACGGCAACGGCGGAGCGGACGCCCCCGCCGTGCGCACCGCCGCCGCCGACACCCTGCGCGCCGACGCCCTGAGCGACGTACGGGCCGACGTCGTGCTCGCCCACCCGCCGTTCAACGAGCGCGGCTGGGGGCACGACGAGCTGGCCTACGACCCGCGCTGGGAGTACGGCTTCCCGGCCCGCACCGAGTCCGAACTGGCATGGGTGCAGCACGCGTTGGCGCGCCTGAAGGACGGCGGCAGCGCCGTCCTCCTGATGCCGCCCACCGTCGCCTCGCGCCGCTCCGGGCGCCGGATCCGCGCCGACCTGCTGCGCCGCGGCGCCCTGCGCGCGGTGATCGCGCTGCCCGCCGGGGCCGTCCCGCCCAACAACATCCCGCTGCACCTGTGGGTGCTGCGCCGCCCCGGCGCGGGCGCGCCCGCCGCACCCGGACTGCTGCTCGTCGACACGACCTCGCTCGCCGAGTCCGGCGACGTACGGGAGCAGCCGGTGTGGGACGAGGTGCGCGAAGCCGTGCTCGACGCCTGGCGCGCCTTCGACCGGGACGGCTCCCTGGAGGAGCGGCCGGGCCTCGCCCGCTCGGTGCCCGTCATCGACCTGCTCGACGACGAGGTCGACCTCGCGCCCGCCCGCCGCCTGCCCCCGCCGGCCGCGGGCGGCGGCGGCGCCGAACTGACCGCCGTACGCGCGGAGCTCGCCGACACGCTGCGGCTGGCCACGAAGCTCACCCCGCCCGCCGTCCCCGACGTGACGTCCCCGGCCCGCTGGCCGCTGACCACGGTCGGCGAACTCGCGCGCGCGGGCGCCCTGTCGCTGCGTACGGCGGCGACCGGCGGGGGGCCTGGAGGGCACGCGCGCGTACCCGTGCTCACCGACCACGACGTGCTGACGGGCACCGCGCCCTCAGGGGGCCACGCCACCGACGACGATCCGGTGATCCTTCAGGTCGGGGACGTCGTCGTGCCCGTGGTCGGTGGCGCCGCGGCCGTCCGTGTCGTCGGCGAGGCGGACGCGGGCGCCGCGCTGGGCCGGGGCCTTGCCCTGCTGCGGCCCGAACCGGCCGCGCTCGACCCGTGGTTCCTCGCCGGTTTCCTGCGCTCCACCGCCAACAACCGGCAGGCCTCCAGCCACGCTTCCACCGCCACGCGCCTGGACGTCCGCCGCCTCCAACTGCCCCGCCTCCCGCTGTCGGAACAGTCCGCATACGCCGAGCGCTTCAAATCCCTGGCCACCTTCGAAGCCACCCTCCGCCGCGCGTCCCGCCTCGGCGACCACCTCGTCCAGTCCCTCCACGACACCCTGACCTCCGCCGCCGATTGAGACCCGGAGCGATCTTTTGAGCTCTTGCGGCGATTGAGGCTCGGGCTCCGGGGTGGAGCCCGACCTTTTGAGCCCCTGCGGCGATTGAGCAGCGGGGTCCGGGGCGGAGCCCCGTGGCGCAGGAACGGACCAGCAAAACCGGAGGACATCGCTCCGATAGAGCCGGGTGTGAGCGGAGCGACAACGGTTCGGTACAACCCCGGGCCCGTTGTCCGAGTCCGCCTATACGCTCAAAGGAGCCGGCATCGCATTGCCGTGCGTCCCATCCCGGACAACTGACCAGGAGCTGCCATGTACGGGCCCGGCGCGGCGCCGCCCCCACGCGAGAGCGAGGGCACGGTCATCACCCTGCGGGTGCTGTTCCCTGCGCTGTCCGTGCTCACCTGCGGCCTGCTTTCCTGCGCCCCGCTGTTCCGCATCGCGGCGCTGCGCCGCACGCCGCTCGACTGGTTCCTGGCCGTCGTCTCGCTGCCCGTCAGCATCGCGCTGTTCGCCGTCATCGGCTCCCTCCCGGAGGAAGACCCGCGCACGGACGTCGCCCTCGCCGTGCTGCTGCTCATCTCGCTGGGCAGCGCGGTGTACTTCCTCGTCTACGACATCCGCAGGCCGCGCGCCGCGCACCCGCTGAACCCGTACGCGCAGACCACCCCGTCCAGCGCCTACGGACACCCGCAGCCGCACCCGCAGCAGTCCTGGCCCGCGCCGCCCCCGCAGCAGCAGCCGCACACGATGCCCACGCAGACCCCGGGCACGCCCACGCCCATGCCCGGCCCGGCACCCACCGCGCCGCCCACCCCGCAGAACCAGACCCCGCCGCCCCACCACCGCATCGACCAGGTACGCGCCGAACTGGACGAGTTGAGCGACTATCTGCGCAAGCAGGACGGCGGCCAGTGACAGGAAACGCTCAGGCCGGCGGCCGCGTCGTCGCCGGACGCTACGAACTGTCCACGCTCATCGGCCAGGGCGGCATGGGCCAGGTCTGGACGGCGTACGACCAGCGACTCGACCGCCGCGTCGCCGTGAAGCTGGTCCGCCCCGACCGCGTCGCGGGCGCCGAGGCCGACGAACTGCGCCACCGCTTCCTGCGCGAGTGCCGGGTCACGGCCCAGGTCGACCACCCCGGCCTCGTCACCGTGCACGACGCGGGCGCCGAGGGCGACGAGCTCTACCTCGTCATGCAGTACATCGACGGCGCCGACCTCGCCGACCACCTTGCCGAGCACAGCCCTTTCCCGTGGCAGTGGGCCGTCGCGGTCGCCGCGCAACTGTGCGCCGTGCTCTCCGCCGTGCACGCCGTACCGATCGTGCACCGCGACCTCAAGCCGCGGAACGTGATGGTCAAGAAGGACGGCACGATCACCGTGCTCGACCTCGGCGTCGCCTCCGTCCTCGACACCGACACCACCCGCCTCACCCACACCGGCTCACCGATCGGCACACCCGCCTACATGGCGCCCGAGCAGGCGATGGGCGGCGCCGTCGGCCCGTACACCGACCTGTACGCGCTCGGCGTGCTGCTGCACGAACTGCTCAGCGGAGACGTGCCGTTCGCGGGCACCACCGCCCTCGGCATCCTCCACCGCCACCTCTACGAGGCCCCGGTCCCGGTCCGCCAACTGCGCCCCGAGGTGCCGCAGGCCCTGGAACACCTGGTGCTGCGGCTGCTCGCCAAGGACCCGCAGGACCGCCCCGCCTCCGCCCAGCAGACGTACCAGGAACTGCTCCCCCTGCTGCCCGCGCGCGGCGTGCCCACCGGCCACCCGCTCGACCCCACCCGCCCCTTCCTGCGCCCGCACGCCCCCTGGCCGGACCGCGCCGTCACCCCCGCACCCCGCCCCGCCGGGACCGACGTCCAGGGCGACCGCCCCGACGTGGCACGGGCCGTCGACGAAGTGAAGGTGCTCCTCGGCGAGGGCCGCATCACGCAGGCCGTCGACATCCTCGGCGCGATCCTGCCCGCGGCGGCCGCCCAGCACGGCGAGCACTCACCCGTCGTCCGCACCCTGCGCAAGCAGTACGCGGCGACCCTCATGGACGACGGCCAGTACCGGCGCGCCCTGCCCGAACTGCGCCGCCTCGCCGACGAGCGCGCCGCCGAGGCAGGCCACGCCGACCCACAGTCCCTCCAGTTCCGCTACGAGTCCGCGCAGTGCCTCGAAGCGCTCGGCGAACCGGCCGCCGCCCTCGCCGAGTACCGCTCCCTGCTGCCGTACTACGAGAACCAGTACGCCACCACGGACCTCGGACTCGCCCTCGAAGTACGGCGCCGCATAGGACAGTTGCTGCTCGCCGTCGGAGACCGGGGCGCCGCCCACGAGACGCTCACCCGGCTGCTGCACGACGCCGAGCGGCTGCACGGGCCGGGGCATCCGTTCCCCGCGGAGGTGCGCCGCACCCTGCAGTGGCTCGGACAGGTCAGAGGCTGACCCGCGGCCGCTTCCCGCACCTCCGGTATCTCAACTCGCGGCGAATCGTTGTCGAAAAGGTGGCCGGGCAAGCGGTCACTGCCTAACATCGATCATCGCCGGACTTTGTGCGCCCGCCCGTCACCCGACCACCGCCCCTGGTGGACGCGCTTCGCGCGGCGGGATGCCCACAAACTCTTCGCAGGGAGGCCACCTTGCACCGCCGCAACAGCCGCCGCACCGCGCTCGTCCTGTCCGCCGCCGCCATCGCCGCGGTCCCCGCCCTGACCGCCTGCGGCAGCGAAGCGCACCCCGGTGCCGCGGCCGTCGTCGGCGGGCAGCGGATCACCGTCTCGCAACTGGAGAGCCGGGTGAACGAGGTGCGCGACGCGCAGCAGACCGCCACCAAGGACACCGCACAGTACGAGCAGGCCATCGCCAAGACCGGTGGCCTCACCCGCAACACGCTGCACACGATGGTCCTCGACCGGGTCCTGCACCGCGCCGCCACCGACGCGGGCATCTCCGTCTCCCGCAAGGAGATGCAGAGCATGCGGGCCGGCCTCGAACAACAGGCCGGCGGAGCCAGGCAGTTGGAGGTCACCTGGCTGCAGCAGTACAACGTCCCGCCGAAGCGGCTCACCGAGAGCCTGCGCACCGAGATCGAGGCGCAGAAGCTGTCGAGCGCACTCGGCGCCGACATGCGGACCCCACAGGGCAAGGCCGTCTTCTGGAAGGCGCTCTCCAGCGCCTCCAAGGAGCTGAACGTCGACCTCAACCCCCGCTACGGCTCCTGGGACGTCACCAAGAACAGCCGGGTCGACGCCAAGACGCCCTGGCTGAGGCAGGTCTCGAAGGAACCCGCCGCGCAGCAGCAGACCATGTAGTCCCGCGGGAGGCGGGGCTGTCAGTGGCGTGGGTTACGTTCGAGGGGTGAACGAACCCGAGGCGCACGAGCCCCACGCCACCGCCGACGCCGGCACCGCCGCCGGCCGCGTCGTCCTGCTCACCACCAGCCACCGGGTCGCCCCCGGCCTCCTGTCCTGGCAGGCGTGGCAGGAACTGCGCGCCGCCGACGAGGTGCTGTGCGCCGACGCCGCGCACCCGCAGCTGCCGTACCTGAAGGAGGCGGGCGTCCAGGTCACGGTCGCCTCGCCGACGGCGCGCGAGCTCGTCGACCGCTGCGCAGACGGCGGGCGCACCCTCGTCGTCATCGCCACGGCGGAGGGAGACCAGCGGCTCACGGACGGGCTGGCCCGCCTCGCCGGATCCGGGCGCGAGCAGATGCCGTCCCTGGAGCTGCTCCCCGGCTCCTACGACCTGCCGGGCGCCCGCCTCCTCGACCTCGTCCAGGTCATGGACCGCATCCGCCGCGCATGCCCCTGGTCGCGACTGCGCACCCACGAGGACCTCGCGAAGTACGCCATCGAGGAGTCGTACGAGCTGGTGGAGGCCATCGAGACGGCCGACAGGGACGAACTGCGCGAGGAGCTCGGCGACGTACTGCTCCAGGTCGTCTTCCACGCGCGCATCGCCGAGGAGGACGCCGACGAGCCGTTCTCGGTGGACGACGTCGCGGGCGGCATCGTCGAAAAGCTCATCCACCGCCACCCGCACGTCTTCGGCGACGAGACGGCCGCCACCCCGGAGGAGGTCCGCGAGATCTGGCTCCGCAAGAAGGGCGAGTCCAAGCGCCGCGACTCCGTCACCGACGGCGTCCCCCTCGGCCAGCCGGGCCTCGCCCTCGCCGCCAAGCTCGGCTCGCGGGTGCGCACGGCGGACCTCGACGTGCCGGTGCCCACGGGAGACGACATCGGCTACGAACTCCTGGCCCTCGCCCTGCGCGCGGAGACCGAGGGCGTGGACCCGGAGGCAGCACTGCGCGCGGCGGCCCGCGCCTACCGCGACGCGGTCCGCGCCGCCGAGGGGCTGGGGGAGTAGCACCGCCGCGGCGGAGCGGGAGACCGGGAAGCCCGCCCCGCCCGCTCCGGATACCGTCGGGGAGTGACCGAGAGCCCCACCCCCTCCAGCGCCCCCGAACTCTTCAGCTGGGAGTTCGCCAGCAACCCCTACCCCGCCTACGCCTGGTTGCGCGAGCACGCCCCCGTGCACCGCACCACGCTCCCCAGCGGCGTCGAGGCCTGGCTGGTCACCCGGTACGCGGACGCCCGCCAGGCGCTCGCCGACCAGCGCCTGAGCAAGAACGCGGACCACCACGACGAGCCGTCCCACGCCAAGGGCAAGACGGGCATCCCCGGCGAACGCAAGGCCGAGCTGACGACCCACCTCCTCAACATCGACCCGCCGGACCACACCCGCCTGCGCCGCCTGGTCTCCAAGGCGTTCACCCCGCGTCGCGTCGCCGAGTTCGCGCCGCGCGTCCAGCAGTTGACGGACGATCTGATCGCCGCCTTCGCGACCAAGGGCGAGGCGGACCTCATCCACGACTTCGCCTTCCCGCTCCCCATCTACGCCATCTGCGACCTGCTCGGCGTCCCCCGCGAGGACCAGGACGACTTCCGCGACTGGGCGGGCATGATGATCCGCCACGGCGGCGGTCCGCGCGGCGGCGTGGGCCGGGCGGTAAAGAGGATCCGCGCGTACCTGGTGGAACTCATCCACCGCAAGCGAGGCGACCTCACCGACGACCTGATCTCCGACTTGATCCGCGCCTCCGACCATGGCGAACACCTCACGGAGAACGAGGTGGCGGCCATGTGTTTCGTGCTCCTGTTTGCCGGGTTCGAGACCACCATCAACTTGATTGGTACAGGCACCTATTCGCTTCTTGGGAATCCGGGCCAGAGAAGCGGACTGCAGGAAGCCATTGAGCGGGAAGAGTGGGGCCTCCTCGATTCAGGCATTGAGGAGATGTTGCGTTACGACGGGCCGGTGGAAATGGCCACCTGGCGCTTTGCGACACAGCCATTGGAGATCGGCGGCCAGTTGATCTCCGTGGGCGACCCGGTTCTGGTCGTCCTTGCCGCCGCCAACCGGGACCCGGCGCGCTTCTCGGATCCGGATGCATTGGATCTCGCACGCAGAGAGAACCCACATCTGGGATTCGGCCACGGCATCCACTACTGCCTGGGCGCCCCGCTCGCACGCTTGGAGGGCCGTACAGCATTCGCGACCTTGTTCCGCCGCATTCCGGACCTGGCCCTGGCGGTGGATCCGACCGAGCTCAGGTGGCGTGGCGGCCTGATCATGCGTGGCCTCCGGAGCCTGCCGGTGGTCTTCACTCCGCAAGCCGAGTCCCAGCGGCCGTCCGGGCCCGCCGACACGGCCAGTCGAGCGTGACCACCCGGCTCGGCGCCGACAAGTCCGCACGGCTCTGGGATTTGTCCGTTGCGACTACAGGGAAAGCTCCAGTGCTCCGGCAACAGCCGAGGAGAGTCGGCGCATCAGCGTTCGACCTTGCCGCCCTTCCGGATCGTCGCCGGATTTGTGTCCGACACCGCCCCGGACACCGGCGTCGTCGCCCGGCGAACCGGGGGCGATGACGGGCGCGCCGCCTGATCGGACGCGTCACGAGGGTGGCGTGAGCAGTCAGCCCGCCACCCTCATATGTCCGGATTGCACTCGCTCCCCGTGGAGTTCACCCCCGAG
Organism: Streptomyces sp. EDA2-14; assembly: GCF_054963755.1. Lineage (NCBI taxonomy): Bacteria > Bacillati > Actinomycetota > Actinomycetes > Kitasatosporales > Streptomycetaceae > Streptomyces > Streptomyces sp. EDA2-14. The sequence continues at coordinate 142,859 of NZ_JBUEGE010000012.1, forward strand.
CGGAAGTGACGGCTCGTCAAGACTGTGACTTTCACGTGATCTACGCTGCATCGACTTGTGACAGGCGTTCGAGTGCCGCTACGTTCACGGATCATCGCGACACATGCACAACCCGCACCACTTGCACCACCCGTCGCGCGTAGCAGCATCAGTCTCGCGAAAGGCAACCGCATGCTCTCCGGGAACGGTCGTCACCGTCGCCCCCGTCAGGCCCCTGCTCTGGTCGTCGCGGCCGGAGTCGCCGGCAGCGCCATCGCGATCCCGCTGTTCGCCGCGAGCGGCGCGAGTGCCGCGACCACGCAGGCGTGGGACAAGCTCGCCGAGTGCGAGAGCGGCGGGCAGTGGAGCCTGGACGCCGGCAACGGCTACTACGGCGGTCTCCAGTTCACGCAGGAGAGATGGGAGCAGTACGGCGGGCTCGACTACGCCCCGCGTGCCGACCAGGCCAGCCGCTCCCAGCAGATAGCCGTCGCCGAGAAGGTGCTCGACGACGAGGGTGTGAGCGCCTGGCCGATGTGCTCGCTCACCGCGGACCTCACGAAGGACGACGGCTCGGCGGACGTCGACCCGGGCGTCTCCGCGTCCCCGCAGCCCTCCGAGTCGTCCGACGCCGACGCGGACGCGAGCGCCGATACCGGCAAGGAGTCGGCCGACGGCGCCACCGGCAAGGCGGATTCCGGCGACTCCGCAGACGCGACGGACGACGAGGCCGATGCCGAGGCCTCGGACAGTCCCTCCGCGGACGCGTCGGGCGATACCTCCGGTAATAAGGCGGAGGACTCCCCGGGCGCCTCAAGTGACAAGTCCCACGCACCCTCTGACGCCGACGACGAAGAGGCCTCCGGGTCGGCCGCGCCCTCCGCCTCGCCGTCCGGTGAGACGTCCGACACGGAGTCCGACGAGGCGTCCGCCGGCCGGCACCGCGGCGACCGCGCCACCGACGACGGCTCCGACTCCCGTACGGGTGAGGGTCGTCACGCCTCCCGTGAGCAGAAGCGCGACGGCGACGCCTACACGGTGCGCGCCGGCGACAACTTGTGGGACATCGCGGAGGCCCGGGACGTGACCGGCGGCTGGGACGCGCTCTACGAGCGGAACAAGGACACGGTCGGTACCGACCCAGACCTCATCCTTCCTGGTCAGAGCCTGGACCTTGGGGATGGAACGGACAAAAAGTAGCTCGGGTTCGGGTTGGTTGAAGGGGCTTTGTCCGTTGTAGGTCGAGTGAGACATGGGTCTCAAAGCCCCTGATCAACTTTGAAATCGGGCGGATCGACTGCTTACGGTCGTCACCGCTCGCCTCAGCGGGCCCCGAAGGACGTCACGCCGAATCCTGCCAACGTCCTTACGGGAACAGTCGACGCGTAAGCGCCGTAGGCAGGAGCGGGGGACCCAGGTAAGCGCCCTTCCGGGAGACCGGACGGGCTTGGGGTGAAGCAGCGCACAAGGATGCGGCTGCCGGGCACTCACTGGCCCGAACCCGACAGCTCACCTCGCAGGCGTCGGTGAGGAGATTTCTCCATGCTGTTTTCCGGCAAGAACAAGCACCGCCGCCCGTCCAAGGCCGTCCGCGTCGCCACGCTCGGCGGTGTCGCCGCTGCCGCCGTCGCCGTGCCGCTGATGGGTGCGACCTCCGCCTCCGCCGCCACCTCGTCCGAGTGGGACCAGGTCGCGCAGTGCGAGTCCGGCGGCAACTGGTCCACCAACACCGGCAACGGTTTCTACGGTGGCCTGCAGTTCTCGTCCTCCACCTGGTCCGCCTACGGCGGCGACCAGTACGCCTCCACCGCCGACCAGGCCTCCAAGGCCCAGCAGATAGCCGTCGGCGAGAAGGTTCTCGCCTCGCAGGGCAAGGGCGCCTGGCCGAACTGCGGCACGGGCCTGTCCTCCGCCTCGTACGACGGCGGCTCGGCCGACTCGTCCTCGCAGCAGCAGGACACCCAGCAGCGCGCCGACCGCTCCGAGCAGCGCCAGCAGCCGCAGCAGCAGGAGGCCCCCAAGCAGGAGGCCCCGAAGCAGGAGGCCCCGAAGCAGGCCGCTCCGAAGCAGGACACCGTCACCACCCCGACCGGCAACAAGGTCGAGAAGGGCGACGGCGAGTACAAGGTGAAGTCCGGTGACACCCTCAGCAAGATCGCCGAGGCGCACGGCACCACCTGGCAGCAGGTGTTCGAGAAGAACAAGGACATCGTCAAGGACGCCAACCTGATCTACCCGGGTCAGCAGCTGCACCTCAGCTAAGAAGCGTTCGGTCCCTAGAAGGACCACAGGTCCGCACAGGACCACCAGGCACGGACTCGGCATCGGCGGACGCCGAGTCCCGCCGCCCCCCGTCCCCACGGGCCGCTCACTTCGGCGACCTTCGCCCCGGCACAGCCGGGACGAAGGTCGCTGTTTTTGTTCCGTTAGGAAACATTTCGCTCACGGCGTTGTCCATGAGACGGGCGTTCGGATGGCCGATGCCCGCGAGCCGGTTACGCTCAGGGGGCGGGCCCACGGATCCGACACGGATCCGAGCAGCCGCCCGCATAGCCTGCGTCACATTCCAGAAGGAGATGCTCGTGCCGTCCATCGACGTCGTCGTAGCCCGGGAAATCCTGGACTCCCGAGGCAACCCCACGGTCGAGGTCGAGGTCGGCCTCGACGACGGGAGCACCGGCCGTGCCGCCGTCCCGTCGGGTGCCTCCACCGGTGCCTTCGAGGCCATCGAACTCCGCGACGGTGACCCCAACCGTTACCAGGGCAAGGGCGTCGAGAAGGCCGTCCTCGCCGTCATCGAGCAGATCGGCCCGGAGCTGGTCGGCTACGACGCCACCGAGCAGCGCCTGATCGACCAGGCGATGTTCGACCTGGACGCGACCGACAACAAGGGCTCGCTCGGCGCCAACGCCATCCTCGGCGTCTCCCTCGCCGTCGCCCACGCCGCCTCCGAGGCCTCCGACCTGCCGCTGTTCCGCTACCTCGGTGGTCCGAACGCGCACCTGCTGCCGGTCCCGATGATGAACATCCTGAACGGTGGATCCCACGCGGACTCCAACGTCGACATCCAGGAGTTCATGATCGCCCCGATCGGCGCGGAGTCCTTCTCCGAGGCCCTGCGCTGGGGCGCCGAGGTCTACCACACGCTGAAGAAGGTCCTGAAGAGCAAGGGCCTGGCCACCGGCCTCGGCGACGAGGGCGGCTTCGCCCCGAACCTGGGCTCGAACCGTGAGGCCCTCGACCTCATCCTCGAGGCCATCAAGGAAGCCGGTTACGTTCCCGGCCAGCAGATCGCCCTCGCGCTCGACGTCGCCGCCTCCGAGTTCTACAAGGACGGCAAGTACCAGTTCGAGGGCAAGGAGCGCTCCGCCGCCGAGATGACGGAGTACTACGAGGAGCTCGTCTCCGCGTACCCGCTCGTCTCCATCGAGGACCCGCTGTACGAGGACGACTGGGCCGGCTGGAACGTCATCACCGAGAAGCTGGGCGACAAGGTCCAGCTCGTCGGCGACGACCTCTTCGTCACCAACCCGGAGCGCCTGGCCCGCGGCATCGAGGAGAACTCGGCGAACGCCCTGCTCGTGAAGGTGAACCAGATCGGTTCGCTGACCGAGACCCTGGACGCCGTCGAGCTCGCCCAGCGCAACGGCTTCAAGTGCATGATGTCGCACCGCTCGGGCGAGACCGAGGACGTGACGATCGCGGACCTCGCCGTCGCCACGAACTGCGGCCAGATCAAGACCGGCGCCCCGGCCCGCTCCGAGCGCGTCGCCAAGTACAACCAGCTGCTGCGCATCGAGGAGATCCTGGACGACGCGGCGGTCTACGCCGGTCGCTCGGCCTTCCCGCGCTTCAAGGGCTGACGGCTTGCCCTGAGGCAGTAGGCAGTTACGTACGTCCCCGCACTCGGTCCCGTACCGTGTGCGGGGACGTACGTACGTGAGCCGTGAGCGGCGACGGGGAGGCGGAGCAGGCGATGCCCGGAAAGGTCCGAGACAGGGACTCCAAAGATCGCTTCTCCACGGCCACCCGCCTGCGGATCCTGGGCGAGCAGACCGCCGAGCGCGTCTACCGCTCGCAGAGCAAGCGGCAGGCCCGCCGCTCCCGGCTCACCGGCCGCGCGGCCCTGCTCGCCCTGGTCCTGTGCACCCTCGTCGTCGCGCTCGCGTACCCGATAAGGCAGTACGTCTCCCAGCGCGGCGAGATCGAGGACCTGCAGCGCCAGCAGCAGGAGGCCAAGGAGCGGGTCGACAAGCTGCGCGACCAGAAGGCCCGCTGGCAGGACGACGCGTACGCCGAGCAGCGCATCCGCGAGCGCCTGCACATGGTGATGCCTGGCGAGACCGGGTACGTGGTGCCGAACGAGCGCACCGCCGCCGCCGAGCGCGCCGAGCAGGGCGCGGAGGACCGCCCCTGGTACTCCAACGTCTGGGACGGCGTCGACAAGGCCGACCAGGCGGACAACTGACGAAGACTGAAGGAAACACCCGAGCGATGGAAACTCCCCCGCCGCAGACCGAGCCCACCGCGCCCACGGACGCCGACATCCAGGCGTTCAAGGAGCAGCTGGGGCGCCCGCCGCGCGGCCTGCGCGCCATCGCGCACCGTTGCCCCTGCGGCAACCCGGACGTGGTCGAGACGGCCCCGCGTCTGGAGGACGGCACCCCGTTCCCGACGACGTACTACCTCACGTGCCCGCGTGCGGCGTCGGCGATCGGCACGCTCGAGGCCAACGGCGTGATGAAGGAGATGACGGAGCGCCTCAAGACGGACCCGGAGCTGGCCCGCCAGTACCGCGCGGCCCACGAGGACTACATCGCCCGTCGCGACGCCATCGAGGTCCTGGAGAACTTCCCGAGCGCCGGCGGCATGCCCGACCGGGTGAAGTGCCTGCACGTCCTGGTCGGCCACTCGCTGGCCGCGGGCCCCGGCGTGAACCCGCTGGGCGACGAGGCGATCGCGATGCTGCCGGAGTGGTGGAAGAAGGGCCCGTGCGTGTCCGCGTCCGTGGCGGAGGGGGCCGAATGACCCGCGTGGCGGCGATCGACTGCGGTACGAACTCCATCCGTCTCCTCGTCGCGGACGCGAACCCGGAGACGGGTGAACTGGTCGACCTGGACCGTCGGATGACGATCGTCCGGCTCGGGCAGGGCGTCGACAAGACGGGGCGCCTGGCGCCCGAGGCGCTGGAGCGCACCTTCGCGGCGTGCCGCGAGTACGCCGAGGTGATCAAGGAGCACGGCGCCGAGAAGCTCCGCTTCGTGGCGACGTCGGCCTCCCGGGACGCCGAGAACCGCGACGACTTCGTGCGCGGCGTCCTCGACATCCTGGGCGTGGAGCCGGAGGTCATCACGGGTGACCAGGAGGCCGAGTTCTCCTTCACGGGTGCGACGAAGGAGCTGGCGGGGCGGGCCGATCTGGACAAGCCGTTCCTGGTCGTCGACATCGGGGGCGGCTCCACGGAGTTCGTCGTCGGCGAGGACACCGTGCGGGCCGCGCGTTCCGTGGACATCGGCTGCGTGCGGATGACGGAGCGGCATCTCGTCGCCGAGGACGGCACGGTCACCGACCCGCCCACCCCGGCCCAGATCGAGGCCGTCCGCGAGGACGTCGACGCGGCCCTGGACCTGGCCGCGCAGACGGTGCCGCTGGCCTCGGCCCGCACGCTGGTGGGCCTGGCCGGCTCGGTCACCACGGTGTCCGCGCTCGCCCTCGGCCTGACCGAGTACGACTCGGCGGCGATCCACCACTCCCGGATCCCCTACGACAAGGTCGCCGAACTGACGGACTGGCTCCTGACGTCGACGCACGACCAGCGTGCCCTGAAGCCGGTCATCCACCCCGGCCGGGTGGACGTCATCGCGTCGGGCGCGCTGGTGCTCCGCTTGATCATGGACCGGATCGAGGCGCAGGAGGTCATCGTGAGCGAACACGACATCCTGGACGGCATCGCCTGGTCCATCGCCTGACCACCCCCGCCAGACGGCGGCCCCGCCGCCCCCGGGCCCGGCCCCTCGCCGGGGGGGCGACGGGCCAGTCGGTGGCGCCTCGGCGCCCTCTCCGACAGCCCCGAAACAGCCCCGAAATGCTCTCCTCTGAGCGCGCCGTATGGCGTCTGAGCACCCTTTTGGGGCCCTTGGAGGGTGCGGCGCGACAGGCTGTCGGGAAAGTTCGTGAAGTTCTTCACAAGGAAATCGGCCCACTTGGAGGCTGTTACGCGGTCGCGAGGCCGTTCGTGGGGGGTTGGAGCGTGTGGTGGGGCTCACTCCGGAGATTGCCGGGGTGTTGCGGGGCGGTTGCGGACGGAAGTGGTTCAGTGCCGTCAAAACGTCGCCGTGGCTGCTCAGAGAGGGTGGGCAACGTCTGGGGTGGTGCCGTGGTTCCCCTACCGCTTCATGACATGGGTCACGTGGGCGGCGCAGTGTAGCAGAGGCCCCCAACAAGCTTGTGAAGGGGCGCACGAGCGACCCCCGCCAGTCGGGTGGATACTCGATGGCATGAGCACCACGGAGCGTCCCAGGATCCTCATTGTCGGGGGTGGGTACGTAGGCCTGTACGCGGCGCGGCGCATTCTCAAGAAGATGCGCTACGGCGAAGCGACCGTCACGGTCGTGGACCCGCGCTCGTACATGACGTACCAGCCCTTCCTCCCCGAGACCGCCGCCGGCAGCATCTCGCCGCGCAACGTCGTCGTCCCCATGCGACGCGCTGTGCCGGGCGCCGAGATTCTCACCGGCCGCGTCACCTCCATCGACCAGGACCGCAAGGTCGCCTCCGTCGCGCCGATCGTCGGCGAGGCGTACGAGGTTCCCTTCGACTACCTGGTGATCGCGCTCGGCGCGGTCTCCCGCACCTTCCCGACGCCGGGCCTCGCCGAGGCCGGTATCGGTATGAAGGGTGTCGAGGAGGCCGTCGGCCTGCGCAACCACGTGCTTGAGCAGCTCGACAAGGCCGAGTCGACCACGGACGAGGAGATCCGCCGCAAGGCGCTCACCTTCGTCTTCGTCGGCGGCGGCTTCGCGGGTGCCGAGACCATCGGTGAGGTCGAGGACCTGGCGCGCGACGCGGCCAAGTTCTACAAGAACGTGAAGCGCGAGGACATGCGCTTCGTGCTGGTCGACGCCGCCGACAAGGTGCTGCCCGAGGTCGGTCCCGACCTGGGTCTGTACGGCAAGAAGCACCTGGAGTCCCGCGGTATCGAGGTCTACCTCGGCACCACGATGCCGTCCTGCGTCGACGGCCACGTCGTCCTCAGCAACGGCCTCGAGGTCGACTCCAACACCATCGTGTGGACCGCCGGCGTCAAGCCGAACCCGGCCCTGTCCCGCTTCGGTCTGCCGCTCGGCCCGCGCGGTCACGTCGACGTCGGCGCCGACCTCCAGGTCGCCGGTACGGACTACATCTGGGCCGCGGGCGACAACGCCCAGGTCCCGGACCTGGTCGGCCGCGCCAACGGCAACCCGAACGCCTGGTGCCCGCCGAACGCCCAGCACGCCATGCGCCAGGCCAAGGTCCTCGGCGACAACGTGGTGTCGGGCATGCGGGGCTTCCCGCAGGGCGACTACAAGCACGCCAACAAGGGTGCGGTGGCCGGTCTCGGCCTGCACAAGGGCGTCGCGATGATCGTCATGGGCAAGATGAAGATCAAGCTCAAGGGCCGTCTCGCCTGGTACATGCACCGCGGCTACCACGGTCTGGCCATGCCGACCTGGAACCGCAAGGTCCGTGTGATCGCCGAGTGGACGATCAACATGTTCCAGAAGCGCGACATCACCGCGCTCGGTGCCCTGGAGACTCCGCGCGAGGAGTTCTACGAGGCCGCCAAGCCGGCACCGAAGCCCGCGGCGGAGGCGCCGAAGGCGGAGGAGAAGAAGGACGAGAAGGTCGAGGAGAAGGCCAAGGCCTCCTGACCTGCGCATAGTTCCATCCCCGAAGGGGTCGCCCGCCATCCGTGGTGCGGGCGGCCCCTTCGGTGTTTCCGCGCCCCTCCGCGGCGTTCCCGCCCGGGCCCCGCGCGCCGCCTCCCGCCGATATACATGGTGGCTACAGGTATTTTGCCTTTCCGTGACTCGGTAACGGGACTGCGCAGGCGCCCTGTCGGTGTTTACGTGGTGTTGAACCGTTCCGGGATTTCCGAGAATTCGTCTCGTCACGGAGGTGTCCGCCATGCAGAACGCCGCACAGCGGCTGAAGAATCTCGCCGAGCAGTTGTTCGGCGTCGAACTCCCGGTGCGCCTGCGCGCCTGGGACGGCTCGGAGGCCGGCCCTCCGGACGCCCCCGTGCTCATCGTCCGCCACCGCCGCGCCCTGCGCCGGCTGCTCTGGAAACCGGGCGAGCTGGGCCTCGCCAGGGCCTGGGTCGCCGGTGACCTGGACGTCGAGGGCGACCTGTACGCGGCGCTCGACCGGATGGCCGGCCTCATATGGGAGCGCGACCCCGACGAGGAGTCCAAGAGCCTCGCACAGGCCCTGAAGGACCCCAAGGTGCGCTCCGCCGCCAAGGAGCTGGTGAAGCTCGCGGGACCCGCGCTGCCGCCCGCCCCGCCCCCCGAGGAAATGCGCAGGGGTGGCCGTCTCCACCTGCACACCAAGGGCAGCGACAAGCAGGCCATCAGCCACCACTACGACGTCGGCAACGACTTCTACGAGCTGGTCCTCGGCCCGTCGATGGTCTACTCGTGCGCCTACTGGGAGTCTCCGGAGGCGGGCCTCGAATCGGCCCAGCGCGACAAGCTGGAGCTGATCTCCCGGAAGCTGGAGCTGAAGCCCGGCATGCGGCTGCTCGACGTGGGCTGCGGCTGGGGCTCCATGGCCATCCACGCCGCCCGTGAGCACGGCGTGAGCGTCGTCGGCGTCACGCTCTCCCAGGAGCAGGCCGCGTACGCCAGGAAGCGGGTCGCCGACGAAGGTCTGACCGACCGCGTCGAGATCCGCGTACAGGACTACCGCGACGTGCGCGACGGCCCGTACGACGCCATCTCGTCCATCGGCATGGCCGAACACGTCGGCGCCGAAAGGTACTTGGAGTACGCATCCGACGTCTACGCCCTCCTCAAGCCCGGCGGGCGGCTGCTCAACCACCAGATCGCGCGGCGGCCGCAGAAGGACGAGGAGGCCTACGAGGTCGACGAGTTCATCGACGCGTACGTGTTCCCCGACGGGGAGCTCGCGCCCGTCGGCCGCACCACGGATCTGCTGGAGCGGGCCGGGTTCGAGGTGCGCGACCTGGAGGCGATCCGTGAGCACTACGCCCTCACGCTGCGCCAGTGGGTCAGGAACCTGGAGGAGCGCTGGCCGGAGGCCCTGAGGCTGGTCAGCCCCGGCCGGGCCCGCATCTGGCGGCTCTACATGGCCGCGTCCGCGCTCAGCTTCGAGCGCAACCACATCGGGGTCAACCAGATCCTCGCGGTGAAGACCCCGGAGAGCGGGGCCTCGGGGATGCCGCTGCGGGCGCGGACCTGGAACGACTAGTCGCCCGCCCGTGCACGCAGTGGGGCGCATCCGCAGCCGCGGATGCGCCCCATCGTCGTAGGTCCCCTGTCGTTACTCGGACTTGATCGCCGCGAGCATGTTCAGCCGGGCCGCGCGGCGGGCCGGCCACAGGGCCGCCAGGATGCCGACGACCGCGGCGAGCGCGAGGAAGATCCCCATCCGGCCCCAGGGCAGGATCAGCTCGTACGTCGACATGGAGTCGCCGATGAGCTGACCGGCCGCCCAGCCGAAGAACACGCCGAGTCCGATGCCGAGCACGCCGCCGAACAGGGAGATCACCAGGGACTCCAGGCGGACCATCCGCTTGATGCCCTTGCGGTCGACGCCGATCGCGCGGAGCATGCCGATCTCCTGCTGGCGCTCGAAGACCGACATCGCCAGGGTGTTGATGACACCGAGCACGGCGACGATGACCGCCATGGCGAGCAGGCCGTAGAGCATGTTCAGCATCAGCGTGAACATCTGGGCGATCTCGTTGGAGATGTCCTGGCGGTCCTGGATCTTGACCGCCGGGTTCTCGCCGAGGGCCTTGGTGAGCTTGTCCTTGGTGGCGTCGGAGGCGCCGCCGTCCATCTTCACCATGACCTTCATGTCGGTCACGTTCTTGGTGTGCGGGTCGAGGGTGGGGGAGTCGACCATGATGCCGTTCATCATGTCGTTGGACTCGTAGACGCCCGCGACGGTCAGCCGCTGCTTCTTGTCGTCCTCGTAGGTGGTGGTGAAGTGTGAACCGGCCGTCCAGTCGTGGGCCTTCGCGGTCTTGTCGTCGACGACGACGTTCGTGCCGCCGACCTTGAAATCGCCGCTCTTCATGGTGAGGTCGGAGAGCTTGCCGATCGTCCTGCCGTTGACGCCGGTCAGGTTCTCGTAGTCGCCGCCGACCATCGAAGGCGCGTTGGACATCCCGCTGACGGCGGTGACGCCCGAGGTCTTGTCGAGGGTGCCGCGGACGTCGGAGGAGAGCCCGCTCCCGTTCGCCATGGAGACGACGTAGTCGGCCTTGATCGAGTCGGCCGCCATCTTGTTGATCGCCGACTGGACGCTGCCCGCGATGACGGTCATGCCGGTGATCAGCGTGAGGCCGATCATCAGGGCCGACGCGGTGGCCGCGGTGCGGCGCGGGTTGCGCACCGAGTTGAGGCGGGCCAGCTTTCCGGAGATGCCGAAGGCGCGCAGGACCGCCGCGAGGGCGATCAGCGGGCGGGACAGCAGGGGCGTCAGGATGAAGACGCCGATGACGAGGAGCGCGGCGCCGAGGCCCATCGGGGCCTGTCCGGCATCGCCGCTCATCGTGGTCGCGGCGAGCACGGCGGCGATGCCGGCGGCCGAGACGAGCGAGCCGAGCGTGTTGCGCAGGATCAGGGACTTGGCCGTCGGGGCGGCGTGCACCGCGTTCATCGCGGCGACCGGCGGGATCTTCGCGGCCCGGCGGCCCGGCAGCCAGGCGGCCAGCATCGTGATGAGGACACCGACGACCAGTGCGGAGACGATCGTGCTGCCGGAGACGACGAGCGGTCCGTCCGGGAATTGCGCGCCCGTCGCGCCGATCAGGGCGCGCATGCCCGCGCCGATCCCGATGCCGACGGCCAGACCGGCGACGGCGGCGACGGCGCCCACGACGAACGCTTCGAGCAGCACCGAGCGGGTGACCTGGCGGCGCGTGGCGCCGACGGCGCGCATCAGGGCCAGTTCCTTGGTGCGCTGGGCGACCAGCATGGTGAAGGTGTTCGCGATGATGAAGATGCCGACGAAGAGCGCGATGCCGGCGAAGCCGAGGAGCAGCTTCTGCATGGAGCTCATCGACTCGGAGATCATCTTGGCCTGCTCGTCGGCGAGCTGCTGACCCGTCTTCATCTCGACGGTGTCCTTGGCGAACGCCTTGTCGAGCCCGGCCCGCAGCTGGTCCTGGCTGGTCCCCGCGGCGGCCCGCACGTCGATCTCGTCGTACGCGCCCGGCTTGTGGAAGAGCGCCTGCGCGCTCGCCGTGTCGAAGAGGGCGAGGGAGCCACCGGCCGAGACGTTCCCGTCGTCGGTGGTGAAGATCCCGGTGACGGTCGGGGTCAGGACCGGCCCGTCGATGGACATGCGCACCTGGTCGCCGACCTTGTAGCCGGCGCGCTTGGCGGTTTCCGCGTCGAGGGCGACCTGGTTCTTGCCGTGCGGGGCCGTGCCGTCCTTGAGGGGATAGCGCGAGTCCGGGTTCTGCGCGGTGCCCGCGTAGTTGCCGCCCTTGGTCGAGAAGCCGTCGCCGACGGCCTTGCCGTTCTGGTCGGCGATGGCGGCGTATCCGCTGAGCACGCCGTACGCGGAGGCCGCGCCCGGCACGCTCCGTGCCTTGTCCAGGGTGGACTCGGTCAGCTTGGCCTCCTCGCCGACCTTGTCGCGCCCGCCGTCGATGTAGCCGGGTGTGAGAGCCACGTCGACGTGGTCGTAGCCCTTGGACGAGGACTTCTCCAGGGCGGAGGAGATGGTGTTGGTGAAGACGAGGGTGCCGCTGACGAAGGCGACGCCGAGCATGACGGCGAGCACGGTCATCAGGAGGCGGGCCTTGTGCGCGAGTACGTTGCGCAGAGCTGTTCGGAACATGGTCAGTCCTGGGTGAGAGCGGTCATGTCGAGCCCCTGTGGCGATGGGGCACAGGGGTCCGGGGCCGGAGCCCCGCGAGCGGGGAGGACGCTCAGCTCGTCCGCCCCTTCGCGTCGAACCGCTTCATCCGGTCGAGGACCGAGTCGGCCGTCGGGTCGCGCAGTTCGTCGACGATGCGGCCGTCGGCCAGGAAGATCACGCGGTCGGCGTACGCGGCGGCGACCGGGTCGTGGGTGACCATGACGACGGTCTGCCCCAGCTCGCGCACGGAGTTGCGCAGGAAGCCCAGGACCTCCGCGCCGGAGCGCGAGTCGAGGTTTCCGGTGGGCTCGTCACCGAAGATGATCTCGGGCTTGGAGGCGAGCGCGCGGGCCACCGCCACGCGCTGCTGCTGTCCGCCGGAGAGCTGCGCGGGCCGGTGCCCGAGCCGCCCGGAGAGGCCCACCATGTGGATCACGTTCTCCAGCCACTGCTTGTCGGCCTTGCGGCCCGCGATGTCCATGGGGAGCGTGATGTTCTCCAGGGCGGTCAGCGTCGGCAGCAGGTTGAACGCCTGGAAGATGAAGCCGATCTTGTCCCGGCGGAGCTTGGTGAGCTGCTTGTCCTTCAGGGAGCCCAGTTCGGTGTCGCCGATCCGCACGGAGCCGGAGGAGAACGTGTCGAGTCCGGCGACGCAGTGCATCAGCGTCGACTTGCCGGAGCCGGACGGGCCCATGATCGCGGTGAACTCGGCCTGCCGGAATTCGACGGAGACCTGGTCGAGCGCGACCACCCGGGTCTCGCCCTGTCCGTAGATCTTGGACAGATCCGTGGCGCGGGCGGCGGCCGTGGTGGTGCGGCCCACGAGCGGGGTGGTGGTCACGGGAGGGGCTCCTGTCGGTCGGTGTGCTGCTTTCGGGGACCTTTCCATCGTGGCGGCGGATCGGGCCGGAAAGGTCAGCCGCAGCTCTCGTTCCGATGGGCGACCTCGGAGGGACCGGGGACAGCGGGTGTCATACCTGGGGATGACCCCGGCCCCTGAGAGGTGTGGGGCCGCGGTGCGCGGTCCGGGCAGGTGAAATTCCGTCAATCCGTGGGAGGCCTCCCCCGGAGGCGGCAGGGCCCCCGGCAGGCGCTGATGGGCTCGGACGTGTGCTGATGCACCCTCAGGCGTCAATAAAATAAGACAACGTGGGGTCGTACTTCCGCTGATCGGGGGACACCGACGGATAGGCTCGGAACGTCGACGCGGAGCCCCACAGCCTGCCCGGATGGTGGAATGCAGACACGGCGAGCTTAAACCTCGCTGCCCTTAGCGGGCGTACCGGTTCAAGTCCGGTTCCGGGCACCTCCGAACCTTCCCCTCCGCTTCGCGTCACGGCCTCCGACTCCTTCCTTCTGCAGGTGAGTTGGCGCCGTACGAGCCGACGTCCGCGCATCCGCCCCGGCTCCTCCATGTCCCGAAACCATTGACACGCGTCCTGCGTGGGGCGAGGATCCGCAACAGAACTTGATGAACGAAAGTTCACCAGGCGAACACGGCACCACAGGCGAACGAACGCAATGAAGCGAGAGGGATCCCGTATGCGCACCACCGTCGGCATCATCGGAGCGGGCCCCGCCGGGCTGCTCCTGGCCAGGCTCCTGCACAACGCCGGCATCGAATCGGTCGTCCTGGAGGGCCGCGACCGCGCCTACGTGGAGCAGCGCCAGCGCGCCGGGATCCTGGAGCAGGGCACCGTCGACGTGCTGCGCGAGGCCGGGGTCGGCGCCCGCATGGACCGCGAGGGCCTGCCGCACGACGGCATCGAGCTGCGCTTCGACCGGCGCCGCCACCGCGTCGACTTCCCGGCCCTGACCGGCGGAAAGCGCGTGATGGTGTACGCACAGACCGAGGTCTGCAAGGACCTCATCGCGGCCCAACTGGCGGACGGCGGGCCCCTGTTGTTCGAGGCTGAGGCGCTGGCGGTCGAGGACGCCGACACCGCGGGCCCCCGGATCCGCTTCCGGCACGAGGGCCGCGAGCAGACCCTGGAGTGCGACTACGTGGTCGGCTGCGACGGCTTCTGGGGCGTGGCCCGCAAGGCGGTCCCCGAGGAGCTCGTGCGGACGTACGAGCGGAACTACCCGTACGCCTGGCTCGGCATCCTCGCCGACGTGGCGCCCTCCCACGACGAGCTGATCTACAACCGCAGCGACCGCGGCTTCGCCCTGATGTCCATGCGCTCACCGCACGTCACGCGCGCGTACCTCCAGGTACCGGCCGGGACCGACGCCGAGTCCTGGTCCGACGACGAGATCTGGGCCGAGCTCGACCGCCGCCTGGAGGTCGACGACCCGCGGTGGCGCCTGGAGCGCGGCCCCATCACCTCGAAGTCCGTCACCCCCATGCGCTCCTACGTCCACGAGCCCATGCGGCACGGCCGGCTCTTCCTCGCCGGGGACGCGGCCCACATCGTCCCGCCGACCGGCGCCAAGGGCCTCAACCTCGCCGTCGGCGACGTCGTCACCTTCGCGCGCGCCCTCGTCGCCCACGTGGAGAAGGGCGACGCCGGGCTGCTCGACGCGTACTCGGAGACCTGCCTGCGGCGCGTCTGGCAGGCCGAGCGGTTCAGCTACGCGATGACGACCATGCTGCACCGCGCCCCCGGGGCCACCGCCTTCGACGACAAGATCCAGCTGGCCCAGCTGGACCGCGTGACCACGTCGAAGGCGGCCGAGACCGACCTCGCGGAGGCGTACACGGGGTTTCCCGTCTGAGGTGTCCGAATGACGGAACACAGAGCGTGCACGAGACGTTCCTCGTAACAGGATGGGAAAGATCCTCCCTGAGCACTAGGGTCGGATCTTTGCCAGACCATTACTCTTGATGGCAAGGCCATACAGGGTGGCCATGGAGGAGTGAAATGAGGAGCAGCAACCCGGTCTTCTCGCGACGGGGGTTCAGCCGCGACAACGGCTACGCGCAGTTCAACGCGAACGCGCAGGCGCCGCAGGCCGGGGGCCCCGCTGTCGGCACGGCGCACGGGAACCCGTACGGCCAGGCCCCCGCCGACAACCCGTACGCGCAGAACCCCTACGCGCAGCAGGACGTCCAGTACGGGGCTCCGCAGGCGCCCGCAAGCACCGGCCGCATGACGATCGACGACGTCGTCACGCGGACCGCCACGACTCTCGGTCTGCTGATCGTCACCGCGGCGCTCGCCTGGGCGTTCCTGCCGGTCGACGAGGCCAACATGGGCAAGTCGTACGGCATCGCCATCGGCTGTGCCCTCGTCGCGATGGTCCTCGGCTTCGTCCAGGCCTTCAAGCGCAAGGCGTCCCCGCCGCTCATCCTGGCGTACGCCGCTCTCGAGGGTGTCTTCCTCGGAGTGCTGTCGAACATCGTCGACACGTTCATCGCCCCCGGTGCGGCCATGCAGGCCGTGCTCGGCACGATGGCCGTCTTCACCGCGGTCCTCGTGGCGTACAAGGCGGGCTGGATCCGCGTCAACCGCCGGTTCTACGGCTTCGTGATGGCCGCGGCGCTCGGCTTCGTCCTGCTGATGGGCGTCAACCTGCTGTTCGCCGTCTTCGGCGGCGGTGACGGCCTCGGATTCCGCAGCGGCTGGCTCGGCGTCGTCTTCGGCATCGCCGGCATCCTGCTCGGCGCCTGCTTCCTGGCCCTCGACTTCAAGCAGGTCGAGGACGGGGTCGCCTACGGCGCCCCGAAGAACGAGGCGTGGCTCGCCGCGTTCGGTCTGACCATGACGCTGGTCTGGATCTACCTGGAGTTCCTGCGGCTCATCGCGATCCTGCAGGGCAACGACTAGGCGTAGCGCCCGACCGTCAGGGGCCCGCGCACCTTCCGGTGCGCGGGCCCTTTGCCGTTGCCGGGGGAGCTGCGGCGCTAACCGAAGCGCCGTGCGGCGCGCCTCAGGTCGTACTCGTGGATGATCGCTTTCGCGTGGCCGTACGCCAGGTCGTGCTCGCCGCGCAGCCAACTGACCTTCTCTTCGAAGCGAAGGAAACAGGGGCCTTCTTCGACGGTGCGCATCCAGTCGGAAAGATCACGACCAGTGCAGTGGGGGATGCGAGCCAGCAGATTGCGGTGGGTCTCCTGGGAGAAGACTTGGGACATCGGCGCCTCCGGAACGCTTCGATGTGGCCGGTCCTTCACGCCACCGTGCCTGAGCGTTGGGGCCTTGTAAACAGCTACAGTCGGCGCGTGCTTGATACGACGCCTTTGACCGCAGCAGTGGATCAGTTCGCCGATCGGCTCAGGGCCGCGCCGCAGAGCAGACTGCAGCGGGGCGCCGCCGCGGAGGCGCTGGCGCTGGCCAGGGAACTTTCGGCGCGGGCCCAGAAGTTGGATGCCCCCGGCGCGGCCGTGCGGGAGATGCCGGATGCGGGGATGTTCGCCGCGGCCGATCAAGTGACGGTCGCGGGTCGCGACTTGGCGGTTTCCCTCCGGGAGGCCGGGGGGCTCGCGGAAGCCGTGGAGCTGGTCGAGCTGGCGATGAAGCGAGCCGGGGTCTAGCCCTCGGGGCTCCGCCCCGGACCCCGCGCCTCAATCGCCGGCGGGGCTGGAATTGCGCACCCTCGCGCCCGGAATGGCTCAAGCGCCGCGGGGCTTGGTTTTTCAAGCCCCTGCGGCGCTTGAGCAGCGGGGTCCGGGGCGGAGCCCCGAGGGGTGCAACGCCGGTTCAGGCTGAGGCTATGACCCGGTCGGCCAATATGTAGACGTTGTCCTTGGCGCACTCGAAGGTCAGGGCGTACGCGCCGGAGACACCCGAGCCACCGAGAAGCACCGGCGTCTCGCCCTCGCGCAGCGCGGAGGCCAGCTGCTCGGCGGTCTCCCGGTGACCGGGGGTCATGCACAGCGTCGTCCCGTCGACGAACACGTACACGTCGAGCGTGCCGAGCGGGCCGGGGCGGACGTCGGCCAGGGCGGTGCGGGTCTGCGCCAGCTCCTCCAGGCACTGCACCGTGCGCTCGTGGTCGCCCACGACGGGCGACTGGACCGGGACGAAGTCCGGGTGCGAGGGGTGCCGGCGGCGGGCGGCGGCCAGCTCGGGCGACTCCTCGACGACCTCTTCGAGGGCGGTGCCCGCGAACTCGTCCTCCGGCTCCAGGGCCGGCTCCCCGAAGGACTCGAGGCCCGCGAGGTCCGCCTGGCGCGGCAGGAACATGTCGTCGCCGAGGGCGCCGCCGGTCAGGAACGGCGGCAGCTCCGAGCTGTCGCGCGCCTCCTGGGCGGCCCAGAACGCCCGCGCCTCCGCCAGCTCCCGCTCCCGCTCCTCGGCGAGGGCGTCGGCGACGGCGTTGCGGATCGCCTCGGCGTCCGGCGTGGTGCGTGCGGCGGGTACGGCGGGCAGCGCCTCGAAGGCGCGCCCCCTGCTCAGCTCCTCCCGCAGCTCCGACACCTGTCGACGCAGTCCCCTGACGTGCTGCAGGGTGACGGCCCCGACGGCCGTGGCAGCGGCCGTAGCGAGCACAAGGACACTGATGGCTGCGGGCATGGCGCTCACTGACGTACTCCCGGTTTCAAGTCGACCCCCGACTTCCTACATCAGCTTGAAGCCTGGACGAACCAGCTGTCAGTGCATTACGTCACGAAACGGACAGGTCTTTTGGCGGGTGTTTAGCCCCGGTATGGGGTGGGAACGGGGTTGACCTGCGAAAATGAATCTCCCCCGAGATGCACGTCACATCCTGGGGGAGATTGGATCACGAACGGGTAGACCGTACCGGTCCGGCCGGGGTCAGCTCAGGCGCTCGATGACCATCGCCATGCCCTGTCCACCGCCCACACACATGGTCTCCAGACCGAACTGCTTGTCGTGGAACTGGAGCGAGTTGATCAGCGTGCCGGTGATCCGGGCGCCGGTCATGCCGAAGGGGTGGCCGACGGCGATGGCGCCGCCGTTCACGTTCAGCTTGTCCTCGTCGATGCCCAGGTCACGGGCGGACGGGATGACCTGCGCGGCGAAGGCCTCGTTGATCTCGAACAGGTCGATGTCGTCGACGCCCAGGCCCGCGCGCTTCAGCGCCTGCTTGCTGGCCTCGACCGGGCCGAGGCCCATGATCTCGGGGGAGAGGCCCGAGACGCCGGTGGAGACGACGCGGGCGAGCGGGGTCAGGCCCAGCTCGCGCGCCTTGGTGTCCGACATGACCACGAGGGCGGCGGCGCCGTCGTTCAGCGGGCAGCAGTTGGCGGCCGTGACGAGGCCGTCGGGGCGGAAGACGGGCTTGAGGCCCGAGACGCCCTCCAGCGTGACGCCGGCGCGCGGGCCGTCGTCCTTCGACACGACCGTGCCGTCGGGGGTCGTGACGGGCGTGATCTCGCGCTCCCAGAAGCCGTTCTTGATGGCTTCCTCGGCGCGGTTCTGCGAGCGGACGCCGAAGGCGTCCATGTCCTCGCGGGTGATGCCCTTCAGACGGGCCAGGTTCTCGGCGGTCTGCCCCATCGCGATGTACGCGTCCGGGACCAGGCCGTCCTCGCGCGGGTCGTGCCACGTGGTGTTCTCCTGCGTGGCGACCTCGGCGGTGCGGGCCTCGGCCTCGGCGAAGAACGGGTTGTGGGTGTCCGGGAGGGAGTCCGAGTTCCCCTTCGCGAAACGGGACACCATCTCGACACCGGCCGAGATGAAGACGTCGCCCTCGCCGGCCTTGATGGCGTGCAGCGCCATGCGGGTCGTCTGCAGGGAGGACGAGCAGTAGCGGGTGACGGTGCAGCCCGGCAGGTGGTCCATGCCCATCTGCACGGACACGATGCGGCCCAGGTTGTTGCCCTGCTCGCCGCCGGGGAGGCCGCAGCCGAGCATCAGGTCGTCGATCTCGCGCGGGTCGAGCTCGGGGACCTTGGCGAGGGCGGCCTGGATGATCGTGGCGGTCAGGTCGTCCGGGCGCAGGTCCTTCAGTGAGCCCTTGAAGGCGCGGCCGATGGGGGAGCGGGCGGCTGAGACGATCACTGCTTCGGGCATCACGGCTCCAGAGGGTTCGTTGCGGCTGACCGTGAGGGAAGTTACCTGTACGTACCGCTCAGGTCACCGGGGTCGGGGTGTGACCCCTGCCGCACTTTACTAAGCGCTTGCTCAGGGCGCCGCCGGTTTGCGGGTTTCTGTTTGCGGCCACCCGGCGTTGCGGCCTCGGGGCTCTGCCCCGGACCCCGCGCCTCAATCGCCGGCGGGGCTCGAATGGGCCGGTACCGGGTCCTCCGTCGTGACGCGCCTGCGGCGGCGGCGCTTCAGCAGGGCCCAGGGGCCCCGGGGGCCGGTCGGCATGGCGGCCGTGACCTCCGTGCCGCCCTCCTGCGCGGCCTGTGCCGCCGCGCGGGCGACCGGGAGGAAGCCCTCGGCGCGGGAGACGTCCGGGCGCTCCTCCTCCGGCCACAGGCCGAGCGAGGCGCAGAGGGTCGGGAGGACGGCCATGGCCGCCGTCGCGTAACCCTCCACGGAGGGGTGGTAGTTGTCGGGGCCGAAGAGTTCGCGGGGGTTCGCCGAGAACTCGGGGCCCAGCAGATCGCCCAGCGACACCGTGCGCCCGCCCTGCTCCACCGTGCCGATGGTCTGTGCCGCCGCGAGCTGCCGCGAGGCACGCCGGGCCAGCCACCGCAGCGGCTGCTGGACCGGTTCCACCGAGCCCAGGTCCGGGCAGGTGCCGACGACCACCTCGGCCCCGGCCGTGCGCAGGCGGCGGACGGCCGCCGAGAGGTGTCGTACGGACTTCGTCGCCGGGATGCGGTGCGTGACGTCGTTCGCGCCGATCATGATCACGCAGACGTCGGGCTGCCAGTCCGGATCGGCGAGACCGAGCGGCACCTGGCGGTCCAGGTCGTCGGACTGCGCGCCCGGCAGCGCCACATTGCGCAGCTCCACCCGCCGCTCCGCCACCGCCGCGAGCCCCGACGCCAGCAGCGCGCCCGGCGTCTGCCCCGCCCGGTGCACGCCCTGCCCCGCGGCCGTGGAGTCGCCGAGCATGAGAAAGCGCAACGGTTCGCCGTCGCGGGGGCCGTACATCCGCCGGCCGTACACCCCGTCCGCGGCCGGCACGTGCACCGGCTCCGGTCCGTGGTTGCCGACCTGGCGCCTGGCGATCTGCACCTCGGCGAGTACGACGCCGACCGTGGCCGCGCCAAGCAGCCCGATCCCGCCGCCGCCGTACGCGGCGCCCGCCGCGATCCGCCGTGCCACCCTCGCCCTGCTCGACATGTTCCGCGGCCACCTGCCTCTGCGAGTCCTATACGGCTACATGGTCTCCTTGCCCCGTAATCCCCGTCGGTCAATCGCAACGCCGGATGAAGGAACACGGTCCGCCGTGCGCGCCTTACCCTGGCGGCACCATTACGGAGGAGAACCCGGAGACCACGGTGCGCATCCACGAATCGATGATCGACCTCGTCGGCAACACCCCGCTGGTGAGGCTCAACAAGGTGACCGAAGGGCTGAGGGCGACCGTCCTGGCCAAGGTCGAGTACTTCAATCCCGGCGGCAGCGTGAAGGACCGCATCGCGCTGCGCATGATCGAGGCGGCCGAGAAGAGCGGGGAGCTGCAGCCGGGCGGCACCATCGTCGAGCCGACCAGTGGCAACACTGGTGTCGGGCTTGCCATGGTGGCCCAGCAGAAGGGCTACAAATGCATCTTCGTCTGCCCGGACAAGGTCTCCACGGACAAGATCAATGTGCTGCGCGCGTACGGCGCGGAGGTCGTGGTCTGCCCCACGGCGGTGGACCCCGACCACCCGGACTCGTACTACAACGTCTCGGACCGCCTCGTCCGTGAGACGCCCGGCGCCTGGAAGCCGGACCAGTACAGCAATCCGCACAACCCCGAGTCGCACTATCACTCCACCGGCCCCGAGTTGTGGGAGCAGACGGACGGGCGGATCACCCACTTCGTCGCGGGCGTCGGCACCGGCGGCACCATTTCCGGGACCGGCCGCTATCTGAAGGACGCGAGCGACGGGCGGGTCAAGGTCGTCGGCGCCGACCCCGAGGGCTCGGTGTACTCCGGTGGGTCGGGGCGGCCGTATCTCGTCGAGGGCGTCGGCGAGGACTTCTGGCCGACGGCCTACGACCGGGAGATCGCCGACGAGATCGTCGCGGTGTCCGACAAGGACTCCTTCCAGATGACGCGGCGCCTCGCCAAGGAGGAGGGGCTGCTCGTGGGCGGCTCCTGCGGCATGGCGGTCGTGGCGGCGCTGCGGGTCGCGGAGCGGCTCGGGCCCGACGACATCGTGGTCGTCCTGCTGCCGGACAGCGGGCGCGGCTACCTCTCGAAGATCTTCAACGACGACTGGATGGCGGACTACGGCTTCCTGGAGGACTCAGGACCCAGCGCCCGCGTCGGCGACGTGCTGAAGGACAAGGAGGGCGGCGCGCTGCCCTCGCTCGTCCACATGCACCCGGACGAGACGGTCGGTCAGGCCATCGAGGTGCTGCGCGAGTACGGGGTCTCGCAGATGCCGATCGTGAAGCCGGGGGCGGGCCACCCGGACGTGATGGCAGCCGAGGTCATCGGGTCCGTGGTGGAGCGGGAGCTGCTCGACGCGCTGTTCGCCCAAAGGGCCTCCCTGCACGATCCGTTGGAGAAGCACATGTCGTCGCCGCTGCCGCAGGTCGGCTCCGGGGAGCCGGTGGGGGACCTGATGACCGTGCTCGGTGCGGCCGACGCGGCGATCGTGCTGGTCGAGGGCAGGCCGACGGGTGTGGTGAGCCGTCAGGACCTGTTGTCGTTCCTCGCCAGGGGCGGCGCGAAGTAGATCACTTCCCGGGTTCGGGAAATCGGTACGAGCGCGTCACGTGCGCGCAGCACCGGCTTAACACGGGTCCGGCAGATTGGAGGTGTCGGAAGGGGGCGGGAGCGGCTCCCCGCCCCAACCGGCAGCGAGCGGCGTCAGGAACTCCGGAGCGGCTCCCGGACCTCCAAGGACGCCCTGGGCGCGGCACCCGGCCCTGACCCGGTGCACGCCCGTCGCGGGGACCGCCGTCGTCCCGCCCCCCGTTCACGGGGGTGCGGCGGTCCCCGCGCTACTCGCTTTTCCCCTGCGGGTGTTACTCCACGAACAGTCCGCGCTCCGCCGCCCGTACGTCGAACTCCTCAAGACGTGCCTGGGCCTGCGGAAGCCCGTCGCACATCGCCTCCAGGAGCACCCGGCCGAGCAGCATCGGCGCGCACGCCGTGTCGAAGGCGAGGCCCGTGCCGACGGCGGCGGGCAGCAGCAGGTCGGAGTGGCGGGCGACCGGGGCGAAGGCGGAGTCGGCGACCGTGACGACCGTGAGGCCGGCCTCCTTCGCGTACGCGAGGGTGTCGACGACCTCGCGCGGGTGCCGGGGGAGCGCGAAGCAGAGCAGGGCCGTGGCGCCCGCGCGGACGGCCGCGTCGATGCGGTCGTCGAGCATCGTGCCGCCCTCGTCGAGCAGGCGTACGTCGGGGTGGACCTTCGCGGCGAAGTACGAGAAGCCGAAGGCCTGGGACGCGGCCGCGCGAAGGCCGAGCACGGGCAGTGTGGGGGACGCGGCGAGGAGCCGGCCCGCGCGCTCGACCGGCTCCGGGTCGGCGAGCAGTTCGGCGAGGTGCCGGAGGTTGGCGATCTCGGCCTCGACGGCCTGCTGGTACTCGTTGGCCTTGCTGGTGGCGGCCGGTTCGGAGGGGGCCGTCTCGCGCAGGTGCTTGCGCAGCGCCGGGTAGCCGTCGAAGCCGAGCGCCACCGCGAACCGGGTCACGGACGGCTGGCTGACCCCGGCCAGCTCGGCCAGCTCCACGGACGACAGGAACGGCACGTCGGCGGCGCGCCGCACCATGCAGTGCGCGATGCGGCGCTGGGTCGGGGTGAGGCGGTGCCCCTCGAAGAGGTGCTGGAGGCGGGTGGCGGGGCTGTGCGTCCCCGGTCCGCTCTGTGTGCTGTCCGTGCGCTCGCTCATGTCTCCCGCCACGTCTCCCGCCGGTCCGTTCAAGGACCTCATTTCAAGGGCCCCATTTTTGTGCATGATCCTGTTCAGGGCGCCACGAGGCGGTCCAGTACGCCCGCGGCCCGCTCCACGTCGACCGTCAGCGGCCGGTCCGCCACGTCCGACGGCAGCTCCTGCGAGGCGAGCGCGAAGGCCCGGCCCACCGGAAGCTCCGCGTCCGGGTGCAGGTCGCGCAGCCGCAACGCCCGTACCGCCGCGACCAGTTCGCATCCCACCACCTGGCGGAACGCCGCGCACGCGCGCAGCGTCTGACGGGCCGCCAGTGAGGCGAAGCTGGCCTGCTCCTCGACGCCGCGCGAGAGCACGGCGTGGCCGAGGGAGGCGGGGGCGGAGAAGGCGCGCAGGTCGGCGAGGGCGCCACCGGCCGCGTACTCCAGGATCATCACGCCGGACGAGGCCGGTTCGCCGTCCGCGAGGAACGGGCGCAGGCGGGTGAAGGCCGGTTCGTTGAGCGTGGAGAGCCGGGACGTGGACAGGCGGGCCACCTGGCTGATCGCGAGGCGGAAGTGGTCGAGCGCGAGGGCCAGTTGGGCCATGTAGAAGCCGCCGTGGTGGTAGGCCGCCATGTCCGTGTACGAGATCAGGGGGTTCTCCGCCGCCGCGTTGATCTCCACGGTGAGGACGTCCTCCAGGGCGTCCGCCGCGTCCTGCGCCGGTCCGTGGATCTGCGGCACGCAGCGGAAGCCGTACGGGTCCTGGATCCGGCCGAGCGGGGGCGTGGGGCGGTCGTCGGCGCCGAGGATCTCGCGCATCCGGGCCGCGACCTCGAAGGAGCCCTTGTGGGGGCGGGACTCGTGCACGGGCAGCGCGTACGCCTCGTAGGAGCCGTCGACGGCCAGCAGGCTCAGGGCCGTCACCAGGTTCGTCGCCGCCAGCAGATCGCGCAGCTCGTGCAGGGCGAGGGCCGCCTGGCCGAGCGTGAGGGCGTTGGAGGAGATCAGGGCGAGCGCGTCGTTGTTGTCGAGGGGCTGGGGCTCCGGCGGGGTGCCCTTGCCGCGCCACGGGTGCTCGCCGGCCAGGGCCAGGCCCATCTGGGACAGCGGCGCGATGTCGCCGGTGCCCACCGAGCCGTGCTCGTTGACCGCCGGGTACGCGCCCGCCTCAAGCGCCTCGCACAGCGCGGTGACGACCGTGGGGCGCAGGCCCGCGCCGCCCGCCAGGAGTTGGTTCGCGCGGACCGCGAGCATCGCCCGCACCTCGCGCTCCGGCAGTTCGTCGCCGATCGCGCCCGCGTGGCTGCGCAGCAGGCGCAGTCCGTGGTCGGCGGCGGCGTCGGTGGGCACGTCCTCGCTGCGGTTGGCGCCGACGCCGGTGGAGCGGCCGTAGACCCTGCCCCACGCGGCGATCTCACGCGCCGCGTTCCAGGACTCCTCCACGCGCTTCATGGCGTCCGTGCCGGGGACCGGGCGGGCGCTCGCACGGGCGAGGCGGACCACGTCGGCGACCGGGAGGCCGTGGCCGTCAAGCACGACGACCGGCTGTGACACCATGTGCTGTTTCCCCTTTGAACGATGTTCAAATGCCCCAAATGGGGCGCCCGCGTCTCACGCATCGGTCACCGACTCCGGATTTACCGATGATTTACGCGGAGGCATTGACAAGTTATTCACGTACCGAGAACTCTGCATGACGATATGCAGCACGGGCAAGAGGACTCCAGAGGCGCTCCATGATCCAGTTCGAAGCGGTCCACAAGCGGTTCCCGAACGGCACGACAGCGGTGCACGATCTCTCGCTCGACATGCCGGAAGGGGGCGTGACCGTCTTCGTCGGGTCGTCGGGCTGTGGCAAGACGACCAGCCTCCGGATGATCAACCGGATGGTCGAGCCCACCTCGGGCACCATCCGGGTCGGCGGGCGTGACGTCCTCGAACAGGACGCCGCCGAGCTGCGGCGTTCCATCGGGTACGTGATCCAGCAGGCGGGTCTCTTCCCGCACCGCACCGTCCTCGACAACGTCGCCACCGTGCCGCTGCTGCTCGGCTGGGGCCGGAAGAAGGCCCGGGCGGCGGCCGGTGAACTGCTGGAGCGGGTAGGGCTCTCCGCCGAGATGGGCAAGCGGTACCCGCACCAGCTGTCCGGCGGTCAGCAGCAGCGGGTGGGCGTGGCGCGGGCGCTTGCCGCCGATCCGCCGGTGCTGCTGATGGACGAGCCGTTCGGTGCGGTCGACCCGGTCGTGCGCACCCAGCTCCAGGACGAACTGCTACGACTTCAGACCGAGTTGAGCAAGACGATCGTGTTCGTCACGCACGACATCGACGAAGCGGTGCGGCTCGGGGACCGGATCGCCGTGTTCCGGGAGGGCGGGCACCTCGTGCAGTGTGCTCCGCCGGAGGAGCTGCTGGCCCGGCCCGCCGACGCGTTCGTGGCGGACTTCCTCGGCGCCGAGCGGGGACTCAAGCTGCTGTCGCTGACGACGCTGGGGGATGTGGCGCAGGGCGCCGCGCCGGAGGGCGGTTCGTGGGAGCTGGTGCTCGACGAGGGCCGTAAGCCGGTCGCTTGGCGGGAGCGGGACGGTGGGGCGTCCGCCCCTGTGCGGGCGCTTCGTGACGGTGACTCGTTGTTGTCGGCGTTGAACGAGTCGGTGGCGTCGCCCGTGGGGTTGGTCGTCCGGGTGGACGCGGATGGGGTGTTCACGGGGGTGTCGTCGCGGGACGACGTCCATGAGCGGTCCGGTCGGGCGCATCTTGACGCTCAGTCCGGCGAAACGTCTCGGGGCTCTGCCCCGGACCCCGCTGCTCAATCGCCGCAGGGGCTTGAAAATGCCGAAACGGCCGGAGGCGCCGCGTGAGCGTCGACTGGTCCTGGATCGGGGAGCATCAAGGCGATCTCGTCACCCTCTCCCTCTCCCACCTTCAAGCCGCCCTCAGCGCGGTGCTGTTCGGGCTGGTGATCTCGTTGCCGCTCGCCGTCGTCGCGCACCGGATACGGGCGCTGCGCGGGTTTCTGCTCGGGATGTCGAACGTCCTGTTCACGATTCCGTCCATCGCCGTCTTCGTGCTGCTGCTGCCCGTCTCCGGGCTCACCCGCACCACCACCGTCATCGGCCTGACGATCTACACGCTCGTCGTCCTCCTGCGGAACACCGTCGAAGGGCTCGACTCGGTGCCCGCGAAGACGAAGGAGGCCGCGAAGGCCATGGGGACGCGGCCCATGCGGACGCTGCTCACCGTCGAGCTGCCGCTCGCGCTGCCCGTGATCATGGCGGGCGTGCGGATCGCCACCGTGATGGCCATCTCGCTCGTGTCCGTGGCGACCTACATCGGCGACGGAGGCCTCGGGCAGCTGTTCACCGACGGGTTCCAGCGGAACTTCCCGACCCCCGTGATCGTCGGCGTCGTCCTGACCCTGCTGCTCGCGCTCGTCGCGGACGCAGCTCTCGTCGGTGTCCAGCGGCTGCTCACCCCGTGGGCCCGTACGCGCACTCGGACCCGGAAGGCCTGAACCCGCCATGTACGAACTGTTCAAGAACCTCGGGGCCTGGCTGGTCGGCGGGGAGCAGTGGAGCGGCGGCGACGGCATCGCCACGCGCATCGCCGAGCACCTCCAGTACTCGCTGCTCGCCACGCTCGTCGCCGCCGCGATTGCCCTGCCGGTCGGGCTGCTCATCGGGCACACCGGGCGCGGCGCCTTCATCGCCATCAACCTGTCGTCCTTCGGGCGGGCGCTGCCCACCGTGGGCCTGGTCGTGCTCGTGTTCCTCGCGAGCGGTCTTTCGATGTGGCCCGTCTACATCGCGCTTGTCGCGCTCGCGGTGCCGTCGATCGTCACCAATACGTACGCCGGGATGACCGCCGTCGATCCCGAGGTGCGGGACGCCGCGCGGGGGCAGGGCATGAAGGCCCATCAGGTGCTCTTCCAGGTCGAGTTGCCGCTCGCGCTGCCGCTGATCATGACCGGGCTGCGGCTCGCGCTCATCCAGGTCGTCGCCACCGCCACCATCGCCGCGTACGTGTCCTTCGGCGGGCTCGGCCGCTACGTCTTCGACGGGCTCGCCCAGCGGGACCTGGTGCAGGTGCTCGGCGGGGCCGTGCTCGTCGCGGTCGTCGCCATCGTGCTCGACCTCGCGCTGTCCGGGCTCCAGCGGCTCCTCTTCCGTCACCGCCCCACCACTCTCAAGTCCGCCTAGGAGCACGCCAGATGAGCAAGATGAACCGACGTACTCTCCTCGGCGGGCTCGCCGCCGCGGCCTCCGTCCCCGCGCTCGCCGCCTGCTCCAGCGGCATCACTTCCCTGGACCAGCAAGGGGGTTCGCTGTCCGGGGGCGGCTCCAGCAAGAAGGGGGTCACCATCGGCACCGCCAACTTCACCGAGAACCAGGTCCTCGGCTACCTGTACGCCGCCGCGCTCGACGCGGCCGGGGTGAAGACGAGCGTGCGGCCCAACCTCGGCACCCGCGAGATCCTCATCCCCGCCCTCAAGGGCGGCGACATCGACCTGCTGCCGGAGTACCAGGGCGCCCTCCTGCACTACCTCGACACCAAGGCGAAGGCCACCGAGGAGGGCGAGATGCAGAACGCCCTCGCCATGGTGCTCCCCGAGGGCCTGCAGATCCTGCCGTACGGGATGGCCGAGGACTCGGACGCGTTCGTGGTGACCCGGGAGACCGCGAAGAAGTACAAGCTCAAGTCGCTCGCCGACCTCGCGAAGCACAACGGGAAGCTCGTCATCGGCGCCGCTCCCGAGGTCAAGAAGCGGCAGGTCGGCGCCGTCGGGCTCAAGGACGTGTACGGCGTCGAGTTCAAGGAGTTCAAGTCCCTCGACTCGTCCGGGCCGCTGGTGAAGGGCGCCCTGAAGAAGGGCGACGTCGACGTGGCGAACCTCTTCACCACCGACACCGACATCGCCGCCAACGACTGGGTCGTCCTCACCGACCCCAAGAACCTGGTCCCCGGTCAGCACGTCGTCCCGCTGATCGCCGACCGCAAGGCCGACTCGACCGTCCGCAAGGCGCTCGCGCGCCTCGGCAACGTGCTGACGACCGAGGACCTCACCGAGCTGAACCGGCTCGTGGACAAGGACAAGAAGGACCCCGAGGACGTCGCGAACGACTACGCGCGCCGGCACGGGCTCAGCAAGAAGTAAGGAGGCCATCGCATGGCAGCGGTAGTGGAGAAGCACTCCATCGACGTCGTGCCGGACAGCGAGCGGCACGGCAGCGCGTTCAACCAGTTCACCCTCTGGCTCGGCGCGAACCTCCACATCACGGCCGTCGTCACCGGCGGGCTCGCCGTCGTCTTCGGCGGCGACGTGGTCTGGTCGCTGATCGGGCTCGTGCTCGGCAATCTGCTCGGCGGCGCCGTCATGGCGCTGCACTCGGCGCAGGGGCCGAAGCTCGGGCTGCCGCAGATGATCCAGTCCCGCGCCCAGTTCGGCGTGAAGGGGGCCGTGGTCCCGCTGCTCCTCGTCATCCTGATGTACGTCGGGTTCTTCGCGAGCGGCACCGTGCTCGCCGGACAGGCCACCGCGCAGCTGACGCACACCAACGACACGACCGGCATCATCGTCTTCGCGCTCGTCACGGGGATCGTGGCGACGGTCGGCTACCGGGTCATCCACGTCCTCGGGCGGGTCGCGAGCATCGTGTGTGCGCTCGCCTTCGTCTACCTGGCCGTGCGGCTCTTCGACCGGGTCGACGTCGGCTCGCTCCTGTCGGACGCGCACTTCTCGCTGCCGATGTTCCTGCTCGCCGTCTCCCTTTCGGCCTCGTGGCAGCTCGCCTTCGGCCCGTACGTCGCCGACTACTCGCGCTATCTCCCGCGGACGACCAGCGGCAAGGCCACGTTCTGGTGGACGCTCGCCGGCTCCGCGCTCGGCTCGCAGTGGTCCATGGCGTTCGGTGTGCTGGTCGCGGCGAGCTCGGGCGAGAAGTTCATCGACAACCAGGTCGGGTACGTCGTCTCGCTCGGCGGGGCGGGGCTCGTCGCCTCGTTCTTCTACTTCGTGATCGCGCTCGGCAAGCTCACCGTCAACGTGCTCAACACGTACGGCGGCTTCATGTCGATGGTCACCGGCATCAGCGGATTCCGCGGGCAGCGGGTCCTCTCGCAGCGCGGCCGGGCCCTCTACATCGGGACCATCATGGTCGCGGGCACCGTGGTCGCGCTGGCCGGCAAGGACAGCTTCCTGACCTCGTTCAAGGACTTCCTGCTGTTCCTGCTGACGTTCTTCACGCCGTGGTCCGCGATCAACCTGGTCGACTACTACCTGATCTCGCGGGAGCGCTACGACCTGCCGGCCCTCTTCGACGCGAACGGCCGCTACGGCGCCTGGCGCTGGGACGCGCTCGTGGTCTACGGGGTCGGGCTCCTCGCCCAGCTGCCGTTCCTGGCCACCGCCTTCTACACCGGCCCGCTCGTCGAGCCGCTCGGCGGGGCGGACGTGTCGTGGATCGTGGGACTCGTCGTCCCGGCCGCCCTGTACTGGCTGCTCGCCCGGCGCGGTGCGGGGGACCGGCCCAGCGAAAAGACGGGGGACAGCCCTACTGCGGTGGGGGCCGCCGCTCCGTAACGTCGAGCGGTATGGAAGCCCGCGAGCGTACACGCGACGCCGAACTGAAGAAGGAACTCGACGCCACCCTGCACGCCCGCAGGGAACTGGGCGAAGAGTACGAGCCGGCGCTCGTCGACTCGTTCCTGGACAAGGTCGAGCAGCGGCTCGACTCGGTCGTCGACCGCAGGGTGCGACGACAACTGGCCGAGCACCGGATCAGCGTGGCGCGCGGCGCCCGCGACTCCGGCGCGGAGAACTGGGGCGAACGCTTCGGCTTCGCCGTGGTCTCCCTCGTCCTCGCCATCCCGCTCTCCGCGATCGCCGTCGTCCAGGCCGGACTGGCCGGCCTGTTCGTGGCGTGGGCCGGGATCGTCGGGGTGAACGGGCTGCACGCGGTGCGCTGGTGGCCCGCCCACCGGCGGGAACGGCGGGACCGCGAGGAGTCCGACTGGGAGGGATAGACGTACGGAGACGCGCGGGGCGCCGTGCCCGGTGGGGCGCGGCGCCCCGCACGCTCTCGACGGTGGTCCTCAGACCTCCAGCTCGTTCTCGATCTTCTTCAGCTGATGGCGGGCCATCGCCAGGTTGGCGCGGGATTTGTCGAGCACCAGGTACAGGAACAGGCCGTTCCCGCCCCGCCCCTTGAGCAGCCTGATCAGGTGGTACTGGGTGCCGAGGGTGATGAGGATGTCCTCGATCCCGTCCTTGAGCCCCAGCTGGTCCATGGTGCGCAGCTTGGAGCGGACGACGTCGGTGTTGCCCGCCGCCGCGACCTCCAGGTCGAACGTCTTCGATCCGCCGATGGTGCCGAGGGCCATGCCGCTGGTGTAGTCGACGAGGGCCGCGGCGCTTGCGCCTTCGATGGAGGCGAGGGCGTCCTTGAGTGCGGTCTCGGTGTTGGCCATGATGCTTGGTCCTTTCGTGCGTGTACTTCAGGGCGTGCCGGCGGTCAACGCATGGGCTGTGTCGGCACGTTGGGGGACGGCCGGACGGGGAGTCCGGTCTCGGTCGTCGTGGTGCTGGGCGCCGTGCGGGCGCGGGCCCGGCCGCGGGTGCGGGGGGCCGGTTCGCGCGGCGTCTCCTCCTCGTCGGAGGGAGTGGTGAGTTTCCCGATGCGGGCGCCGGAGCGGCGCCCCTCGAGATGCAGGCGGCCGACGTTGACCCGGTCCTCCGCGAGGAGCGTGAGGACGGCGGTCTCCCCGGCCGCGTACGTGGCGACGTAGCCGCCGGCCCCGCGCACCAGGAGCTCCCGGAAGGCACCCTGCTCGGTGGCGTCGGCGAGCCGCTGGGCGACGCCGAGCGCGGTGGCGGTGAGCGCGGCGATCCCCTCCGGTTCGACGCCGGGGGTGTCGTGGGCGAGGACCAGGCCGTCGACGCTGGCCGCGATGGCGCCGGTGACCTGCGGTACGCGGACTCTCAACCGCTGGAGTTCGGCGATGAGTTCGGCCTCGTCGACCATCGGAGGTCTCCTTTCAGGGGTACGCGAGGAGCGCAGCAGGCGTCTCACAGGGCCTCCAGTCACAGGGCCTCCAGACCGGCACGCAGCCGCCGCAGCAGGGCTACGTCGGGGTCCTCGACGACAGCCAGCTCGGCCAGCTCGGGCAGTGCGGGCGGCGCCGGAGCGGGGACGGTGGCCACCAGTCCCGACGCGACGAGGCGCCGCAGGTCGACAAGGGTGTGGAAGGCGGGCCTGCCCAGGGCGAGCGCTATCTGGGGGGCCGTGCGCGCCCCGTCGACCAGGTCGAGGACGCGGCGTCTGCGCGGTGGCACGCTCGGCTCGCCGAGGGTGGTCCGGGTGAGCGGCGCGGTGTCCGCGCCCGCGTCGGGCCAGATCCGCTGGAGCAGCTCGCGGCGGCGCAGCGTCTCCCGCTCGACGGCCGCCACCGGCACCGGGCGCACCGAACCGAACCAGTGCGAGACCCCGTACCGGAACCGGCTCGGCCCGCTGCTCGGGGCGAGCGTGAAGTACGAGGCGTCGAACAGGGCGCCCAGATGGCACAGTTCGAGGGCGCCGTCGGAGAGCCGGCCCTGCTCGACGAGGTAGCGGCCGACCCGCTGCAGCGCGCCCGCCCGGTCCACGGCCTCCGACCAGCCCTCGGCCTGCACCGCGCCGCCCGTGGTGAGGAGCACGCCCATGCCGGGCGTCGCGGGCGACTCGGCGTGCACGACCCTGCCGTCCTCCAGGTAGAGGGTGCCGTGCTCCCGGATCAGTGCTCCGGTGGCCTGCTCGTCGGCGAGCCGGGTCAGCATCGGCGAGACCCCTGTGTGGAGGTCGGCGGTCATCCCAGGACCATCCGGTCGGCTATGTCGGCGAGCCGCAGCCGGGCGAGCGCGAGGTTGCCGTCGTCGCGGTCGAGCCACAGATGGAGGAAGACGCTGCTGTCGAAGGTGGTGCGGACGAAGCGGATCAGGTGGTAGCTGTCGCGGCTGGTGACGATGACGTCCTCGACGGGCGGCGCCTTGTCGCCGGTGGAGCCGAGGGTCCAGTCGTTGCCGTCGGCTGGGGCGAACGCGCGGTGCTCGGCGGCGATTCTGGCGAGTTCGGCGGTCTCGGCGGCGGTGGCCTCGTGGTCCTCGTTGCTCGAGTCGCCGACCGTGCCGAGGGCGAGTCCGCTGGTCCAGTCGACGACGGAGGCGCCGCGTGCCCCCGGAAGCCGCATGACTTCCAGGAGGCACTCGTCGATTCCGGGCACCCCTGCCCCTCCCCACCGCGATCGCCATGTGTGCAACTGGTGCACGAGTGACGGCGACGCTACGCAACGTACGGAGGGCAGGTGAGGCTTAGGG
Organism: Streptomyces sp. EDA2-14; assembly: GCF_054963755.1. NCBI lineage: Bacteria > Bacillati > Actinomycetota > Actinomycetes > Kitasatosporales > Streptomycetaceae > Streptomyces > Streptomyces sp. EDA2-14. The sequence continues at coordinate 175,126 of NZ_JBUEGE010000012.1, forward strand.
CATTTCCCGGTGGAACATGCGGCAGAGGGCTAGAATCCGCCAACTGGCTTGCGGGGTAGTCACGTTCGGATGATCGTCCGGCGCCTCAGTCCTCCCCTTGCGCCTTCAGTACCACCTTGTTGACCACCCACAGTCCGATGCCGATGGCGACGAGCACGCCCGCCCGGATGTAGACCTCGGCGGGCCGGTCGGCGAGCGGGCTGGCGAGGATCAGCGCGGTGAGCGCGCCGAGCACCGGCAGGACCGTCGGCGTACGGAAGTGCTGGTGCCCGACCCGGTCCTTGCGGAGCACGAGCACGGCCACGTTGACCACGGCGAACACGCACAGCAGCAGGAACGACGTGGTGTCGCCGAGCCCCTCGATCTCCCCGGTCGACACGAGCCCGACCGCGAGCAGCGACACGAAGACGATGCCCACGACGGGGGTGCGCCGCCGGGGCAGCACGCGGCCCATCGCGCGCGGCAGGATGCGCTCGTTGGCCATCCCGTAGCAGAGCCGCGAGGCCATCATGATGTTGATGAGCGCGGAGTTCGTGACGGCGAACAGGGCGATGAGTGCGAAGAGTTGGTGCGGGAAGGAGATTCCACCGGCCTTCACCACCTCCAGCAGCGGCCCGCTCGACGACTCAAGGACCTTGTGGTCGACGAGCAGCGAGGACACGAGCGCGACGAGCACGTAGATGGTGCCGGTCACGGCGACGCCGATGAAGATCGCGCGCGGGAAGGTGCGGGTCGGGTCCTTGGTCTCCTCGGCCATGTTGACCGAGTCCTCGAAGCCGACGAACGCGAAGAAGCCCAGCGCCGTCGCCCCCAACACCCCGGTCATCAGGGCGAATCCGGTCCCGTTGGTCTCGAGGTCGGTCAGCCGGGAGGGCTCGCCGCCGCCGGTCAGGACGGCGTACGCGCCGATGGCGAGGATGATGACGAGCCCGGTCAGCTCGACCAGGGTCAGCACGACGTTCGCCTTCACGGACTCGCTGACGCCCCGCAGGTTCAGCGCGGCGAGCGCGAGCACGAAGAGGATGGCGACCAGGGTGGGCGGCAGCGCGCCGTTCGTCAGCTCGCCGAGGTAGTCGCCGCTGAAGGCGCGGGCGGCGGCGCTCGCGGACGAGAGCCCCGAGCACATCACCATGAAGGCGACGATGAAGGTCAGGAACGGCACCTTGAACGCCTTCTGCGCATAGAGCGCCGCGCCCGCCGCCTTCGGGTACTTGCCGACGAGCTCGACGTACGAGGCGGCGGTCAGCAGCGCCACGACGAAGCCGATCGCGAACGGCAGCCACAGCGCGCCGCCGACCTTTCCCGCGACCTTCCCCGTGGTCGCGTAGATCCCGGTGCCGAGGATGTCCCCGATCACGAACAGGATCAGGAGTTTCGGCCCGATGGCCCGGTGCAGCGGGGTGTCGCCCGGTGCGGCCCGGTCGGCGGTGGATGGCGGTGGGCTTGTCACTGGACCTCCCGCGGGATGCGTGGACGTACGGCTGTGAACGCGGCGCCAGGTAGGGATTCCCCCGGCAGCTATTGACTAGCCTTATTCACGAAGTCAGGATGTGAATAGAAGTTCCAACAGTGATGACCCACCGGCTGGTGGATACGCCCCAGGAGGCCGCCGATGTCAGGACCCCGCCCCGTACGAGCCCCGCGCGGCACCGAGCTCAACACCCTGGGGTGGCAGCAGGAGGGCGCCCTGCGGATGCTCATGAACAACCTCGACGGCGAGGTGGCCGAGCACCCCGACAAGCTCGTCGTCTACGGCGGCACCGGCAAGGCGGCCCGGTCCTGGGAGGCGTACGACGCGATCGTGCGCACGCTGAAGACGCTGAAGGCCGACGAGACCCTCCTCGTCCAGTCCGGCAAGCCGGTCGGCGTGCTGCGCACCAGCGAGTGGGCGCCGCGCGTGCTGCTCGCCAACTCCAACCTCGTGGGCGACTGGGCCAACTGGGAGGAGTTCCGCAAGCTGGAGGCCGAGGGCCTCATGATGTACGGCCAGATGACGGCCGGTTCGTGGATCTACATCGGCTCGCAGGGCATCGTCCAGGGCACGTACGAGACCTTCGGCGCGGTCGCCCGCAAGAAGTTCGACGGCACGCTCGCCGGGACCATCACCCTCACCGCCGGCGTCGGCGGCATGGGCGGCGCCCAGCCCCTCGCCGTCACGATGAACGAGGGCGTCGCGATCTGCGTCGACGTCGACGAGACCCGCATCGACCGCCGCATCGGCACCCGCTACCTCGACGTGAAGGCCGACAACCTCGACCACGCCCTGGAGCTGGCGGTCCAGGCCCGCGACGAGCGCCGCGGCCTGTCCATCGGCGTCGTCGGCAACGCGGCCGAGATCTTCCCGGAGCTGCTGCGCCGCGGCGCCCCGATCGACATCGTCACCGACCAGACCTCCGCCCACGACCCGCTCGCCTACCTGCCCGTCGGCATCTCGGTCGAGGACTGGGACAAGGAGCGCGAGGCGGACCCGGCCGGCTTCACCGAGAAGGCACGGCAGTCGATGCGGCTGCACGTCGAGGCCATGGTCGGCTTCCTGGACGCGGGCGCCGAGGTCTTCGACTACGGCAACTCGATCCGCGACGAGGCCCGCAAGGCGGGCTACGACCGCGCCTTCGACTTCCCCGGCTTCGTCCCGGCGCACATCCGCCCGCTGTTCGAGGAGGGCCTCGGCCCGTTCCGCTGGGCGGCCCTGTCCGGCGACCCCGAGGACATCGCCAAGACGGACAAGGCGATCAAGGAGCTGTTCCCCGAGAACAAGCACCTGCACCGCTGGCTCGACATGGCCGCCGACCGCATCGCCTTCGAGGGCCTCCCGGCGCGCATCTGCTGGCTCGGCTACGGCGAGCGCCACCGCGCGGGCCTCAAGTTCAACGAGATGGTCGCGTCCGGCGAGCTGTCGGCCCCGGTCGCCATCGGCCGCGACCACCTCGACTCCGGTTCGGTGGCCTCCCCGTACCGCGAGACCGAGGCCATGAAGGACGGCTCCGACGCGATCGCCGACTGGCCGCTCCTGAACGCCCTGGTCAACACCGCCTCCGGCGCGTCCTGGGTCTCCCTGCACCACGGCGGCGGCGTCGGCATGGGCCGCTCCATCCACGCGGGCCAGGTCTGCGTCGCCGACGGCACCGACCTCGCCGCCCAGAAGATCGAGCGCGTCCTCACGAACGACCCGGCGATGGGCGTCATCCGCCACGTCGACGCGGGCTACGAGCACGCGGCGGATGTTGCGGCGGAGCGTGGCGTGCGGGTTCCTATGCGGGAGGGGGAGTGAACAATCAAGCAGAGCCGCTCAATCAAGCCCCTGCGGCGATTGAGCAGCGGGGTCCGGGGCAGAGCCCCGCGCCCGCAACGCCGGTTCCGCCAAGCTTCACGGAGATGTGGCACGATCTCCGCCCCATCGGCCGCAACGCCGACACGGGTGGCTACAGGCGCTACGCCTGGACCGGCGCCGACGCCGACTGCCGCGCCTGGTTCAAGGCCCAGGCCGAGAGCCGCGGCCTGACCTACGAACTCGACCGCAACGGCAACCAGTGGGCCTGGCTCGGCGACCCGGAGGCGGGCGACGCCGTCGTCACCGGCTCCCACCTGGACTCCGTCCCCGACGGCGGCGCCTTCGACGGCCCCCTCGGCGTCGTCTCCTCCTTCGCCGCCCTGGACGAACTCCGCCGCAGGGGAGTGGAGTTCACCAAGCCGCTCGCGATCACCAACTTCGGCGACGAGGAGGGCGCCCGCTTCGGCCTCGCCTGCGTGGGCTCCCGCCTCACCGCGGGCGTCCTCACCCCTGAGGCGGCCCACAAGCTCACGGACGCCGACGGGATCACCCTCCCGCAGGCGATGGAGCGGGCCGGGTACGACCCGGACGCCATCGGCGCCGACCGCGAACGCCTCGACCGCATCGGCGCGTTCATCGAGCTGCACGTGGAACAGGGCCGCGCCCTGGACCTGTCCGGTGACGCGATCGGCATCGCGAGCTCCATCTGGCCGCACGGCCGCTGGCGCTTCGACTTCCGCGGCGAGGCCAACCACGCGGGCACGACCCGTCTGGTCGACCGCCGCGACCCGATGCTGAGCTACGCGGAGACGGTCCTGGCGGCCCGCCGCGAGGCCGAACTCGCGGGCGCGGTGGTGACGTTCGGCAAGATCTCCGTCGAGCCGAACGGCGTCAACGCCATCCCCTCCCTCGTACGCGGCTGGCTCGACTCCCGCGCCGCCGACCAGGAGTCCCTGGACGCGACGGTCACCGGGGTGGAGCGGGCGGCCCGCGAGTACGCGCAGGCCCACGGCATCGACGTGTCGCTGACCCGCGAGTCGTTCACGCCGATCGTCGAGTTCGACGACGCGCTCCGCGACGAGCTGGGCCGGATCCTCGGCACGGACACCGACCTGAAGGTCCCCGTCCTCGGCACGGGAGCGGGACACGACGCGGGAATCCTCGCCCAGTCGATCCCCACCGCCATGCTGTTCGTACGCAACCCGACGGGCGTCTCGCACTCCCCGGCCGAGTCCGCGGCCGAGGACGACTGCCTGGAAGGGGTGCGCGCACTGGCCGACGTACTGGAAGGGCTGGCCTGCAAGTGACGACGACCTACTGGTTGGAACACGCCTGGCTCGGCACGCATGTCGAGCCCGGCGTGGCGGTGGACGTGTCGGACGAGGGCCGCTTCACGGCGGTCCGTACGGGGGTCGGCGCACCCCCGCCCGGCGCGACCGCGCTGCGCGGACTGACCGTGCCCGGCCTCGCGAACGCCCACAGCCACGCCTTCCACCGGGCGCTCCGCTCGACCGTGCAGGTCGGCTCGGGGACGTTCTGGACGTGGCGCGAGGTCATGTACTCGGTGGCCGACCGACTCACGCCCGACTCGTACCACGCGCTGGCGCGGGCCGTGTACGCCGAGATGGCGCTCGCGGGCATCACGTCGGTGGGCGAGTTCCACTACCTGCACCACGCGCCCGGCGGCACCCCGTACGCCGACCCGAACGCGATGGGCGAGGCACTGATCGCGGCGGCGGAGGAGGCGGGCATCCGCATCACGCTCCTCGACACGGCGTACCTGTCGTCCGGCTTCGGCAAGGAACCGGACCACCACCAGCAGCGCTTCAGCGACGGCACGGCCGAGGCGTGGGCCGAGCGGGTGTCCCTCCTGAAGGAGCGTCCCGGCGTACGGATCGGTGCGGCGGTCCACTCGGTGCGCGCGGTCCCGGCGGCGCAGCTGTCGGCGGTCGCGGACTGGGCCTCGGCCCGCCGCGCCCCCCTCCACGTCCACCTCTCCGAGCAGACGGCGGAGAACGACGCGTGCCAGGCGGCCCACGGCTGCACCCCGACGCAGCTCCTCGCGGACAACGGGGTGCTGAGCGCGCGCACGACGGGCGTCCACAACACCCACCTCACGGACGCCGACATCGCGCTCCTCGGCGGCTCGGGCACGGGCACGTGCATGTGCCCCACCACCGAGCGCGACCTGGCCGACGGCATCGGCCCCGCGGTGGCGCTCCAGAAGGCGGGTTCGCCCCTTTCGCTGGGCTCCGACAGCCACGCGGTGATCGACCTCTTCGAGGAGGCCCGCGCGATGGAACTGAACGAGCGCCTGCGGTCCCGGACCCGCGGCCACTGGACGGCGGCGGCGCTGCTGCGCGCGGCGTCGGAGGACGGCCACGCGGCGCTGGGCTGGTCCGACGCGGGCACGATCGAACCGGGCGCGCGGGCCGACCTGGTCACCATCCGGCTCGACTCGGTCCGCACGGCAGGCCCCGAACCCCGCTTCGGCGCGGAAACGGCGGTGTTCGCGGCGACGGCGGCGGACGTCTCCGACGTGGTGGCGGGCGGCCGCGTGGTGGTCCGCGACGGCGAACACGTCCGGGTGGGCGACGTGGCGGGGGCCCTGACGGAAGCAATCAGCGCACTGCACACATCCAGCCCGACCGGCTGAAATCAAGCCCCGCCGGCGATTGAGGCGCGGGGCCCGGGGCAGCGCCCCGCGACCTCAACCACGGGCGCGCAGCGCCACATTTCGGGAAGGGGCGGGTTGGGGAGAAGATCCCCACCCGCCCACGGAGAGGACCCATGACGAACACCCCGCCCACCACGACCATCACCAACATCGGCACGCTGGTCACGAACGACCCGACCATCGGCGAGGGCCCCCTCGGCCAGATCCACAACGCCGCCCTGGTCATCGAGAACGACAAGATCGCCTGGGCGGGCCCCACGGCCAAGGCCCCGGCCGCCGACACCACCCACGACGCCGCGGGCCGTGCCGTCATCCCCGGCTTCGTCGACTCCCACTCCCACCTGGTCTTCGCGGGCGACCGCACGGCCGAGTTCAACGCCCGCATGTCGGGCCAGAGCTACTCGGCGGGCGGCATCCGCACGACGGTGGCGGCGACGCGCGCGGCGACGGACGAGGCCCTCGAAGCGAACCTCACCCACCACCTCACGGAAGCCCTCCGCCAGGGCACGACCACGTTCGAGACGAAGTCCGGCTACGGCCTCACGGTCGAGGACGAGGAACGCGCCCTGCGCATCGCGGCGGCCCACACCGACGAGGTCACCTACCTCGGCGCACACATCGTGTCCCCCGACTACGCGGAGGACCCGGCCGCGTACGTCGAGCTGGTGACGGGGAAGATGCTGGACGCCTGCGCCCCGCACGCCCGCTGGGTGGACGTCTTCTGCGAGAAGGGCGCCTTCGACGGCGACCAGGCCCGCGCCATCCTCACGGCGGGCAAGGCCAAGGGCCTGCTGCCCCGCATCCACGCGAACCAGCTCAGCTACGGCCCCGGAGTCCAGCTGGCGGTGGAGCTGGACGCGGCATCGGCCGACCACTGCACGCACCTCACGGACGCGGACGTGGACGCCCTGGCGAACGGCAACACGGTGGCCACGCTGCTGCCCGGCGCGGAGTTCTCCACGCGCGCCGAGTGGCCGAACGCCCGCCGCCTCCTCGACGCGGGCGCGACGGTGGCCCTCTCCACTGACTGCAACCCCGGCTCGTCCTACACGTCCTCGGTCCCGTTCTGCATCGCCCTGGCGGTAAGGGACATGGGCATGACCCCCGACGAGGCCCTCTGGTCGGCCACGGCGGGCGGCGCCCAGGCCCTCCGCCGCACGGACGTCGGCCACCTCTCCCCTGGCGCGAGGGCCGACCTCACGTTCCTGGACGCCCCGAGCCACGTCCACTTCGCGTACCGGCCGGGGGTGCCGCTGGTCAGTGAGGTGTGGCGGGCGGGGGTTCGCGCCGCCTGAACGTCGGGCCGGGCCGCACCGCCCCGGGGCTGGAGGTATCCACTAGCCTGGAAACGGCCGTGTGGCCCGCGTCCGCGAGCCGGGATCACACCCTTGGACAGTCGTTACCAGGCGCTGGAGGAAGTCGTGACCGCTGAACTCCCCAGCTGGATGATCCCGCCCCGACCCAGCGGCTGGGAAGCGGACGATCTCGATCGCCTTCCCCAGGCGCCGCGGCACACCGAACTCATCGACGGAGCGTTGATCTTCATGATGTCGCCGCAGCGGTCCTGGCACTCCCGGCTCGTGGAGAACCTGACCTTTGCCCTGCGGCAGGCAGCTCCGGCGGGCTTCGACACCGAGCGGGAGATGACGGTCCGGCTCGACAAGAAGAGCCGCCCCGAGCCCGACATCCTGGTCACCACCGCTTCATACGACCCGGACCGTACGTGGTACGCCCCCGAGGACGTCGCACTGGTCATCGAGGTCGTCTCGGAGGAATCGGCCGACCGGGACCGGTCCCTCAAGCCGTTCAAGTACGCACAGGCCAGGATTCCCCATTTCTGGCGCGTCGAGGACGAGACCGGCACGCCCGTCGTTCACACCTACGAACTCGATGCCATGACCCACGCGTATGTGGCCACCGGCATCCACCGTGACCGTCTGAAGACCGCCGTACCGTTCCCCCTCGACATCGGTCTGACGGGCTTGGTGCCCTGAAGCTGCTGGACGGAGACGCGTGAGGTCATGCCCTCACTCTTTTCCTGTCAGCCGCGCCCACACCAGCTTCCCGTCCCGCGTCGGCAAGGTGCCCCACCGGTCTGCCGCCGCCGCGATCAGGAACAGCCCGCGCCCCGACTCCGCCTCCCAGTCCGGCTCCGCGCGCGGCACCGGCAGGACGGGGGAGCGGTCGGCCACGGACACCTGTACCGTGCCGTGCTCCTCCGGAAGCACCCGTAGCCGCACCTCGCACTCGGGGACCGCCACGTGCCGGTGCACGTTCGCCAGTATTTCCGTCACGCAGAGCTGCGCCGCGTCGACGAGGGCGGAGTGCCCCCAGGCCCGTAGGTGTGTGGCGAGCATTCGCCGCACGTCCGTGAACTTCTCCGGATCCGCCCGCAGTTGGAGCACGACTTCGGGTGGAGATTGCGTCTTCATGTGCTCACAGTGCGTGACTGCTCGCTAGCCTGACCAGGACTGTGAGCTGCACACAACGAGGTGTGCAGGCGAGGGGGTTCCCTGTGCAGGACTGTGTCGACGGTTCGTCGAGCATGCGGATGTTCGGAGCGGTGGTACGTGCCCTGAGAGAGGCGAGGGGCGGTTCGCGGGAGGACTTCGGGGCGTACGTCGGGTATTCGGCGTCGCAGGTGGCGATGGTCGAGCGCGGGGAGCGGATGCCGAGCGCGCGGTTCGTGGCGCGGGCGGGGGAGTTCCTGGAGGCGCGGGCGGCGGTGGAGGCAGCGGCGAATCACCTGGAGCGGCGGCGGTATCCGGCGTGGTTCGACGACTACGTGGAGAAGGAGGCGGCGGCGGTCAGCCTGTGGTCGTACGACTCCCACGTGCTCAAGGGGCTGGTTCAGACCGAGGAGTACGCCCGGACGGTGCTCGGCGCGCGCGTGCCGGTACTGGACGACGACGAGGTCGAGCGGCGCGTCCAGGCCCGCCTGGAACGGCAGGTACTCCTCACTCGCGTGCCGGCTGTGTCGCTGGCGCTGGTCGTCGAGGAGTGGGTGCTGAGGCGCCCGGTGGGTGGAGCGGCCGTCCTGCGTGGGCAGTTGGAACGCTTGCTGGAGCTGAGCGAGAAGCGCAACATCTCGATCCAGGTCATGCCCACCGCCATCGAGTCGCATGCCGGGTTCACCGGGCCGTGGACGCTAGTGGAGACGCCCGAGCGGGAATGGGTCGCGTACGTCGAGGGGCAGGCGGGCGGCCTGGTCCTCGAATACCGCACGCTGGTAAGTGAGTTGTTCCAGCGGTTTGGCATGATCCGGTCCCAGGCCCTCACTCCGGGGGACTCCGTGAAGCTCATCGAGAGGATGGCGAGCGAACTATGACCACTGCAGACCTCACGTGGTTCAAGTCCAGCTACAGCGGCGACTCGGGTGGCGACTGCCTGGAGGTCGCCCGCGCCGACACCGTTCACGTGCGCGATTCGAAGTCCGACCCCAACTCCGGCCCCACGCTCGCCATTTCGGTGGACAGCTGGACGACTTTCGTAAAGTTCGCCGTCGGATCCGCGCTACAGTAACCGCGCCATCACGCTCCGTGTGTAAACGCGGAGCGGCCCCCAGCGGTGCTGCGAACACCAATCTGAGGGCCTTCACCGACGAATGGATCAGAGGTCCATCGCGATGCTCAAGCATGCTATCCCTCCTGCCCGCTTCTTCTCTCAGGTCCCGAACGAGATCATTCGGAACCCCCGTCTGAACGGCACGGCCGTACGCCTCCTCCTCTGGGCCCTGTCCCTCCCCGAAGGGGCCAGGGAAACCGTCCAGTCCCTCGGCGAGAAGATGCCGGAAGGCCGCCTGGCCGTGCGCAAGGCCAGGCGGCAGCTGGAGGAGGAGGGTTACCTCCATACGCGCCGCTCGCAGAACCCGGAGACGGGGCGGTGGGCCACACAAGTCCTCGTCTCCAACGTTCCGTTGACGTCACCCGAAGAGGTCACCGCCGCCTTCGGCCCGAGTGACCAGGACCCGCCCGCCGGTGACGCGAAGGAGCAGGCCGTCGGCGCATACCCCTTGGGTGAAACCCCGAAGGACAACACCCCCAACCGCGGGGCGGCGTTCCTGGAACGCCTCGCCGATCGCGAACCGGCGCTGCACCTGGGCGCCCGCGACGTCGAAAGCCTCGCACCGCTCATCGACGGCGCACTGGCGACCGGTGCCACCGAAACCGACCTCCGCCGCTGCCTGACCACGGACCTGCCCCGCGCACTCCGCTCCGCTGCCGCCCTCGTCCGGTATCGCCTGGAGAACCGGCCGCCCACGGCCGCGCCGACTCCCGACGCGCACGAGCGCGTGGCACCCCTCGGCGAATGCGCGGAGTGCCGCGACCCGCTGCCACGAGGAGTCGGGAAGGGGATCTGTCGCGGCTGTGCCGGGTTGGCGACGAAGCCGACGTCGGCACCGGTGCCTGCTCACGGCCAGGGCCTGCGCGACGTGATCGCGCTGGCGAGGGCCGCCCTGCGCCCGGTCGACTAGCGGTTACAGGCTCTTCCCCGCCCGCCACCGCTGCTCGTCGCCGCCGTGGAACTTGCGTTGGCCCAGGCGGAACGAGTCGTCGGACAGCGGGGTCACGGCCGTGGTGGGGTCGGCGCCGGAGCGGATCGAGCCGTCGCCGTGGACGGAGAACGTGAGGTAGGCGCCGTTGTTGCCGTTCGCCGCCGTGCAGTGCCACAGGCCGATCGTGCGGTCGGGGTCGCCGCGGTTGTCGAGGCAGAAGCCGGGGTCGGCGGCGGACTGGACGACGCCGCTGTCGGGGTCCACGCGCCACTGCTGGCTGCGCGTGCGGTCGCACGTCGCGGCCACCACGTCGTCGCCGTCCGCCAGGGGCGTGCGGGAGATGTCGAGGCACCTGCCCGACGCCTCGTTGACCACCTCCGCGTAGTCCCCGCCGGGTGGGCGGGCGGACTTCGAGGGCTTTGAACTCGGCTTGGCATGCGGTGACTTGGTGGTGGGGTGCGGACCGGACGGCGGGGGTGCCGTGACTGTCCTCGTGCTGGTCGCCGTCGCCGTTGTCGTCGCTGTAGCCGTGGCTGTCGCCGTGGCCGTTTCCGTCGTCGTGGCCGTCACCGTCGACCGGGTCGGCGTCGGTGTCATTCCGCTGCCCACCGACGACAGGTCCGGGCGGCCCTCCGTCAGCGTCAGGATCAGCAACGGCACGAACGCCACGCCGACCGCGGCCGAGGCGAGCGCCACGCCCATCGGGGTCGCGCGGACGACCGCGGGACGCCGTGGTGCCCTCCGGCGAGCGCGGTGGGTCGGGCGCGGCGCGCGGTGGCGGCGTGGGGCCGCGCCGCGCGGCACCGGTATCGGCACCGGAGCCGCCGCGGGCTCCACGGTCAGCAGGTAGTCCGCGCCGCCCCACGGCAGCAGCCCATCCGCGAGCGCCCGGCGCGGGTCGTCGTGCAGGGCCGTCAGCTCCAGGTACGCGGCGGTGCAGCTCGGGCAGCGGGCCAGGTGTGCGTCCAGGTCGACGGTGGTGCGGGGGCGGGCCGTGCGCGTCGCCTCCTCGATGAGGCGGCGGTAACCCCGGCAGTGCGTGCCCTCGGCGCGGGCCACCCGCGCCGCGAGACAGGCGCCGCGCAGCGCGTCGAGCGCCGCCCCGCGGGCCTGCGCCACGTCCCGCGCGGGCATGGAGAGCGCGATGCCGGTGGCGGCGTCGGAGTCCCCGTCCACCACGGAGTGCCACAGCAGCGCCTGTGTGCGCGGGGGCAGCGTGTGGAAGGCGGCGAGCAGCGCGGGCGTGCGGCCGGCGTCCGGCGCCTGGAGGGCGGCGAGCAGACCGGGGGCGAGCCGGGCGCCGCGCCCGTCGGCGGCCCACTCGGCCGCGGTGCGGTGGACGTGCAGCAGCGCGTGGTGGCGCCAGGAGCCGCGCGGTTCGGCGCCGCGTGCGATCTCGCGGGCGGCGCGGGCGAAGGCCTGCGCCGCCAACTGCCGTGCGCTGTCGGCGTCGTCGGCGCACACCCGCGCGTAGGCGAGGAGCGCGTGCCGGTGCCTGCTGCGCAGCTCGCCGAGGGCCGGGTACGCGGTCGCGGTGTCGGCCCGCAGCAGGGCGACGAGCCGGTGGTCGGGCGCCGAGGCGTGGCCGCCGCCGGGTGCAGTCGCAGACGCAGACACCGTGTCCTCCTGTCACTGGAGCCCCAGATGGGTGCTCATAGTGGTGCAGGAGCGGTGGCACGGAAAGGTGTTTCCCTCGGTAACAGGGCGTGGCGGGCCGGGAGTTGGTAAGGCCGCGGCCGTCCCGGACACACCGAGGGGGCCGACCGGACTCCGGTCGACCCCCTCGACGTGACAGGGCTGTGCGGGTGGTGCGGGTGGTGCGGGATCCGCGCGATTACTCCTCGAGCGTCAGACCCTTGCGCAGGCGCACCAGCGTCCGCGACAGCAGCCGCGACACGTGCATCTGCGAGATGCCCAGTTCCTCGCCGATCTCGGACTGGGTCATGTTGGCGACGAAGCGCAACGAGAGGATCTTGCGATCGCGCGGCGGGAGATCGGCGATCAGCGGCTTCAACGACTCGACGTACTCGATGCCTTCGAGTCCGTGGTCCTCGTAGCCGATGCGATCCGCGAGCGCGCCCTCGGAGTCGTCCTCCTCGGGCTGTGCGTCGAGCGAGCTGGCGGTGTAGGCGTTCGACGCCGCCATGCCCTCCACGACCTCGTCCTTCGACAGGCCCAGGCGTTCGGCGAGCTCGCCCACCGTGGGGGCGCGATCGAGCTGCTGGGCGAGTTCGTCGCCCGCCTTGGCAAGGTCGAGGCGGAGTTCCTGGAGACGGCGCGGTACGCGCACGGACCAGGAGGTGTCGCGGAAGAAGCGCTTGATCTCGCCGACGATGGTCGGCATCGCGAAGGTCGGGAACTCGACGCCGCGGCTCAGCTCGAACCGGTCGATCGCCTTGATCAGGCCTATGGTGCCGACCTGAATGATGTCCTCCATCGGTTCGCTGCGGGAGCGGAACCGGGAGGCCGCGAACTTGACCAGAGCCAGGTTCAGCTCGACCAGCGTGTTGCGGACATACGAGAATTCGTGCGTGCCTTCTTCGAGGGACTCGAGTCGCTCGAAGAGGGTCTTGGAGAGGGCTCGTGCGTCGAGCGGCCCCACCTCGTCGTACGGGGGAATCTCCGGGAGGCCTTCGAGGCCATCAAGGCCTTCGGTCTCGACGTCGACGTGCGTTTCCGGGGGGAGAGTCGACGTCGCCTGGTCAGTACGCGATTCGTCGAGCCGGGCTGACATGATGTCCTCCATGCGTTCTCGGCATATGGCTGCCGATGCCAATGCGTGCACTGCTTCTAAGTGCGGCGCCTCCAAAGCCGGCCGTGGTCGATTGGTGTCCTTACTAGGCCTACCCGTTTTTTGCACCGAGTCGCAAGTGCGTTTAGCAGTGAAATGTCCGAATTCTAGAGGTTGTTCGGGTGTCGGCGCACAGTCAGAAGGCGTAGTGTTCGAGGGCGTCAATCGGCACGTCGTAGGCAGCGAGAGAGAGACGTCATGGACCGCGGGACAGTCGGCAGTGCGCATCGGGGCCGGCTTCTGGTCGAGGTGCGACAAGAGGGCTCCAGTGCCGTCGTGACCCCGGCCGGTGAGTTGGATCACCACACGGCCGATTTGCTGCGCGAACCCCTGGACGAATGCCTCAATAATGGACATTCCCGTCTGGTGATCGACTGTTCTCGCCTCGAATTCTGCGATTCGACGGGGTTGAACGTGCTGCTCGGAGCCCGGCTCAAAGCCGAGGCGGCCGGTGGTGGAGTGCACCTCGCGGGCATGCTCCCGGTGGTTGCCCGGGTGTTCGAGATCACTGGCGCGGAGGCCGTCTTCACGGTGCATGCGTCGCTCGACGACGCACTCGCCCCGGACCCCTCGGGCGACTGACCGGAACCGGACGGCTGCGTGCGGTGATCAACCGCAGAAGTTACGCTCCAGTTGTCTCTGCGTGATCGAGGCGTTACCAGTGTCACAGGAGCCGTTCTCAACAAGTGGGTGTTTCCGTCGTTCCGCCGGGCAGGAGACCCCCCGAACACGACCTCGACCCTGCGACTCAAGACGACCCTGCGACCCCGATCCTCGACCCGGACTTGTTGGCCGGGCAGTGGGCACTCGGACCCTGAACCTGAATCCTGAAGCTGAATTGGTGAATCGGTGAGGTGAAGTGCTGATGAGCACCACCCGGCCTTACTCGCCGGGCGACCACGGCCCCGAGTCCGGCGAAGTTCCGGTCGTCGCGGGTGCGCAGGTCCGCAGGCTGAGCCTCAGCGGGGCGAGCGGCATCGTGCCGCTGGCCCGCGACTTCACCCGCGAATCGCTGCATGCCTGGGGCTGGCTGCCGGCGGCGACCGCGGACCGCCGGGCCGCGGCGGAGGACGTCCTGCTGGTCGTCTCCGAGCTGGTCACGAACGCGTGCCTGCACGCCGAGGGTCCGGACGAGATCATCCTGTACTTCGGCGACGCCCCGGCCAACAAGGTGCTGCGCATCGAGGTCGCCGACCGGGGGGCCGGGCAGCCCGCCCCGCGCACCCCGCACCGGGTCGGCCGTCCCGGCGGGCACGGCATGTTCATCGTCCAACGCCTCTGCCTCGACTGGGGAGTTGTCCGCACCCCCGGTGTCACGGGCAAGGTCGTGTGGGCGGAGGTCGGCGCCCCCGCGTAGCCGCCCCCGCCCCTTCTTCGGAGCACGTCGGATCGACTTCGATCCGGCGTGCTCTTTGTCTTCCCTCGGCAAGGTCCCCGGCGTACCTTGAGCCACCCAGATCTGATGAACCGTCAGTAACCTGCGGTCTGAAGGGACTTCGAGGTGACGTACCGGACGTACCAGAAACGAACCGCCGCGTTCGCGCTCAGCGCGGCCCTGGCGGGCTCGGCGGTGCTGATGGCCGCCCCCACCGCTTCGGCCACGGTGCAGAACGTGAACTACCAGTGCAAAACCCCGATCGGGAACAAGGGAGCCGTGTCCCCGATCGACATGAAGAGCGCCAAGAGCGGCAGCGGCTACAAGATCACTATGTCCTTCCAGAAGGGCGTCTCCTCCAGCCCTGTCGAGCTCGGCAAGGGCGCCATGCACCCGAGCGCGGTCATCAAGGTGGGCGGCGCCGACAGCGGACAGTTCACGGCGACCGGGCCGCCCAACGACAAGGCGATCCCCGCCAACACCCCGATCAAGATCAGTGACCTCACGGGCACGTACACGCCCAAGAAGAGCGGCAAGGTGAACTTCACCGCCGGCGTCCTCACCATCAAGGCGCTCGGTACGAACACCACCTGTACGCCGTCCAACAGCCCGAAGCCGTCCCTCGAGATGGACGTGAAGGCGGCGGCGGGCGGCGGCGGGGCCGCGGATCCGGGGTCGGGTTCCTCGGGGTCCTCAGGGTCCTCGTCCGGCGGGGAGCTGCCGCAGACCGGGCCGGAGGACTCGGCGGTCGCGCTCGGCACGCTCGGCGGAACGGTGCTCCTGGCCGGAGCGGCGGGTGTGCTGTGGCTGACCCGGCGTCATCAGGCGGCGTCCCGTTAAGGGGGCGTGAGTCGCCGAGATGACGTTGCGCTCGTCTTTGGTGGGTGGGGTCCCGCGGGGTTGCGGCCGCGGGGCTCTGCCCCGGACCCCGCTGCTCAATCGCCGCAGGGGCTTGAATATGGGCAACCGCCGCCGGGGATCGAATATCGGCAACCGCCGCAGCGCACTGAAGCGCTTGCGGGCCCTGATCGTCGCTGTCACGGCGCTTGCCGTGGGCGGTCTCGCGGTACCTGCCGCGACCGCCGCGCCCAGCTGGACCATCAGTCCCTCCGCGGGGGGCGGCACCCGGCCCGCCGACGACGACGGACGCCCCTACATCTACGCGGAGGGGACACCCGGGTCCGTGCTGGAGGACAAGGTGGCCGTCAGCAATCCCAGTGGCAAGCCGCTGAAGGTCTCGTTGCGCGGGGCCGACGCCGACAACACGGGTGACGGTGCCCTGGACGTGCGCAAGAAGGCCACGGACACCGGGGCCTGGATCCGGTTCGCCGAGGAGTCCGTGAAGATCCCGGCGCGTACCCGCGCCGAGATCCCCTTCACGGTCTCCGTGCCCGCGGGCACGACACCCGGCGACCATCCGGGCGCGGTCGTGGCGACGGCCGGCGGGCGCGACTCAGGGGTCAGCGTCCACCTGCGGGTCAGCGGCCCCACCCTGTCCGCCCTCACGGTCGAGAACGTGCGCGTGGACAAGGGCTCCATCGCGTACGACGTGGTGAACCGCGGCAACACGACGCTCTCGCCGCGCCTCTCGGTCACGGCCGACGGGATGCTCGGCGCCACCCTCGACAAGAGCCGGGCCCTGCCGGTGCAACTCCTGCCCGGCCGCAGGGTCAGCCTCACCGAACCGTGGAAGGACGCCCCCGCGCTCGACTCCGTCGACGTGAAGGTGACGGTCACCGCGGGCGGCGGCGCGGCGGACTCGGCCACGGCGAGCGCCCGGTTCGTGCCGTGGGCGGCGGTCGGCGGGGTCCTCGCCGTGCTGGTGGGGGCGGGCTGCGCCGCCTACTGGTACGTACGCCGGAGACGGCCCTCCTGGCCCGTCCCGCCGCACCTGCTCCGACTGCTCCGCCGACAAGGGAACGTAAGGAGTGCGCCATGAACCCCCGCGGCGCCCGCGCCTCGCGGCTGCTGACCGTCCTCGCCCTCGTGGGCGCCCTGCTCGCGGGCACGGCGCCCTGGGCGGCCACCGCCTCCGCCGCCGACAAGCCGTCCGTGACCCTCTCCAAGTCCCAGGCGGGGACCGGGGGATCGATCACCGTGAAGGGCGCGGGCTGGCGGCCCGACACCCTGCTGATGATGCTGATCTGCGGGCAGTCCAGCCCGCAGCGCGGTGTCATCGGCGGCACCAACTCCTGCGCCAACGCGGAGGGGCGGGCCGTCACCACCGACACCGAGGGGGCGTTCAGCAAGTCGCTCCCGGTCGCCGAGCCGCCGAAGCCGTGCCCGTGCGTCGTCCATGTCGCCACGGTGACCGGGCAGAAGGCGCAGGCGGACGCCGTGTTCCAGGTGGCGGGGCATCCGGTGAAGGCGCTGCCGAAGACGTCGGGCGGCGGGCAGCTGTCCATGGTGGCCGACACCCGGCTCGAAGGGTCGAGCGGGCTGCTGACCTGGTTCGGCGCCCCGCCGTCGCGGTCCTTCACGTTCACCGTCGGCAACGTCGGATCGACCCCGGTCAAGAACCCGATCTTCCAAGTCGGCACCTCCCACGGCGTGTTCGCGCCGCAGTGGGAGGACCAGCAGTGGCGCGGCACGATCCAGCCGGGCCGCAAGGCGCAGATCAAGCTGCCCGTCGAACTGTCGGCGGGCGCGCACGGCGACTATCTCGTCTCGCTCAAGTACGGCGGGAAGGTGCTGGCCGAGCAGCCCTGGGGCGTGGGCCGCCCCTGGGGCGTCACCCTCTTCTGGATCCTGCTCTGCGTCGTCGTGCCGGCCGCCGTGTTCCGGATCGGCATGGCGGTCGTGGACCGCGTACGGCCGCGTGATCGCCGGTCGTACGCCAAGAGGGCCAAGGGGACGACGGGCGGGCACACCGTGCGGCTTCCGAAGGTGCGCCTCCCGCAGCAGAAACCGAAGCGGCCCGTGCCCGCAGAGGAGCCCACCGGGCCGACCGACTCGACACAGACCACGAGCCTGCCCTGGTTCACCCCGGACACCGGTCCGGAGCGTCCCGCGGCCGGCCAACTCTCCGCACCGCCCGAGAACAGTCCGACGACGAAAGGAAACACGTGAGCACCCAACGGAGAGTGAGCGCGGCCGGTGTCGCCCTGATGCTCGGAGGGGCGGGCCTGCTGTTCGTGGCGTCCCCCGCGCAGGCCGCCGCCGAGACCTCGTACAAGACGGAGTGCATACCGCCCTCGATCTCCGGGCTCGACCCGGTGCAGGGCACCACGATCACCCAGATCGCGGCGCCCGCCACGGCGAACGTCGGCGACACGGTCAAGGTGACCTGGAAGTTCATCCAGGGCGCGTCGAAGAACCCGGACGTCCTCGACCTCGGCGAGAACACCGTCCAGCCCACCGGCACGCTCAAGTCGTCCGGAGCACAGAGCGGTGACATCGACATGCAGGGCCCGCGCGAGAACCCCGCGATCCCCAAGAACAGCCCGATGAAGCTCTCCACGATGACCGGTGAGCTGAAGCTGACGAAGCCGGGAGAGGTGAAGCTGACCCCGGACAAGTACAACATCAACGTCAACAAGCCGGTGTCGACGGACACCAAGTGCTCTCCGACGGGCAGCGTGGATCCGGGCGCCGTCATCAAGGTCCTTGAGGGGGCCGGGAGTTCGGGCGGCTCCGGCGGCGGAGGGGCGATCGGCGGTCTGCCGGGCACCTCGTCCGGCGGCGGCTCGGGCGGCGGCGGCGTGATCGGCGGCCTGCCGGGCACGTCGAGCGGCGGCTCCTCCGGCGGCTCGTCGAGTTCCGGTGGCTCGGGCGGCTCGTCCGGCTCGGGCGGCTCGTCCAGCTCCGGTGGCTCCTCCGGCGGCGACAGCGGCCAGAGCGACTTCACGGGCAAGGAGGTCAGCGTCCCGTACTCCTGCAAGACCCCCATCGGCGACAAGAGCGCCACGTCTCCGGTGCAGATCAACGCCAAGAAGGACGGCGGGAACTTCGGCCTCACGGTGAAGTTCAAGAAGTCCGTGATGGACAGCCCCGCCGACATCCCGGCCGACTCGGTGAAGCCGTCGATGCAGGTGAAGCTGGGCGGCTCCGACAAGGGCACCGTCCCCGTCGAGGGCCCGACCAACAAGAAGGCCTTCAAGTCCGGCGACCCGATCGAGATCCCGGACCTGACGGGCACGTACAAGCCGGGCGCCGACGGCAAGTCGACGCTGTCGCCGGGCGTCCTCACCGTGAAGGCGCTGGGCACGACCACCACCTGCACGCCGAACAAGGCTCCGGTCTCCCTGGAGCTCGACACGTCCAAGCAGGCGGGCGGCGCGGCAGGCGGCACCGGTTCGTCCGGCGGCGAGGCGGGCGGAGCGGCGGGCGGCGGTTCCGCGGCGACCGGCGGCGGCCTCGCCGAGACCGGCGCCTCCAGCGACGGCGCCCTGCGCGCCCTCGGCCTGGCGGCCGGCACGGTGATCCTCCTGGGCGGCGCGGTCTTCACGTTCCTGCCGCGGGCACGGAAGGCGGTGGTCAGGACCCGCTGACGGGCCGCAAGCGTGCTCGGCCCGTCAGCGGCCACCCCTCGCCGAACCCTTTGCTGTGTGCTTGTGTGGATGAACCTCGGCTCGCTCCGAGGCCATCGAGGCAAAGGGAATTGCAGTGCGCAAGCTGCGACGGGCCGGCGCGGTCGGCGGAGGCACCGGGTACGCCCTCGGCTGCTCCATGGCGCACTGGCTCTTCCACACGCACTGCAAGTAGCGAGTACCGCCGCATACGCGAAGGGGCCCGGCCGCACCGAACGGTGCGGCCGGGCCCCTTCGTTGTCACGAGGACCGGGGCGGCGGGGTCAGTGCACGCCACCCATGAGCGGCTTGACCTTCTTGCGGAGCATGAAGACCGCGACACCGGCCAGGACGGCGAGGGCGCCCTGCGCGGCGAACCACCACTCGCTGCCGGTCGGCGCGCCGATCAGCTGCAGCAGCGCGATGACGGAGTCACCGGCGGTGACGGCCAGGAACCAGACACCCATCATCTGGGAGCCGTACTTCTCCGGCGCCAGCTTCGTGGTGAGGGACAGGCCGACCGGGGAGAGCGTCAGCTCACCGATCGTCTGAACCAGGTAGACGATGACCAGCCACATCGGGGTGACCTTGGCGTCGCCGGAGGCGGCGGCCTGGGCCAGCATCATCACGAAGAAGGACAGGCCGATCAGGAAGACACCGTTGGCGAACTTCGAGAGGGAGCTGGGCTCCTTGCCGCGGCGGTTCAGCCACAGCCACAGCCAGGCGAAGACCGGCGCGAGCGCCATGACGAACAGCGAGTTCAGCGACTGGAACCAGCTGGACGGGAACTCGAAGCCGAACAGCGTGTTCGCGGTGCTCTTGTCGGCGAACAGGTTCAGCGTGGAGCCGGACTGGTCGAAGATGCCCCAGAACACGGCGGCCACGATGAAGAACCAGATGTACGCGGAGACCCGGGACTGCTCGGTGTCCGACAGCTCGCGGTCGCGCTTCATCTTGACCAGGTACCAGATGGGCAGGACCAGGCCGAGGATGGTGAGCGGCCACAGGATCCAGTTCACAGTCAGCGCACCGGCGGCGCCGGCGGCGGCGTAGAACAGGACGGCCACGACGGCCCAGATTCCGCTCTTCTTCCAGAGGTCGCGCTTCTCGTTGTCGCTCATCGGCGACGGGACGACGTTCGACTCGCCCGACAGGTAGCGGTAGCCGAAGAGGAAGCAGATCAGGCCGAGCGCCATGCCGACACCGGCCATCGCGAAGCCGAGGTGCCAGTTGACCGTCTGGCCGACCGTGCCGATCGTCAGCGGCGCGAAGAAGGCGCCGACGTTGATCGCGATGTAGAAGATCGAGAAGCCGCCGTCACGCCGCGGGTCGTTCTTCTCCGGGTACAGGTGGCCGACCATCGTCGAGATGTTGGCCTTGAGCAGACCCGAACCGGCGGCGATCAGGCCGAGGCCGAGGTAGAACGAACCGGCCCACGGCAGGGCCAGCGTGAAGTGACCGGCCATGATGATCACGGCGCCCACCGCGGTCGTCTTGCGCGGACCCCATACGCGGTCACCGAGCCAGCCGCCCGGCAGCGCGAGCAGGTACACAAGAGCGTTGTAGACGGAGTAGATCGCCGTCGCCGTGGCGACGTTGAGACCCAGACCGCCGTCGATGACGCCGGCCGACAGGTACAGCACGAGAAGCGCACGCATCCCGTAGAAGCTGTACCGCTCCCACATCTCCGTCAGAAACAGAAAGGCCAGGCCGCGAGGGTGGCCAAGGAAGGTCTTCTCACCGGCGCCGGGCGCGGTGGTGTCCTTCGTCAGGCTGGACGCCATGGGGGTTCCTTGCTCGCTCGGGACGCTGCACCTTCGTGGGGAGCGGGCGCCCGCGTGGGGGAGGCCGGCACCGTAGCCCGCCGGTACGGCGGGTCCGAGATCCACACCCCGGCGCGCTTCCTTACACGCGGGGCCCGGCCACAGGTCATTCCTAAAAAGGCTGACGGACGTCAGCTCACACAAGAAAGGGACCTTGGGTGCGCAGTGCGCTCCAAAGGTCCCCCAGTAGTGCATCAGGCGTTGAATCACCTTACGGACGACTCAACGGCATATGGAAGGACTTGAGAGATGGATCACAGGTCTCCATGGAACCGTCCGCGCTGTTTCCAAGGTGTTCCCCAGGATGGCACCCGCCGACCGCAGGGCGCGAACCCGGAGGCAAAAATTCCGTTCGCCACCGGGAGGCTCAGTGGGCGATCACCCCACTAGCGTCGTCCGCTGCGGACTACCATCACCCCATGACCCGTGTACTGCTCGCCGAGGACGATGCGTCCATCTCGGAGCCGCTGGCCCGCGCCCTGCGCCGGGAGGGTTACGAGGTGGAAGTGCGCGAGGACGGTCCCACCGCCCTCGACGCCGGACTTCAGGGGAGTATCGACCTCGTCGTGCTCGACCTCGGACTGCCCGGAATGGACGGCCTCGAGGTGGCCCGCAGAATGCGCGCCGAGGGGCACACGGAGCCGATTCTGATCCTCACCGCGCGCGCGGACGAGGTGGACACGGTCGTCGGTCTCGACGCCGGCGCCGACGACTACGTGACCAAGCCGTTCCGCCTCGCCGAGCTGCTCGCCCGGGTCCGGGCCCTGCTCCGCCGCGGCGCCACCGAGCCCAGCCAGGCCCCGGCCACGCACGGCGTCCGCATCGACGTCGAATCGCACCGGGCGTGGATGGGCGAGGAGGAACTCCAGCTCACGGCAAAGGAGTTCGACCTCCTGCGGGTCCTCGTCCGCGACGCCGGCCGGGTGGTCACCCGCGACCAGCTGATGCGCGAGGTCTGGGACACGACGTGGTGGTCGTCGACGAAGACCCTCGACATGCACATCTCCTGGCTCCGGAAGAAGCTCGGCGACGACGCGGCGAACCCGAGGTACATCGCGACGGTGCGCGGCGTGGGCTTCCGCTTCGAGAAGAGCTAGCCACTCATCGTGCTCAGCCGTGCACATTGAGCCCCTGCGGCGCTTGAGCAGCGGGGTCCGGGGCAGATCCCCGAGACGTTGACCCCGGTGCGGGCCGAACCAATCCGGGACACTGAGACGTATGCGTCGCCGACTGATCAACTCCACCCTCGCCGTGGTCCTGGTGGTGATCGCCGTATTCGGCGTCTCCCTGGTCATCGTGGAGACCCGAACCATCACCAACAGCGCCCAGGAACGCGTGGAGTCCGAGGCCGTCCGCCTCGCCTCCATCGTGGACAGCAGGATCCTCGGCGAGGAACAGATCACCGACAGCATCCTCCAGGACCAGGTCGCGGGGGAGCGCTACGCCGAGATCGACATGCCCGGCCGCCGGCCGCTCACCATCGGCACCGAACCGGTCGGCGACGTCATCTCGTACACGGCCACCGGCGAGCAGGGCGAGAAGGTCACCGTCCAGGAGGCGAGGTCGGCCGTCACCTCGGAGGTCGGCCGCACCCTGCTGATCATCGCGGGCGTCGCCCTGCTCGCGATCGTGGCGGCCGTGCTGCTCGCCGTACGCCAGGCGAACCGGCTCGCCTCGCCCCTCACGGACCTCGCCTCCACGGCGGAACGCCTGGGATCCGGCGACCCGCGGCCCCGGCACAAGCGCTACGGCGTCCCGGAGCTGGACCGCGTCGCGGACGTCCTCGACGGCTCGGCGGAGCGCATCGCCCGCATGCTGACGGCGGAGCGGCGCCTCGCGGCCGACGCCTCGCACCAGCTGCGTACGCCCCTCACCGCGCTCTCCATGCGGCTCGAGGAGATCACGATGACCGAGGACCTCGACGAGGTGAAGGAGGAGGCGACGATCGCGCTCGCGCAGGTCGAGCGGCTCACCGACGTCGTCGAGCGGCTGCTCACGAACTCCCGCGACCCGCGCACCGGCTCCGCCGTCCCCTTCGACCTCGACGAGGTGATCAAGCAGCAGCTGGAGGAGTGGCGGCCCGCCTACCGCAGCGCCGGGCGCGCGATCGTCTCCTCCGGAAAGCGCCACCTCACGGCGGTCGGCACCCCCGGCGCGGTGGCCCAGGTGCTCGCCGCGCTGATCGAGAACTCCCTGATGCACGGTGGCGGCACGGTCGCCCTGCGCACCCGGGTCACCGGCAGCCAGGCCATCGTCGAGATCACCGACGAGGGCCCGGGGGTCCCGGCCGAGCTGGGCTCACGGATCTTCGAGCGGACCATCAGCGGCCGCAATTCGACGGGCATCGGCCTCGCCGTCGCCCGCGACCTGGCGGAGGCCGACGGGGGCCGCCTCGAAATGCTCCAGGGCAGCCCGCCCGTCTTCGGCCTGTTCCTGTCCCGTACGCCGTTGAAGAAGACGCCGGACGACGGCGGCGAGCAGATGATCCGCTGACGTACCGGCGTGCTGGTGCTGGACCGGGGTGCTAGCGGCTCCGGACCGGCGGCGCCGCCTGCGAGTCGCCGAGGAACGATTCCGCGCTGGCCACGGCCTCCCGCGCGGGCAGCGTCCTGAACACCCACGTCCGGTACGACCAGAACCGGAAGAGGGTCGCGAGACCCATGCCGAGGAACTTGAAGATGTTGCTCTGCAACGAGCTGTTCCAGCCGAACCCGTACGTCGCCGCGTACAGGACCCCGTTCTCGATGACCAGGCCCGCCGCGCTGAACAGCAGGAACAGCGTCAGTTCCTTGGTGCGCCCGCTCTTGTCGCGGTCGCGGTACGTGAAGTAACGGAACCCCACGTAGTTGAAGGCGATGGCGACGACCGTCGCGATCACGCTGGCGCGCACCACCTGGAGGTCGGTGCTGTGCCGCATGAGGTTGAAGACGGCGAAGTTCACGAGGAC
The DNA here is from genome assembly GCF_054963755.1 of Streptomyces sp. EDA2-14. Taxonomy (NCBI): domain Bacteria; kingdom Bacillati; phylum Actinomycetota; class Actinomycetes; order Kitasatosporales; family Streptomycetaceae; genus Streptomyces; species Streptomyces sp. EDA2-14. The sequence continues at coordinate 199,013 of NZ_JBUEGE010000012.1, forward strand.
GCCGAGGGCGCCGACGACACCGAACTTGGCGACCTCACGGGCCACGCCCGCGATCCGCTGTCGCAGTGCGCCCGTGCGGCCGGTCCGTCCGGTGATGCCCATGATGGTCGCCTCAGCCCCCGTGGTGTCTGTGGTGTCCGACGTGTCGGGTCGGTCAGGTCAAGTCAGGTCAGGTCCGGTCACGACCGACCCAGCCATGCTAACCACGAGCCCTCCCGCATGCCCGTGCTCTGGAGGACGCCGTGCGGAGACCGGACACCTGGCCGATACCCTGTGGGTGTGACGTTCCCCGTAGTCGGCATGGTCGGCGGTGGACAGCTCGCTCGTATGACACACGAGGCAGGCATCCCGCTCGGCATCAGGTTCAAGCTCCTCAGTGACACTCCGCAGGATTCCGCGGCGCAGGTCGTCGGTGATGTCGTCGTAGGCGACTATCGCGACCTGGACACGCTGCGTGAGTTCGCGCGCGGTTGCGACGTGATCACCTTCGATCACGAGCACGTACCGACAGAGCATCTGCGGGCCCTGGAGGCGGACGGCATCCCCGTCCGTCCGGGGCCCGACGCGTTGCTGTACGCCCAGGACAAGGGCGAGATGCGCGCGAAGCTCACGTCGCTCGACGTGCCGTGCCCGCGCCACCGCATCGTGCGGGACCCGGCCGATGTGGTCGCGTTCGCCGAGGAGGGCGAGGGCTTCCCCGTCATCCTCAAGACGGTGCGCGGCGGCTACGACGGCAAGGGCGTGTGGTTCGTACGCTCCGAGGCCGACGCCGCGGACCCGTTCAAGGCGGGCGTGCCGGTCCTCGCGGAGGAGAAGGTCGACTTCGTACGGGAGCTGGCGGCCAACGTCGTGCGCTCCCCGCACGGCCAGGCCGTCGCCTACCCCGTCGTCGAGTCCCAGCAGGTCGACGGCGTCTGCGACACCGTGATCGCCCCGGCGCCCGAGCTCGACGAGGCCCTCGCGGGCGAGGCCCAGGAGCTGGCGCTGCGCGTCGCGCGCGAGCTCGGCGTCGTCGGCCACCTCGCGGTCGAGCTCTTCGAGACCCACGACGGCCGCATCCTGGTCAACGAACTGGCGATGCGCCCGCACAATTCCGGCCACTGGACGATGGACGGGGCGGTCACGTCCCAGTTCGCGAACCATGTGCGCGCCGTGCTCGACCTGCCCCTCGGCGACCCGCGCCCGCGCGCCCCGTGGACGGTCATGTGCAACGTCCTCGGCGGCGACTACCCGGACATGTACAGCGCGTACCTGCACTGCATGGCCCGCGACCCGCAGCTCAAGATCCACATGTACGGCAAGGACGTGAAGCCCGGCCGCAAGGTCGGTCACGTGAACACCTACGGCGACGACCTCGACGCCGTCCTCGACCGCGCCCGGCACGCCGCCGGATACCTGAGGGGCACGATCACCGAATGAGCACCAGCACGGCCAGCACGTCCCCCGTCGTCGGCATCGTCATGGGCTCGGACTCCGACTGGCCCGTCATGGAGGCCGCGGCCAAGGCCCTCGACGAGTTCGAGATCCCCTACGAGGTCGACGTCGTCTCCGCGCACCGGATGCCGCACGAGATGATCTCGTACGGGGAGCAGGCCGCCGGGCGCGGCCTCAAGGCGATCATCGCGGGCGCGGGCGGCGCGGCCCACCTGCCCGGCATGCTGGCGTCGGTGACGCCGCTGCCGGTGATCGGCGTGCCGGTCCCGCTGAAGTACCTCGACGGCATGGACAGCCTGCTGTCCATCGTGCAGATGCCGGCGGGCGTCCCGGTCGCGACGGTGTCGGTGGGCGGGGCGCGCAACGCGGGCCTGCTCGCCGCCCGCATGCTGGCCGCGCACGACGAGGAACTCCTCGGCCGTATGAAGGACTTCCAGCAGGAGCTGAACGACCAGGCCACCGAGAAGGGCAAGCGGCTGCGCGCCAAGGTCGAGGGCGCGGGCGGCGGCTTCGGCTTCGGGAAGTGACGGACATGACCACGTCGCTGGAGCAGGCCAGGGCGCTGCTCGCCGAGTTCCCCGTCGTCGACGGGCACAACGATCTGCCGTGGGCGCTGCGCGAGCAGGTCACGTACGACATCGACGCGCGGGACATCGCCGCCGACCAGAGCGCGCATCTGCACACCGACCTGGCCCGCCTGCGGGCCGGCGGGGTCGGCGCACAGTTCTGGTCCGTCTACGTCCGTACGGATCTCACGGGCGACGCGGCGGTCAGCGCCACGCTCGAACAGATCGACTGCGTCGACCAGTTGATCGCCCGGTACGCGGGTGAGCTGCGGGAGGCGCGGACGGCGGCCGACATGGAGGCGGCGCGCGCCGAGGGCCGTATCGCCTCGCTCAAGGGCGCCGAGGGCGGCCACTCCATCAACAACTCCCTCGCCACGCTGCGCGCGCTGTACGCGCTGGGCGTGCGCTACATGACGCTCACGCACAACGACAACATCGCGTGGGCGGACTCGGCGACGGACGAGCCCGGCGTCGGCGGCCTCTCCGCCTTCGGCCGCGAGGTCGTCCGGGAGATGAACCGGGAGGGCATGCTGGTCGACCTCTCGCACGTCGCGGCGACGACGATGCGGGCGGCGCTCGACGTCTCCGAAGCGCCCGTGATCTTCTCCCACTCCTCCTCCCGCGCGGTGTGCGACCATCCGCGCAACATCCCGGACGACGTGCTGGAGCGCCTGTCGGGGAACGGGGGAGTGGCCATGGCCACCTTCGTCCCCAAGTTCGTCCTCCAGGCGGCGGTGGACTGGACGGCCGCGGCCGACGACAACCTCCGCTCGCACGGCTACCACCACCTGGACACGTCCCCCGAGGCGATGAAGCTGCACCGCGCCTTCGAGGAGGCGCGGCCGCGTCCGGTCGCGACGGTCTCCACGGTGGCCGACCACCTCGACCACATGCGCGAGGTCGCGGGCGTCGACCACATCGGGATCGGCGGCGACTACGACGGCACGGCGTTCACACCGGACGGCCTGGACGACGTCTCCGGCTACCCGAACCTGATCGCGGAGCTGGCCGACCGGGGCTGGTCCCGCGCCGACCTCTCCAAGCTGACGTGGCACAACGCGGTCCGCGTCCTCGGCGACGCGGAATCGGTGGCGGCCGACCTCCAGTCCCGCCGGGGCCCGTCGAACGCGACGCTGTCCCAGCTGGACGGGTAGCGCTGGGCGGCGGGCCTGCCGACGTCACGCGACGACAGGCCCGCCCACCCGAACGGCACCGCTCGCCGAGACCCCGCTCGCGCGGCGTGCAACGGTGGTTCGAACGACTGTCCCATCGACGTCCGGAGCCCTGCCATGGCAGACCTACAGGACGAACTCAACGCCCCCGCCGAGGCAGGCGACCTGGAACCCACCAAGTCGGCCCCCGCCGAGGAGGACGATCCGGAAACTCCCATGCCCCGAGGCCCCGTCCCGGCCGCATCGGGCAACGCCGAACCCCTCGCACCCCCACCACCCCGCGACCTCCCGGCCCGCCACCCCGTCGCCGACGGCTACTGCGGTCTCCCGCAAGTGCTGCGCACCCTCCCCTGGTACGACCTCGAACTCGGTGAGAGCGCCGTGCAGGTCGATCTGCCGAGGCTGCGCGCAGGCGGCACCGGCGCCCAGCTGTGGGCACCGCACGTGGACCCGGACGCCCCGGTCACCTCGGTCCTGGAGCAGATCGACCTGATCAACCACGTCGTCGCCCGCCACCCGGAGGACTTCCGGCTCGCCCGCTCCGCCTCCGACACGGCGGACGCCCACGCCCACGGCCGTATCGCCGTCCTGATCGGCCCCGCCCCGGCCGCGGCGGTGGCGGACTCGCTCGGCACGCTGCGCTCGCTGCACGCCCTCGGCCTGCGCGCCCTCACGTTGAGCGGCACGACATGGACGTCGCAGGAGGACGGCCTGACCCGGTTCGGCGACGAGGTCGTCCGGGAGATGAACCGGCTCGGCATGCTCATCGACCTCACCGGCGCGTCGCCCGCCACCGCCACCCGCGTACTCGCCGTCTCCAAGGCCCCGGTCGTCCTGACCCGCTCCGGCGCCCACGCCCTGAACCGGCACCCGGACAACGCCCCGGACGAGCTCCTCGCCGGGCTGGGCGAGCGCAAGGGGCTGTGCCTGGTGCCGTGCTCCGCCGCCCGCACGGGCCCCGCCCTGCGCGACGTGGCCGACCACGTCGACCATGTGCGCCGCCTCGCCGGTCCCGAGTCGGTGGGCCTGTCCGGGACGTACGACACCGGGGACACGCACCCCGAGGGTCTCGCCGACGTCGCCGGCTACCCGGCCCTGGTCGCGGAGCTCAGGGACCGCGGCTGGCCGGATGCCGACCTCGCCCTGCTCACCTGGGGCAACGTCCAGCGGGTGCTGCGCAGCACGGAGTTCGTCTCCCGCGCCGCCCGGCACCGCCGCGTCCCGGCTGCGGCGGTCCCCGGACTCCAGGCCCCGTAGCCGACGTCCGTCAGCAGGCGCAGAGGCAGAACGGGTGCCCCGCAGGGTCCGCGTAGACCCGCCAGCTGCGGTCGCGGTCCTCGGCGTCGAGCACGGTGGCGCCGAGGGCGAGGACCTCCTTCTCCGACGCGTCGAGGTCCTCCGTGGTCAGGTCGAGGTGGAACTGCTGCGAGGCGTCCGGCGCGGGCCAGGAGGGCGCCTCGAACCCCGGCGCCTGCTGGAACGCGAGGCGGTGGCCGCCCGGCGCCTTCACGTCGACCCAGGACCCCTCGTCGCCGGTGATGCTGCCGCCGAGCACGGCCGCGTAGAACTCGGCCAGCTCGCGCGGCCGCGGACAGTCCAGGACGACGACTCCGAGTTGTGCGATGGGCATGATGCTGCCTCCTCGTGTTACCCCTAGACGGGGTCAACTGGTAACTCCGGCGTTACTGCATGCTTCCCTATTGGGGGTAACGTCGCAACCATGAATGCCCGCCAGACCGCCCCCGGCGGCCTCGCCCTGATCGAGGCCCTCGTGAACACGCTGCTCGACATCACGGCGGGCGAGGACGCGCTGGAGCGGGCCGAGGTGCGCGAGCGCTTCGGCATCGCGGGGGACGGACTGGAAGAGGCGCGCGAGCTGCGCGAGTCGCTGCGGGCCGCTTGTCTGGCCCACGCGGGGCATCCGCCGCACCGCGCCGTGACCCCGCTGGGCGAGCTGCTCGAACGGGCGCCGCTGAGGGTGGCGGTCGACACGCGGGACGGCGCGGCGAGCCTGGTCCCGGTGGACGGGGCATCGCTGGCAGGGCGGGTGGCCGCCGCCATCGCCGAGGCGCGCGGCGACGGCACCTGGGCGCGGCTCAAGGCCTGCGAGGCCGCCGACTGCCACTGGGCGTACTACGACCGGAGCCCCGCGGGCCGCGGTCGCTGGTGCGACATGGCGGTCTGCGGGGCCCGGGCGAAGATGCGGCGCTACCGCGCCAGGTAGTACCTCGGAGAAGGGCTACGCGTTCGGACGTCCCATCGCCCGGTACGTCCACCCGGCCTCCCGCCACAGCGAGCTGTCCAGCGCGTTGCGGCCGTCCAGGATCACCGGGTTCGCCGCGACCTTGCCCAGCTCGGTCGGGTCGAGCTCGCGGAACTCGCGCCACTCGGTGAGGTGCAGCACGATGTCCGCCCCGCGCACCGCCTCAAGGGCCGAGTCCGCGTAGCCGAGGGTCGGGAACAGGCGCCGCGCGTTCTCCATGCCCTTCGGGTCGTAGACGGTGACCTGGCCGCCCTGGAGGTGGATCTGCCCGGCGACGTTCAGCGCGGGGGAGTCCCGTACGTCGTCCGAGTCCGGCTTGAACGTGGCGCCGAGGACGGCCACCCGCTTGCCGAGGAACGCGCCGCCGCCGAGGGCCTCGCGGGCCATCTCGACCATCGCGCCGCGCCGCCGCATGTTGATGGAGTCGATCTCGCGCAGGAACGTCAGGGCCTGGTCCGCGCCCAGCTCGCCGGCGCGCGCCATGAACGCCCGGATGTCCTTCGGCAGGCAGCCGCCGCCGAAGCCGATCCCGGCCCGCAGGAACTTGTGCCCGATCCGCTCGTCGTGGCCGATGGCCTCGGCGAGCTTGGCGACGTCGCCGCCGCCGGCCTCGCAGACCTCGGCCATCGCGTTGATGAAGGAGATCTTCGTGGCGAGGAAGGAGTTCGCCGACGTCTTCACCAGCTCGGCCGTCGGGTAGTCCGTCACGATGAACGGCGTGCCCTCGGCGAGCGGCTTCGCGTACACCTCGCGCAGCAGCTTCTCGGCCCGCTCACTGGTCACGCCGACGACGATCCGGTCCGGGTGCAGCGTGTCCTTGACCGCGAAGCCCTCGCGCAGGAACTCCGGGTTCCACGCCAGCTCCGTGCCCTCGGGAAGGAGTTCGGTGAGCCGGTCCGCCGAGCCCACCGGCACGGTCGACTTGCCGACGACGAGCGCGCCGTCCTTGAGGTGCGGCGCGAGCGAGGCGAAGGCGGAGTCGACGTAGCTCATGTCGCAGCCGTACTCGCCGTGCTTCTGCGGAGTGTTCACGCACACGAAGTGCACGTCGCCGAAGTCCCCGGCCTCGGCCCAGTCCATCGTGAAGCGCAGTCGGCCGCTCGAACCCTCGAAGCCCGCGACGTGCCGGCGCAGGAGGTCCTCGAGGCCCGGCTCGTACATCGGGACCTCGCCCCGCGTGAGCATGTCGATCTTCTCGGGCACGACGTCCAGGCCGAGCACCTCGAAGCCGAGTTCGGCCATGGCCGCGGCGTGTGTCGCGCCGAGGTAGCCGGTGCCGATCACGGTGATCTTGAGGGCCATATCGCGGTGCTCCAGAGGTGTGGGTGCTTCGGGGCGCTGCCGAGCATAGCTGTGGCATGCGAAGGCGCCTCACCGGGCACTTTCCCGTTGTCGCATAGCTCACGTATCCGTGCCGTGGGCAGAGATCTAAGATTCGGGTTACTTAACGGTAATTAGCACTGGTAAGTGCGTGGCTTGGAGCGTGAGAGACCTTGGCCGGATCGGCTGACTTCGACCTGTACCGCCCGTCCGAGGAGCACGACATGCTCCGTGACACGATCCGTTCGCTGGCCGAGGCGAAGATCGCCCCGTTCGCCGCCGCGGTGGACGAGGAGGCGCGGTTCCCGCGCGAGGCCCTCGAGGCGCTCGTCGCCGCGGACCTGCACGCCGTGCACGTACCCGAGGAGTACGGCGGCGCGGGCGCCGACGCGCTCGCCACGGTCATCGTGATCGAGGAGGTGGCGCGCGTCTGCTGCTCGTCCTCCCTGATCCCGGCGGTGAACAAGCTGGGCTCCCTCCCCGTGATCCTCTCCGGCTCCGAGGAGCTGAAGAAGAAGTACATGGGCCCGCTGGCCAAGGGCGAGGGCATGTTCTCGTACTGCCTGAGCGAGCCGGACGCCGGTTCGGACGCGGCGGGCATGAAGACCCGCGCCGTGCGCGACGGCGACTCCTGGGTGCTCAACGGCGTGAAGCGCTGGATCACCAACGCCGGCGAGTCCGAGTACTACACGGTCATGGCGGTCACGGACCCCGAGAAGCGCTCGAAGGGCATCTCCGCCTTCGTCGTCGAGAAGTCCGACGAGGGCGTCTCCTTCGGCGCCCCGGAGAAGAAGCTCGGCATCAAGGGCTCGCCGACCCGCGAGGTCTACCTCGACAACGTCCGCATCCCCGCCGACCGCATGATCGGCGCCGAGGGCACCGGCTTCGCCACCGCGATGAAGACCCTCGACCACACCCGCATCACCATCGCCGCGCAGGCGCTCGGTGTCGCGCAGGGCGCCCTCGACTACGCCAAGGGCTACGTCCAGGAGCGCAAGCAGTTCGGCAAGCCGATCGGCGACTTCCAGGGCATCCAGTTCATGCTCGCGGACATGGCCATGAAGATCGAGGCCGCCCGCCAGCTGACCTACGCGGCCGCCGCCAAGTCGGAGCGCGGCGACAAGGACCTCACCTTCCAGGGCGCCGCCGCCAAGTGCTTCGCCTCGGACGTCGCCATGGAGGTCACCACGGACGCCGTCCAGCTGCTCGGCGGCTACGGCTACACCCGCGACTACCCGGTCGAGCGCATGATGCGCGACGCCAAGATCACCCAAATCTACGAGGGCACGAACCAGGTCCAGCGCATCGTGATGGCCAGGAACCTGCCGCAGTAGGGCTTGCGTGGTCCAGAACTGTTCAGCCCCCGGCACACCGCCGGGGGCTGCTTTCGTACGAGGATCGAGCGACGCAGTACAAGCCGGCGAGAGTGCCGAGCCGCCGGCCGTGGCCCACCTCGTGCAGGTCGACTCGCAGGTGCCGCAGCCCCCGGCCCGGCTGCGGCCGAACGCCTTCGACGGGTCACCGGGGCTGCTGACCCGCGCCGGGGAGATCGACGACCGGCTGTTCCGGCTCAACCCCGTGAACGCCCTGGTCCGCGGCGGCAAGGAGCGCGAGGCGATGCACGGTGACTGAGGGTCGTTGGCGGGTGCGCCCTCGTGCCGCTCAAGTTGGAGAACCCCTGCCACGTCCTCGTACCACCTGGTGCGGGTCGAGGGGCGGATCGCGCGGGGCGAGGTCGGTCCGCGTGCGGAACTGGCCTGGTCGCTGCCGCGTCAGGGCCTTGCCTGGGTGCGCGGTCGCAACGACATCAAGCACAACACCCACGAGCTGGGTTTCGCCGACGGCTCCTGGACGACCGTCCTGTTCACCAGCGACGGATCGCACGCCGTCGGCCGCACCTTCCCGCAGCGCCTCCCGTACAGCGCGCCCCGCCCGTAAGCCCGGGAGGGGGCGTCAGGGCAGCGTCCGCCGCAGGACCAGGCAGGCGAAGCCGAAGGAGTGGCGGTAGGTGCGGAGCCATTCCGTGCGGCGGGCGGCGACCAGGTCCAGGAGGTCGGCGCTGTCGGGGGAGTCCGGGTGGTCGAGAGCGTGGTTCGCCACGGAGCCGAGCCAGGACCATTCGTACGCGTCCAGCTCGTGCCGGGTGCTGAGGTGCGCCGCGACCGGCGTCCAGCCGGCCTCCGCGACCCGGTCGAGGGTGGTCGCCAGGTCGGCGAAGTCGCCGAGCATCTCCACCGCCGCGGGGGAGGGCTCGGCCTCCCAGTAGCCGTCGCCGATCAGGACCCGGCCGCCCGGCGTCAGGTGGGCACGGGCCGCGTCGAGCGTGGGCAGGAGGCCGCCGAAGGCGTGCGCGGCGCCGACGCTGAGCACCGTGTCGAAGGGCTCGTCCGGCGCGAAGTCCTCGGCCGCCTTGTGGTGCAGCGTGAGCCGGTCGCCCACACCCGCCGCCTCCGCCCGCTCGCGCGCCTCGGCCAGGGCGCCCTCGTCCAGGTCGATCCCCTCGGCCCGCAGACCGGGCCGGGCGGCGAGGGCGCGCAGCAGCCATTCGGCGGGGCCGCAGCCGAGGTCGAGGACGCGTTCGTCACCGCGCGGCAGGGCGTGGCGCAGCAGCTCGCGTACGGAGTCGTCGCCGAGCGGGGCCTTGATGGCGTGATCGGCATGGGCGATACGGGAGATCTCTTCGCGATGCACCGGCGCAGCGTGTCAGGAGCCGGGCCCCGCCGCATCACCTTTTCCGGCTTCCGGGAGGGCCGCGAGGTACCCGCCGTCCACGGGCAGGCAGACCCCGTTGACGTACGAGGACGAGGGTCCGGCCAGGAAGGCGACGACGTCGGCGATCTCCTCGGGGGAGCAGAGCCGGCCGAGCGGGTAGTCCGCCGCCGTGCGGGCGCGTGCGGCGGGCTCGCGCCAGCGGTGGGCGTTGCGCTCGACGGGGACGAAGCCCGGCTCGACGACGTTCGTGCGCACGCCCAGCGGCCCCCACTCGGTGGCCGCCGCGCGGGCCAGGGCGCCGAGCCCCGCCTTGGCGACGGCGTACGGGGCGCAGTCGGGCGCGGCGCCGTGCGCGTGCACCGAGCCGACGAGGACCACGGACGCGGGCCCCTCGCCCTTGCGCCGTACGAGTTCGGCGGCGGCCTGCCAGGCGGAGACGAGCCCGACGTCGAAGACCTTGTGCCACTGCGCCGGGGTCAACTCGCCGAGAGAAACGCGCAGTTCGTGCAGCAGCGCGTGTACGAGCACCGAGGGCGGTTCGGGCGCGGCGTCGAAGGCCCGCCCGACGGCCTCCGCGTCGGTGGCGTCACCCACCAACGCCGCGTGAGCACGGGGAAGTTGACGCACCGCCGGGCTCAGGTCGACCGCGACGACATGCGAACCGCCGGCGGCGAGCCGGGCCACGACAGCCCGGCCGACACCACCGGCGGCACCGAGAACGAGAGCGGATGCCATGAAGACATCCTGGCGTCGGTCAGTCGCTGGAGACCGTGACCTTCTCGTCGTTGTTGAACTGGTCGACGAGCTGCTTGACCTTGGCCTTGTCCCACAGCAGGTTGCCGCCGACGCTGCCGCTGGTCGGCATGTTCATCGACTTGCCGTCGCCGCCGTTCACGGACTTCATCGCGAGGAACATCTTGCCGAGCGAGTACAGGCTCATGTCCTTGTCGACGGTCAGCGAGTCCAGGCCCGCGCCCATCGTCGGGTACAGCGTGAACGGGTTCAGGACCGTCCCGGGCGAGGACACCTTGTGCGCGAGCGCCCCGAGGAACTGCTGCTGGTTCTTGGTGCGCTGCAGGTCGGACTGGGCGAAGGCGTGCCGGGTGCGGACGAAGGCGAGGGCCTGCTGGCCGTCCAGGGTCTGCTTGCCCTTCTGGAAGTCGGCCCCGGACCACTTGTCCTTGAAGCCCTCCTTCAGGTTCATCTCGACCCCGCCGACGGCGTCGACGATGCTCGCGAAGCCGCCGAAGCCGATCTCCGCGTAGTGGTCGATGTGCAGCCCTGTGTTGGACTCGACGGTGCGCACGAGCAGCGTCGGGCCGTCCTCCGCGTACGCGGCGTTCAGCTTCGTCTGGCGGCCGGTGGCCGGATACGTCTTGCCGGACTCGGCGCCCTTGTACGAGGGGATCTCGACGTTCGAGTCACGCGGCAGCGAGACGAGGGTGTCCCCGTTCGAGCCGACGTGCAGGATCATCATCGTGTCCGTGCGCTTGCCCTCGGCGGAGCCGGTGTGCAGCTTCTTCTTGTCCTCGGCGGACATGCCCTCACGGCTGTCGGTGCCGACGATCAGGTAGTTCGTGCCGTCCCCGGCCTCGGGCCGGTTGATGACCTTCGACAGGTCGACGTCGCGGTGCAGCTTGGAGTCGGCCCAGAAGTACGTGCCGACGCTCGCGACGACCACCACGACGACCACGGCCAGGACGGTCCGCTTGATGCGCCTGCCCCAGTTCGGGGGCCGCACCGGGCGGCCGGTCGGCGGCCCGTAGTCGCCGCCGTCGTCGAAGCCCGGACCGCGGCCGCGGCCCCGGCCGCTCGGCTGGCCGTAGACCTGGCCCGTGTTGTACCCGTCGTCGTACGACGGGTCGTACCCGCCACCGTCGTACGAGGGCGGCGGCTGCTGCGGGACGGGGCGCTGCACCTGCCGCATGACACGGGCGCCCTCCGGACGCGTGCTGCCGCTGCCGCGGCCGTATCCGCCGCGGCCCGCGCCGCCCTGCCTGTCGCTCCGCCCGTCGGGCCAATCATTCATGGGCTCAGTGTGCCGTGCGCGAATACGTGCCTTACAAGCCCTGAGGTGAAATCGCACCAGGGCTGTTGCAGAGCTAACACAATCGGCGCGCGCATAAGGTTGGTGGCATGACAGACCTGGCCCACGGCGCGGAATCGGATATTCCGGGCAAGCCGACTTCCGCTTCCCGCACGACGTTGTCGCACATCATGACGCACAACGACACCAATCTCCTCGGCACGGTGCACGGTGGCGTGATCATGAAATTGGTGGACGACGCGGCGGGCGCCGTGGCCGGCCGGCACTCGGGCGGACCTGCGGTGACGGCCTCGATGGACGAGATGGCGTTCCTGGAGCCGGTGCGCGTCGGCGACCTGGTGCACGTGAAGGCGCAGGTGAACTGGACGGGGCGCACGTCGATGGAGGTGGGCGTGCGGGTCCTCGCCGAGCGCTGGAACGAGTCGACCCCCGCCCAGCAGGTCGGCTCGGCCTATCTCGTCTTCGCCGCGGTCGACTCGGACGGCAAGCCCCGCACGGTCCCCCCGGTCGAACCGGAGACCGACCGCGACCGCCGCCGCTACCAGGAAGCCCAGATCCGCCGCCAGCACCGCCTGGCCCGCCGCCGCGCCATCAAGGAACTGCGGGCGCAATCAACCCATTCAAGCCCCGCCGGCGATTGAGGCGCGGGGCCCGGGGCGGAGCCCCGATCTTTCAAGCCCCTGCGGCGATTGAGCAGCGGGGTCCGGGGCAGAGCCCCGAGACCGCGACCCCGGACCCGCCCCACCTCACCCGCACACCACCTGATCCCCGGTAACCGCCCCGAACGACCCCGGATCCGCATCCTGCGCCCGCACCGCCCGCACTCCTTCGTAGTCCGCCCCGGCAACCACCTTCAGCAGCGGCCCCAGCCCGTCCACCGCCTTCATCTCCGCCCCCGGAAACGCCGCGGCGAGCGACTTCGCCGACCGGTCCCACCCGGGGTCGTACAGCACGGTCGTCCGCTTCTGGGTGCGGTCGTCCGCGTTGACCGGCGCCCCGGTCGTCCGGAACCCGGTCCCCTTCAGCGCGGAGTCGACCTTCTTGCCGAGGCCCGCGGTCATCGTCCCGTTCTCGACCTGGACGCGGATCTCCTTCGGTGAGACGTCGACCACGGCCGCCTTCTTCGCCTTCGGCCGGTGCGGAGCGAGCGGCTTGTCCTCACGCAGCGCCTTGAACAGCTCGGCGGACTTCCGGTCGTCCCACTTCACGGTCGAGCCGATGTTCGGCACGGGGTAGCTCATGTTCCCGATCGGCACGGTCGTGAACTCCGAGGACGATGGCGAGAAGTTCCGCATGGCCCGCGCCAGGTCCACCATCTCGTCCGTCCCGAACCCCTTGTCGGCGCGGACCGAGCTCAGCGCCGTACTGGCGACGTCGCGGAACCGGACCGGATTGAGCAGCACGCCCGACGACGTCGCCTTCGAGATCAGCGCGGCCATGAAGCGCTGCTGGCGCTGCATCCGGCCGAGGTCGCCCGCGCTGTCCATGTGCCGGGCCCGCACGTACTGCAGGGCCTGCCCGCCGTTCAGCCGGTGCGTGCCCGCGCTCAGGTCGAGCCCGGTGTAGGAGTCCTTGAGCGGGGTGTCCGTGCAGATGTCGACGCCGCCCAGCTCGTCGACCGTCTTCATGAAGCTGGTGAAGTCGACCTCCAGATAGTGGTCGAGCTTCACCTTCGTCATGTGTTCGACCGTGCGCAGCGTCAGCTGCGGCCCGCCCTCCGCGTACGCCGCGTTCAGCTTCACGGGGTGCTGGTGGTGCTTCTCCCCGCTGTTCTGGTCGGTGTGCGCGGGGATCTCCGCGTACGAGTCGCGGGGGAGCGAGACGACCGAGGCGCGCTCGTGGTTCGCCGAGATGTGCACGATCATCACGGTGTCCGTGCAGTGGCAGGGCGCGCCGCCGAGCTTGTACTTCCGGCGCTCCTCCTCGCTGATCTTGTCGCGGCCGTCGGTGCCGACGAGCAGCACGTTCATGCCGTCGCCCGCGGCGGGCCGGTTCTTCATGTCCTTGAAGGGGTCGATCCGGTGGATCCCGGAGCCGATTCCGGTGACGAGCGCGTGCCCGACGCCGGCGGCGGCGAGCACCGTGACCGAGAGCGCCGTCGCCACCCGCATGGCCCACCGGGAATTCTTCCTGAGTGGTGGACGACCGGGCCTGCGGGCCTGCCCGTGGGGGCGGGAAGGCCGTTGCGGACGGTCGGGGGAGCGGGGCGGCGTGGGCACCGGGGGACACCTCCGCGACTGTGGGCGTGGGACGCCAGCACAGTAGGCCCATACGATCTGCTGCCCACGGCAGCGACTCAGCGGCGCGCGCCCGTGTCCCCCATTAGCGGTAACGTGACCCGCGATGAACGCAACCGCCAACTCTGTCACGCAGCCCCCGGCCGTGTCCGTGATCATGCCCATCCTCAACGAGGAAAGGCATCTGCGGGAGGCCGTCGAGGCGATCCTGTCGCAGGAGTACGACGGCGAGATGGAGGTCGTGCTCGCCCTGGGCCCCTCCACCGACCGTACGGACGAGGTCGCCGCGCAGCTCGTCGCCGAGCACCCCAAGGTGTCCACGGTGCCGAACCCGACGGGCCGCACCCCCGCCGCCCTGAACGCCGCGATCAAGGCGTCCCGCCACCCGGTGATCGTCCGCGTGGACGGCCACGCCGCGCTGTCCGCCGGCTACATCGCCACCGCCGTCCGCCTCATCGAGGAGACCGGGGCGATGAACGTCGGCGGCATCATGCACGCGGAGGGCACCAACGCCTGGGAGCAGGCCGTCGCCGCCGCGATGACCTCGAAGATCGGCGTGGGCAACGCCGTCTTCCACACGGGCGGCGCCGCGCAGCAGGCCGAGACGGTCTACCTGGGCGTCTTCCGGCGCGAGGTCCTGGAGAAACTCGGCGGGTACAACGAGGAGTTCATCCGCGCCCAGGACTGGGAGCTGAACTTCCGGATCCGCGAGTCGGGCGGCCTCATCTGGTTCTCGCCCGACCTGAAGGTCGCCTACCGGCCCCGGCCGAGCGTCAGGGAGCTCGCCAAGCAGTACCGGAACTACGGCCGCTGGCGGCACGTCGTCGCCCGCTTCCACTCCGGCTCGATCAATCTGCGCTACCTCGCCCCGCCGACCGCCGTCTGCGCGATCGCGGCCGGTGTCGTGGTCGGTGTCGCGCTCACCCCGTGGGGCTTCGTGATCCCCGGCGGGTACCTCGCGTCGATCGTCGCGGGCTCGATCCCGGCGGGCAAGGGGCTGCCGCTGAAGGCGCGCGCCCAGATCCCCGTCGCGCTCGCCACGATGCACATGACGTGGGGCTGGGGCTTTCTGACCAGCCCGAAGTCGCTCGCCAAGAAGGTCATCGCCTCGCGCCGGCCGGCCGTCAGGCCGGAGCCCGCGGCCAACTGACCGTCACTTCACCTGTGGGGCGCGGGAGTTCACCTCCCGCGCCCTCGGCGTGTCCGCGCTACCAGGTGTAGCCCTGCTCCACCTGCATGCACTTCGAGTCGTCCGCGCCGTTCTGCGTCTGCTCCTTGTCCAGCGCCTTGCTCGGTTCCTCGCTCTTCGCCCCGTCGTCCCCGTCGCCCGCGGACTTCGGGTAGTCGGTGCCCGTCTTCCAGTCGGCGCCCACGATCAGCGTCACCCCGGACACGGACGTCGACTGCTGCACCGAACTCAGCGGAATCCCGAGGGACTTGGCGACCTCCTGGGCGTCGCCCTCCAGATCGGTGGACGGATAGCGGATCACCGTCCTGTCCTCGACGAGGGACTGCGCCTGGTCCGGGAGCGTCTGTGTGAAGCCCTTGGCGGTGAGGGCCTGTGCCACCTGCGCGGCCCGGCCTGGTGTCGCGGGCGTCGTGGCCGTCCGCGTCCCGTTGCGCACCTGCACGGCGATCTTGTCGTCGGCGGCGGCCGGATCGTCGGACTGCTCGTCCTGCGACGACTCCTCGTCGCCCCCGTCCTTCTTCGCCGTCTCCCCGGCCTTCTCCCCGTCCTTGTTCTTGTCCTTCTCCTCGTCCTTGCCGTCGAGCGCGACGTCGTCCCGGATCAGCTTCCACAGCGCGTCGGCGGCGTTCGCCTTCGGCACCACCCGCGCGCCCTCGTACACGAACGGCATCGTCGTCATCGTGATCCGGTCCGGCTCGGGCTGCTTCAGCTCGTTGCTCAGGTCGTACAGCTTCTTGACGGTGTCGAGGCCCTCGTCGACGCTGAGCGCGGTCGTCGCCTCCTCGGCGAGCGTGCGCAGCTTGCCCGGATGACTGAACGTCGCGTTCTTGCGCAGCTCGCGCACCATCGCGCTCATGTACATGTGCTGCGCCTTGGCGCGCGCGATGTCGCTGCCGTCCTCGAAGCCGTGCCGGGTGCGCAGCCACTGCAGGGCCTGCTCGCCCTTGACGTACGTCGTGCCCTTCTTCAGCTTCAGGCCCGAGCCCTCGCCCGTGCTGTTGCGGGAGAGGACGTTGGCGTCGACGCAGACCGGCACGCCGCCGACCGCGTCAGCCATCGACACCACACCGGAGAAGTCGACCATCATGTAGTGGTCGATGTGGATGCCGGTCAGCTGCTCCCAGGTGGCGACCGTGCAGCCGGGGCCGCCGCGGGCCAGCGAGGAGTTGACCATCTGCCGGGAGACCGTCGCCTCGTACACCTTGCCGGAGTCCGGGTCGGTGCACTTGGGCAGCGGGGTCAGGGTGTCGCGCGGCATGCTCACCACGGACATGTTGCTGCGGTCGGCCGACAGGTGCAGCAGCATCTGTACGTCGGCCAGCGGGGCGGAGCCGACGCTCTGCTTGTGCCCGCCGAGCTTCAGGTTCTCCTTGGTGTTCCGGCTGTCGGAGCCGATCAGGAGGATGTTCAGCGGCCGCTGGCCCGCCGCGTTCGGCGTCGGCTCGGGCACCTTGTGCTCGCCGAGGTTGAGCTTGCCGGTCTGGAGATTGCCGTTGAGATGCCGGTAGTAGAGATAGCCGGCGCCGGCCGTGCCGAGGATCAGGAACGCGAGGACGCCCACACCCCAGCGGAGTATCCGGCGTCTGCGGCGGCGCGGGCGGCCCCCCGCACGCCGCTGGCCGCGGGCCGTGCGGCCCCGGCTGTCCGCGTCACGGCCCGCGGTGTCCTCGTCCTCGTACGGACCCTCGTCCCACGCCCGGTCGGCCGCCGACCGGCCCGGTGGTGCGCTCCGCTCCGCGGGCCGTGTGCGCTCCCCGCGCACGGTGCCTCGCCCCATGTCCTCCCCGCCCTCCCCGCCAGGTGACAGCGGCTCGACCGCCCTCTGTCACTTGGTTAGACAGTCAACAGGCGGCCGAGGTTGGTCACTTGGCGCACACAGCCTTGTCCGCTGTTGTCTTGTCGACGTCCGGCGCCTTCGCCGAAGCTCCGTCGATGGGTGTCCCCGCACCCTTGAAGTCACCGCCGAGGATGAGAGTCATCGCCGGCAGCCCCTGATCGTTGGTCTCGCTCTTGCCTTCCTTCAGCGCGGACGCCGGAAGGCCCATGATGTCCGCGAGTCGCCGGGCCTGATCGGCCTGGTCCGGCGCGTACTCGAGGCTCGTCTTCGCCTGATTCGGCTTGTTGCCCATCTGGCTCGACTTCAGTACGCCCTCAGTGTTCTGCAGTTCCGTGAGAGTTTCCTGAGCGGCGCCCGTCCTGCCACTGCCGTTGTAGATGTTGACGCGGACCTCGGAGGCGGCGGACTTGGGGCCCTTGAGCTTCGCCTCCTGCTTCTCCTTCTGCTTCTTCTTCGTCGCGGTGAGGGACACGTCGTTCTTGATCGCGTTGAAGACCGGCGGCCCGGCCGTCGGATTCACGACGACGGTCACGGGCGTCGGCTCCGCCGGGTTGTCGATCACGGGCACCGTGGTGAACGACAGGTTCTTCGGCGGCACCTTCCTGATCTCAAGGGCCAGGTCCTTGAGGCTGTTCAGGCTGCCGATGCCCTTGTCGACGGTGAGCGCCTTCGTCGCCGCCTCGGCGAGGTTCGTCAGCTTGCGCGGGTTGGTGAGCGTGTCGCTCGAACTCATCTTGCGGGCCAGGGAACCGAGGAACTGCTGCTGCACCTTGATCCGGTCCAGGTCGCCCTGGTTGCCGAAGCTGTGCCGGGTACGCAGGAAGGCCAGCGCCTGCTCGCCCTGCAGATTGTGCGTGCCCGCCGTCAACTTGAGGTGCGAGTCCGGGTCGTTGACGTCCTTGGCGACACAGACGTTGACGCCGCCCACGGCACTGGACAGCGTCTTCACCGCGTTGAAGTCCGCCATCATGAAGTGGTCGACGGTAATGCCCGTGACCGCCTTGACGGTCTTCATGACGCACCCGGCGTCGCGGTCGGACTGCCCGAGGCTGGTGTTGAAGCGGCTGTTCGGCGTGCCCTTGATGGTCTTGAGCGAGCCGTCCTTCTGCTTCACCTGGCAGTCCGGCACGTCCACGACGAGGTCGCGCGGAATGCTCAACGCGGTCGCGTTCGTACGGTCCTTGGAGACGTGCAGCAGCACGTTGGTGTCGGCGTGGCCGACGCTGCCCTTGTCGCCGTAGCCCTCGTTGCCCTTGCCGGTGCGCTTGTCGGTGCCCATGACGAGGATGTTGATCGCCTCGTCCTTGGCGAAGCCGTCCTTGGCGCCGACCACGTCCTGCGACGTGATGTTGCCGTTGAGGTGCTCCCAGTACCAGTAGCCGACGCCGGCGCCCACCAGGACGACCATGGCCATGCCGCCGGACGTCCAGAGCAGGATCTTCTTGGCCTTCGACTTCTTCTTCGGCCGCGAGCGCCGCCGGCCGGAGCCCTGGTCCTGCGCGGGCTGCGGGCTGCGGCGTCTGCGCTGCGGAGGAACGTCGCGGCGGCCGGAGCCGCCCGAGCCGCCCGTGTCGCGCCGACCCGCACCACGCGGGGCGGCGCGACGGGGGCCGGGCACCGACGACTGCCCAGAGGAAGGAGTCAGTCGCAGTTCGTAGTCGCCGGTTTGGGGGTTGAGCACCCACTGGTCAGCGGGGTCGATGTTCTCCGCCCGTCCACGGCCTTGCGCGTCCACGGTTGTCTGTGTCCTCCGTCGGGGGCCACGCGGCGCCCCACCCCCCTCAAAGCGGGCGCCCGGTCAAGTCGGTCAGTAGTGCGCGACCGGCTCGCAAGCATGGCCGGGTGCACCGGATCGCTCACACTATCCGCCCAGTTCAGCGTCAAGCGAGGACGGTGACAAATTCCACTCCCATACAACTGGGCAATCCGGACCATTTCTTTGAACCTGTGAGTCAGCTGATGACTTGCGCTTTACCCGGGGGCGGTTGAGGCGCCGTCGGACGGTCCGGTCTCGGCCGAATCTCAGTCGCAGGCGGCCTGCCCGGCGGTGTTCCCGCGGAAGGTGGGGGCGGGGGAGGCGCCGGGGCCCGCATGCCCGCTCTTGGAGTCGTCGTACGCCCCGTATTCGCCATACGTACCCGATTCGTCATACGTACCGGATTCGCTCGACCCGTCGGATTCGCCTTCTGTGCCGTATTCGTCCTGTGCGCCGTACTGCTCGTCCGCGGACGGCTGTTCGGCGACCTTCACGGGCGTGTCCTTGCGCAGCTGCGTGAACAGCCGCTCGGCCGCCGGCTGCACGAGCTGATCGCGATTGGCGTTGTAGACGTACGACTCGCGGGGCACGGTCAGGAACCGGACGCGCTCGACAGGGATGCCCCGCATGCCGCGCACCAGGTCGTAGAGCCCGCGCAGGCTCGCGAGTCCGGGGTCCGTGGTCAGCGAGGAGGTGGCGGCGTCGAGCACGGGATAGAGGCGGGTCGGGTTCAGCAGCACCCCGCTGCTCTGCACCTTCTCGACGAGCGCGCCGAGGAACCGCTGCTGACGGTCCATCCGGTCGGTGTCGCTGCCGTTGCCGAGGCTCTTGCGGGCGCGTACGTAGCCCAGGGCCTGCTCGCCGTTCAGGTGGTGGGTGCCCGCGGCGAGCCGCACATGCGCGTCGTCGTCGTCGATCGGCCGCTCCAGGCAGACCGTGACGCCGCCGACGGCGTTCACCATGTCCTTGAAGCCGTCGAAGTCCACGACCATGTGGTGGTCGACCCGGACTCCGGTCATCTTCTCGACCGTACGGATCGTGCAGGCCGAACCGCCGACCTCGAAGGCGTAGTTGAACATCGCGAACATCGCGTCGTGCTTGGAGCCGTCCCGCGACCGGCAGGACGGCACGTCGGTCATCAGGTCGCGCGGGAACGAGACGGCCGTCGCGCTCTTCCGGTCCGCCGCGATGTGCAGCAGGATCGTGGTGTCGGAGCGCTGCGTGCCGTCGTTGCGGCCGTACTTCCCGTTCTTGCCCGCCCGCGAGTCGGAGCCGATGAGCAGCAGGTTCTGCGCGCCCTCCGCGAGCACGGTGGGCCGCTCCTTCTCGTAGCGCTTGAGTTCGGCGGCGGTGTCCGTGTCCTCGGTGATGTTCCCGTTGAGCCGGCTGTACGCGACCCAGCCGACGCCGCCCGCCACGAGCACCAGGAACGCCGCGCAGATCGCCGAGTACCGCAGCCATCGCCTGCGCCGCCGCGTGCGCCCGGCGCCGGTGGGCGAGGAGCCATGGGCCTGCCCGGGTTCCGGGGGCGTGGCAGCGGAGTCGGTCACGTACAGGTCCCCCTCATGGAAACGTAGGCGTCCCTACGACCATGGACCCCGCCGCGCGAACGGGCCGGGGGAGCTGAGCCGAACGGGCTAGCGGGCCGTCGCCGTGACGCGCTCGCTCTCCACGCGCTTGGCGAGGGCCGCCTCGTCGAGCCGGTCCAGGTTGCGGCACAGGACGACGGAGCCGCCGGTGGCCAGCGGCGCGTAGAGGCCCGCGGCGAGCCCGTGCCAGGTGTCGTACGGCAGCCCGGACAGCAGCCGCGAACCGGGGCCGGTGAGGCCGAGCCCGGTGGCGTCGGCCGTGGCCTTCTCCACGACTTCCGCGCCCGTCCACTCGGCGCCCGCGACGACGAGCGCGGGCTCGTCCGCGTCGACGGGGGCGAAGGGGGCGAACACGTCGCCCTGGCCCGGTACTTCGACGGCGTAGTCGAGGAAGCCCTCGGGCGGCTGCGGGAACCGTCCGCCGAGCGGCCGCAGCGCGAGCGCGATCCGCTCGCCGGAGCAGGCGCGCGCCGCGTCGAGCGTGTCGGGGCCGCTGACCGCGACGTCGGCGGCGGCCGGGTCCCCGCCCACGTCGGCGACGACGCCGACGGACGAGCAGGCCAGCAGCCACACCGCGGTCTGCCAGTGGGCGGGCAGCGACAGCGCGACGCGGTCGCCGGGCTCGGCGTTCAGCTCGCCCTGCAGCAGGTTGGCGGTCTTGGACACCCAGTTCGCGAGCGTGGCGACGGACAGCTCCACGCGCTCCCCGGTCGCGTCGTCGTAGAACGTGACGAGCGGCCGCCCCGGATCGGCGACGAGAGCGGCCTGCAGAAGTCCGGCGGGAGTACGCGCAACATCATTCACACCCGCCAGCCTACGCACCGTGGCTGCCCCCCCGGGCCCCTGGTCGCCCACCCGACTTCGGGCAATCCGCCGCCAGAATCAGCTTCCCACCCGAGACGGCCGCCCGCCCCCTCGCCTCCGGTGCCGCCTTTCGCTTTGGGCGATCTGCCGCCGGAATCGGCTTCCCGCCGGAGGCGGCCGCCTGCCCCCTCGCGTCCGGTGCCGCCGTCGCCGTCCGGTATCGCCTTTCGCCTTGGGCGATCCGCCGCCTGAATCGGCTTCCCACCGGAGGCGGCTGCCCGCCCCCTCGCCGTCCGGTGCCGCCTTTCGCCTTGGGCGATTTGCCGCCAGAGACGGCTTCCCACCCGAGACGGCCGCCTGCCCCCTCGCGTCCGGTGCCGCCGTCGCCGTCCGGTGCCGCCTTTCGCCTTGGGCGATTTGCCGCCAGAGACGGCTTCCCACCCGAGACGGCCGCCCGCCGCCTCGCCTCCGGTGCCGCCGTCGCCCTCCGGTATCGCCTTTCGCCTTGGGCGATCTGCCGCCTGAATCGGCTTCCTACCGGAGGCGGCCGACCCCCGCCTCGCGTCCGGTGCCGTCGTCGCCGTCCGGTGCCGCCTTTCGCCTTGGGCAATCTGCCGCCTTGGGCGGCAGGGTGGGCAAGGCGGCGCCCGGTGCGGCGCGACGATGACGACGGGCGCCGACCCCGGTACGGCCCCAAGAACCCCGGTGCCGCGCAACACCCGTATGACACGCCCCAATGGCCGACCCCCACGGATCCGCCCACGATCGTGCGCATGCGTGGATTCCTTGCTTCATCGATCGGCGTCACCTGCGCGGCCGCCCTGGCCCTCCCGCTCACCCTGCCCACCGCCTCACACGCCGCGCCGCCCCCGACGCGCGAAGCGATCCCCGGCAGCACCCAGTCCCTCCCCCTCGACCCCCCGGCCGACGGCACGTCGACCCGCGCCGCCGGCGCACCCCGCGAACAGGGCCTCACACGCCGCGAGGTGCGCCCGTTCTCCCTGGTCGGCGTCGTCTGGGACGACCCGGCCGCCCAACTCCACGGCCACGTACAAGTACGTACGCGCACCACAGGCACCACCCGCTGGTCCACCTGGCAGGACGTGGAGACCCACAGCGACGACGCCCCCGACCTGAACACCCCGGAACGCGCCTCGGGCCACCTGCACGGCGCGACCGCCCCGCTCTGGGTCGGCGACAGCGACGGCGTGGAGGTCCGCGTCAAGGCGGACGAGCCCACCGACTCCACGGACACCGGCGCCACCACTCACACCCACACCCGCGCCGCCGGGCCGACCACCCTCCCCAAGGGCCTCCGCGTCGAACTCGTCGACCCCGGCGACGACCCCCAAGAGGGATCCCGCGCCGAAGGCGCCAACGCCGGTGTCATCCCCGCCCTCGACAAGAAGCAGACGGAGGACGAGCTGATCGAGGCCCGCGGCGGCACACAGGCCGCGGCCGGCTCCCGCCCGTTCATCGGCCCCCGCCCGCGCATCATCACGCGCAAGGGCTGGGGCGCCAACGAGAAACTGCGGGAACGCAAGCTCGGCTACACCAAAACCGTCAAGGCGGCCTTCGTCCACCACAGTGCTTCCGGCAACAACTACCGCTGCTCGCAAGCCCCTTCCGTCATCCGCAGTATCTACCGCTACCACGTCAAGAGCAGCGGCTGGCGCGACATCGGCTACAACTTCCTCGTCGACAAGTGCGGAAACATCTACGAAGGCCGGGCCGGTGGCGTCACCAAGCCCGTCATGGGCGCACACACCCTCGGCTTCAACACCAACAGCACGGGTATCGCGGTTCTGGGCTCGTACAGCAGCTCCAACCCGCCCTCCGCGGCCGTCAAGGCCATCGCGCGGCTCACGGCCTGGAAGCTCGGTCTCTACGGCGCGAATCCCCGCGGAACGACATATCTGAAGTCGGGCGGTGGCAATCTGTACCGCAAGGGAAAGAATGTACGACTCAAGGTGATCTCCGGGCACAGGGACGGTTTCGCAACCGAATGTCCGGGACGCCGTCTCTACAACAAGCTCGGCAGTGCCCGCACCAGCTCCGCCCACCTACAGGGCCGCTGACGCCGGCCGGCCTGGGCGCCTCGCACGGTCTGCATACACTGGCCGGCCGAAAGACAGTTCGGCCGGCCCCAGCAGGAAGCAGAGACGACAGGTGACAGAAGCGATCCTCCTGGTCGGCGGCAAGGGCACCCGACTCCGGCCGCTCACGGTGAACACGCCGAAACCCATGGTCCCGGCGGCCGGTGTGCCGTTTCTCACCCATCAGCTCGCGCGTGCGAAGGCGGCGGGCGTCGACCACATCGTCCTGGCCACCTCGTACCTGGCCGAGGTCTTCGAGCCGTACTTCGGCGACGGCTCACGGCTCGGCCTCCACCTCGAGTACGTCACCGAGGTCGAACCCCTCGGCACCGGCGGCGCCATCCGCAACGTCGCCTCGCGCCTGCGCTCAGGACCCGACGAGCCGGTCCTGATCTTCAACGGGGACATCCTCACGGGCCTGGACATCAAGGCGCTCGTCCACGAGCACGAGACGTCGGGCGCGGACGTCTCCCTCCACCTGTCGCGGGTCGACGACCCACGCGCGTACGGACTGGTCCCGACGGACGAAACGGGCCGGGTGACGGCCTTCCTGGAGAAGCCCCAGACCCCCGAAGAGATCGTCACGGACCAGATCAACGCGGGCGCGTACGTCTTCCGCCGCTCGGTGATCGACACGATCCCGACGGGGCGCCCGGTCTCGGTGGAACGCGAGACGTTCCCGGACCTCCTGGCCTCCGGCGCCCACCTCCAGGGCATGGTCGACTCGACCTACTGGCTGGACCTCGGCACCCCGCAGGCCTTCGTCCGCGGCTCCGCCGACCTGGTCATGGGCCGCGCCCCGTCGCCCGCCGTCCCCGGCCGCCGCGGCGACCGCCTGGTCCTGCCGACGGCCAGGGTCGCCCCGGACGCGAAGCTGACCGAGGGCACGGTGGTGGGCGAGGGCGCGACGGTGGGCGAGGGCGCCCGCGTCTCCGGCTCCGCGATCCTGCCCGACGCGGTGATCGAACCGGGCGCGGTGATCACGGACTCCCTGGTCGGCACCGGCGCCCGCGTAGGCGCCCGTACGACCCTCAAGGACGCGGTGATCGGCGACGGCGCCCACGTGGGCGCGGACAACGAACTCCAGGCAGGCGTACGCGTGTGGTGCGACACAACCGTCCCCCCAGCCACAATCCGCTTCTCGTCGGACCAGTGACGTAATCCAAGCCCCTGCGGCGCTTGAGCAGCGGGGCCCGGGGCAGAGCCCCGCAACCGCAACGTCGGTCCCGCCATCAAGCCCCTGCGGCGATTGAGCAGCGGGGTCCGGGGCGGAGCCCCGAGACGTCGACCACTCGGCCCCGCAGGGGCACTTTCGGGAAGGGGCGGGTTGGGGGAGAAAACCCCCTACCCTCGAAGACCACACCCTTCCCCAAGCTCTCAACTACGTCCGAGCAGGGGAGACCCCATTACCCGAAGGACCCCGTGGCCGGCCGCCGACACACCCCTCGTACGCAACCCCCGCCCACCCGCACCACGGTGCGCGGCGGCGAAATCCGCGTACCCGGCCCCACCCGGCCCCCCGCCACCGCGGCCCCCCACACCCGTACCCACACCTCCGAAACCCCCCTCCACCTGGGCCTCACCCTCGGCCCCCTGCGCAGAGGCCCCGCCGACCCCACGTTCCGCACCACGCCGGACGGCGCGGTGTGGCGGGTCAGCCGCACCCCGCAGGGCCCGGCCACCCTCCGCGTGAGCGAGGAGCGCGACGGCACGGTCGGGGCCCGGGCCTGGGGCGAGGGAGCCGACTGGTTCCTGTCCCAACTCCCCGAGCTGCTTGGCGAGTCGGACGACCGCGCCGTCTTCGAACCCCGCCACCGCCTCGTCGCGCAGACGAACCGTCGCCGCCCCGGCCTCCGCCTGACCCGCACGGGCCTGATCCTCGAATCCCTGATCCCGTCGATCCTGGAGCAGAAGATCACGACGGACGAGGCGTACCGCGCCTGGCGCCTGCTCCTGAACAAGTACGGCGAACCGGCGCCGGGCCCGGCCGGCCAGGACCTGCGCATGCGCGTGATGCCGGACCCGCGCACGTGGGCGCTGATCCCGTCCTGGGAGTGGCACAAGGCGGGCGTCGACAACAAACGCGCGTCGACGATCCTCAGGTCCGTGAAGGTGGCGCGCCG
The DNA here is from genome assembly GCF_054963755.1 of Streptomyces sp. EDA2-14. Lineage (NCBI taxonomy): Bacteria > Bacillati > Actinomycetota > Actinomycetes > Kitasatosporales > Streptomycetaceae > Streptomyces > Streptomyces sp. EDA2-14. Next base: position 224,158 of record NZ_JBUEGE010000012.1, read on the forward strand.
CCTGGAGGAGGCGGCGCTGATGGAGCCGGGGGAGGCCCGCACCCGCCTCGAACTGGTCCCCGGCGTCGGTCCCTGGACCTCCGCGGAGACGGTCCAGCGCACGCACGGCGCCCCCGACGAGGTGACGACCGGGGATCTGCACCTGCCCGGCATCGTCGGCTACGCCCTCGCGGCCAACCGGGACGCGACGGACGACGACATGCTGGAGCTGCTCGCCCCGTACGAGGGCCAGCGCCACCGGGCGGCCCGCCTGATCATGCTCAGCGGCGTCTCCCCGCCGCGCAGGCAGCCCAAGATGCGCAGGGTGAACATCGCGGAGTGGTGAAGCGCAGCCGCGCCCGCACGGAGTGGTGAGGCCCAGGCGCGGCCCAAAACCGCGCCCGCGCCGCCCACCGATCGCTACGAAGCTTCCTACCGAACCGCTCCGAAGCTCCCCACCGAACCGCTCCGAAGCTCCCTACCGAACCTCTACGAAGTCGGAGACGACCCGCTCCGGCCGCGCCCCCGGCTCGCCCGCCGCATGCCCCACCGCGACGGCCCCCATCGGGTCCCACGACTCCGGCAGCCCGAGCACGTCCCGTACGACGTCCCGGCAGAACATGGTCGAGGACACCCACGCGGACCCGAGCCGCTCCCCGGCCAGGGCGACCAGGAAGTTCTGCACCCCGGCCCCGGCGGCCACGACGAACATCTCCCGCTCGGCGGCGTCCCGCCGCGCGTCCCCGTACGTGTGCGACCCGTCCATCACGAGGCACGGCACCACGAGGTAGGGCGCGTTGCGCAGCACGTCCCCGCGCCGCACGCGCTTCGCGATGGACTCCTCGCTCTTGCCGTCCCGCCGCAGGTCCGCGATCCACGCGTCCCGCATGGCGTCCAGCAGCCGGGTCCGCGCCTCCTGCGACTCCAGGAGCACGAACCGCCACGGCGTCGTGTGATGCGGCGCGGGCGCCGTGACGGCCGCGGCGACGGCCCGTCGTACGGCCCCCGGATCGACCGGCTCGTCGGTGAAGGCCCGCACGGTGCGCCGCTGCGTCACGGCCTCCCGTACCGCCTCCGACGTGCCGAGCCGGAACATGTCGTCGCGTGCGACCCGCACCATGTCCCGCGCGGACCCGCCCTGTTCCTGGACGACGGCCGGGCCGAGTCCCCGCACCACGGCGACCGGCAGGCCGCCGGCCTTGCCCTTCACCAGGTCACCCGCGGCCGCCAGCTCGTCGGCGGTGGCCACCACGGTGGCGGCGAGCGGGTTCCCGTACGCGTCCGTGCCGCCCCGCAGATCGTCGAGTACGCGCACCCCGGCCGCACCGATGGCGACATCGGTCAGCCCGTTCCGCCACGGTCTGCCGAAGGTGTCGGTGACGACGACGCCGACGTCGACGCCCAGCGTGTCCCGCAGGCCGTCCCGGATCGCGGCCGCCGAGGCGTCCGGGTCCTCGGGCAGCAGCAGCACCGTGCCCGCCGGGGTGTTGGAGGCGTCGACCCCTGCCGCGGCCATCACGAGCCCCAGCTTGTTCTCGACGATGCGCAGTGTGCCGCGGCGCGCCACGACCCGTACGGTCTCGGCGTCGATCGCGGCCTCCCGGTCGTCGGCCCGCAGGACGCGACCCTCGGCCTTGCTGACGATCTTCGAGGTGACGAGCAGGACGTCACCGTCGACGAGGCCCGGCTCGGTGGCGGCGATCAGCTTCGCGATGTCGTCGCCCTCCCGCACCTCGGGGATCCCGGCGAGGGCCCACGCGCGAAAGCCGGGGGCGGCAGGGGTGCTCGTCATGCGCCGCGCACCTCCTCCGCGAGCTTCAGCGCCTCGCGGGCCATCTCGGCGGCGGCGGTGCCCTCCACGGGGTCCGTCATCATCAGCGGGACGGCCCGGCAGGGGATCCCGGCCTCCTCGACCCGCCGCACGGCCTTCTCGTCCACGGTGTCGACCAGCCACCCGTCGAGCAGCCCGCCGTCCTTCGCCGACCCGTAGTGCTCGGCGACGGCCGCCGCGCTGGACTCCACGCCGACGGCGGCGAGCACCTTGTCGGCCATTCCGCGCACCGGGGCGTCGCCCACGATCGGCGAGAGCCCGATCACGGGGGCGTCGGCCTTCTCGATGGCCTCGCGGATGCCCGGCACGGCCAGGATGGTCCCGACGCTCACCACGGGGTTCGACGGCGGGAAGAGGATCACGTCGGCCTCGGCGACGGCCTCCAGGACGCCCGGCGCGGGCTTCGCCTGCTCGGCGCCGACCGGCACGACGGCCTGCGCGTCCACGGAGGCGCGCAGCTTCACCCAGTACTCCTGGAAGTGCACGGCCTTGCGCTCGCCGTCGATGTCGACCGCCACGTGCGTCTCCACGCGGTCGTCCGACATGGGAAGGAGCTTCACGCCCGGCTGCCATCGCTCGCACAGCGCCTCGGTGACCGCGCTGAGCGGGTAACCGGCGCCGAGCATCTGCGTACGGACGATGTGGGTCGCGAAGTCCCGGTCGCCGAGCCCGAACCACTTGGGTCCGACCCCGTACGCCGCGAGCTCCTCCTTGACCGTGAACGCCTCGTCCGTCCGTCCCCAGCCCTGCTCCTCGTTGATGCCGCCGCCCAGCGTGTACATCACCGTGTCGAGGTCCGGACAGACCTTCAGGCCGAAGAGATGGATGTCGTCCCCGGTGTTGCCGATGACGGTGATGGCCGCGTCCGGCGCGGCCTGCTTGAGACCGCGAAGGAACCGGGCACCACCGATGCCGCCTGCCAGAACCACAATGCGCATGTGCCCAGCATCTCAGGCAGGTCTGACAGCGCGTCGGCCGGTCTCAGACAGTGGCGCCTTCGGCGACCGAGCAGGTGGGGGTGTGCATGGGCATCTCGGTCAGTCCGGGGAAGTACACGTGCAGGCTGACCGCGGGCTCCAGGGAGTCGTTGACGACCTCGTGGACGTAGCCGGGCGCGAAGACCCGCTGTGCGCCGGTGCCGAGCGCGCGCACGCCCCCTTCCGTACGCTCCGTCAGTTCGCCCTGGAGCAGCGTCAGTACGCCGGAGGAGCGGCCGTGGTCGTGCAGCCCGCTGCCCTGGCCCGGCACCCACGACAGGAGCCACACCTCGTAGCCGGGGCCGGTGCGCAGCCGGTGGTACCAGCGGGTCGTGGCGTCGTACTCGACGAGGTGCTCCCACTGGGAGCGGTCGGCGGCGACGGAGCGTGCGAGGCCGACGAATTCGGCCACCGTCTCGGGGTGTTCCCGCGCGGGCTGGAGGAGGTGCGTCACTTCGAGGAGGTCGCCGGCGATCTGGAGGTCGCTGTCGCTGTTCATGGGGTGGTGGTGTTCCTCAGGGGAGTGCGGTGCACAGGGCCGTACTGGGATGAGAAGAAGCGTGTGGTCGGAGCCGACGGGCTCAACGACTCAACAGCTGGAACAGCAACAGCAACAGCACGCGAGGGCAGCGCGAACGGACCCGGCGGTGCGGGTCGTCGAAAGTGCCGAATGCGTGAGCATGCCCATCAGGACACCGGGTCATGCCCTCGTTGTCAACCCAATGTCCGGATTGTGGAATATGGTTCACCTCATCCGGTGTACCTGCCAGGCGAAAGGTTTGTGCAGTCGGGCGGCAGGACATGTGGCGCAGCAACCCGGCGCGCAAACGTCGGAACGGCAGTGATCTTTGCGGCGTCCTTCCCTGTAAGTGGTTCAACTCAGGAGGGGCGGATACATGGAGTGCGGCCGGTCCAGCATGGGCCGCGGGCAAGTGTCATGGTTTTTGGCGATTTGAACACTTTCCGCATAGCCTTGGTTCCGCAGAGTGAATAACGGGCCCAATAGCAGATCTCGGCTTGACTGCCCCGGATCGGCACACTTGTAATTTCACCCGTGTCGTTCAGCCGAAATCGGTAACGACAACAGCACACGGGGACGCACGGACAGACGAGGGGCGCACTATGACCGAGTCGTTTCAGGATCTGCTGGTCGAGGACGCGGAAGAAGAACTCGGCTGGCAGGAGCGCGCACTGTGCGCCCAGACCGACCCCGAATCCTTCTTCCCCGAGAAGGGCGGCTCCACGAGAGAGGCCAAGAAGGTCTGCCTCGCGTGCGAGGTCCGCTCCGAGTGCCTCGAATACGCGCTCGCCAACGACGAACGCTTCGGTATCTGGGGCGGCCTCTCCGAGCGTGAGCGACGCCGGCTGAAGAAGGCCGCCGTCTAGTTCCGGAGGTCTGCGGCCCGCCCCCGAGACGTGCGGTGCTTTTCGGCCCGCTGCCCGTGGTTGTCCACAGGCGGCGGGTCGCTGTTGTTGGCAGCCGTTAGTGTGGGGCCCCGTCCCGGACGCCACCGTGTCCCCAGTGGGCGCGGGCGTCCACCGCAGTCCAACGAACCGGGGCCCGTACCTCGATGTCCGTGCACAGCCATTCGGCAGGCCAATTCGGTACTGCCGCCGCCGCGTTCAACCCGGGGCCCGCCGCAGGGGTCGACCCGAGCAGCGCCCCCGAGTTCCCCAGGCATGTCGTCACCGCCGTCGTCGTCTCGCACGACGGAGCGCGCTGGCTGCCCGACGTCCTGTCAGGTCTGCTCTCCCAGGAGCGCCCGGTACAGAACGCGATGGCGGCCGACACCGGCAGCGCCGACGACTCCGCCGCGCTCGTCGCCCGTGCCATCGGTGACGAGCGCGTACTGCACCTCGCGCGCCGCACCGGTTTCGGCCAGGCCGTCGAGGAGGCCGTGCGCAGTGCGGGCGTCCTCACCCCGGAAGAGCTGCCGTACCTGAAGCGACCGAGCGGCTGGGATCCCGTCAGCCGCAGCTGGCGTGACGACGCGTACGACATGCCGGACCTGCCGCACGGCGAGCCCGAGCAGTGGCTGTGGCTGCTGCACGACGACTGCGCGCCCGAGCCCGACGCGCTCGCCCAGATGCTGCGCGTCGTCGAGATGGAGCGCGAGGCCGGCAGCGATGTCGCCGTCGTCGGCCCCAAGCTGCGTGGCTGGTACGACCGCAGGCAGCTGCTCGAGGTCGGCGTCTCCATCGCCCACTCCGGGCGCCGCTGGACCGGCCTCGACCGCCGCGAGCAGGACCAGGGGCAGCACGACCACGTGCGGCCCGTGCTCTCCGTGTCCACCGCCGGAATGCTGATCCGGCGCGATGTCTTCGAGCAGCTCGGCGGGTTCGACCGCAGGCTGCCGCTGATGCGTGACGACGTCGACCTGTGCTGGCGCGCCCAGGCCGCGGGCCACCGGGTCGTCGTCGCCCCCGAGGCCGTCGTGCGGCACGCCGAGGCGTCCTCCCGCGAGCGCCGCACCGTCGACTGCGTCGGCCGCACCGCCACGTCGCCGCACAAGGTCGACAAGGCGGGCGCCGTCTACACCCTGCTCGCCAACGCGCGCGGGGCCGCGCTTCCCTGGGCCCTGATCCGGCTGGTGTTCGGCACGCTGCTGCGTACGCTCGCGTACCTCGTCGGCAAGGTTCCGGGACAGGCCTTCGACGAGATCACCGGTCTCCTCGCGACGCTGCTGCGGCCGGGGCGGATCCTCGCCGCCCGCAGACAGCGCGGCAAGGGCGTCGTCGACTCCAAGGAGCTGCGCCCGCTGTTCCCGCCGCCGGGAGCGACGGTGCGGCTCACCGTCGAGCAGGTGGCAGGGAACTTCTTCGGCCGCTCCGACCCGGAGACCTCCAGGGCCGGCCGGCACGGAGGCGGCGGCCTGGAGGCCCTCGACGACGCCGACTTCGTCCGGGTCGAGCGGTTCGCGCGGCTCAAGCGCATCGCCCGCAACCCCGGACCGGTGCTCCTCGTAGTGCTGCTCTTCGTCTCCCTCATCGCCTGCAGGGCGCTGCTGGGCGGCGGGGCGCTCGCGGGCGGGGCACTGCTGCCCGCGCCCGCCGACGCGTCCGAGCTGTGGTCGCGGTACATCGACGCCTGGCACGCCACCAGCACGGGCGGCACCCAGGCGGCGCCCCCGTACCTCGCGGTGCTCGCCACCCTCGCCACCGTCCTGTTCGGCTCCACCGGGCTCGCGGTCACCGTGCTGCTCATCGGCTCGGTGCCGCTCGCCGGATGCACGGCGTACTTCGCGTCCAGGCCGCTCGTCACCTCGCGCCTGCTGCGCGCGTGGGCGGCCGTCGCGTACGCCTTCCTGCCCGCCGTCACGGGCGCCCTCGCGGGCGGCCGCATCGGCACCGCGGTGCTGGCGATCCTGCTGCCGCTCCTCGCGCGCGCCGCCCTCGCCGCCTCGGGTCTGACGCACGCTCAGGGCGCGCGTGGCAGCTGGCGGGCCACCTGGGCGTACGCGCTGCTGCTCACGATCACGACGGCCTTCACGCCGATCGTGTGGCCCGTCGCGCTCGTCCTCGGTGTCGCGCTCCTCGTGGTGCGGCGCTCCGACATCACCGCCTACGGCCTGCGTTTCCTGGCCGTGCTCGGCACGCCGCTGCTGATGCTCGCGCCGTGGTCGCTCTCGCTCCTCCCGTTCGGCTTCTTCAAGGAGGCCGGACTCCCGTACGAGACGGGGGCCGCGACCGGGCTCAGCCTGCTCGGCGCCTCGCCGGGCGGCTCCGGGACCACGGGCAGCCTGCTGCTCGTCGGCATCGTCCTCGCCGCGCTCGCCGCACTGCTGCGCACCGAGCGGCGCACCGCGATCCTCGCCGCCTGGGCCGTCGCCTTCGTGGCGCTGGTCTTCGCGGCCCTGTCGAACGGCTCGGCGTGGGCCGGACCCGCCACCCTCGTCTACGGCATCGCGCTGCTGGCCGCCGCCGCGCTCGGCGCCGACGGCGCGCGCTCGCGCGTGGCCGAGCAGAGCTTCGGCTGGCGTCAGCCGGTGGCCGCGCTCATCGCGTTCGCCGCGGCGGCGGGCCCGGTCCTGCTCGCCGCGGGCTGGATGATCGGCGGCGCCGACGGGCCCGTGGAGCGGCGCGACCCGGTGCAGGTGCCCGCGTTCGTCGCCGAGGAGGCAGGCACCCGCGACCAGGCCCGCACGCTCGTCCTGGACGGCTCCACGGGCGACGTCGCCTACTCGCTGGTCCGGGGCTCGGGCGCGCGCCTCGGCGACGGCGAGCTGACCGAGGCCGGGGGCGAGAACGCCAAGCTCGACAAGGTCGTCGCCAACCTGGTCGCAGGCTCCGGCGCCGACCAGGCCGACCAGCTCGGCGGCTTCGCCGTGCGCTACGTCCTCGTACGGGGCGGCGCGCCGCGCGAGATGAGCCGGGTCCTCGACGCGACGCCCGGCCTGACCCGGCTCAGCCAGCAGGACGGCACGGCGCTGTGGCGCATCGACCGGCAGGTGGCGCGCGCCGTCGTCCTGCCGAAGGCCGACGCGGGATCCACCGCCGAGGGCGCCGTACCGGTGGCCGCGGGCCCTGTCGAGCTGCACACGTCGGTGCCGCAGGGCAAGGAGGGCCGCATCCTGCGCCTCGCCGACCAGGCCGCCGACGGCTGGACGGCCACGCTGGACGGCGCGCCCCTGACGAAGACCACCGTCGACGGCTGGGCGCAGGGCTTCGAACTGCCCGCGTCGGGCGGCACGCTGGATGTCACCTACGACGCGCCGATCACGCACACCGCCTGGCTGTGGGTGCAGGGCGCGCTCGCCGTCGTCCTTGTGGTGCTCGCCCTGCCGGGGCGGCGCAAGGAGATCGACGACGACCTGCCGGACGAGCCAGTGGTGACCGCGGAGGACCTCGCGGGCGACGGCCGAAGGGCCCGCCGACTGCGCGCCCAGGCCGAGGCCGAGCAGGCGGCGCAGGCGCCCCGGCCGGCCCCGGACGACTTCGTGCCTCCTCCTCCGGAGGAGGCCCCGGTGGCGGGCATCCCGCACCAGCAGGAGTACGCGGAGTGGGAGCAGCCCAGCTACGCGGGCGCCGAGTACGGCACCTACGCGGCGGGGGAGCAGCAGTACCAGGCCGGTGCCTACGGGTACGACCAGCAGGCCGACCCCTACCAGGCGGGCCAGTACGACCCGTACGCCTACGGAGGCGGATACGGGCAGCCCCAGCCGTACGACCCGACGTACGAGCAGCAGCACGGCCACGGCCACGGCAACGGCGCCGACAGTGAGCGCCCCGACGGGAGCCAGCAGTGAACCGCACGACCCTGTCCCTGATCGCCGCCGTGACCGCCCTGGCCGCCGTCACGGGCTTCGCCGCCGCCACGACGCCCGGCGGGGACGACACCCCCGCCGAGGCCGCCGCGCGCCTGCCCGTCGAGCGCTCCAGCCTGCTGTGCCCCGAGCCCAGCCAGTCCGACCTGGCCGAGACCGCGTACACCTCGTACACGCCGGAGACGAAGGGCACCGAGGGCGCGGGCACGGCGGAGCTGACGCCCGCCAAGGGCGGCAAGAAGGGCAAGGCGGTCGTCACCCCGAAGAAGCCCGGCACGCCCGCCGCGGGCGACTCCAGCGGGGCGGACGCGCCCGCCCTGACGGGCACCGCCGACGGCGCCCTCGCGCCCGGCTGGACCGTGCAGCAGACCACCAGCGTCGACGCGGGCGCGGGCCGCGGCCTGCTCGGCGTGAACTGCTCGGAGCCCGACACGGACTTCTACTTCCCCGGCGCCAGCACCGCCAAGGGCCGCAGCGACTACATCCACCTCACGAACCCGGACGACGAGGCCGCGGTCGTGGACGTGCAGATGTACGGGCCCGAAGGGGCCGTCAAGTCCGAGGTGGGCGAGGGCATCACCGTGGGGCCGCACTCCAGCGTCCCGGTGCTGCTGTCGACGCTGACCGACAAGGCGTACACGAACCTGACGCTGCACGTGACCGCGCGCAGCGGCCGGGTCGGGGCGGCCGTGTCGGACGCGGACGACAAGACGGGCGGGGACTGGCTGCCCGCCTCCGCCGACCCGGCGGGCTCCCTCGTGCTGCCCGGCATCCCGAAGGACGCCACGAACGTGCGGCTGGTCGCCTTCGCGCCGGGCCAGGACGACGCCGACCTGAAGGTGCAGCTCGCGACCTCCAGCGGCAAGATCGCGCCGGCCGGGCACGACACGCTGCACCTGAAGTCGGGCATGACCTCGGCCGTCGACCTCGGCGCCGTGACGCGCGGCGAGGCCGGCTCGCTGCTGCTGACGCCGTCCGAGGACTCCGTCCCGGTGGTGGCCGCCCTGCGCGTCACGCGCGGCAAGGGCGCCAACCAGGAGACCGCGTTCATCCCGGCCACGAAGAGCATCGGCGCGCGCGCCACGGTCGCCGACAACCGCGCCAAGGGGTCCACGCTCGCCCTCACCGCCCCCGAGGCGACCGGCAGGGTCAAGGTCACCGCGTCGGCGGGCACCGAGGGCGGCACCCCGACCTCGAAGGAGTACACGGTCAAGGCCGGTACGACCCTCTCCGTCGCCCCGCCCGTCCCGTCCGGCGTGAAGGGCTCCTACGCGCTGACGGTGGAGCCGGTCTCGGGCGGCCCGGTGTACGGCTCGCGGATGCTGGAGGAGAAGCAGGACTCGGTGCCCGCGTTCACGGTGCAGACGCTGCCGGACGACCGGGGCATGGTGTCGGTGCCGAAGGCGGACGAGGACGTCTCGGTGGTGCAGAAGTAGCCGCCTGGAGCTGCCCGTGGGGCGGGCCGCTCACAGGGCGGCGGGGTCAGTCCTCGCCGTCCCCGTAGTCCCCGTAGCGGGGGTCCACGGTCTCCGGAGTGAGCCCGAGGACCTCCGCGACCTGCTCGACGACCACCTCGTGCACGAGCGCCGCCTGCTCGTCGCGCCCCTTCGTGCGGATCTCCACGGGGCGCCGGTAGACGACCACGCGCGCGGGGGTGTCGTCCTGCGCGGGGACGGTGCCGCCGAGCGGCACCGTGTCACCGGCCCACGCCTCGTCCTCGGCCGTCAGGCGCGGCACGTCCAGGATCAGGAAGTCGACCTCCGCGAGCTGCGGCCAGCGCCGCTCCAGGCGCTCCACGGAGTCCTGCACGAGGTCGGAGAAGGCCTCGGCACGGCTCGCCGACAGCGGCACCTGCGGAGGCGCCACGGGACCGCGCATGCCCCGGCCGTGCCGGTCGCGGCGGCGCGGCGGGCGCGGCTCCGCGGCGGGCGGCGAAACCGCGTCGTCTGTGTTGACTGGCCTTTCCATCACTGACGCAGCGTAGTCCTCCGGGGCGCCGGAAGCGGGACGGCGCCGGACGGAGCGCCCACGGAACGCTCCCTGTCGCTTCCTGACCGATCAAGCCAAAGTTGGGGCTGATTCAACTTCCCTCCCGGATCGTTGATCTCGCCGCAAATGCCGCTATATGTCCCGAGTGGTGACCGCTTTCAACTGTTCTGTGGGGCGCACAACCGGGGGTCGCCGCAGGTCATGAAGGCGCCCGCGCGTGGCGGTGTGCGCCGTATCACACCACGACACGGTGGGGTGACCTCGGGGAGAGTCGTCGCGGCCCGCTCAAGAGTGCGGTACCGTCCAACGCTGTGAGCCCTGTACGTCGCTGTTCGCGCACCGCTTGCGGCCGTCCCGCCGTCGCGACGCTGACGTACGTCTACGCCGACTCGACCGCGGTCCTCGGCCCGCTCGCCACCTACGCCGAGCCCCACTGCTACGACCTCTGTGCCGAGCACTCCGAGCGCCTCACCGCGCCGCGTGGCTGGGAGGTCGTCCGGCTCTCCGACAGTAGCGGCCCCAGCCGCCCCAGCGGGGACGACCTGGAGGCCCTCGCCAACGCCGTGCGCGAGGCGGCCCGCCCGCAGGAGCGCGCGGCCGAGGCCGGCGGCTCCGGTCCGCGCACCGCGGACCCCATGGAGGTCGCCCGCCGTGGCCACCTCCGGGTGCTGCGCTCGCCGGACAACTGACCACTTCCTTGTAGGTCAGGGTCCAACTTCCTTGTGGTCCGGGGCCCTTCACGGGATCTTCACAGTCGTACGCGTTGACCCGCGATTGTTGAGGACACGACGATTTCGCCACCCGACACCGGGATTCCGGGAGGCGAACGTGTTCGTACAGCAACTCGAGCCCGTGGGCGGCTCGCTCGGTCTGTCGGCCCTCGTCGCGGCCCTGCCGCTGGTGACCGTCCTCGTCCTGCTCGGCGCGGTGCGCATGAAGGCGCACCGAGCGGGCCTGATCGGCCTCGCCGTGGCAGCCGCCGTCGGCTGGCTCGCGTACGACATGCCTCTGGGGCAGACCGTCTCCAGCGCCGCACAGGGCGCGGTCTTCGGGCTCTTCCCCATCATGTGGATCGTTGTCAACGCCCTGTGGGTGTACCGGATGACGGTGCGCACCCGGCACTTCGACATCCTGCGCCGCTCCTTCGGGCGGCTCTCCGACGATCCGCGCATCCAGGCGCTCGTCGTCGCGTTCTGCTTCGGCGCGCTCCTGGAGGCGCTCGCCGGGTTCGGGGCGCCGGTCGCCATCTGCTCGGTGATGCTGGTCGCGCTCGGCTTCGACCCCGTGAAGGCCGCGGTCGTCGCGCTCGTCGCCAACACGGCGCCCGTCGCCTTCGGGGCCATGGGCACACCGGTCGTGACGCTGGCTCAGGTCACCGGCCTGCCGCTGGACGCCGTCGCCTCCGTGGTGGGCCGTCAGACGCCGCTGCTGGCCCTTGTGGTGCCGCTCGTGCTCGTCGGCCTGGTGGACGGCAAGCGGGGCCTGCGCGAGACCTGGGTGCCCGCCCTCGCGTGCGGATTCGCCTTCGCCGTCGCCCAGTTCGTGGCCTCCAACTACGTGTCCGCCCAACTCGCCGACATCGGCGCCGCCCTGGTGGGCGCGGGCGCCCTCGTCGCGGTGCCGCACGCGCGCAGGCCGGCCGCCGAGCCCGTCCGCGCCGCCGTCCTGACCGGCGTACGCAGTGAGGACCTGGACCAGGAGGACACGCGGCCCGAGGTGCTGCGCGCCTACGCGCCGTACGCGCTCATCGTCGTGATCTTCTCCCTGGCGCAGATCCCCGCCATCAAGGACCTGCTCGCCAAGGCCAACTGGGTCTTCGACTGGCCCTTCCTGAACGTCGCCGACCCGAGCGGAAAGCCGGTGGGCGGCAACATCTTCACGCTGCCGCTCGTCTCCACCGGCGGCACGCTCGTCCTGATCGCCGGGGTCTTCACCGCGGTCGTCATCGGGGTGCACGCGCGCGATGCGGTGCGCGAGTGGTTCGCCACCGTGCACGAACTGCGGTTCGCGATCCTGACGGTGACGAGCGTGCTGGCCCTCGCGTACGTCATGAACCTGTCCGGGCAGGCCGCCACCATCGGGCACTTCGTGGCGGCGGCGGGCGCGGGACTCGCCTTCCTGTCGCCGGTCCTCGGCTGGTTCGGCGTCGCGGTCTCCGGCTCCGACACCTCGGCCAACGCGCTCTTCGGAGCCCTTCAGGTGACCGCCGCACAGCAGTCCGGCCTGTCGCCGGAACTCCTCGCCGCGGCGAACAGTTCGGGTGGCGTCCTCGGCAAGATGATCTCGCCGCAGAACCTGACGATCGCCTGCGCGGCCGTCGGCCTCGCGGGCCGGGAGGGCGACCTGCTGCGCAAGGTGCTGCCGTGGAGCGCCGGACTGCTGCTCGTCATGTGCCTGATCGTGTGGGCGCAGAGCACCCCCGTGCTGTCCTGGATGCTGCCGTGAGCCGCCGACGGTGGCTGCTGGTGCCCCTGTGACCAGTGAGGACGCGGACGGACTGGTTCCTCGGGAGGAATGAGGGGTTCACGATCCACTGTCGGTGCGGCCAGGTACTTTGTGGGTCCGTGAAGGATTCCAGGAGGGCTGGGCGGACCGTGGCTGCTGATCTGTCGCAGATCGTGAAGGCGTACGACGTGCGCGGGGTGGTCCCGGACCAGTGGGACGAGGGGACCGCCGCGCTGTTCGGCGCCGCGTTCGTCCGCGTGACCGGCGCCGACGCGATCGTCGTCGGTCATGACATGCGGCCCTCGTCGCCCGGCCTGTCGGGGGCCTTCGCGCGCGGGGCCGCCGCCCTCGGCGCGGACGTCACCGAGATCGGTCTGTGCTCCACGGACCAGCTCTACTACGCGTCGGGCGCGTTCGGCCTGCCCGGCGCCATGTTCACCGCCTCGCACAACCCCGCGCAGTACAACGGCATCAAGATGTGCCGGGCGGGCGCCGCCCCCGTCGGCCAGGACACGGGCCTCGCCGAGATCCGCCGCCTCGCCGAGGAGTGGAGCGTGTCCGGCGCCCCGGAGCCGGCCGCGCAGGCCGGGACCGTCACCCGGCGGGACACGCTGGAGGACTACGCGGCGCACCTGCGCGGATTGGTCGATCTGACGTCGATCCGCCCCCTGAAGGTGGTCGTCGACGCGGGCAACGGCATGGGCGGGCACACCGTGCCGACGGTCCTCGGGGGCCTCCCGCTGGACGTCGTACCGATGTACTTCGAGCTGGACGGCACGTTCCCGAACCACGAGGCGAACCCGCTGGACCCGGCGAACATCGTGGACCTCCAGGCACGCGTGCGTGCCGAGGGCGCCGACATCGGCCTCGCCTTCGACGGCGACGCGGACCGCTGCTTCGTCGTGGACGAGAACGGGGACCCGGTGCCCCCGTCCGCGATCACCGCCCTGGTGGCCGCCCGCGAACTCGCGAGGAACGGCGGGTCGGGCACGATCATCCACAACCTGATCACCTCCTGGTCCGTGCCGGAGGTCGTGAAGGAGCACGGCGGCACGCCTGTGCGCACGCGCGTGGGCCACTCCTTCATCAAGCAGGAGATGGCCACCACCGGCGCGATCTTCGGCGGCGAGCACTCCGCGCACTACTACTTCCGCGACTTCTGGAACGCCGACACGGGCATGCTGGCGGCGCTCCACGTCCTCGCGGCCCTCGGCGGCCAGGAAGGCCCGCTCTCCGAGCTGGTCTCCTCGTACGACCGCTACGCCGCCTCCGGCGAGATCAACTCCACGGTCGCCGACCAGACCGACCGGCTCGCCGCGATCAAGGCGGCGTACGTGGGCCGCGAGGGCATCACGACGGACGAGCTGGACGGTCTGACGGTGACGGCGGCCGACTGGTGGTTCAACGTCCGCCCGTCCAACACGGAGCCGCTGCTGCGCCTGAACGCGGAGGCCCGCGACGCGTCGACGATGGAAAAGATCCGCGACGAGGCCCTGGCCATCATCCGCGGCTGAGCCACATCAAGCCCCTGCGGCGATTGAGCAGCGGGGTCCGGGGCGGAGCCCCGAGGCGTCAACCCCGGACAGCCCCGGCCCCCCCACCCCCTCGGGCAATCTCCCCCCCCGCGGAGAGCCGGCCCCCAATTCGCCGCGCTCACGCCGGAGGCCACCGCCGGTAGGCTGTGACCAGCGCCGCACGCGGTGCAGCGCACCCGAACCCCACCCACCCTCGGAGGGAACCATGCCGCTCGAAGCCGGCCTCCTGGAGATCCTCGCCTGCCCGGCCTGCCACGCCCCCCTCAAGGAGGCCGACGCCGAGCTGATCTGCACCGGCAAGGACTGCGGCCTGGCCTACCCGGTCCGCGACGGCATCCCCGTCCTCCTGGTGGACGAGGCCCGCCGCCCCGCGTAACCACCCCGCCGCGAGCAGGAGGCCCGACGCCATGTTCGACGAAACGCTCCTGGACGACCCGGACGCGCTGGCCACGGCCGACCACCGCGGCCTGCTGCGCGGCGCCGCCGAGGCCGGCGCCCGCGTCCGCACGGCGGCCCGGCACGCGGCGGAGGCCGGCATCGCCGAGCTGAAGCCCGACGGCCGCCCCCGCGCCGTCCTGATCGCCGGCCCCGGCACGGCCGCCGCGGGCGTCGCCGAGCTCATCGGCCGCCTCGCCGGGGCGGCCTGCCCGGTCGTCCGCCTGCGCCCCACCGGCGTGGCCCCCGCGGCGGGCGCGCTGCGCTGGGAGCTGCCGGGCTGGGCGGGCTCGGTCGACCTCCTCCTGATCGCCACCCCGGACGGCTCGGAGCCCAGCCTCTCCCTCCTCGTCGAGCAGGCGTACCGGCGCGGCGTCACAGCCGTCGCCGTCTGCCCCTCCGGCGCCCCGCTCACCGAGTCGGTCGCGGTGGCGCACGGCCTGTCCGTACCGATGGCCACGGCCCCGTACGAGCAGGACGAACCCGCGGCCGCCTCCGCCCCGGGCGCCCTCTGGGCGCTGCTCACGCCCCTCCTCGCGCTGCTCGACCGCACGGGCCTGCTCACGGCCGAGCCGGAGACGCTGGAGAAGGTCGCCGACCGCCTCGACCAGGTCGCCGAGCGCTGCGGCCCGGCCATCGCCACGTACAGCAACCCGGCCAAGACCCTCGCCGCCGAGCTCGCCGAGGCGCTCCCGCTGATCTGGACGGAGGGCGCCGCCGCGGGCCCCGCGGGCCGCCGCTTCGCCGCCGCGCTCGCCGAGCTCGCCGGGCGTCCCGCGCTCGCCGCCGACCTGCCCGAGGCGATGCCCGCGCACGGCGCGCTCCTCACCGGCGACATGGCAGGCGGCGCCGACCCCGACGACTTCTTCCGCGACCGCGTCGAGGAGGTCCAGGCGCTGCGCGCCCGCGTCGTCCTGCTGCGCGACCGGCCCACGGGCGGCCTCACCGCCGCGCCCGCCGCCCGCGAACTCGCGCTCTCGCACGACACCGCCATCAGCGAGCTGGAACCGGAGGAGGGCAGCGACCTCGAAACCCTCGCGGAGCTGATCGCCGTCACGGATTTCGCCGCCGTTTACCTGGGCCTCGCCTCGCGGGCCTGACCCGGACCGACCCTGTCCCCGGCCGGCCGACGGCGCCCGGCCGCCCCGTCCTGGACCGCGTACCGAAAGAGCCCCTCATGGACCGCCTCAGCAACACCATCCGCCCCTACGCCTGGGGCTCCACCACCGCCATCCCGCAGCTCATCGGCGTGGCGCCGACCGGTGAGCCGCAGGCGGAGATGTGGATGGGCGCCCACCCCGGCGCCCCCTCGCGCACCGAGCGCGGCCCGCTCAACGAAGTCATCGACGCGCACCCGGCCGACGAACTGGGCACGGCGGCCGTCGACAAGTTCGGCCCCCGCCTCCCGTTCCTCCTCAAACTGCTCGCCGCGGGCGCCCCCCTCTCCCTCCAGGTGCACCCCAACCTCCAGCAGGCGAAGGAGGGTTACGAGGACGAGGAGAAGCGCGGTGTCCCGATCGACGCCCCGCACCGCAACTACAAGGACGCCAACCACAAGCCCGAACTGATCTGCGCCCTCACGCCGTTCGACGGCCTGTGCGGATTCCGCGCGCCCGAGGAGGCCGCCGGACTCCTCGAAGGCCTCGGCGTCGACAGCCTCAAGCCGTACGTCGACCTGCTCCGCGCCCACCCCGAAGAGGCCGCGCTGCGCGAGGTCCTCACCGCCGTACTGAGCGCGGACCCGGCCGAGATGGAGCGCACCGTCATCGACGCCACGGCCGCCGCCCAGCGCATCGGTGGGGCCTACGAGGCGTACGCGGGCATCGCCCACCACTACCCGGGTGACCCCGGCGTCATCGCGGCCATGCTGCTCAACCACGTCCAACTGCAGCCCGGGGAAGCCCTGTTCCTCGGCGCCGGCGTCCCGCACGCCTACCTCGACGGCCTCGGCGTCGAGATCATGGCCAACTCCGACAACGTGCTGCGCTGCGGACTCACCCCCAAGCACGTCGACGTCCCCGAACTGCTGCGCATCGTCCGCTTCGAGGCCACCGACCCCGGCGTGCTGCGCCCGGAGGCCTCCGCGGACGGCGAAGAGGTCTACGACACCCCCATCGACGAGTTCCGCCTCTCGCGCTTCGTCCTGCCCGAGAGCGGCGCGGACCACGACCTGACGGCCGCGACGCCGCAGATCCTGCTCTGCACGGCGGGCACCGTCCGGGCCGGCGAGCTCGCGCTCGCACCCGGCGAGTCCGCCTTCGTACCGGCGGGAGAAAAGGTGAATGTGTCCGGTTCCGGCACGTTTTTCCGCGCGACGGTAGTGGCCTGAGAGACATCTGCGCCGTCCCGTGCTGCAACAATGACCCACCGCGCACGGGACGTACGTAGAACCTCGAAAGGACACCAGGAACGACATGAGTGCTTCAGGCGGAGCCAAGGCGATCGTGGCGGCACTCGCCGCCAACCTCGCGATCGCGGTAGCGAAATTCGTGGCGTTCCTCTTCAGTGGCTCCTCGTCGATGCTCGCCGAGGCCGTCCACTCGCTCGCCGACTCCGGGAACCAGTTCCTGCTGTTGATCGGCGGCAAGAAGGCGCAGCGCGAGGCGACCCCGCAACACCCCTTCGGGTACGGACGCGAGCGCTACATCTACGCCTTCCTGGTGTCGATCGTCCTCTTCTCGGTCGGTGGCATGTTCGCCGTCTACGAGGGCTACGAGAAGATCGCCCACCCGCACGACCTGGAGCACTGGTACTGGCCGGTCGGCGTCCTCGTCTTCGCGATCATCGCCGAGGGCTTCTCCTTCCGTACGGCCATCAAGGAGTCCAACGCGCTGCGCGGCAAGCTCTCCTGGGGCCAGTTCATCAAGCGCGCCAAGGCGCCTGAGCTGCCGGTCGTCCTCCTGGAGGACTTCGGCGCGCTCATCGGTCTGGTCCTCGCGCTGTTCGGTGTCGGCCTGACCCTCGCCACCGGCGACGCCGTCTGGGACGGCATCGGCACCCTCTGCATCGGCATCCTGCTCATCGCCATCGCGATCGTGCTCGCCCTGGAGACCAAGTCGCTGCTGCTCGGCGAGGCCGCGGGCGCCGACGAGGTCGCGAAGATCGAGAAGGCCGTCGTCGACGGCGACACCGTCACCGGCCTGATCCACATGCGCACGCTCCACCTCGGCCCCGAGGAGCTCCTCGTCGCCGCGAAGATCTCCGTGCAGCACGACGACACGGCCACCGAGGTCGCCCGCGCCATAAACGAAGCCGAGGCCCGCATCCGCGCCGCCGTCCCGATCGCCCGCGTCATCTACCTCGAGCCCGACATCTACAGCGAGGCAGAGGCCGCGAAGGGCTCCGACCCGGATGCCCGCCCCGGCGGCCCGACGCCCGCCGCGGAGCACTGAGCATTTCTTTCCGTACGTGAGGGGGCCCGGCCGAGAATCTCGGCCGGGCCCCCTCACGTCTGCGCGTCGACGGCTGCCGCTACTGCACTTCGGCGAGTACGTCGAGGATCGCGGCCTCGTCCGGCGCCGCCTGCAGTCGCGCCCGGAAGTCCGTGTCCATGAGCTTGCGCGACAGCAGCGCCAGGATCCGCAGGTGCTCGTCGCCCGCGGCCGCCTCCGGCACCGAGATCATGAAGACGAGCTTGGCCTTCGTGCCGTCGAGCGAGCCCCACTCGATGCCCTCGGCGGACCGCGCGAAGCAGACGACCGGGGCGGTCACCGCGTCCGTCTTGGCGTGCGGGATGGCGATCTCCTCGCCGAGCCCGGTCGTGCCCTGCTCCTCGCGGCGCAGCGCGGTCCGTACGAGTTCCTCGGCGTCGGAGACGCTGCCGGTACGGGCGGCGAGGTCCGCCAGCTCGCGGATGGCGGCTTCCTTGTCCTGCGCGTCCAGCTGCACCTTGACGGTCCGGTCGGTGAGGTAGCCGGAGAGGACCTCGGGCTCCTGATCCGGGGCCGTGTGCGCCTCGTCGGCCGCTTCGACCGCCTCGGCTTCCGCCGCACCGGAGGCGGTGGCGGTCGCCGTGGCCGCCTGGAGCGATCCGCTCGCGGACGCGGAGGCGACCGTCGCCGTGGCGTGGGCCGGCTCGGGCGCGCTCTCGGCGGCGACGGCCGGAACGGCACCGGACGCGACGGCCCCGGCGGGCTCCGCAGAGTCGGCCGCGGCCTGCTTGGCGGCGGCGCGGCGGTTGCTCACGCCGACGAGCGCGTTCGTCGTCACGGCGGTGACCACCGTGCCCGCGACGATCGCGAGGAAGAACCAGGCGAGACCGCTGATCGCGCCGAACACCGCGACGATCGGACCACCGTGCGGGACCGAGTCCTCGACCCCCAGGAGACCGGCGATCGCACCGGCGACCGCGCCACCCAGCATGTTCGCCGGGATGACCTGCGCCGGGCGCGCCGCCGCGAACGGGATGGCGCCCTCCGAGATACCGAAACAGCCCATGAACAGCGCCGCGATACCGGCCTCCTGCTCCTGCTGCGTATAGAGCTTGCGGCGGATCAGCGTGGCCAGGCCCTGACCGAGCGGCATCACCGGGATCGCGGCGGCGGCCATACCCATGACGGCGTTGTTCGTCCCGATCAGACCCACGGCGAACAGGAACGCGGTCTTGTTGACCGGCCCGCCCATGTCGAACGCGATCATCAGACCGATGAGCGCACCGAGCAGCACCGCGCTCGACCCGGTCATCCCGCCGAGGAAGTCGGTGAGATGCGTGAACACCCAGGAGATCGGCCCGCCGAGGATGTAGATGAAGGCGAGGCCGACGGCCAGCGTGGACACGATGGGGACCACGATGATCGGCATGATCGGCTGGATGGCCTTCGGGACCTTGACCTTACGAATCGCAAGGACGAGATAACCCGCGAGGAAACCGGTCACGATGGCGCCGAGGAAACCGGCGTTGGCGTCGGAGCCGTAGATGCTGGCGTCGGCGGCGAGGAAGCCGCCGATCATGCCCGGCACGAGGGCCGGCCGGTCACCGAGCGCGAAGGCGATGTAGCCGGAGAAGATCGGCAGCATCAGCTTGAAGCCGAGCGTGCCGAGCGCGTTGACGTTGAACCAGAACGTGTCCTTGGGGATCTGGATCCCGTCCGGCGTCGCGTGACCGCCGATCGCCAGCGAGACGGCGATCAGCAGACCGCCGACGACGACGAACGGAATCATGAAGCTGACGCCGTTCATCAGCGCCTTGTACGCCGCGCTGCGCTCCTTGCCGCCGGACGCCGCGGCCTCCTGCGCCCCGCCGCCCTCCGCACCGGCCACGGGCGCACTCTGCACGCGCTCGATCAACTGCTCGGGGTGGCTGATGCCCTCGGACACACCGACCGACAGCACCCGCTTACCTGCGAACCGGGCGCGGTCGACGTCCTTGTCCGCGGCGATGATGATGCCGTCGGCGTTTTTGACATCGTTGTCGGTCAGAACGTTCTCGGCCCCGATGGACCCTTGCGTCTCCACCTTCATGTCGATGCCGGCGGCATCCGCCGCCTGCTGCAGCTTCTCCGCCGCCATGTAGGTGTGCGCGATGCCGGTCGGACATGCGGTCACCGCGAGCAGCCTCAACTTCTTCTGCTGCTCGACGGTCCCTCCGCCCGCGTGGGGGTCGGCCGGACTGGTCACGTGGCTCTCCTTCAAGCGTTCCGTGCAGGAGCGCGCAATTCTTTGCGGCTATCTCAGCATGGTGCAACACATACGCACAGCGCCGACGGTTCAAAGGTCCCGGATCAGCTAGTCCGTTGTCATATATCCCTGTACATGCCCGGCCCTCCCTCCACGGAGGGTCGATCCGGAACGGATGCGGCCGGATCGAGAGGCGGGGTGGGTTCGGCTGGGCCGATCGGTGTAGCTTTGTACCGAGCCAGACGTCGCTGCTGATGGCGGTCGGGCGGCCCGCACGCCGGGTCGGCCGAGGGAGAGAGGGCCTCCGACGGACTGCGCTGCGAACGACCAGGGGACACGTGTGTCCCAGGACGCCGCAGGTCAGCCATGCGTGCACCGCCCGTCCCGCGGGCAGGCACGTCAGCCCACCTCGACCGACTGCAACAGCACCGAGGAGCAGCTCACTTATGACTTCTGTCGCCAACCGACAGGACCAGGACTTCAAGGTCGCCGACCTCTCCCTCGCCGAGTTCGGCCGCAAGGAGATCACCCTCGCCGAGCACGAGATGCCCGGCCTCATGGCGATCCGCAAGGAGTACGCCGACGCCCAGCCGCTCGCCGGTGCCCGCGTCACCGGCTCCCTCCACATGACGGTCCAGACGGCCGTCCTCATCGAGACCCTCGTCGCGCTCGGCGCCGACGTCCGCTGGGCCTCCTGCAACATCTTCTCCACGCAGGACCACGCCGCCGCGGCCATCGCCGTCGGCCCGAACGGCACGCCGGACAACCCCCAGGGCATCCCGGTCTTCGCCTGGAAGGGCGAGACGCTCGAGGAGTACTGGTGGTGCACGGAGCAGGCACTGACCTGGCCGAACACCCCCACCGGCGGCCCGAACATGATCCTGGACGACGGCGGTGACGCCACCCTCCTCGTCCACAAGGGCGTCGAGTACGAGAAGGACGGCAAGGTCCCCTCGGTCGACACCGCCGAGTCCGACGAGCACCGCGTCATCCTCCAGCTCCTGAACGACACGATCTCCAACGGTTCGCAGAAGTGGACCCAGCTCGCCTCGGAGATCCGCGGTGTGACGGAGGAGACCACGACGGGTGTCCACCGCCTGTACGAGATGCAGCGCGACGGCTCCCTGCTGTTCCCCGCGATCAATGTGAACGACGCGGTGACGAAGTCGAAGTTCGACAACAAGTACGGCTGCCGTCACTCGCTCGTCGACGGCATCAACCGCGCCACGGACGTCCTGATCGGCGGCAAGACCGCGCTGGTGTGCGGCTACGGCGACGTGGGCAAGGGGTGTGCGGAGTCGCTGCGCGGCCAGGGCGCCCGG
>NZ_JBUEGE010000013.1:0-236359 GCF_054963755.1 Streptomyces sp. EDA2-14
TGCGCACGAAGTGCTCGGCGACGGCCTGGTCGACGGCGGCGGGGTCGTACGTGAGGCTGCGGCCGCGCTTGCCGACGGGGGCGGGCCAGGCGTCGTGACGGGCCCACTGGTTGCGGATCGTGTTGTACGCGCGGCCGTACCGGTCGGCGATCTCGGCGAGGGTCTCGCCCTCGGTCGTCGGCTCTACCATGGTGGTCCGGCCCTTTCGGCTGGGTGGGACCGGCAGGTTTTCGCGAGCGCCCTTCGGGGTGTCTGGGCTTCGGCCCGGGCCTGCCGGTCGTTCTCTTTTCTGATCTTGCAATGAGGGTCGCCCCCGGCTGGGTGCCGGGGGCGACGGGGTGGATCAGGCCATCTGCTCGACGAGCCAGTCACCGAGGTCCGTGATCGCATCCTGGGCGATCATCAGGGCGCCGATGAACTGGAAGGCCCTGGTGTGGCTCCAGCCGTCGACGATCAGGCACCGGAAGACGTCCAGGCCCGTGAGCCAGAAGATCGCGGCGCTGAAGAGGTGCGCCTGGATCTCCGTGGGCATCGGCTGCTCGTCAGCGAGGTCGGCGACCCGGCGGACGGCGGGCTCGGCCTCGACGTTGGTCGCGCCCGCCCTGGGGAGCGCGATCGGGATGGGCAGCTGCTCGCAGCAGAGGACGAGCGCCTGGTAGGTCAGGCTCAGCTTCTTGGCGAGGTCCTCGATGTTGAGGTCGCTGGAGTCGGCCATTTCGGCTTCCTTCCTTGTGGGTGGTGGGTCGGGGTTCGCGGCCCCTTCCCTCTTGGTCTCTATTATGGGGTATTGGTGCACTAAAAGGCAACACTTCGGGGGAAGGAAACGGCCCCAATCTCAGGACGAGACCAGGGCCGTGACCAGGCGTCAGGCCAGACGCCACCCACTCAGACGATCATCGTCACCGACGTCAGCCGTCAGCCGCAGGCCAGGCAGATCCTGCACCGTCAGCCCGACCGCCTCGGCGATCTCCGCAGCCGGATACCGGACAGGCTCGACACGCTCCTCGGCCGGGACGTCGGCGACGATCTCCGCCTGCTCGCCGAAGATCAGCAGGACCTTCACGTTCACGCGCTCGCTCATGGGGTGATCCTTTCAGCGCCCGGGCGGATAGTGCCCGCCACGCTCGGGGTCGTAGACGGTGACGAAACGGGAGTCGTTGGCCGGGGCGGAGGGGGGCTCCGGAGCCGGATCCGGGGTGGTTGTCTGCTCAGGTTCTGCTGGCACGATGGTGCTCCTGTCTCTTGATCGGGATGGGTGAACCGGGGCGGCCGGGCGCCTGGCAGCAGTCGGCCGCCCCGGAGTCTCAGGCGTCGGTTCTGCGCGGACGGATGATCAACATCCCCGCTCGGCGGACCACGCTCGGACGCTCGTCGGTGTTGTTGTTGGCGGGCTGACCTGCGTCAACAACGTCGTCAGGGGACGGCTCGTCGGGGGAGGGAAGGGGCGGAAAGTCGGCCCGGTCCACACCGGTGGATGAGCCGCGCCCCTTCATGCGCACCCCCTTGGTGGGGATACCGGCCGCCGTGAGGGCCTCCCGTACGCGCTCGGGGGAGAGCCCGAGGCGGGCGGCGACGACGGACGTGTGGGCGTGCGGGGCGGCGACCGCGTGCAGCGCGGCGGCGAGCTCGTCACGGCCGGGGAGGGCAGGTTTCGCCACCTCCTCGGCGGGGGCCGGCTGCTCGCCCGAGAGGGCGGCCGGCGGCCAGGGCTGGCGCAGCCCGAGTACGACGGCCGTCACGAGCCAGGCCGCGGCGAGCATGGTCGCGATGTCCCAGGAGTGCGGCAGGCCCTTGACGAACCCGGCGACGAGGGCGAGGACCAGGAGCCGGAGCACTGCTCCCCCGGCGATCCATGCCCCGACAGTCCGGCAGATCATCGTCGACCCCGTCCAGAGGGAAACCCAGACGCGCATCAGGCACCCACCATCATCAGGACGGCGGCGGCGAACTGAACGGGCATGGCCCAGATCGAGCCGTCCCCGGCGGCGGGCCAGACGAACGCGGCGATCATGCCGACGACGGCCGCGCGGGCAGGCGGCAGCCACTTCGACGGAGCCGCGACCAGGACGATGGCCAGGAGCATGGCGACCGCGCCGATCCCGACGTCACCGAACGGGCCGGTGCCGGTGCCGACGCCGAGCCCGGTCAAGCCCTGCTCGACGACCTTGCCGGGGTTGGCCCAGATCTTCCCGGCGGACACGTACGCGGTGCCCGCGACGAAGGCGCACACGGCGGCGCCCGTCGTACCGAAGTCGACCTTCCCTCCCCCGACGACGCCGAAGATCAACAGGGTGGTCAGGCACACGGCGATACCGCCCGAGCCGAGCACACCGAACACGGCGCCGCTGGTGTCTGCTGCGAGGTACACGAGGACTCCTAGAAGGCTGCGCGCGGCGCGTGCAGCGCAACGGCGAGAAGGATGGTGGCGAAGGGGATGCGGTAGACGATCCGGGCGGCCGGGCGCAGCTTGCTGGGCACCAGCCCCACGCGTTCCGTGGCGAGCTCGGCGGCCCACCAGGTGATCCCGGCCATGATGAGCGCGGCCATGGGTGCGCTGTCGCCGACCTCGGTCATGAACTTCTCGGCGAGGTGGCCGAGCCCGACGTACCAGCCGACGGTCGCGGCCGCGCCGTGGACGGCGAGCCAGCGGCGGACCCGCGCGCGCCGTTCCGCCTTGGCCGGATTGGCGGGCGGCGGGGGCGGCGGCGTCACGGTGATGTGCACGCCCTGCTGGGGATGCGGCTGCGCGGCAGGCGCCGGCCCTTCGCTATCTGGATCGGTCGAGTCTTCGTCTCGCGGCTTGACGGTGAACCAGTCCGGCTCCTCGTCCTGGTCGTGCTTGGGCATGGGTTCCCCAGGGCATGAGGGCGCGGTCGTACGCGGCCGCGCGAGGGCGGGCGTACGTCAGGCGCCGATGGCGACCGGGGCGGGGGGAAGCTGCGCCAGGTGCGGCTCGCGCATCTCGATCTCGGCGCGGAGCTGGCCGCGGATCACACCGTCGGACGGCGCCTCGCCGAGCGCGGCGACCAGGGCCTCACGCATCGCCTTCGTGCCGGGCCGGGTGCCCACGTCGTACAGGGGGCGGATCACCTCGCACCGACGGTCCGAGTACGTGATCACGGGGGGCGGCGTCGCAGTGCGCGGCACGATCGGGAGCAGGTCGACGCCCGCGGGTACGGCGTGCGTCCAGGCGCTGCTCCGCGCGGGGGCGGCCGGCTGCTCCGTGACGGGGGCCGTCAGCGCGGTGACGGGCGTCGCCGGGGCGGCCGGGACCGGGGTCGCGGCGAGGTGCAGCAGGTGCCCGAGGACGAGCGGCGGGACGCACGACACGGCGACCACCAGCCAGACGGGCGGGCGCGGCTCGGCGGTCCAGTGCCCGGTGACGAACATGTGGGACACCGGCTGTGCGGACATGGCGGTGCCGAGGGAGAGCCAGGCGCCGGCGACGGCGGACGTCTTGCCGGGCGCGCCCTTGGGGCGCTTGCTCGCGACGGCCGCGGCGATGCCGGCGTACGCGGCTAGGACTCCGGCCATGCCCCACGCGAGGTGATCGGACCAGCCTGCGAGGCGGCCGAGGTGGTGTTCACCCGGGGCGCACATGATCATGACCCAGGCGGCGACGATGGGGCGGCCGAAGTCTGTGAGCCAGGAAACCCAGCGTGGGGTGGGGGTGTTCGGCGGTGACGTGGGCGCATTAGGGTGCAGCTCAACCATGAGGAGCGTCATCTCCAAGTGGTCAGAGCCTCGGCGGGAGTTGCAGTCTCCTTGCCGGGGCTCGCCTTGTTTGGGAGGTGACGCCCTACGGGGGGCATCTGCCGTCCTTGAACGGTAGCGGGTCCTGCTGGTGTGGCGGGAGGGGTTCGCCTAGATGTGACGGGGTTTGACGGGCGTCACGGTGTGAGTAGTAGCCGAGTCCACCAACCGGGCGATCAGTGATGCGGTCCCGTACCCACCCCGCTTGGTCCATCGTTCGTCGTGCATGAAGAAGATCATCAGCGTTGTCGGCCTCACGCTCGCCGCCACCGCCATGGCCGCCCCTGCCCACGCCGACAACGACACCAACTTCGGCTCCGGCGCCAACGCTGCAACCAACTGGGCCTTCAGCGCCGCATCCGTCTGCTACCAGGAACTGGCCGTCGTACCTGAGGGCGGGGACTGGGTGGGCAACACCGTCAACCACTGTGTGAACGGCAACGTGCTCAACCACAGCAAGTAACGGGTCCCTCCCGAGCGCTCGGGCTGCGGGACGGCTGCACTCGCCGCAGCATGGCGTCATGGTCTCTCCGCAGCCCGTCGTGATCTACCCGCCCGATGAGGACGGCGGCCGCCGGGTCCGCGTCGACGGCGCGATCCTCGGCAGGGCGTACTCGGTGCAGGACGTCGTCCGGTTCATGCAGGAGGCGGGCCTCCAGGAGTGGGACGAGATGGACGTTGTCCGCACGTCGTTGATCGATTGGCGGGGCGGCGGGCCCGACGACTGGACGCACTAAGTCCAGTTATCCACAGGCCCGAGGGGGCTTACCCACAGCGCTATAACCTCACTGCCCTGTGGATCACAAGAGGGCGTCCACAGGATGGGCAGCACGAAGGCCCTGGAGTTCGTCCAGGGCCTTCGCGGCGGAGTGGCGTACGGTCCGCCTTCCGGCGCCCTCCAAGGGGTTACTGGCCGTCGACCGGGGTCCAGCCGGACGTTGCAATGGGCTGGTAGAAGGAGCCCGTGTCGCTGTCGTAACGCAGAACCTGCAGCCGAACGTTGCCGTCCTCCCGGTAGTCCTTGTTGCAGTACCCCCAGTTGCCCTTCCCCTGCTTGTTGATGCACGCGTAGTCGGCTCGCCCGTAGTCGGTGTGAACGACGGTCACAGAGGACCGGCCGTCCGCCTCGGTGTCCAATGACCAGATGACATCGCCGTAGGGCTGGAAGCAGCCGGTTGATCCGTAAGTGGAGATCATGGCGTTGCAGGCGTGGTCCCCGAATCCGAGCGCAGTCGTTGCCCCGGGAGCCGCGGGAGTCGGGGCGCCTGGCGGCGGGGGTGTCGCCTCCACGATCTCCATGTCCGCCGGCATCTCTACCTCGACGTATCCAGCAGGTGGCTCGTCGTCAGCCTGTGCTGGCGAGACGGCGAACGTCGACAGGGCGAGCGCTACGGCGCCACCCAGGACAGCGCACTTCAGGCGCCAGTTCGTACGCATGGATCTCTACCCCCACCCCTGACCTCATAGCTGAGGCCTCAACCAATGTGAACGAGAAGTGATGGTAGAGGAACATGTGGTTAAAGTGTGGAGTTTTTGTGAACGACACGAGCCGAGTTGATCTGCACGGCGGGCCGAGTCCGGAGACTCGGCCCGCCGTAAACCTGGCTGTCGAGGCTCAGTTCGTCGACGGACCTTCAGGGGCGGGGGACGCCTCGCCGGTCTCCGGCACAGACAGGTCGACCTCACAGCCCTTCGGCATCTTGTCTGCGGTCGTCGCGCAGTCCGAGGGGTCGACCTCAGGATTAACCCTGTTCGCCTGACGCTGGCTGGTGCCGTCCTTGGTTGACGCTGAGCTGCCGGACGAAGGCCCAATGTCCGAAGGGTCGGAGCAGGCTGTCGCCCCCAGGGCGGTGCACAGGACTAAAACGGCAGAGGCTGCGGCGGTGCGAGTGCGCATGAAATCCCCCCAACGCGGACGCTCTGAGCGTCCATCTCATCGGTCGATCAACCATGCCACTTCACGCTACGCAGATGGGGTGGGAGATGTGAAGGAAGTGTGTCGCTGTCTGACGTGTACGCGGTGAAACCCGGCATTCAGCACGTGTCGCCGCGCACACTCCCTCCGCTCACGCCACGTCATCGCTGCGCTCCCGCCACGAGCGGCCGCAGTCCTCGCACCGCACGACTGGCGGCAGGCCGTCGCCACCCTCGACGACGAGCTGCCCCCGGCAGACCGGGCACGGCCTCGGCACCGCCTCCGTACGGCGCTGCTCGCCGAGCGTCCGGTGGATCAGCTCAGCACCCATCGCCGCGACCTTCGTGACGGCCTCGCGCTCGCCATCGTCGAGCGCACGGAACGGGCCCGGCGCATCGGCGAGGCGCAGCGCCAGCCACTCCGCGGCCGTCGACGCGGACCGCTCCCCCTGGTACCTCCAGCGGCGCGAGTCCGCCGCATCTTTCGCCGCGGCGAGCGCGGCCTGGCGGTGCGCCTCGTCGGACCAGCCGCGCCCCGTCGGCACCGTCATGACGGGCCGCTGCACCCGGGACGCCAGCCAGTCCGCCGTCGCACACAGGCCCTGCTCGATCGTCCGCATCACGTCGAGCACATCCACGTTCACGGGCGTCGGCCGCGGGCCCGGAGCGTCCGGCGCCGTGTCCGCGCGCTCGGCCGCGTACTCCTCGCGCTCCTGGTCGTCCAGCACGCGGGCGATGCCCATGACCGGGGGCCAGCCGGTGACGGGCCGGGTGCCGGCGGCCTCGGCCAACGCGGGCCAGCGAGCAGTGATCGTGTCGAGGTCGTCGGCTGCGTTCATTGGTCGGGGTGTCCTTCCCAGGCGGCGAGGCGGGCGGTCGCCTCGTTATGTGCGGTGGTCAGGTGGGTGTGGTCGCGGAGGACTTCCTGCAACGCGTTCCAGCAGCGGGCGGCGAGCAGGTACAGCTCGCGCTCGGTGTCGGTGGCGAAGAACCCGGCGGCCGGGTTGAGACTCGTCGTGAACCGCATGGCCTTGATCTGGGCGAGCCGGGCCGGGGCGAGCTGCCCGGGTCGTTCGTCAGGCACTGCGGGCCTCGGGCGTGACGGGCGTCAGCGCCCCGTCCTCGAGACCCAGGAGCCGGACGTGCTGCCGGATCCGCTGGTACTTCTGGTCGGTGCCGTGCCCGTCCCACTGCGCGCGCGGGTCATTCGCCTCGACGAGCTCGACGTGCGCGAACAACGAGAGATCCAGCGGGCTGATGTACCAACGCATCTGCCAGCCACCCGCGGTGACGTACAGCCAGGACCAGCCCTCGGCGTCCGGGTCGACGGACGGCGTGATGACGGCGGTCGCCGGATGGAGCGCGGCGAGCCAGGCCAGTGCGTGGTTGCGGTCGCGGTACGCGGCATCACGGTCCTGCGCGGCGACGGCGGCCTGCGTCGCGAAGCTGTTCGCGTGGCGCTTCCAGGAGTTCTCGCGCTCTAGGCGCTCGGAAAGGTCGCGGGCGAGGTTGGCGACGTACTCGGGTTCGGGCTGCGCCGGGCGGGCGCGGCGGAAGAGGCGGAACATGTCGGCTCCTGGTGGTGCCGGGTGGGGCCCTTCGAGGGGCCCCTGCTCCGGAGGTTCGTCTACTGCTGCGGTTTGGGCAGTTGGTCGAGGGCGTCGCCGATGTCGTCGGCGAGCCAGCGCCAGCGAAGCGACTGCTCGGGCGCGTCCTGCTCTCGGCTGTCCGCGGCGATGTGGAGGGCTTCGACGATCTCGGAGAGATCGTCGGCGCCGCCGGGGAAGCGGGCGAAGGCGGCCACTAGAACGGGGGCTCGTCGTTGGCCGGGGGCTGGTTCGTGTTCCACGGGTCGTTCTGCGGCGGGCCCTGCCGGTACTGCGCCTGCTGCTGGGGCGCCGGCCGTTGCTGCTGTCCGCCGCCCTGCTGCTGGGCGTTGGCCTTCGTCACGGTGGCGGTGGCGTACGCGAGGCTCGGCCCGATGCTGCGGATCAGCAGGGCGGGGCGGCTGTTCTTCTGGCCTTCTTTCTCCCACTGCTCGGTGCGGAGCTCGCCCGTGACGACGACCTCCATGCCCTGGGCAAGGGTGTCGGCCGCGTGCTCAGCGAGCCGTTCCCACGCGGTGCCGTTGACCCAGAAGGTGTCGCCGTCCTCCCACTGCTGGGTCTGCTGGTTGAGGCGGCGGGAGTTGAAGGCGAGGCGGATGTTCGCGACGGCCTTGCCGTTGTTGGTGAAGCGGAGTTCGGGGTCGGCGACGAGGCGTCCGACGCCCGTCATCGCGGGCAGAGACATGATCAGTTCTCCTTCGTGGTGGCGTACTTGCCGGTCTGGGATACGGCTTCGTTCCAGTCGTCCCACTCCTCTTCCGCGATGCCCCCGCTGTCGGGCTGACCTTCGATAGGCCGGCTGAAGACGTCGGCCGCGATCCTCGCGAGGTTCGCGTGGACTTGTGCGGCAGCCAGGTGGAACGCGGAGGCGTCAGGATCGACAGGCCGTCCGCAGGGCTTGTCGAGATGGGAGGCGGCGCTGAGGTGCCGTTCGGCCTCGATGTAGTGCTCAGGTCCGGTCACGTCGGTCTCTCTTCCGGGAGGGTGGGTTGGATCGGGATGGTGGTCTGGCCGGGGATCGGCGCGGGCGCCGTCGGCTGGTGGACTGTGGCGCGGAACGGGTGGGGCGGCGCCGGGGGAAGGAGACCGGTAGCGCGGGCGCAGACCGGGCCCACACCCAGCGCGGCCCACTTCTCCGAGACGAGGCGGCGCCCGCACACCCGGCACCTGCCGCTCATCCCGTGGCCCCGGTCGGCGAGTAGCCGCGGATGTCCGTGTCGATCGGCGTGTACGGCACCCACGGCCAGCCGCCGCGCTGCCCCTGCCGCAGGAACGTCGGGAACCCACGCTCGTCGCGCAGGCCGCGCCACGGCACCAGGCGCCGTGCCCGGTCCTCCTCCGCGCTCTTCTCGTCCTCGACGGGGCGGAGCCCGAACCCGAACTCGGGCCAGCGCATCCACAGCGACGAGCCGGCCGGGCGGAGCGAGCGCGGCCCGAACCCATTGCCGTGCGGGGCGTGCGCCTCCAGGACCATCGCGCAGTTCGCCGTCACCCTCGCTTCGTTGAGCGCGGTCGTGACCCGGCGGGCGTGATCCTCCGACGACGGGTCCCCGGTGTGGAGCTGGTAGATCGGGCCGATCACCAGCAGGTCCGGCATCACGGTCTCGACCCGGCGCATCAGCCAGGCCCGGCCCTCGCCGCGCGTGAGGTCGACGCCCTCGGGGCGGACGTCGATGTGGAGCTGCCCGCGCTTCACCGGCTGGTGCGCGTTCTGCGCCGCGTTCATGAGGTGCCGGTAGTGGCGGCGGGACTGCGGCGCGGAGTTCTCGCAGTCGAGTACGAGGACACGCTGCGCGCCGTACTCGGACGGCACGATCGTGAACGGGTTGACCCCGGCCGCCACGGCGACGGCGATCTGCCGCAGCAGCACCGACTTACCGCCGCCCTCCCCGGCCGTGAGGATCAGCCGGTCTCCGCGCTCCAGCAGCCCCGGCACCACCCAGTCATACGTGTCGACGACCGTCAGGAAGTCGTGCATGTCGGTGACGGGGGTGTCGTCGGCGGCGCGGCCTGCGTCCCGGACACCGCGCGTCAGCGCGACCGCTTCCTCGGCGAGGTCGCTCGGGTCGCCGGACGCCGGGTCGTAGGCGCGCTGCACGATCTCCTGCCCGGCCACGATCAGGGCCCGACGCTGCGCGTGCTCGCGGATGATCTCGGCGTAGTGCTCGGCGTTCCCGGCGAGCGGCACCGTCTGCGCGAGGTGGTGGACGTACGCGGCGCCCCCGACACGGGAGAGAGCACCGGCCGCCTGGAGCGCGGCCGCCAAGGTGACCGGGTCGACCGGCTCGCCCTCGTCCAGGAGCTGGCCGGCGGCCGCGTGGATGGTGGTGTGGGCGGGCCGGTAGAACTCGGCGGGGGCGACGAGCTTGTGCACCCGACGGGCGTCATGACGGGCGAAGGCCAGGGCGCCGAGGTATGCCTGCTCGGCGGCGAGGTCGTTCGGCAGCGTCCGCTCGAACTCGTCAGGCGGGTGGGGACTGGTCATCAGAAGATGCCCTTCTCGGTCGGGTCTTGGTAGCCGGGGCCGGGAAGCCGCGGCTGTTGGTGACCGGGCGGGGGTTCGGTCTCGTCGTCGTAGCGCTCGCCGTTCAGCCAGGTAGCCGGGTGCGGGATGAACCGGACCTCGGTGTGCGCGGCGCGCCACTGGGCGGCGTGCTTGGCGGCGGCCGCCGCGATGACGGCCGGGTCGGCGCCCCCCTTGACCGCCTTCGCGTACGCGGTACGCGCGTTGCCCTTGGCGACCTTGCGGGGGTACGCCTCCCAGAACTCGTCGAACCCGGCGGGCGGCGAGGCCCGCGCGGCAGGGCGCTCGCGGCGAGCCTGCGGTCGGGCGGGCTGCTGCGGGGGCGTCCTCCGCGCGGGAGCCTTGGGCGCTGGGGCCGGGGCCGGGGTGGCGGAGTCGAGCGGCAGCAGCTCGTACCGCGCGGCACCGTGCCGGTGCCCGGCCGCCGTCCGCTTCAGCACCCCCTTGTCGGCGAGGGCCCGCAGCACCGCGTACATCTGCGGCCGCGACACCCGAGCCCGGGCGAGCAGCTTCGGGTCCTCGATGCTGGACTGGGTGGTGCGGGTCGCGTCGTCGGCGTCCTCCGCCAGCACCGCGAGCAGCCACGCCTCGCGGTGTGTGAGTGTCGTCGGAGCCGCGGTTACGACCTCGACGACCAGGCGGGTTCCCACAGATGACGCCCTTTCAGCGCGGTGTGCAGTGGTGCGGTGGCCGTGGCCTGGCGGCCGGAGTCGGGACCGCCAGGCCACGGGGCTAGTCCGGGTCCTGGTCGGCGAGCAGGTCGGAGCCGGGCGGGTCGGACCAGATCAGCCAGCAGTCGACGAGGTCCGGCGAGATGGACAGTCCGGGCTCGCCCTCGCGGTAGGCGCCGGCGACCGCCGCGCGCATCCGCTCCAGGCCCTCCTCGTAGTCGGGCTGTACGGGCGGGAGCGGCGGCGCGATCGGCCGGGGGCTGGCCGTGAGGCAGTAGGCGAAGACGAAGATGAACACGGCGGCGGTGCCGAAGATCAGTACGACGATGTCTGTCATTCCGACACCGCCTTGATCTCGTCCCTCCAGGCGAGGGCCTGGTCGTCGAGGGCCAGGCGGGCGCGGGTCACCGCGACGTACGCCAGCCGGGCCTCTTCGCGCTGGACCGTCACCAACCCGGTGGTCGGGTCCGGGGACGGGGCGCGGAAGTCGGAGTGGATCAGGACGCTGTCCCACTCGCGGCCCTTGCTCCGGTGCGCGGTCGACACGACCAGCTCGGCCTTGTCCTCGGTGACCAGGGCGTCGGCCGACTTGATGACGGCCGCGGTGCCGTACTCATCGATGAGGTCGACGAGCACGCGGAGGTCCGCGCCGTCCGCCTCCTCGTCGGCGTACTGGCGGACCGCGTCCCAGGACGGGAACCCGACGAGCTCTGGGTGGTCGACGTCGCGACCTTGCTGCAACGCTTCTGCGGCCTGAGCCAGGCGCTTCATGTCGGAGCCGCCGCCGACGAGCGCGACGGGAAGGCCACGGCCGAGGGCATCGACGACCACCTGCATGGCGCCCGAGTTCGTACGGCACAGCACCGCATCCGGGCTGTCGACGGGGCCGACGACCGAAGGCACCGGGTCGAAGCCGGCCAGCCGCAGCCCGGTCCCCACGATGTAGAGCCAGTCGTTCGCCGCCTCGGCGATGGCCGGGCCGAACCGGAACGACTGCGACAGCATCCGTTCCTGGGCGCCCGTCGCGGTGAACTTCGCGAGGGCGTCGTTCGCTCCGCGCCAGCTGTAGATCTGCTGGGCGGAGTCGCCGACGACGATCCGCTGTGCGTGCTCCTGCCGCTGGATCACGTCGACCACGACGTCGTTCGTGTCCTGCCCCTCGTCGAGCAGCACGACGTCGGTGTGCAGCTTGGGGCCGCCGAGCTGCCACATCTTCAGGTAGTGGTCGTGCTGGAACTTCAGTACGCCGTCTTGCTTGCGCAGGTCGTGCCATGCGGTGCGGGCCACGGGCAGGACCAGCTCGGCGATCTGGGCGATCGTCTCGCGGGACTTCATGCCGGTGCGGCGCGGGATGTGCTGGTCGGTCGGGTCCGGGTCGGCCGAGTAGCACCAGCGGGTCACGGTCTCCAGCGCGGTCCGCATGATCTTCTTCGACGGGAACGCGATCTTCTCGCCCGCGTCGTTGAGGACGAACGGCGTGCCCGTCGGGTAGCCGAGGACCTTCGGCACGTTCAGTGACTGTGCCGCCTGGTGTGCGGTCTGCCGGGGGCTGGACAGCCGGTGTGCGTACTGGCGGCCGATCCCGGCGAACGCCAGGCTATGGGCGGTCGAGCACGTCGCGGACATGGGGAAGCTGCGCTTCGCGTCGTCGGCGATCGCCTTGTTGTACGCGACGTACGTCATGCGGGCGCGCGGGTCCGAGCGAGCGATCAGCTTCAGCGTGCTCGACTTGCCGCACCCGGCGCCGGCCTGGAGGACGAGATCGGTTCCGTCGCCGTACGCGGCGATGGCCTCGGCCTGTTCTGGGGTGGGGTTCACCACTGGGGTGCACCTCCTCTCTGGGAGCGCGGGCCCCGCCCCGATGGGGGAAGGGCAGGGCGGGACCCGCGGATCAGTGGTGGATCAGGCCGCGCTCTGCTCGGCGGCCTCGTCGGTGGCCCGGGCGCGGTCGCTCTCCAGTCCCTCGACCATGGCGGCGAAGTCGGCGGCCGCCGACTCGCGGTCGCCGAAGTTCGCGAGGGTGTCGAGCAGAGTGTTCGCCTCGTCGCGCGTCAGGTCGTTCGCCGACCCGATGGCACGGCCGACGATCAGCGCCGTCGCGTGCAGCCGCTGCGGTCGATCGTCCTTGTCGCCGAGCCCCACCTTCGTGAACAGGGCGTGCATCATGCGCATCTGCGGGGCCGTCACCCGCTCACCGGACGGGGCCTCGTTGTCGAGCGCGGAGGACGCAGCGTCGAGCGCGGCAGCCTCCGCGTTGGCCTCGCCGGGCGCCGACGGCGCGGGCGCTGACGGGGCGCTGACGGGCGTCGGAGCCTGCGGCTTGACCGCCTGCCCGTACTCCCGGATCAGATCCCCGAGCTTCGTGTCCTCGCCCGTGTTCGGGTGGGGAGTGTCGGAGTTGAGGACCCCCCGGCCCTTCGCTCGGGCGTGCAGGACGAGCGCCTGGTCGTACGTCAGCCCGTCCTTCACCAGCTCGTCGACGATCGCCTGCACCGGGTCGACGCCCTGCCCGAGCTGCTCCAGGATCATCTCGGCGACGTCCTCGCCCGGGTGGTGGAACACCTGCCCGTCGAGCGGCTGATACCGGGTCTTCGTCACGGTGGCCGTGCCCTGGACCATGTCCATCACGACATCCAGCTCGTACTCCGCGCCCTCGCGCTGCACGGCCTTGACGCCGAGCTTCGTGACCGTCTTCCCCTCGATCACGTAATCGCCCTTGGTGCGCATGGTGACGATGAGGTGGCCACGGAAGTTGAGGATCGCGTCGAGCATGTCCTGCTCGATCGGGTTGCCGGTGCGCCAGCCGCCGAAGGTCCCGCCCGCGCCGCGCTGCGACCCGGCTTCCTCGACGATCTCCAGCAGACCGCCGCGGCCGTTCCAGAAGTGCGACCACGAGTCGACGATCAGCACGGCCAGGCGCTGCTCCTCGGCGGCACGTACCACCTGGATCAGGTCGCGGGGGTCGTGCCGGTCCATGGGCAGGTGCAGGAACTCGTGCCCGCCGAGGTCCTCGCGGCCCGGCACCGGGGCGTACTTGAGGGCGGAGCCACGCTCGGTGTCAGCGACTCCGATCTGCCCACTCTTCGCCAGGCCCTCGGCCATGCGCAGCGCGGACTTGGTCTTGCCCGACCCGGCCGGGCCCTGGAGCCCGATCCGGGCGCGGGCCTGCTCACGGGTGGCGGTGGTGAACGTGAAGGTCATGACGTACTCCGGTCGCGCTGGTTGGGCAGGTTGGCCCGCTGGTGGGCGGGGTCGATGAGTGAGGCGGCAGAGAACAGGCCCTTGAACCGGCGGCGCTTGCGGCGGGACTCGGCGTGCGTGTCCGTCGGCTTCAGCTCGCACCGCTTCTTGGCCTCGTCGCGGATGTGCTCGGCGAGCTCGTGAGCGTGCTCGTCGCGGAGGGCGGCCAGCAGTCGGGACGCCTCGGCCGGGCGGAGCGCACGTTCGTTGGTGAGCGCGCGGTACACGTCGCTGTACGCGGTCATCAGAGCTCCCTCGTCTCGGACTTCAGGGAGCGGCGCACGCGGCAGGCGTCGCACCAGCAGCTCGTCGGGTGGGCGGCCGCGCCGATGCGGCGGAGGCCGGCCAGGACTTCGAGCTCGGCGGCGAGCCGCACGTGGTCGGTGGCGTTCCAGGCGGATTCGGCGGCGGCCGCGACGTCGACACCGTGGTGGGCGTCGAGCTGGTCGACCTCGACGATGCGCTGGAAACGGTCGGGGTCCTCGCTGTTCGCGATGCGGATGCAGGCGACGGCGGCGATGCTGGGGATCTTCATGGCGCGTCCCCCTCGGGTCCGCGCACGTGCCGGCCGTGCGAGTAGAACCACTCGCGGGCGCCGAACCCGGCCGG
Source organism: Streptomyces sp. EDA2-14 (assembly GCF_054963755.1). Classification (NCBI taxonomy): domain Bacteria; kingdom Bacillati; phylum Actinomycetota; class Actinomycetes; order Kitasatosporales; family Streptomycetaceae; genus Streptomyces; species Streptomyces sp. EDA2-14. The sequence continues at coordinate 14,319 of NZ_JBUEGE010000013.1, forward strand.
GATCCATTCCATGTTGGTGCCGAGCCGGACGAACCCGAAGGCGATGCGGTCGCCCTCCGGGCTCGTGGTCACGTACTTGCACCGGAAGTAGAGCGTCTCCTCGGGCGCGGTCCAGCCGTCGCTCGTGGTGTACTCGCGGCCTGCCTTGAAGAACTCGCCCTGGGTGGACTCGCCCCCGGCGGGGGTGTCCTTCCCAGTGGCGGACTCGTCGTTACGGTCCTGGCTCACGCGACCTCACCGCCCTCGGCGGTCTGGAGCGTCTCGATCGTGAACGTGCCGCCGTTGCTGAACCCGGCGAGGACCTGGCCGCGCATCTTCTCCAGGTCCACGAGCACCTCGGTCTCGCGCGACAGCAGGTAAGGGCGGATGTACTGGGTGATGTGATCGGCGAGTTCGTCGGCGGTGACGGCCCACACGGTGAGCGGCGCGGGCGGGTTGCTGCCGTCGCGTCCACCGTGTCGGCCGACTCGGGCGAACGTCACGCGGTACTTGGTCTGCGCCGCGCCGGGTGCCTTGGCCATCTCGTCGAGCGACGGCGTGATGATCTCGGTGAGTTCCCCGTCGTTAGGGTCCTGGCTCACGTGACCTCACCACCCGTGGCCTCGTCGGGGTACTCGATCGAGGACAGGCGGAAGGTGACCCCGGCGTGCTTGCCCCACACGGTGTGGCAGCGGTACGGGCGTCCCTTCACGGTGGTCTGCTCGAACACGTCAACGGTGGCTCCGCGCAGGGCCTTGGCCAGTTCCTGAGCGATCTCGGGCACCGAGCGCGACGGAGCGTCGAGGGCGAGGGCGAGGAACACATCGCCGTCGTCGTTGAGCTTCCAGTCGATCGGGAGTGCAGCGAGCTGCGGGCGCTTCGCCAGCAGCATGGTGACGGCCGCGGCCTGGAGCACGGTGGTCTTGCTCATGCGGCTTCACCGCCCCCGGTGACGGGCGTCGCCGAATCCCTGACGGGCGTCAGCGGGCCGACGAACTCGACGATGGTCGACAGCGAGCAGCGCTCCGGGCGGCTGTCCACCGCGAGCAGCGGCACCCCGTCCGCCGTCACCTCGCCGTGGAAGAACCACGTCTCCCCGGTGATGTCGCGCTGGGGCAGAGCCAGGTCGTACACGATCCCGTCGTGCCGGTACGGGCGGCGAGCCTCGGCGCCTTCGTCCCCGAGCTGCGGCGCGTCATACGCGACGACCGTCACGGCGACACCGTCACGGTGACCCCGGCCGACGAACGCGTACTCGGTCGCCTGGACCTGGTCCTCGGTGATCCCGAAGTAGATGCGGAGCTGGTGCCACTGCTCGATGGCCGTGCACGAGTAGCCGACCGTGACCTGATCGCCGTCGATGCGCACCCGCTGAAAACCGGGCTCGCTGCCGAACTTGCCCTCGATCTGCACGACCAGGGCGGCGGCGCGCTGGATCGATGCCTCCCACGCGGCGGCCTGCTTTTCCAGGTCGGTGAGCGGTCGGCGCTTCGCCACTCCGGTGGCCGTCCGGTAGAGGACGGTGCCGAACGACTTCTCGGGGTCGACGAGCAGGCGGGCGTCGTTCAGGGCGTGGACGATGGCGGCGGCCGGGTCGGAGCCGGACGACTCGATGGCCTCGCGCACGATCTTCACGGCGTGCGGCAGGTTCTTGTTCATGCGGCCACCGCCTCGTCGGCGAGGGCGCGCTTCATGGCCTTGACCGCGCGGTACTGGAGCGTCTTGACCGCGCCGTTGTCCCGACCCAGCACGGCCGCCGTCTCGTCGACGCTGAGCTCGTCGAGGAACCGCGCCTGGACACAGGCCCGCTGACCGTCGGTCAGGGAGAGCATCGCGTGCTCGATCGTCTGCCGGATCTCGACGAGCTCCAGGTGGCGCAGGGCGTCGTCCTCGGCGGTGTCCGGGAACTCGTCGCTGTCCGTCAGGATGTCGGTCGGCACCTCGTACCGGGTGCGGCTCGCCTTGTAGTGGTCGTGCACGATGTTGCGGGCGATCGTGTTGACCCACGCGCCGATCTCTTTGCCCTGCCACGAGAACGTGTCCAGGCGGCGCAGGACCCGCACGAAGACGTCCTGGGTCAGGTCCTCCGCCAGTGTCTTGTTCCGTGTGCGGGAGAGCACGTAGCAGAACACGACGTCGTGGTGGTCGTTGTAGAGGGTGGCGAACGCGTCGGGGTCACCGGCACGGGCGGCGGCGACGACCTGCATCTCGGCCGCTGCTGGTGGTGTGATCTTGCGGATAGCCTGTGGTTTCACAGCCTGTCTTCCTTCTGTTGACGTAGGGGTGGAGCTGGTTGTGCGGGGTCGTCCGGGTCGCATCCGGGCGGCCCCTTCTTGCGTCAGGCGACGCGCTCTCGCTGCTGCCTCATCGCGTCGAGCACGGCCACGGCGTTGAAGCGGCGGCTGCGGCCGACGTAGATCAGGCCGGGCCAGGTCTCGCCGCGCTCGCTCGCCTCCTGGATCTGCGCATCGATCCAGCTCATGGACTTGCGCAGGAACTTCGCGAGCTCGCGCTGGTTCATCAGCCGGTCCGGCAGGTCCGGCTTCTCCGGTTCGCGAGATCTCGATCTCGATGTAGATGTAGATTCTTCGAGCGTGAAAACGACCGGCTCGAAGAGGTCGAGGACCTCCTGGCGGAGCGCGGCCGCGATCAGTTCGGCGGCCCGGTCGCTGCACTCCTCGCGGGCGCTCTTGCCGCCACCCACGATGAAGCCGACGAGTGCGCGGGACAGGCCCTCGCTCTCGGTGTCGACTTCCTTCGTCTTGGCGGCGAGGCTCGGGATGTCCAGCTCGGCCGCCTTCATGGCGGCCCGCAGCGGGGCACCTCGATCACGTCGTCGCATGGGGAACCTCCGGCGCGTAGCCGAGTAGGGGTTCCGTCGGCCTGAATGACCAGCGGTATCTACAGTCTGCATGTAGATGCATATCGAGTCAAGCGTGTCGCATAGGGGCGCAGGTGTGTCCCACCGGGGTGCACAGGGGTTGTGTAGATGCGCCATGGCGCCGCCAATAACTGGTCACGGCTACTGCGATCTACTTGCGTGTGTAGATGCAGATACCCGATGCTCTTCACGTGACTAGCCACCAGAACAACCCCGGCGAGCCCCACCCCGCCGAGGACCGCGCCCGAGCAGGCGAGGACCTGGCGGCCCTTCTCGCGCGCCTCCTCGAAGAGACCGACAGAACCCAGAAGGAACTCGCCGAGGCGAGCGGCGTGAAGTACCCGACGCTGAACGCATGGATGAACCGGACCCGCGGCACCTCGCGCGTGGAGCCCGAGCAACTGCGCGCCCTCGCCCACGCACTGCGGGGCTGGGGAGGCGAGGTCACCCCGAAGCAGCTCTTCGAGTCGGCCGGCCGCCCCGTGCCCGGGCCGAGCGACACCGAGCGCGAGGCCCGGCTGCTGAAGATCTACCGGGGTCTCTCCGCGAGACAGCAGCGCTCGCTCATCGGCATCGCCGAAGAGATGGAAGCAGCGAGTCGCGCCTAGCAACTCCCTGTAAGGGTTGCCTAATTGACGGGGGTACTCTTCGCACGGGGTGTGATCCAAATGCACCCCACGGCATATGACAGATCACTTCCACAACTCCCGCACACGACGGTAGCCTCTAGCAACCGCTGTCCTCCCGGAGCGGATCACTCCGTGCTTCACGCGATTCCTGGGGGGAACCTGTGTGCATCCGCATCGCCGCGGCCGACGATCTGCCAGAGATCGCCATCTGGGACCCGGACGAGATCACGATCTACGTCCTACGGGGCACCCACCCACACGACCTGATCAGAGAACTGCACGCGATCCTGACAGTCGACCTCGGCGCACCTGACCTTGGCGCCGGACTCCACTGCTTCTGCGGCAGACGCGTCGAGCTCCCCGAGCTCCCCGTCCCGCAGCTCGTCGGCGCATCGACTCTCTGATCAGGAGCACTCCCACATGGTGCGCAAGACGACGGCCATTGACCAGGCCAACCCACGCCCCAACCCCTCGATGCGCTGCGGCTGTCCGCCCTGCCTCAAGCGGTACCCCGGCGACCGCCCCGCGAGCGACGAACACACCGGCTCGTGGGAAGCCCGCTACACCGACCCCGCCGGCCGGGGCCGCAGCAAGACGAAGCCGACCTTCACCGCGGCGATCGAGTTCCTGGAGCAGACCCGCACCGAGATGCGGCAACGCGTCTGGGTGGATCCGGCCCGCGGCGAGATCAGCCTGTGCGCGTGGCACCGGTTGTGGTGGCCCACGCAGACGAAGGGCGAGCTGCGGATCGAGCACTGGACGCAGCCGCAGCTCCGCGATGACGGGATGTGGCGGAACCACATTGAGCCGACGTTCGGCAGCTTCAGGTTGTTCGAGCTGTCCTGGCTGGAGATCCAGACCTGGGTCAACCAGCTGCACGACGAGAACGGCGGGCCGCTCGCCTCGGCCTCGGTGACGAAGTGCTTCCAGGTCCTGGACCGGATGCTCACTGCGGCGAAGCTGGACCGGCGCCTGCCCTTCAACCCGGCCGACGGCGTGAAGCTGCCGACGATCAAGAAGAAGCACCCCGAGGACCGGCGGCCGCCGTCGTACGCACAGCTCTGGCTCATCCGGCAGAAGCTGCCCGCGTACTTCCACGCGCTGCTGATCGTCGCGCAGGAGACCGGGCTGCGGTTCCAGGAGTTGGCCGGATTGCGCTGGTGCCGCGTGGACTTCGCGGGCCGGCGCCTTCACGTGCGCGAGGTCCTGGTCGAGCCGCGCGGGAAGATCAAACGGAAGGCGTACCCGAAGAGCGACGCCGGTCTGCGGTCCGTCCCGTTGACGGGGCTCGCCCTCCGGGTGCTCCGCGATCTGTGGGCGTCGGAGCCGGACGCCAGCCGGGCCGTGTCCGAACCGGCCGACGGGCTGTGCGAGAACGAGCTCGTGTTCCACGGAAGGAACAAGGTGCGGCGCGGGAGCAAGAGGAACGGCGGCGAGGGGGAGACGTACCGTGCGCCGCTGCGCCGGTCCGCGTTCCGCCGCCTGTGGGTCGCGGCGATCCAGGCTGCCGGTGTCTCGCGCAAGGTCGTGCGCAAGGTGAAGACGACCGTGACCGACGAGGCGACGGGGCGCCGCCGCCAGGAACTCGTCGAGCGCGTCGACTGGTGGCCGGTGTTCTCGGACACCCGAGACGCGTACGCCTCGCGGCTGCACGCGATCGGTGTGCCGGAGGTCATCGCGCAGGAGATCCTCGGGCACGAGCGCGGGGGCAAGGTCACGTGGATCTATACGCACGCGGCCGCGGACTACGCGGGCCAGGTCCTCGCGGCGCTGGAGGACGGGAAGCCTGGCAAGCCGAGCAGGGGTAACCGGCGTCGGCTCCAGGTGGTGTCTGCTGCGTGACCTGCTCCCCTCGCCGTCCTCCTGAGGCGGGCCTGAACAGGCCGCTCCGGACAGGGGATCGGGAGAGTAGCGTCGCAAGCCGCATGTAGTACCTGGGGGCGGCCGCCGCCCGCATGTCGGCGGCGGCCGCGTGGGCGCGAAGAGGGTGCTCCCCTTTTCCCTCCTCGCGCGGGTGTCCTCTGCGCTGGGCGCGCGGGAGTAGGCGCCGTCAGCAGAGGACAGAGGCTGGGGCCGTGATTGTCGGTGGTTGCGACCCCAGCGGGCACCGGAATGTCGTTGTGCCGCTCAGGGTCCGGGAAACGGCGGGACGCGAGACGGGTCCGGTGTCGTCACGGCTCCCGCTCCACGCGCTCCGTACTGAGGTTAGGGCGGCTTGGGCCCTGATCGGAAGACCTGCCTTGGACTACCCCAGCGCTACCCCAGGGGACGGCTGTGCCGTACCGGGGTGGGGAGGGTACGGGCAGGGGAGCAGGGTGTAGACGGAGCGGAAAGCCGCAGGTCAGGTGACCTGCGTAGATCGTCTACCTAGAGCTCCACCCTGATAAGGATGAGGCCACAGGTTCAAATCCTGTTAGCCCCACCAGCACAAAGACCCCTCACCAATCATGGTGGGGGGTTTTTGACATCTACGGGTGACAACAGCCGCTACGAGGCTACGTCGGCCGACAGCACCATCCGAGACCGTTCTAGATCAACATTGGTGATCCGTACGCGGATCTCCTGGCCTTCCCGGACAGCTCCGGCTGACTGGCTGGTGGGCACAAGCCCTTCGACGCAGTCGGCAAGGCGCACGAAGAACCCGATCGGCGCGATCTTCGTGACGCGGCCTGTGGCGATCTCACCGACGCGGTCAGCGAACTGCGGCAACAGGTCGATGTGCCTGGCCCATTCGTCGAGGGTGATGCCTACTTGGTGATTGTGATCAGCGAGCCAGACCACCTCGCCAGCGACGCGCTGGCCCACAGTCGGCAGTTCCATGCAGCGGGGCATTCTGTCGACTCGGGCCAGGCCGACGACGTCAGGATGATGGTCAAGGGCGAGGAAGACGCCGAACGGCTGCCTTCCGATGACCTCACCAGTAATTGGGGCGCCGATCGGCAGAGCGCGGACGGTCTCGGGCCAGGCCAGAGCTGCGTCAGGTGCGTCGTACCCGTTCTCTGAAGGCCAGGAGTACTCGCGCATGAGCTGATCCTGACATGTGGTGGGCCGTGCCTGGCTTAGCCCAGCCGTGCCTAGCCGATGAGCGGATCTTCTAGCAGCTCTGCGAGCATCGCGACCGCTTCCCGTTCGTCCGAGCCGACCACGTGCGTATAGACGTCCATGGTCATGCCGATCTGGCTATGCCTCAGGATCGCTTGGGCCACCTTCGGATGGACCTTGAGGAACGCGAGCAGGGTCCCGCAAGTGTGCCGGGCGAGCCGGACCGTGATGCGGCGGACGCCGGCCCGCGTGACGAGGCGGCCGAAGCTCCGGGAGAAGCCGACCGGGTCAAGTCCGGCTGCGCTCCGCTCCGCCGGGCGGGCTTCCCGGCTCCGCTGCCCTTCGCGCTCATGCCTTCGGCCCGCGCTACGGGCGCTGCGCCGACGCGCGCCCACGCGTGGATAGGCCGAGGCGATGAGTCGAGCACCGCGACGGACTTACGCGGGCCACAGGCAAAGACGATGCCTCCGGCGGGGGATCGGCCGGCACCGGGGGCCGGGGGCAGCACTGCCGGGTGCGGATCCGTGGGTGGTTGCGAGGAGCTCCCGTCCCGTCCACCGTCGACCCAGGCAAAGCCGAGCAGACGTGGTCCATGGCGTCCAGGTCGTTCGTACAGTGGCGCGCTCCACCTGGACGCCATGGACCACGCCCGCTCCACATTCGTGTGGGTCGACGGCGGACGGGATGGGAGCTGGGGTTGAGTGGTGGGCTGAGCAGGCGGGAACGTCGCGTCGGGCTTCATCAAGAGAGGTCGAGGTCGGACGAGAACCTAGCCTCAGAAGTTGCTCAAGGCTTTCCGTTGCGAGTACCGCGAAGTCGGATGATCTGTCACGGTCATTCCACGGCGCGACGGGGCAGCACGTTCGCGGACCCCGAAGCCGGTCATCAAGGGGGGCGCATGTTCGCAGTGCTGGGACTGGGCGAGATCATTTCCATGCTCGTCACAGTGGCCGTTGTCGTCGGTCTGGGCGTGATCGCATACCGACGGTTCGGTGCACGGAAGCAGTAGGAGACGGCAGCCCGTAGTGAGGCAGCTTGTCAAGGGCGCCCGGATTCCTGACACCAGCGGCTGACACCAACAAGCAGGAACGACGCCGATCAACGCCGAACCTCAGCGGCAGGCGAACCGGGGTGCAGGGGACGTTCGTTGAGGTCGAGAGAGTGCCTCGATCGACCTGATAAGGATGAGGCCACAGGTTCAAATCCTGTTAGCCCCACATGATGAGGACCCTCAAGCGGAAACGCTTGGGGGTCTTCTGCTGTACGCAGTGCTCCGGATGTCAGTGCTCCGGACATGCCGATGGGCCCGCGCAGCCGTAGGGGATGGCTGGGGCCTCGTTCGACAGTCCTGCTCTTCTGTTGGGCGACGCTGTTGTGCGCTTGGGCTGTGCGCTTGGGCTGTGCTCTTTGGCTGTGCACTTTGGTCGTGCACTTTGGTCGTGCGTTATGGCTGTGCGCCTGTGCTGCTTCTTCTGCTTCAGGTACGTCTACTTCAGTTACGTCCACTGCTGCTGCGTCTACGTCTGCTGCGTGGTGCGGACTACAGCTGCGTGGTGAGGGTCTCGGACGCCAGGTTGCTGTCGGCGTTGCGCTGCTCGGTGTCGGCCGGCGGACGGTGCCGGACGCTGGGGGAGGAACCGTGGGCCTCGGCGCGGATGCGCTGCTTCATCGTCGGTGGCAGGGACCGCTTGAGCGACCAGTACGGGAGGGCCGACTCGGTGGCCGGGGCGGTGGTCGCCGCCGCGGGCTGAGTCTTCTCCGTCTGCTGAGCCGGAGTGGCCGCGGTGGCCTGGGAGGAGAGTCCGAGCGCCGAGAAGAGCGCGATGAAGGCGGAGATGATGACGGTCCACAGCGTCATGACCTTGGTCTTGGTCATGGCCCCTCGCTTTCAGGTTGGGCGATTTGCGTACTTTCCTCATGATGTGGATGGGGGCTCGCGAGTGCGGGACCGACGCTCGCGCGTCGTTGATATTCAGATGAACACCACTCGGATGGGCGCAAACGGCCGTTTCTGGCGCCTGTCTTCAGGGGTCTGGCCGAGGTGGATCCAGGTCACCGATCGGTATCGATCGGTGTGTATAGTCGGGCGCCAGAAGTCCCCTACGTCAAAGGAAAGACGAGGTCGCGCGGTGAAGAAGCTTCTCCTGGTCGCACTGGCCGCCATCGGCGGGCTCCTCGTGTACCGCCAGATCCAGGCGGATCGCGCCGAGCAGGATCTGTGGACGGAGGCGACTGACTCCGTGCCCACGGGTTCGTGAGGAACGACAACAGTCACTTCATAGGGCCCCGGTCGCTGTAGCGGCCGGGGCTTTGTGCTGCCCGGGCCCCCTTTTTCGTACGCGAGCGCGTGGCGGGAAATCGTCGCACGCCGGACAGCGCGCGGAGGGGAAGGCAGGATGGCCGTCCATGGGGAGAGTGCTGAGGCGGCTGAGTAAGGCGCGGCGCGGCCGGGGCCCGGCGAGGGGCGCTGCCGGGGCGGGACTGTGCGCGGTGCTTGTACTGGCGTTGCCGGGGGCCGCCACGGCGGTGGAGAGCAGCAACCCGTATGTCTTCGCCGAAGGCGCCCAGACGGTCGCCGGGGCACGGGGCGGTACGAGCGCGGCGCAGCTCAAGACGGGCGACACCTACCGGAGTTCGCTCGCCGCCGGGCACGGCGCCGCCGCCTACTACCGCGTCGAACTGGACGGGGCCGCCACCGCGTACGCCTCGGTCGTGGCCGTGCCGCCGCTCGGCTCCGGGGTGAGGACGGCGGCCGCGGACGGCATCACGGTGTCGTTGCGGGACAGCCAGGGGAACCAGTGCGACGCACAGCGCGCGAAGTTCCGCTCCGGCTCCTATCCGCGGCCGATCGCGGCGGCGGTCCAGCGGTCCGTACGTCCGGGAGGGCTGCGGTGCCAGTCGGCGGGGACGTACTACGTGGTCGTGGAGCGGGAGGCGGCGGCCGGATCGAGCGACCGGGCCTGGGGGCTCGAACTGCGGGTGGCCACCGAGCCCGGCCTGGTGTCCGCTTCGCCCAGCCAGGGGGCGCGGTCCTCGCCGTCGGAGGCGGCGCCGCTGCCGTCGGGGGCGGGAGCGCGGCGCGGCGGGGGCACCGGGTTCAACGATGCGCGGGCGCTGACCTCCGGCGTCTGGAAGGACCGGATCGGGGCGGGGCAGAGCCACTTCTACCGGGTTCCGGTGGACTGGGGGCAACAGCTCTCCGCCGGAGCCGAGTTGGACGCTTCCACGGCGGACGGAGCCTCGCGGGGGACGGTGGCGGGGGCGCTCGACATGGAGCTGTACAACCCCGCGCGGGCACCGGTGGCGGCGAAGGGCGCCACGTACTCGGGCGGCACCGCGAAGGCCGCGTTCGACCCGCTGCCGCCCGTGTCGTACGGGAACCGTCTGCTGCCGCGCGAGGACGAGGCGGCGACGGGGCTCGCCGGCTGGTACTGGCTCAAGGTCACGCTCAACCCGGCGATGGCGGAGCGGGCCGGGGACGAGGGCCTCGGGATGACGGTGCGGGTGGCCGTCGAGGGTGACGCCAAGCAGGCGCCCGACTACGTGCGGGATCCGGGGGAGTTCCAGGTGACGGCCGAGGATCTGGCGGCTGCCGAGCGGGGCGAGGGCGGCGCCTCGTGGGACTTCGGGGACGGTTCGGGGACCGGGGCGGAGTCGGGTGCTGGATCCGACTCCGAGTCCCGGTCCGGTTCGGGTCCGGGAGGCGGCTCGGGTTCGGCGGGCGGCTCGGATTCCGGCAAGGGGTCCGGTTCCGTGACCTCGTCCGCCGCGTCGCCGAGGGACGGCCTGATGACCGTGGTCGGGGTGGCCGGGATCGGGGCCGGGACCGCGCTGGTGCTCTGGCTGGGCGTGTGGCGGGTGGTCGCGGTGCGAAAGGCACGGAAGGTGCGGAAGGTACGGCGCGTGCGGCAGGCGTAGGGCCGGGGGCCGTGCTGGGGCCGGTAGTCGGGCCCCGATCCGGCAGTCAGGCCCCGATCAGGACTGGGACAGAGCCCAGATACCCACCGCGAAACAGACCATCGCCAGGAGCAGCACCGGGATCGTCACCCTCATGGGTGGTCCCGGCCGCGGCCCGGGAACTTCTCCGTCACCGGGTGCGTACAGAGAGTGATGGGCCTGGGGAGGGTCGAGCGGGGAGGGGGCGGAAGGGTGCGGGGCGAGAGGCGATGGTTCGGGGGCCGGTTCGGGTGTCGGGTCCGGCTGGACCGGTGGCGTGGGCGCGGACGGCGGCTGGCCGGGCGCGGCCGGAGGCGGCGTGGATCCGACGGACGACGGCGTGGGCCCGACGGGCGGGGGTGTGGATCCGACGGACGGCGGCGTGGATCCGATGGGCGGCGGCGTGGGCCCGTCCTGCGACGGAGCGGGCGCGGGCGGTGGTGTGGTCGGTCTGAACGGTGGCGGGGTGAGGCCCGTCGGTGGCGTCGAGGGCATCTCGGGCGCCGGTGGCATCCGGGGTGCCGGGGGTACTGGTGGAGCCGGCGGCACCCGGGACGCCGAGGGAGTGGAGGACGTGGGGGAGGTGGAGGACGCCAAGGCATCCGGGGGCGCGGAGGGGCGTGGCGGGACGGGGGTGTTGGTGGGCGGTGGCGGAGCATGCGGCACCGGAGCGCCCGCACTCTGCACGCCGTGCATCGGATGGTCAGCACCGGTACCGGCACCGGGACCAGTACCCGGACCGGCACCGGGACCAGTACCCGGACCGTCCGTGTCGGCCTCGTGCACCGACCGGCCGGAGTGCGGATCCTGGACCGAATCCTGCGCCGGATCCGGCCCCTGGCCCGCCGAGCCGGCCCCGTCCACCGCCGTGCCACCGGCTCCGCCGACCGACGCGCCGGTTCCGTCCGCGGAGGTGCCCGTCCCGTCCACCGGGCGGGCCCGGCGACCCCGTACCGCCGGGCCGCCGGGGCCGAAGCCCGGTGGCAGGGGGCCCAATTGGTCGAAGACTTCGATCAGTTCGTCGTCGGGGCCCGGCTCCGGAAGGATCTCGGCGGCGGAGAGGAGGGCCTTGCGGGCACCGGTGGCGGTGCGGAACCGGTCATCGGGGTCCGGCTGCAGCAGACCCGCGAGGACGCCCCACAGTGGGCCGGGCACGCCCTGCGGCGCCCGCGGGGTGCCGTGCTCCTCGAAGTGTTCGATCAGCGCCCTGGCATCGGGCCTGGCGCCTTCGAGGAGATACAGCCCGACGAGCCCCGCGGCGAACAGGTCGGCGGGGAAGTCGGGTTCGGCGCCCATCTCCTGCTCGGGCGCGAAGTACCCCGGCGTCCCCACCACATAGTCCGCCTCCGTCAGACGCGGCTCGCCCTTGCGCATCGAGATGCCGAAGTCGGACACGCGCAGATGCGGCATACCCGTACCGGTGGCCTCCAGCAGCAGGTTGGCGGGCTTGATGTCGCGGTGCACCACGCCTTCCGCGTGCACCGCGGCGAGGCCCGAGAGGAGTTGGTCGAGCAGCAGGCAGACGTACTGGGGGTGCAGCGGCCCGTAGTCCGCGACGAGGTGCACCAGCGAGCCGCCGGCGACCAGATCCATGGTGAACAGGACCTTGTCGTCGTCCGCGGCCCAGCTGGCCGGCGCCAGGACGTGCGGGTGATCGATGCGCAGTGCCTGCTCCCGCACGAAGCGGAGCAAGGTGTGGGCGTCGGACTGCTGCAGCACCTTCGCCGCCACATAGCGGCGGCGGCGGTGGTCCCAGGCGCGCCAGACCGCGCCCACTCCCCCGCGGCCGATCGGATCGGCCAGTTCGTACCGGCCGGCGAAGACCTCACCCATGGTCGTGCGTCGCTCCCCTTCCGGAGCCGGACACGGTGTCGCGTCCGGCCTGGGTCAGTTCTGGTGCGACTGGTAGTGGGCGACCGCGTCGGAGGTGCGCCCCGCCCCGTACACCCGGAGAAACTCTGCCAGTTCGGGGTGGGTGGGGGCGAGTGAGTCCGCCGCGTCGATGATGTCGCTCGCGGCCGAGACGGAGCGCAGCAGCGACTGGATCTCGCGCACCACGCGCTTCACCGTCGGCGCGCCCGAACTGTTGGATGTCTGCCCGGTGTTCGTGAGCACCGAACCACCCTGCGACTTCTTGATCTCATCCATCCGCTCGGTGGCCTCGGCAGCGCTGACGCTGCCGTCGGCGACCTGGCCCGCGAGGGACTGCAGCTGCTGCACGCGCTGCACCACGGCGGGGTTGCCGATCTTTGCGCGCTGACCGCTCATCAGCTGCGACAGCATGGGTGCGGAGAGCCCGAGCACCCCCGCGAGGCGGGCCTGATTGAGCCCCAGATCCTCGATCAGGCGGCGGAAGAGCGCCCCCAGCGGCTCCCCGTACCAGTTCCGCTGGAGCTCGCGGGCTCTTGCGGTGGCTTCCTGCTGTGCGGCGTCCATTGCGTCTCCCCATCGCTTCCCCAAGTACGGTCCTTCGCTGCCGCGAAGCACGTGGGGCATCTTACGGAGAGTGGTCGCCCGCCGGGACCCCCAATCTTTTTGCAGGATTCAGGGGATGACCCGGTACTCTGGTCTGCGGTGCCGAACCGGAGCAGCAATCTTCCGGTGTGACGCATCGTTTTCGGGGCCTTAGCTCAGTTGGTAGAGCGCTGTCTTTGCATGGCAGATGTCAGGGGTTCGACTCCCCTAGGCTCCACAGCGGAAAGCCCCTCCGGCCAGGTTCTCCCTGGTCGGAGGGGCTTTTTCCGTACGGGACCGGGTGGGCCCGGTGCGTCAGCGCTCGTCCTCCACGGACGTGTCCGCCTCGGCCTGCTTCGCCTGCACCTCGGGGTCGAGGATGCCCTGACCACTGCCGTCGACGGAGGTCAGCGGAGCACTGTCGGGGACCTCGGTGGCGGCCGGCGGCTCCACCAGCCAGTCCGGGTTGGCCTGCTTGTCCCACCACTTCCACGCGGCGAACGCGCCGCCGGCGAGGATGCCGAGCACGACGAGACGCTTGGCGAGACGGCCGGAGCGGGCCCGCCGCTCGTGCTTGCGCACCAGCTTGCGGATCTCCTTCGGCGAGACGTCGCCGCGCAGCCCGGAATAGGCCGCGCTGCCGCGGGCAGCAGCTTCCTTGCGAACCGGTTCGGACGCGGCCACGGCCTGCTCTATGCGCGGCTTCGAATACGCGGCGGCCTGCCGAGCGGCCTCGCGGGTACGAGCCGCGGCATCGTGCGCGGCCTGGTCGAGCTTCGGGGGGACATGCGTCCGCGCCTGCTCTATGCGCGGCGCGAGGTGCGCGTCGTACTGGGCGCGCGCCTGGTGCGCGGCCTGCGAGACCTTCGGCCCGAGCGCGACGCGCGCCTCTTGCGCGTACGTCGTGGCCCGGTCCTTGGCCGACTCGGCGTAGGGCGCCACCACTTCCGCGGCATGCAGCACGCTGTCCTTCGCCGAGCCGGTCGCGGCACGCACGCTGTCAATGCGGGTCACGGGATCCTCCTCCTCGGTGGCGTACAGGTATTTCACCTTTCCACCCTTTTACGGATCATGCCTGCCGGGCGGGGTCAATGCGGTGGTAAGGCTTGGTACGGCTTGATAAAGGGACTTGGCGACGACAATGCCACGGATCGCGGCGGGGCGCGCCTCTTCGACTACGAGTAGACCGGTTTTTGGTGGCCGAAACCCCCGCACGATCCTGACAAGTCCGACCGGCGTCGTCAGGTCCGCTCCGTGCGAGGATCTGCAGTGCACAGAACTCAACGGAAGGCAGATCGTGGCCGAGCAGCTGTACGCCACTCTCAAGACCAACCAGGGCGACATCGTGGTCCGGCTGCTGCCGAACCACGCGCCCAAGACGGTCAAGAACTTCGTGGAGCTCGCCAAGGGCGAGCGCGAGTGGACCAACCCGGAGACGGGCGAGAAGTCCACGGCGCCGCTCTACGACGGCACGGTCTTCCACCGCGTGATCAGCGGTTTCATGATCCAGGGCGGTGACCCGCTGGGCAACGGCACGGGCGGCCCCGGCTACCAGTTCGAGGACGAGTTCCACCCCGACCTGGCCTTCACCAAGCCGTACCTGCTGGCCATGGCCAACGCGGGACCCGGTACGAACGGTTCGCAGTTCTTCATCACCGTCTCGCCCACCGCCTGGCTGACCCGCAAGCACACGATCTTCGGCGAGGTCGTCGACGAGGCCAGCCAGAAGGTCGTCGACGCCATCGCCGGCGCGCGGACCAACCCGCGCACCGACCGACCGGTCGACGACGTGGTCATCGAGAGCGTCTCCGTAGAGACCCGGTAGTCCCGCAGGGAACCATTGCGCCCCGCCGTCCGTCGCCTGTTCGTAGGGGGACGGGGGCGGGGCGGTGCGTTGCGCAGACGCGCGGCGCCGACGTACGCGACGTGCGCACACCCGACCGCCCGACCCGAGACCCGAGGGGACGACCGCCATGGACCAGGCGCCCGGCAGCCCGCAGGAACCGCAGGACGCCAAGGGCCTGCCCGGCTGCTACCGGCACCCGGACCGCCCGACCGGCATCAGCTGCACCCGCTGCGAGCGGCCCATCTGCCCGGAGTGCATGGTCAGCGCGTCCGTCGGATTCCAGTGCCCGGAGTGCGTGCGCACCGGCTCGGGCACCGGTCACGCGCCGGGCGCGAACCAGCCGAGGACCATGGCGGGCGGCGCGATCACCTCCGACCCGCGCCTGGTCACCAAGGTCCTCATCGGGCTCTGCCTGGCCCTGTTCGTGGTGCAGCAGGTGGTCGGCCGGCAGTTCGACGAGCGGTTCGAGATGCTCGGCCTCGCCTGGGTGCCCGACCTCGGCGGCCTCGAAGGCGTGGCGGAGGGGCAGTGGTACCGGCTGCTCACCGCGATGTTCCTGCACGGCTCCTACGTCCACATCGCCTTCAACATGCTCAGCCTGTGGTGGATCGGCGGCCCGCTGGAGGCGGCCCTCGGCCGCGCCCGCTACGTCGCGCTGTATCTGGTCTCGGGCCTGGCCGGCAGCGCGCTCACCTACCTGCTCGCCGCGCAGAACCAGCCCTCGCTCGGCGCCTCCGGTGCGATCTTCGGCCTGTTCGGTGCGACGGCCGTCCTGATGCGGCGGCTCAACTACGATCTGCGGCCGGTCATCGCGCTGCTCGTGATCAACCTGATCTTCACGTTCAACCCGGCCTTCAACATCGCCTGGCAGGCGCACATCGGCGGCCTCGTCGGCGGTCTGATCGTCGGCTACGCCATGGTGCACGCGCCCCGCGAGCGTCGTGCGCTCGTCCAGTACGGGGTCTGTGGGCTGGTCCTGCTCGCCGTGCTCGTGACCGTCGTCGTGCGGACCGCGCAGCTCACCTGAGCCCGGTTGTCCACGGATGACGACCGAGGTTGTCCACAGCGGGTGGCGGATCTTGTGCATCCTGTGGGGAACAACTGTGCCCCTTGTCGTCAACCTGGGTTTGACCAGGAAGGACAAGGGGCGAACAGGTGGTCGAGTGGGGCTGGACCGGTCACACCGGCGTCAACGCTCGGTGGGTTATCCACAGATCATGCGACCTTTTCCACGGCTGTGGACAGCTAATCAAAATCTGTGGATAACTCAGTGGATAGCTCGGGGCAGAGCTGGTTCCACAGGTGGTTTCGCGGTTACTTCCACTGGGTGGAGACGCCGAAGCCGCCGGCGATGAAGCCGAAGCCCACGACGATGTTCCAGTTGCCGAGCGCCTTGATGGGCAGCGTGCCGTCGGCCACGTAGAAGACGACGATCCAGACGAGTCCGATGAGGAACAGCGCCAGCATCACCGGTGCAACCCAGCCGCGGTTGGTCAGCTTGATATTGGACGCCTGCTTCGAGGCGGGCGGCGGCGTGTAATCGGCCTTCTTGCGGATACGTGACTTCGGCACGAGGGTCTCTCCTGTCGATGCGCTGCGTGGCCGCGCAGAGTACGTGGGCTGGCTCCGGAGCAGCGTACAAGGGGAAGTTGTGGGGATTCCCAGTGCTCCGCCGGGCGTCCGTTAGCGTAGTGCTTCCGTGGCTCCGAAGGAGATAAGGGTACGTTGAGCAATTCCGCCGACACTGCCAAGAGTTCCGCCCGTGGGCGCCTGCGGCCCGTGCGGTTGCTCACCGTTGGTGTGTTCGCTCTCGCCGGGCTCATCTTCTTCACCAGTTTCAATACGGCCAAGGGCACCAATATCCGGACGGACGGGTCCCTGCTGAAGCTCTCCGACCTCATTCAGGAGCGCAGCCGCAAGAACAAGGACCTGGAGTCGGCCAACAGCGGAACCCGCGGCGAGGTCGAGCGCCTCGCCGAGCGGGACAACGGCTCAACCAAGGCCGACGACGCGAAGCTGACCGCCCTGGAGAAGGCGTCCGGGACGAAGAAGCTGAAGGGTGAGGCGATCTCCGTCACACTCGACGACGCCCCGCCGAACGCCGCCCCCAAGCTCCCCGGCTACCCCGACCCGCAGCCCAACGACCTGGTCATCCACCAGCAGGACCTCCAGGCCGTGGTGAACGCGCTGTGGCACGGCGGCGCCAAGGGCATCAAGGTCATGGACCAGCGCCTCATCTCCACGTCCGCCGTCCGCTGCGTCGGCAACACCCTGATTCTCCAGGGCCGCGTCTACTCGCCCCCGTACAAGATCACCGCGGTCGGTGACCCGGAGAAGCTGAAGAACGCGGTCGCGGCCTCGCCGGAGATCCAGAACTACATGCTGTACGTGAACGCGTACGGGCTCGGCTGGAAAGTCGAGGACGACGGGGCGGTGACTCTTCCCGGCTACTCGGGCACAGTGGATCTCCACTACGCGAAGCCCGTGAACTAGCCGAAGCACGTGAACCACTAGCCATGGAGTAGCCGCCGTCTGGGGGGCCTGTGTCGGTACGTGTCGTCATCAGGACATTCAGCGAACTCTGCATCAGCGTCGGTGCCCTGATCGTTCTGTTCGTTGCGTACGTGCTGTTCTGGACCGGTGTGAAGGCCGACAGTGCGATGGGCGGTCAGATCGACGACCTCCAGGACCAGTGGGCGAAGCGGCCGGTGGCCAGTGCGGCGCCCGAGGGCGGGACGAGCACGGCGCCGCCGAAGCAGGGCCCGTACAAGGACGGCAAGCCCTTCGGTGTGATGTACATCCCCCGGCTCGGTTTCACGTGGAACAAGCCCGTGCTGCAGAACACGAAGGTCGACACCCTCAAGAAGGGCCTCGGGCACTACGCGGGCACGGCCCAGCTCGGTCAGAAGGGCAACTTCGCGGTCGCCGGGCACCGGCGCACGTACGGCGACCCGTTCAAGGACTTCCCCAAGCTCAGGCCCGGTGACCCGGTCGTGATCACCGACGGGACCACCTGGTTCACGTACGTCATCGACACCAAGCCGTACAAGACGCTGCCCAGCGATGTCGGGGTGATCGATCCGGTGCCGCGCAAGTCCGGTTACCAGGAGCCGGGGCGGTATCTGACGCTGACGACGTGCGAGCCGGAGTGGGGCCACAGTCACCGGCTGATCGTCTGGGCGCATCTCGATGCCACTCAGCCTGTGGAGGCAGGCAAACCGGAAGCGTTGCGCCGTTAGTCTGGTGCCGTAATCGCAGAACGGTGGAAGGGGAGCCCGGCATGTACGGCTGGATCTGGCGGCATCTGCCGGGGAACACCTGGGTGAGGGCAGGGATCTCCGTCCTGCTCGTCCTGGCGGTCGTGTACGTCCTCTTCCAGTACGTCTTCCCGTGGGCCGAGCCGCTGCTGCCCTTCAACGATGTGACGGTGAACGGCCAGTGAGCACCCGAAAGACCCGCATTCTCGTCGTCGACAACTACGACAGCTTCGTCTTCAACCTCGTCCAGTACCTGTACCAGCTGGGTGCCGAGTGCGAGGTGGTGCGCAATGACGAGGTGACGACCTCGCATGCGCAGGACGGCTTCGACGGCGTGCTGCTCAGCCCGGGTCCTGGCGCCCCCGAACAGGCCGGTGTCTGCATCGAGATGGTGCGGCACTGCGCGGCGACGGGCGTCCCCGTCTTCGGTGTCTGCCTCGGCATGCAGTCGATGCAGGTGGCGTACGGCGGCGTCGTGGATCGCGCCCCCGAGCTGCTGCACGGCAAGACCTCGCTGGTGCTGCACGAGGGCAGGGGCGTCTTCGCGGGCCTTCCCGACCCGTTCACGGCCACCCGCTACCACTCGCTGGCCGCGGAGCCCGGCACCGTACCGGAGGCGCTCGAGATCACGGCGCGCACCGAGGACGGCATCATCATGGGCCTGCGCCACCGCGAACTGCCCGTCGAGGGTGTGCAGTTCCACCCCGAGTCGGTGCTCACCGAGCACGGGCACCTGATGCTCGCGAACTGGCTCGTCGAGTGCGGGGACGCGGGGGCCGTGGGCAGATCGGCCGGGCTCGCGCCGGTCGTGGGCAGGGCCTCGGCGTGACCGCATTGCGCCCCGAGCAGGACGGCGAGGCCGGCGGGTTCGAGGATGCCGTGCGCCGCCTCGACGACCCGCTGAACGACCCGCTTCCGGGGCAGCACCCGTCGCCGTGGTTCCGGCCGACGGGAGCGCAGGAGCAGGAGCAGGCGCAGGAGTCGCAGCGGGAGCAGCCTCGGGCCGAGGGGCCCGCGCGGCGCCCCGAGCCGGAGCCCGAGTGGTACGACCCGCAGGGGTACGAGCAGAACTGGTACGGGAGCGCACGGCAGCAGGAGCCGCAGCCGGCCCCCGTGGCCGTGCAGCAGACCCCGGAGCGGGCCCCTGAGCCCGCCCCCGCCTCCGTACCGGAAGCGCCGGAGCCGGAGCCGGTGCTGGATGACGAGACCGTCGCCCTGCGTACCGCCGACACCCGGCGAATAGTCGAGACGCCGCCGGCCACCGGTGGCCGGGCCGCGCGCAGGAAGGCCGCCAAGCGGGGCGGCGCGCGCGGCGGACGGCACTCGGCGGCGCCCGTCGGCGAGCAGGAGTCCGAGAGGGAAGCGGACGGAAAACCGCTGACCCGGGTCGAGGCGCGGGCCGCGGCGCGCGCGGCGAAGCCGGGTGCCGGGGTGATTGCGAGCCGGGCGGTCGGCGAAGTCTTCATCAGCATCGGGGTGTTGATGCTGCTGTTCGTCACCTACCAGCTGTGGTGGTCGAACATACGGGCTCACGACATCGCCGGCAGCGCCCGGCACAGCCTCGAGGACGACTGGGCCAACGGGAAGCGCAAGCCCGGCGCGTTCGAGCCGGGGCAGGGCTTCGCGATCCTCTACATCCCGAAGCTGGACGTCGTCGTGCCGATCGCCGAGGGCATCAGCAAGCCGCAGGTCCTCGACAGGGGCATGGTCGGGCACTACGACAAGGACAGCATTCCCACCGCGATGCCGGCCGCGAAGAAGGGGAACTTCGCGGTCGCCGGGCACCGCAACACACACGGTGAGCCCTTCCGGTTCATCAACCGCCTGCAGCCGGGCGACCCGATCGTGGTCGAGACGCAGGACAAGTACTACGTGTACAAGATGGCGAGCATCCTTCCGCAGACGCCGCCGTCGAACACGGCGGTGCTGAACCCGATCCCGGCGGGCTCCGGATTCACCAAGCCGGGGCGTTACATCACTCTGACGACGTGCACGCCGGAATTCACCAGTACGTATCGAATGATCGTCTGGGGCAAGATGGTCGAGGAGCGTCCGCGGAGCAAGGGCAAGCCGGACGCGCTCGTCGAATAACCGGGGACCACCGGGCACCAGGCATCGGGCAGTACGGCGCACAGAGACGGGGCATGACGCAGTGGCAGCGACGACCGACCATGGGGAAGAGGCCGCACCGAAGGACCCGCCGCGCTCGCCCTCACCCCGCCGGGGCAAGATCGCGACCGCCGTCAGCGTCTTCGGTGAACTTCTCATCACCGCGGGTGTGATCCTCGGCCTCTTCGTCGCCTATTCACTGTGGTGGACGAATGTCGTCGCCGATCGTGCGGCGGGCAGGCAGGGCGACAAGGTCCGCGACCAGTGGAAGGGCAACAGCGGACCCGGCGCCCTGGACACCAAGGACGGCATCGGCTTCCTGCACGTGCCCGCGATGAGCAAGGGCGAGGTGCTGGTCGAGAAGGGCACCGAGAGCAAGATCCTCAACGACGGTGTCGCCGGCTACTACACGGACCCCGTGAAGGCGGCGCTGCCGACGAACGGGAAGAACGGCAACTTCTCGCTGGCCGCGCACCGGGACGGGCACGGCGCCAAGTTCCACAACATCGACAAGATCGATAAGGGCGACCCGATCGTCTTCGAGACCAAGGACGACTGGTACGTCTACAAGGTCTACAACATCCTTCCGGAGACCTCGAAGTACAACGTCGACGTCCTCGACAAGGTCCCCGAGGAGTCGGGGAAGAAGAAGCCCGGGAAGTACATCACGCTGACGACCTGCACGCCGGTCTACACGTCCACGTACCGGTACGTGGTGTGGGGCGAGCTGGAGCGGGTCGACAAGGTGGACAGCGACCGGACGCCGCCGAAGGAACTGCGGTAGGGAGGGTGGCTGCCCGCCTACGATGAGCTGGGCCCGAAGCCGCAACTTGCTCTTGCGGCTTCGGGCCCTTTGTCTGCGGCGGTGTCGGCGTTCGGTGAGATCACTTCAGGATGGCCAGTGGCGCTCCTGTGCTCCATTCCTGCAGCAGGCCTCGGGGTACGACCGTGACACCGGTCTCTGTGGCGATGTCGACCGCCTCTGTGGTGAAGGGGCATGTGGCCACGAAGAGTGAGACGTCGGAGATGCGCAGGACCTTGGAGCCGCCGATGAACTTCTGTATGTCTGCGCTGGTGATCGAGAGGTAGGGGGCGAACCTCTTGCACTGGACCGCGATACGTCGGCCGTCAGGGGTGAGGGCGATGATGTCGACGCCGCGGTCTCCACGGCCGCCTCGGACGACGACATCGGTGCAGCCGTCGCGGCGGAGCAGGGCGGCGACGTGGTCCTCGAACTCCGAGCCGCTCATTGCGTCCATGGCCGCCATGGTGACGGTGTGGGTACTGCTCGGCCCAACTGCCTCCAGCCTCTGGAGCCGGGCGTGGTGGCGGCGCATCCGGTGCTCTACGTGCTGGATGCCTGCGCGTAGGGCGAGCAGTTCCCGGCGGTGTTCACCGGAGGTTTCGATCAGGGCGTTGAACATGGGGACGACGGTTTTGCCGAGTGTGTCGGCGATGCGTTGGTCGATGCGCTGGTCGATGTGGGCGTCGATGTGGGCGTCGAGTGCGTCGATGCCTGTCGTGTCCTGAGCGCCGGCTGGTTGGGTGCGCGCCAGGTATTCCATGTCGAGGAGGTAGGCGCGGACTTGGCGGGCGACGTCGCTGTCGCGCAGGAGCATGGCGACGTTGAGGACGGCTCGGCGGGAGTAGACGGTGAGGCTGCGACGGGCCTGTGGATTACTCTCCAGGGAGAGTGACATGTTGTCACTCTCGAATTTACGCAGGTCAGTACCACGTAGCACGACCATGCCGTTGACGGTCAGCTCCTCCCGGTGGCGTTTGGCGAGTTGTCGGACGGCTTCGGCTGTGACGCCGAAGTAGGTGGCGACCATCGCCGTCGTGACATGCAAGCCGTCCGGCAGTAGCGAGAGTGCCTTGACCTTGTCGAGCACATCCGTGCGATCGAGGACGCTGTGGCGCAGGGATTTGGATTCCAGCAGGGCTGATTCGGTGATCACTCCAAGTTCCCTTTCTTTCCGGGGAGTTCGGATACTCCACCGCACCTCGATCAACGAGTCAGGACATATGAAGATACGGACGATTTTCGCGCTCGTGTTCTGGGTCCGACCGGCGGGTCGCTGACACGACGCAGGGCCCCGGTCCCGCCGAAGCGGTACCGGGGCCCTGTGCCGTGTGGAGCGGGTGCGTCAGCCTCCGAGGTTGCCTCCGAAGATGCCGCCGTTGTCGTTCCCGCCGTTGTCCCCGTTCCCACCGATCGTGGTCAGGGTGACCGTGGTGTTCTCCGGGTCGGACGCGGTGTTGGCCGCCGGGTCCTGGGTGATGACACGGGCGTCGTCGCCCTGGTCGGCGCCGTCGGCGAACTGGACGTTCTTGAACCCGGCGTCGTCCAGGATCTTCTTGGCGTCCTTCACCTTCTGGCCGACCACGTTCGGGACCGGCGTCTGCGCGCCCTCCTTGGCGACCTTCAGCGTGACGGTGGAGCCGGGCTCCGCCTGGCTGTTCGCCTGGAGGCTCTGGGCGAAGACCTTGCCGGGCTCGGCCGCGGTGCTCTCCTCTTCGGTGCAGGTCGCCTGGAGCTTGCTGTCCTCGAGCTGCTTGGTGGCCTCGTCGCAGGAGAGGTTGCCGCCGGCCACGTTCGGGACGGTGACGAGGGACTTCTTCTTGGCGACGGTCAGGGTGATCTCGGTGCCCTTCTCGACCTTGCCGCTCGAGGGGTCCTGCTTGGTCACCGTGCCGGGCGTCCGCTCGGACTCCTCGGTGGTCTTCTGGACGTTGTCGAAGCCCTTGTTGTTCAGCTCGGAGAGTGCCTCGTCGTAGGAGAGGCCCGTGACGTCCGGGATGGAGATCTTGGGCGCGCCCGTCGAGACCGACACCGTGACCGTGTCGTTCTTGCTGACCTCGGTGCCGGACTTCGGGTTCTGCGAGCAGATCTGGCCCTTGGGGTAGTCCTCGCAGGGGCCCGACTTGCTGGAGTCCAGCGTGAGGTCGCGGTTCTCGGCCATCTGCTTGGCCTCGGAGACCGTCTTGCCGACGAAGTTCGGGGCCTTGAACGACTCGTTGCCGGCGCCTGAGCTGCCGAAGATCTCCCGGCCGATCAGGATGGCGCCGACGAGCACCAGGATGCCCGCCAGGACGAGGAAGATCGTCGACGTGCGGTTCTTGCCCTGCCTGCGCCGGTCGGCCCGCTCGTCGTAGCCGTAGCCCCCGTCGTCCGGGTTGGTCGGCGGCAGCATCGACGTCTGGCCCGCGCCGTTCTGCGGGCGCAGCATCGCGGTCTGCTGGTCGTCGGGGTGGCCCCCGCCGTAGCCGACCGCGCCCATGGCGGCGGTGGCGGCGACGGGCTGGCCGTCGAGGCAGGCCTCGATGTCGGCGCGCATCTCGTCGGCCGACTGGTAGCGGTAGTCGGGGTCCTTGGTCAGCGCCTTGAGGACGATGGCGTCCATCTCGGGCGTGATCTCGGAGTCGAAGACCGACGGGGCCTGGGCCTCCTCGCGGACGTGCTGGTACGCCACGGCGACCGGGGAGTCGCCGACGAACGGCGGCCGCACGGTCAGCAGCTCGTACAGCAGGCAGCCCGTCGAGTACAGGTCGGAGCGCGCGTCGACCTGCTCGCCCTTGGCCTGCTCGGGCGAGAGGTACTGCGCGGTGCCGATGACCGCCGCGGTCTGCGTCATCGTCATGCCGGCGTCGCCCATGGCCCGGGCGATGCCGAAGTCCATGACCTTCACCTGACCGTTGCGGGTCAGCATGACGTTGGCCGGCTTGATGTCGCGGTGGACGATGCCCGCCCGGTGCGAGTACTCCAGGGCCTGGAGGATGCCGACGGTCATCTCCATGGCGCGCTCGGGCAGCAGCTTGCGGCCGGAGTGCAGCAGCTCACGGAGGGTGGATCCGTCGACGTACTCCATCACGATGTACGGGATGGAGACCTGGTCGACGTAGTCCTCGCCCGTGTCGTACACCGCCACGATCGCGGGATGGTTGAGCGAGGCGGCCGACTGGGCCTCCCGGCGGAACCGGGCCTGGAACGACGGGTCGCGCGCGAGGTCCACCCGCAGCGTCTTCACCGCCACGGTGCGGCCGAGCCGGGTGTCATGGGCGAGATAGACCTCCGCCATGCCACCACGGCCGAGCACCTGGCCCAGCTCGTACCGGCCGCCGAGGCGACGCGGCTCTTCCATTACCTACCAGCCCTCTCCGTCGGTCCCGACCGTCCCGTGCGGGTCGGGCGGTGTGCTGTCCGGGCCATACGGTACCCGGCTCGCTCAACGTGACCTGGCCACCACCGTGACCCGTGACAGGACCGGTATCGCCACGTGCATCTATGTGAACAACGAGTGACCGGGCTCACAAGGAGTGGTGAATCCGAGTTCCGCCGGCTCACTGCTTGCTGTCCACGACCGCCTTCATCACGTCCCGCGCGATCGGGGCGGCCAGGCCGCCACCGGAGATGTCGTCGCGGTTCGCGCTGCCGTCCTCGACCACCACGGCCACGGCGACCGGCGAACCGGAGCTGGTCTTGGCGTAGGAGACGAACCAGGCGTACGGCTTCTCGCTGTTGTCGACACCGTGCTGGGCGGTACCGGTCTTGCCGCCGACGGTGACGTTCGGGATCTTGGCGTTTGAGCCGGTGCCGTCGTTGACGACCGTCTCCATCATCGACTGGAGCTTCGTCGCGTTCTCCTCGGAGAGCGGGCGGCTCATCTCCTTCGGGTCCGTCTTCTCGATGGTGTCGAGGTTCGGGGCCTTCAGCTCGTCCACCATGTACGGCTCCATGAGCTTGCCGTCGTTGGCGATGGCCGAGGCGACCATGGCCATCTGGAGCGGCGTCGTGGCGGTGTTGAACTGGCCGATGGAGGAGAGCGCGGTCTCCGACTTGTTCATGTCGTCGGAGAACACCGACTTGTTCGAGCGGACCGGGATGAACTGCTCCTTGTTGAAGCCGAACTTGTTGGCCTCCTCGAGCATCGCGTCGTTGCCGAGGTCCGAGCCGATCTTGCCGAAGACGGTGTTGCAGGAGACCTTCAGGGCGTTCCGCAGCGTCGCGTTCTTACAAGGGATGTTGCCCTCGTTCTTCAGCGGCGTCGTGGTGCCCGGCATGATCCACGGCAGCGGGGTGTCCGTCGCCTTGTCCGGGTCGTAGTTCCCGCTCTCCAGCGCGGCCGCGGCCGTCACCAGCTTGAACGTCGAACCCGGCGGGTACGTCTCGCGCAGCGCGCGGTTCAGGAGCGGCTTGTCCTTGTCCTTGTCGAGCTGCTGGAACGTCTTGCCGTCGTCGGTCGAGTTCCCGGCGAAGGCCGACGGGTCGTACGACGGGGTGGACGCGAGCGCGAGGATCTTGCCGGTGGACGGCTCGATGGCGGCGACGGCACCCTTGCCGCGGTTCTTCAGGCCGTCGTAGGCGGCCTTCTGCGCGTCGGCGTTGAGGGTGGTGACGACGTTGCCGCCCTCCTTCTGCTTGCCCGTGATCATGTCGAGGGTGTTGCGGAAGAAGAGGCGGTCGTCGTTGCCGCTGAGGATGCCGTCCTCGAGGTTCTCGATCTGGCTGGCGCCGACGACCTGCGAGGCGTAGCCGGTGACGGGCGACCACATGGGCCCGTCCTTCCAGGTGCGCTTGTACTTCAGGTCGGTGCCGGTGGTCGCCTTGGAACCGGTGATCGACTTGCCGTCGACGATGATGTCGCCGCGCGGCGTCGAGTACCGCTCGATGGCGACGCGACGGTTCTCCTTGTCGGAGGCGAGCGAGTCGGCCTTCACGTACTGGAGCCAGTTGTCGCGGATCAGGAGGCCCAGGATCAGGAGGCCGCAGAAGATCGCGATACGGCGCAGGGGCTTGTTCACGGTCGGACCACCTGGGTCATCTCGGCGTCGGGACTTGGCGTGGGGCTCGGGGCGGGCCGCCGCGCGGTGTCGCTGATCCGGATCAGGATCCCGATGAGCGCCCAGTTGGCGATGACCGAGGAACCGCCGTACGCGAGGAACGGCATCGTCATACCCGTCAGCGGGATGAGCCCCATGACACCGCCCGCGACGACGAAGACCTGCAGCGCGAAGGCGCCGGACAGGCCGACGGCGAGCAGCTTGCCGAAGGGGTCGCGGGCCGCGAGCGCCGTGCGCACGCCGCGCTCCACGATCAGTGCGTAGATCAGCAGCAGCGCCATCAGGCCTGCCAGGCCCAGCTCCTCGCCGAAGGTGGCGAGGATGAAGTCGGAGTTCGCGGCGAAGCGGATCAGCTCGGAGTGGCCTTGGCCCCAGCCGGTGCCGAGGGTGCCGCCGGAGCCGAAGGCCCACAGCGCCTGCATCGCCTGCTCGGAGTGCCCGGCCACGCCCTGGCGGCTGAGCATGTACTCCTTCATCGGGTCGAGCCAGGCGTCGACGCGCTGCTGGATGTGCGGCTCGAACGTGGCCACACCGACGGCGCCGACCGCGGACATCAGCAGACCGAAGACGATCCAGCTGGTCCGCTCGGTGGCGACGTACAGCATGATGACGAACATTCCGAAGAACAGCAGCGACGTACCGAGGTCGGTCTCGAAGACCAGGATGAGGATCGAGATTCCCCAGACCACGAGGATCGGTCCGAGGTCGCGGCCGCGCGGCAGGTACAGGCCCATGAAGCGGCGCGAGGCGAGCGCCAGGGCGTCCCGCTTCACCATCAGGTAGCCGGCGAAGAAGATCGCGAGGACGATCTTCGCGAACTCACCGGGCTGGATGGAGAAGCCGCCGATGTTGATCCAGATGCGCGCGCCGAAGATGTTCTTGCCGAGGCCCGGAACCAGCGGGAGCAGCAGCAGGACCACGGCGCCGAGCATGGAGATGTAGGTGTAGCGCTGCAGGACGCGGTGGTCCTTGAGGAAGATCAGTACGACGACGAAGAGCGCGATGCCCATCGCCGTGTACATCAGCTGCTTCGGTGCCGCGTCGCCCGCCTGGTCGATCGACTGCAGCAGCTTGGACTGGTCGAGCCGCCAGATGACGACCAGACCGAGGCCGTTGAGCAGCGTGGCCAGCGGCAGCATCAGCGGGTCCGAGTACGCCGCGAACTTCCGTACGACGATGTGGGCGACGCCCGCGAGCAGGCCGAGGCCGAGCCCGTAGCCGAGCAGGCCCGCGGGGACCTCGCCGTCGAGGGCGAGGCCGACATTGGCGTACGCGAACACCGGGATGATCACGGCGAACACGAGCAGTGCCAGCTCGGTGTTGCGCCGGCTGGGTGCTCCGATCGCTCCAATGGTCGACGTATGGGTCGTGGAGTTACTACTCATGGCGTGCTGAGGCCCCCAACGGCTTCTACTGCTGCGCGCACGCCTTGGCCAGCTGCTGCTCTTCCTCGGAGAGAGTGGGGCCAGGGGTGGGCGTGGGAGAGGTCTTGGACTTGCCGGACGGCGACGAAGACGGGTCCGACGGGTTCGGCGTGGGTGTGGCGGTGCGGTACGACGCCTTGGACGCCGTGCCTCCCGTGGAGGTTCCGCCGGCCTCGCCCTCACCGGTCTTCGCGTTCTTCTCGTTCTCGGCCTTGTCCCGTGCGGCCTGCTTCTCGCATGCGACGGCCTGCGCGGACAGTTCCTGGATCTTGTCCTGGGCTGCTGCCAGGTCGCCTTCGGCGATGGTCGCGTCGACCTGCTTGCGCTGGTACGGCGGCAGGTACTTGAGCTGGATCTCCGGGTGGTCCTTCTCCACGTCGGACAGGCTCACCCAGGCGAGATCCTGGCTGATCCCGCGGTACAGCGCCACGTGCTCCTCGTTGGTGCCCACGTAGTACTGCGTCTGCGTCCAGCGGTAGCCGCCGTAGAGCCCGCCGGCGATGACGGCCAGCGCCAGCACCGTGTACAGGGATCTCTTGAGCCACTTGCGGCGCGGCCGCGGCTTCACGAAGTCCTCGTCCGAGTAGGAGAAGCCTTCCACGGCGCCGTTGTCCGGCGGGCCGAAGTCGCCGCCACCCGCGGGGGATCCGCCGGAGGCCTGGCGGCCCAGTCCGGCGGCGCGGCCCGCGGGGGTCTCCATCGCGCTGCCGTCCTGCAGCGCCTGCTGGTTCTCGGCGACGGCGCCGACGACCACGGGGGCGTCCGAGAGGTGACCGGCGAGGGTGTCCCCGCTGTCGATGTCGAGGACGTCCGCGACGATCACGGTGATGTTGTCGGGTCCGCCGCCGCGCAGCGCCAGCTGGATCAGGTCCTGGACCGTCTCCTGCGGGCCCTGGTAGCTGGCGAGGGTCTCCTCCATCGTCTGGTGGGAGACGACGCCGGACAGGCCGTCGGAGCAGATCAGATACCGGTCGCCGGCCCGGACCTCACGGATGGAGAGGTCGGGCTCGACGTGGTCGCCGCTGCCCAGCGCGCGCATCAGCAGCGAGCGCTGCGGGTGCGTGGTGGCTTCCTCTTCGGTGATGCGGCCCTCGTCGACGAGGCGCTGCACCCACGTGTGGTCCTGGGTGATCTGCGTCAGCACGCCGTCGCGCAGCAGGTAGGCGCGCGAGTCGCCCACGTGTACGAGGCCGAGCCGCTGGCCCGTCCACAGCAGCGCGGTCAGGGTCGTCCCCATGCCCTCGAGCTGGGGGTCCTCCTCGACCATCATGCGCAGCTGGTCGTTGGCCCGCTGTACGGCGGTGCCGAGCGAGGTGAGGATGTCCGAGCCGGGCACGTCGTCGTCGAGCGCGACGATGGTGGAGATCACCTCGGAGGAGGCGACCTCACCGGCGGCCTGGCCGCCCATGCCGTCGGCGATCGCGAGCAGCCGGGGACCGGCGTAACCGGAGTCCTCGTTGCCCTCGCGGATCATGCCTTTGTGTGATCCGGCGGCGAAGCGCAGTGACAGGCTCATGCGCACCTGCCCAGCTGGCTCAGACTCCGGGTACAGCCGGTCGTGTCGAACCACACTGCCCACCCTCCGGTCGGGAGCGCGCCGGTGTCCGGGGCGGCCGCGCCCCGGGCGTCCGCGTCGGCCCGCTCGCTCCGCTCGCGCTCATTCATGACGTAGCACTACTTCCGCAGCTCGATGACGGTCTTGCCGATGCGGATCGGCGCGCCCAGCGGGATCGGCTGGGGTGTCGTGAGGCGGGTCCGGTCGAGATACGTGCCGTTGGTGGACCCGAGATCCTCGACGATCCACTGGCCGTCCCGGTCCGGGTAGATCCTGGCATGCCGGCTCGACGCGTAGTCGTCGTCCAGCACGATCGTGCTGTCGTGCGCACGGCCGAGCGTGATCGTCTGCCCCTGGAGCGCCACCGTCGTACCGGTGAGCGTGCCTTCGGAGACGACCAACTTGGTGGGGGCGCCGCGCCGCTGACGGCCACCGCCCCCCTGCTGTTGCTGCCGCTGCTGCGGAGGCGCGGCGGCCTGGCGCGCGGCCTGTTGCGAGCGCCCGCTCTCACGGCGCGAGCCGCGTGCGGTGACGCGCGTACCGAACAGGTCGCTGCGGATGACCTGGACGGCCACGATCACGAACAGCCACAGAACGGCCAGGAAACCCAGCCGCATGACCGTCAGGGTCAGCTCTGACATTGCCCCCGCTTCACCCTTCGGCTTGCCGGAAAACGATGGTGGTTTGGCCCACGACGATCCGCGAGCCGTCGCGGAGCGTAGCGCGGGTGGTGTGCTGCCCGTCCACCACGATGCCGTTGGTGGATCCGAGATCCTGGATCGTCGAGGGCGTTCCGGTCCGGATCTCGCAGTGCCGGCGCGATACGCCGGGGTCGTCGATCCGCACGTCGGCCTCGGTGGACCGACCGAGCACGAGGGTGGAGCGCGAGATCTGGTGGCGTGTGCCATTGATCTCGATCCAGTGGCGCGTGCGGGCACCGGGCAGCGGGCCCGCGTCGGGCTCCTGTCCCTGTGCCCCGTGCGCCGCCGGGGCCTGCGCCGGGCGGCCCGGCGGCGGTGCCGAGGGCATCGGCGGGGCCGCCGTGGGCTGCGGGTATCCGTAGCCACCGGGCGCCTGGTTGGGCCGGGCGGCCGGTGCGGGGCGCTGGGGGCGCTCCTGGCTGGTGGACGACGCGAGGGTGCGGCTGCGTACCCGGTACAGACCCGTGTCCAGGTCGTCCGCCTTCTCCAGGTGCACCTTGATGGGGCCCATGAAGCTGTAGCGCTGCTGCTTCGCGTAGTCGCGCACCATCCCGGACAGCTCGTCGCCGAGCTGGCCCGAGTAGGGGCTCAGGCGCTCGTAGTCGGGCGCGCTGAGCTCCACGATGAAGTCATTGGGGACGACGGTGCGGTCCCGGTTCCAGATCGTCGCGTTGTTGTCGCACTCGCGCTGCAGCGCTCCGGCGATCTCGACCGGCTGCACCTCGGACTTGAAGACCTTGGCGAAGGTGCCGTTGACCAGCCCCTCGAGGCGCTGTTCAAACTTCTTCAGGACTCCCATGAGGCACCTCCTCCTTCGTTGCCGTCCTGCCTACTTGGTACTGCTTACTGATCGTATCCACGCGTCGGGAAATCGGCTGGTTCCCCCTGTCCGCCTGCTCGATGAGTGTCGACGCTCACAGCCCCTCGACGGGGCCCCTTGTACTGGGGATCGTAGAGGTGGCCCACAGCCAGTGTCCCGTACGCGGCTGTGGACCGTGGGCGATCCCGGTCTCCCTCACCTCGGGTGCCCCGTGGGAGGCCGCGGGAACGGATGTGAATCCACCCTCCGCAGCGTGCTAATGTTTTGTTCGTCGGAAGGCGCCGGGCCCACAAGGGCGAAGGAGCCGGAAGACACACCCAATGCGCGGGTGGCGGAATAGGCAGACGCGCTGGATTCAGGTTCCAGTGCCCGAAAGGGCGTGGGGGTTCAACTCCCCCCTCGCGCACAGCGAAAAGCCCCGCAGATCTTCGGATCTGCGGGGCTTTTGCGTTGCCTACGGGCAGGTGCGACGCGCATGACCCACAGGGCGGGGCCCTGTGGGTTATGTCACGTCAGTGCAGTTCAGCGCTGCTGGGTACTGCTCAGGCGGCGAAGCGGGTGGCGAGCGCCTTGCCCTTCTCCTCGGCGTCGGCGAGAGCCTTGTCACGGGAGGCCTCGTAGAGCGGGACCAGCTCGGCCATCGCCGGGTTCTGCGGGGCCATGGTCAGCTCCGGGACGATGAAGTCCAGGTCGAGGCCGAGGCCGTCGCGCAGGGCCGCGCCCAGGAAGTTCTGCACGTACTCGAAGCCCTCGCGCGGGGTGCCCGGCGCGTAGGAGCCGCCGCGGCTGGCGACGACGGTGACCGGGGTGCCCTTGGCGGACTGGGTCTCGGGGCCCGAGGTGCGGCCCATCAGGATCACGTTGTCCAGCCACGCCTTCAGCGTCGACGGGATCGAGAAGTTGTACATCGGGGCGCCGATCAGGACGGCGTCCGCCTGCTCCAGCTCCTCGATGAGCTTGATGCGCTCGGCGAAGACGGCGGCCTGCTCCGGGGTGTGGGCGTCGGCGGGGACGAAGCCGGCGAGGTGGGCGTCGGCGGTGATGTGCGGCACCGGGTTCGCGGCCAGGTCGCGGTAGACGACGGTGCCCTCCGGGTGCTGCTCCTCCCAGGCCTTGCGGAAGGCGTTGGTGACGGCGCGCGAGGCGGAGGCCTGGCCGTCGAAGACGGAGGAGTCGATGTGCAGCAGGGTGGCCATGGTGCTCTCCCGTGAGGGTTGAAGGCGCCCTGTCGGGGTTGAGGGCGCGGTAATTGAGTATGTAACTAGTAATAGCACAGGGGCTTACCTTTTTTTACCCCCGTACGTGAACGCAGTACCCTGGAGGCATGGTGGGCAGCGGGGAAGACATGAGTGAGGCGTGCGCGGGAGCCGCCGCGACCCACGAACCCCAGAGGTGTTCGACGGTCGACATCGGCATGACGCGCGTCTTCGGACTGCTGGGCAAGCGCTGGACGGGGCTGATCGTGTCCGTCCTGATGGGCGGACAGCGGCACTTCGCGGATCTGCGCAGGGCCATCCCCGGCATCAGCGAACGGATGCTCTCCGACCGGCTGACCGAGCTCGGCGCGGCCGGTCTCGTCGTGCGGCAGGTCGACGAGGGGCCGCCGCTGCGCGTCTCGTACCGGCTCTCGGCGGCGGGCGCCGCGCTGCAGCCCGCGCTGCAGGAGCTGGGGGACTGGGCCGGGACGTATCTGGGGGCCGAGGGCGGGACGTGTCCGGAGGAGTTTCGGAAGTGACGTTCCCGCGCGGGGGTCGGGACTGGCGTTCCCGCGCGGGTGCCGGACGTGACGTTCCCGTGCGGGTGCCGGAAGTGGGGCCTCGCGGAGTGATCGAGTTGTGCACGTGCTGAGGGTTTTCCACAGGCCCTGACGGGTTTTTCGGCCCGGCGGTACGGTCGTGACCGGTCAGATACGAGGTTCGGGGCGGGGGAGGCGATCGGTCGTGGGCGGATCGGATCACGTGGCGGTGCCGCGGCAGGGCGGGGCACCGGAATCCGGCGGCGGGGCCGGGGCGCGGCGGCTGCCGAAGGTGCCGGGATTCGCGGCGGCTTCGGCGGGGCCGGACGGCTCGCCCAAGGCGGCCGGCAAGGAGCTGCGCGGGGCGGTGCCCCGGAGCGCGCACCGGGAGTTCGAGCCCGGCGCGGACCGGCCCGACGGAGTGGCCGCGGTCGAGGAGTCCAACCGCGGCCGGATCCCCGAGCTGACCCCGATCCGGGTCGGCCGCATGGCCGCCAACCCCTTCGCGTTCCTGCGCGGCTCCGCGGGACTGATGGCGTACGACCTCGCGCGCACCCCGGTGACCGGCATCGGCGCCCAGATCTGCGGTGACGCGCACGCGGCCAACTTCGGCCTGTACGCGGACGCGCGCGGCGGCCTCGTCATCGACCTGAACGATTTCGACGAGACGGTCCACGGCCCCTGGGAATGGGACCTGAAGCGGCTCGCCACGTCGCTCGTGCTCGCCGGCCGGGAGGCCGGGGCCGACGAGGACACCTGCGAGGAAGCGGCGCACGACGCCGTCGGCGCCTACCGGCGCACCATGCGGCTCCTCGCGAAACTCCCCGCCCTGGAGGCGTGGAACGCGATCGCGGACGAGGAACTGGTCTCCCACGCCAACGCCCGCGACCTGCTCGGCACCCTGGAGCGGGTCTCCGAGAAGGCCAGCAGGAACACCAGCGGACGATTCGCCGCCAAGTCCACGGCCGCGGTGGACGGCGGCGGGCGGCGGTTCGTGGACGCGCCCCCGGTGCTGCGCTCGGTGCCCGACGAGGAGGCCGCGGCCGTCGCGAGCGCGCTGGGGCCGTATCTGGACACGCTGTCCGCGGACCGGCTGCCGCTGCTCGGGCGGTACGCGATCCACGACGTGGCGTTCCGCGTCGTCGGCACCGGCAGCGTGGGCACCCGCTCCTATGTGGTGCTGCTCCTCGACCACCGGGGCGAGCCGCTCGTACTGCAGGTGAAGGAGGCGCGGCCGTCGGCGCTGCTGCCGCACCTGCCGACGGCCGGGTTCGCGGCGGATCCCGTCGAGCACGAGGGCCGGCGCGTGGTGCTCGGGCAGAAGCGGATGCAGGTCGTCAGCGACATCCTGCTCGGGTGGACCACGGTCGACGAACGGCCCTTCCAGGTGCGGCAGTTCAGGAACCGCAAGGGCAGCGTCGACCCGGCCGCCCTGGCCGCCGACCAGATCGACGACTACGCCCGGATGACCGGCGCCCTGCTCGCCCGCGCCCACGCGCACAGCGCCGACCCGCGGCTCGTCGCCGGTTACTGCGGAAAGAACGAGGAGCTGGACGAGGCGGTCGCCGCGTTCGCCGTCGCGTACGCGGACCGGACCGAGGCCGATCACGGGGCGCTGGTGCGGGCCGTGCGCGAGGGACGGGTGGCGGCCGAGGCGGGCGTCTAGCGGAAGGGGCCGCTCCGCAGTGCCGGGGCGGCCGACCCCGTGCCCTACGCTGGTCGGGTGACGACCCCGGAGACCGACGATGTGGCAGGGCAGCCGGAGGAGCAGCCTCGGCAGCACCTCAAGGACCGCCTGAAGGAGCGCCTCAGCGAGCGGGCCGAAGAGCGGCGCGAGGCGCAGGCCGAGGCGCAGGCCGAGGCGCAGGCCGAGGAGCAGGCCGCCGCGGCGGCCGATGAGCGGGCCGGCGAGCGGGCCGAGGAGCCGGCTGCGGTGCAGGCCGAGGCGCGGCCCGAGGAGCGCCTCGAGCGTGCCGTGCGCGCTGCCGAGCAGGCCTTGATCGAGTTCGAGATCGCCGTGGAGACCTTCCGGGTCGAGGTGGAGAACTTCTCGCGGCTGCACCACCAGAAGCTCGGGCCGATGTACACCAGGCTCGACGAGCTGGAGGCGCTGATCGCCGAGGCGAAGGCGGCCCGCAGCGGTGACCCCGAGGACCGCCGCAGGGCCGACGAGGCGCGGTCGCGGGTCATGCCGATGCCGGGCGTCGAGGAGCTGTTCCACGGGTGGATGGACGGGGACGGCCTGTTCCCCGAGGCCACCGCGATGCTGACCGATCAGCCGGTGCGGCCGCCGCAGCGGGTGCGGCCCAGCGAGGAGGCGCGCAAGCTCTACCGCGAGCTGGCCCGCAAGGCGCACCCGGACCTGGCGCAGGACGAGCGGGAGCGGGAGCGGCGCGACGAGTTCATCTCGCGGGTGAACGCGGCGTACGGCCGTGGCGACGCGGCGTTGCTGCGCGAGCTGGCCGCGGAGTGGGACGCGGGCCCCGTGCCGCCCGAGCAGCAGCCGACCGAGAGCGAGGAGCTGTACGCCCGCCTCGAGTGGCTGGCGCAGCGCAAGGAGCTGCTCACGGCGGCGGCGAAGGAGCTCGAGGAGAGCGCGATCGGCTCGATGCTGCGGATGGCTCCCGAGGACCCGGACGCACTGCTCGACGAGATCGCCGAGAAGCTGCTGGCGCAGGTCGCCGAGCAGGAGGCCGAGCTGGAGCGCCTGACCGCGTCCTGAAGCCGGCGGTGCCGTGGCCCGTGGCCCGAGAGGGTAGCGTCGGGGGCATGGTTTTCGGTTCTGGTGTGCCCACGGTCGGTGTCGACGAGCTCAAGGAAGAGGACTTCCTCCTCGACGTCCGTGAGGACGACGAGTGGCAGGCGGGCCACGCCGCGGGCGCGCTGCACATTCCGATGAGCGAATTCGTCGCGCGCTACGGCGAGCTGACCGAGGCGGCCCCGCAGGACGGCCGCGTCAACGTGATCTGCCGCTCCGGCGGCCGCTCCGCGCAGGTGACGATGTACCTGGCGCAGCAGGGCGTCGACGCGGTGAACGTCGCCGGTGGCATGCAGGCGTGGGAGGCGGCCGGCCGCCCCGTCGTGGACGACAACGGGCAGCCGGGCGCGGTGGCCTGAGCCTTCATGGCCTGAGCCTTACCCCAGGGGGTGCGCGGCGAGCAGGTCGCCGAGTGCCTCCTCGTGGGCGGCGGCCGGGCCGAGCGACAGCTCCAGGTGCTTGGCCCACGCGTGATAGCGGTGCAGCGGGTAGTCCGTGTCCGCGCCGAAGCCGCCGTGCAGGTGCTGCGCGGTCTGCACGACGCGTCGTACGCCGTCGGACGCCCAGGTCTTGGCGACCGCCACGTCCCCCGCGACCGGTAGCGGTCCGCTCGCTCCACTGCTGATCCGCCAGGCCGCCTGCCACAGGGTGGCCTCCATGGCGCGCAGGTCGATGTACCGGTCGGCGGCCTGCACGGCGACGGCCTGGAACGTGGCGATGGGGTACCCGAACTGCTCGCGCTTGCCCGCGTAGTCGCTGGTCATCTTGAGTACGCCCTCGCCGAGGCCGAGTGCGAGCGCACAGGTGCCGGTGGCGAGCAGATCGTGCAGGCGGGGCCAGGCCGCGGCGTCCTCGATGACGTGCCGTGGCTCGACGCGCACTCCGTCCAGGCGCAGCTCGGCTTGGCGCTCGCCGGTGGTCGAGATCTGCTCGGCGAGGGTGAGCCCCGGCCGGTCGGCGAACGGTCCGGGGACCACCGCGAGCACCGCCGCGCCCTCACCCACATGGGCCGGGACGAGGATCAGGTCGGCGCCGAAGGCCCACGGCACGGCCGTCTGCACCCCGTCGAGCACCCAGGTGTCCTGGCCGGACTCGGTCTCCTTGCGTGCGCTGACGGCGAGTTCGGCCGGGTCGTGTCCGGTGCGGCCCGCCGAGGCGACGGTCAGCACGAGCTCGCCGCGCGCGGCGCGGGCGAGGATCTCCTGCTGCAACTCCTTTGTGCCGTGGGCCTGTACGGCCGTGACGGCCGCGCTGTGTTCGAGCAGCGGGATCCGGGCGAGGACCTTCGCCGATTCGCGCAGCACCAGGCAGAGCGCGATGGCGTCGAGTCCCGCTCCGCCGTGCTCGGGATCGATCAGCAGGCTGAGCAGATCGGCGTCGGCGGCCTTCGACCACAGGGTGCGGTCAAAGTCCTCGGCGACCGCACCCGAGGTGAGCGAGGGGCTGGGCACGCCGTCGGGCGCGACCGGTCCGAACACCGCTTTCGCCGCCTCGACGGCCGCCTGTTGCTCCTCGGAGAAGGTGAAGTCCACTGGCCTTTTCCTCCCGTTCCTCCCGTACCGCGTCCGCGATCTGACGGGGCGTCAAGATAGAACAGGTTCTACGAGAAGGGAACAGTGTGCGGTCGAGCGGTCCGGCGGTCGGGCGGCCCGGCGGTCGGGCGGCCCGGCGGTCGGGCGGTCGGGCGGTACGACGGCCCGGCGGGGCGAAGGGGCGACAGTGCGACGGGCTCAGCGGTCGAAGTCCAGCTCCACCTTCTCCGTAGTCGGGTGGGACTGGCAGGCCAGCACATAGCCGGCCTCGGTCTCCTCGGCCTCCAGCGCGAAGTTCCGGTCCATGCGGATCGATCCGGAGACCAGGAACGCGCGGCAGGTCCCGCAGACGCCGCCCTTGCAGGCGTACGGCGCGTCCGGCCGGTTGCGCAGCACGGTCTCCAGGAGGGACTCGCCGTCCTGTACGGGCCAGCTGCCCGAGCGGCCGTCGAGCTGCGCCGTCACCGTGCTGTGCGCGGGCGTCGGCGCGACGTCCCGGTCGCGGGCCGAGGGACCGGCGGCCACGTGGAAGATCTCCTCGTGGACGCGCCCGCGCCGGACCCCGAGCGCGCGCAGGGACCGCTCGGCCGACTGCACGAGCCCGTACGGCCCGCACAGGTACCAGCCCGCCACCCGCTCCACCGGCAGCAACGCGGGCAGGAGCGCGGTGAGCCGCTCCTCGTCGAGCCGGCCGGACGCCAGGCCCGCCTGCTGTTCCTCCCGGGAGAGCACGGTGACCAGCTGGAACCGGTCCGGGTACCGGTCCTTCAGGTCGGCCACCTCCTCCAGGAACATCGTCGACGCGGTGCTGCGGTCGCTGCGTACGAGGCAGAACCGCGCGTGCGGCGCGCGCTCCAGGAGGGTGCCCGCGATGGACAGGACCGGCGTGATCCCGCTGCCGCCGACCACGGCCGCGTAGTGCCCGGTCACGGGGGCGGGGGTGCCGGTGTCGGCACCGGGGGCCGGGTCGAGGGTGAAGCGGCCGGCCGGGGTCATCACCTCCAGCTCGTCGTCGACGGCGATCTCCTTGTGCGCGTACGTGGAGAAGGCGCCGGCGTCGACCAGGCGCACGCCGACGCGGAGGCTGTCCGGCGCCTCGTGGGCCGGGGAGGTCGAGCAGATCGAGTACGTCCGCCGGATCTCCGCGCCGTCCACGGTGCGGCGCAGGGCGAGGTGCTGTCCGGGAGTGAAGCGGTACGCCTCGCGCAGCTGCGGCGGTACGGCGAAGGTCAGCGCCACGGAGTCGTCGGTGAGCCGGTCGACCGCCGCGACACGGAGCCGGTGGAAGCGGGCCCGCCCGCCTTCGTGCGCCATCACAACTCCTTGAAGTGGTCGAAGGGTTCGCGGCAGGACAGGCAGCGGCGCAGCGCCTTGCAGGCGGTGGAGGAGAACCGGCTCAGCAGCTCGGTCTCCGTCGACCCGCAGTGCGGGCAGGTGATCGCTTCCACGGGGTGGGGCGGTTCGGGCACGTGCCGGGTCGGGCCGAGGGACACGGCCACCGGGCCAGCGGGCGCGCGCGTCGTGCGGGGCGGCGCTATGCCGAACTCCCGCAGCTTGCGGCGGCCTTCGGGCGTGATGTCGTCCGTCGACCAGGCCGGGGTGAGCACCGGGCGGACGGTGACCTCGGGGAAGCCGTGCTCGTGCAGCACCCGCTCGATGTCGGCCGACATCGCCTCGATCGCGGGGCATCCCGTGTACGTGGGGCTCAGCTCGACCTCCACGCGGCCGGGCCCGCGCGTGTGCACGGCCCGCAGCACGCCCAGCTCCTCCAGGCTCAGGACCGGCAGCTCGGGGTCGGGCACGGACCCGGCCAGCCTGCGCAGTTCGGCTTCGAGCGGGGTCTCCCGGGCAGCCGTGGTCACCATGACGCCCCCGGATGGCTGCGGTGCAGATGCTGCATCTCGGCGAGCATCCGGCCGAAGGACTCGGTGTGCAGGCCCTGCCGGCCTGCCCCGGCGCTCCAGGCGCCGAGCTGCGGGCCTTCGGGAACGGTCAGCGTCGCCTCGCGCAGCGTGTCGGTGACGGTGGTGGTCCAGGCCGCCCGAAGGTCCTGTGTGTCGACGTCCAGGCCGGGGACCGGCTGGAACAGCTCGCCGGTGTACCGCCACAGCGCGTCGACCGCGCGCTGCATCCGGGTGTGGCTCTCCTCCGTGCCGTCGCCGAGGCGCAGCGTCCACTGCCGGGCGTGGTCCTGGTGGTAGGCGACCTCCTTGACCGCCTTGGCGGCCAGGGGAGCGAACGCGGACTCGCCGCCGGCCAGTTGGGCGTAGAGGAGCTGCTGGTAGGCCGAGAAGCAGAGCTGCCGGGCGATGGTGTGGGCGAAGTCCCCGTTCGGCTGCTCGACCAGCTGCACATTGCGGAACGCGCGCTCCTCGCGCAGGTACGCCAGCTCGTCCTCGTCGCCGACCAGGCTCAGCAGGACGCGGGCCTGGCCGAGCAGGTCGAGGGCGATGTTCGCGAGGGCCACCTCTTCTTCGAGGACCGGCGCGTGCCCCGCCCACTCCCCCAGGCGGTGCGAGAGCACCAGGGCGTCGTCGCCGAGGGCCAGGGCGGCGGCGGACGCGGTGTCCGTCGTCTCGTGCGTACGAGGCTGCGTCACAGGTGCTTCACCCCTTCCGGGATCTCGTAGAACGTCGGGTGCCGGTAGGGCTTGTCGGCGGCGGGCTCGAAGAACGGGTCCTTCTCGTCCGGCGAGGAGGCGGTGATCGCGGCGGACGGCACGACCCACAGGGAGACGCCCTCGCCGCGGCGGGTGTAGAGGTCCCGCGCGTTGCGCAGCGCCAGCTCGGCGTCCGGGGCGTGCAGGCTCCCGGCGTGCGTGTGGGAGAGGCCGCGGCGGGAGCGGACGAAGACCTCCCACAGGGGCCAGTCCGGGGTGCCGGAGGCGCTGCTCGGGGTGTCGCTCATGCGGCCCTGCCTTCTCGCGTGTCCGTGCTGGATGTGGAGTGCTTGGCCGCGTGGGCCGCGGCGGCCTCGCGCACCCACGCGCCCTCGTCGTGGGCGCGCCTGCGCTGGGTGATGCGCTGTTCGTTGCACGGTCCGTTGCCCTTGAGGACCGCCTTGAACTCCGACCAGTCGATCGCGCCGAAGTCGTGCTGCCCCCGCTCCTCGTTCCACCTCAGCTCCGGGTCGGGGAGCGTGAGCCCGAGGGACTCGGCCTGGGGGACGCAGATGTCCACGAAGCGCTGGCGCAGCTCGTCGTTCGAGTGGCGCTTGATCTTCCACTGCATCGACTGCGCGGAGTGCGCCGACTCGTCGTCGGGCGGGCCGAACATCATCAGGGACGGCCACCACCAGCGGTCCACCGCGTCCTGCGCCATCGCGTGCTGGGCCTCGGTGCCGCGGCTGAGCGCGAGCAGCAGCTCGTACCCCTGACGCTGGTGGAAGGACTCCTCCTTGCAGATGCGCACCATCGCGCGTGCGTACGGTCCGTAGGAGCAGCGGCACAGCGGCACCTGGTTGGTGATCGCCGCGCCGTCCACGAGCCAGCCGATCGCTCCGACGTCGGCCCAGGTCAGCGTCGGGTAGTTGAAGATCGAGGAGTACTTCTGGCGGCCGCTGTGCAGCTTGTCGAGCAGCTCGTCGCGGCCGGTGCCGAGGGTTTCCGCCGCGCTGTAGAGGTAGAGGCCGTGCCCCGCCTCGTCCTGGACCTTGGCCATCAGGATCGCCTTGCGGCGCAGCGAGGGGGCACGCGTGATCCAGTTGGCCTCCGGCTGCATGCCGATGATCTCGGAGTGGGCGTGCTGGGCGATCTGGCGCACGAGCGAGGCGCGGTAGGCGTCGGGCATCCAGTCGCGGGGCTCGATGCGCTCGTCCGCCGCCACCGCCGCGTCGAACACGGCCTGGAACGCGGCGTCGCCGGACTCGGCGGTGCCTGCGGCCTTCTCCGGCCGTGCTCCGGCCGCGTGGTGGTGCGGGGTTGCTGTCGCCATGCCCGGTCCCCCTCGACCTGTGGGTGCCCGACCTCGGGTCGGAGGCTTCACCCGCTCCCGACCGATCGTTCGGTTCGTCGGATTCAATGGTGGGTCTCGGCGCCGTAAGGTGTCAACCCTGCGCAGTCGGCCTGTGGATAACCCCGGACGACTGTGCCGTGCGGGCGCTCCCCAGTACGGTTCCGGTGCGTCACCTCGCGGAGCGACGGCGCGGAATCGGTTCGGCGCGCAGGCACCGAGCGGCGGACGGGCCGGGGACCGGCAGTACCGGATCGGGATCGGGGAGCACCGATGGAGACAGAAGCAGGCGCCGCGGACGAGGGCGCCCGGCTCACGACGGAGCCGGCGGCTCCGCCGGGCCCCCGCCTCTCCGATTCGGCCGCGCCCGCCGCACCGGCACGGGAGCCGTCGGCTGTGGAGCCCGAGCCGTCGGACGCGCGGCCGGAGGCGGACGGGGCACCGTCCGCGGCGCCCGTGCGTCGCGGGCTCGCCGCACTCTCCCCCGGCCACCAGCTGACCGCCGTCTTCGCGCTCATCGGCGTCGCGCTCGTGACCTGCGTGCACATCCTGATGGTGTTCCTGCACGTCGCGCCCTCGAACACGGTCACCAAGCAGCACGGTGAGCTCGTCGGCGCGTGGATCTACCCGGAGTTCGAGCAGAACTGGAAGCTGTTCGCCCCCAACCCGCTGCAGCAGAACATCGCGGTGCAGGCCCGCGCCGAGGTGCGCACGCCCGACGGCGAGCTGCGCGCGACCCGCTGGTACGGCCTGTCGGCGCAGGACGGCGCCGCCATCGACGGGAACCTGCTGCCCAGCCACACCCAGCAGAACGAGCTGCGCCGCGCCTGGGACGTCTACACGAGCACCCACGACGCACAGAACCGGCCCAACGGGCTGCGCGGCATGCTGTCCGAGCAGTACCTGCGCCGCATCCTCGTGCTCCGCCTCGACCGGCTCGGAGCCGCCGAGAAGGGC
This sequence comes from Streptomyces sp. EDA2-14, assembly GCF_054963755.1. Lineage (NCBI taxonomy): Bacteria > Bacillati > Actinomycetota > Actinomycetes > Kitasatosporales > Streptomycetaceae > Streptomyces > Streptomyces sp. EDA2-14. Next base: position 55,725 of record NZ_JBUEGE010000013.1, read on the forward strand.
GAGACCGTCGAGCGCGTCCAGATCCGCTCGAAGTCGACCATGGTCGAGCCCCCGAAGTGGAGTGACGAGAAGGTGAGCCAGAAGCCGGTCTACCGGCAGGTGCCGTGGTGGACGGTCACCTCCAGCGACGCGCCGCTCGACAGCGGCACGCGCGTGCGGGTGCAGTCCCGGGCCGACTCCTCGGCGGGCGGTGACCGATGAGCCTCGTACGCACCCTTGGCGGCCTGCAGCGGAGGCTGAGCGACGGCCTGCAGTGGATCACCGCGTCCGCGCTCGCCCCCTACCAGAGCGCCGTGATCCGTATCGGGTTCTCCGCGACCTGGCTGTTCTTCCTGCTGCGCGAATTCCCGCACCGCCAGGAGATGTACGGACCCGACGGGCCGTGGAGCTGGGGCATGGCCCAGCAGCTCACCGAGGACAACCACGCGTTCACCGCGCTCATGTGGTCCGACGGGCAGGGCTGGTTCGAGCTGGTCTACGCGGTGGCCGTGGTGTCGTCCGCGCTGCTGATGGTGGGCTGGCGCACCCGCACCATGTCGGTCGTCTTCATGATCGGTGTGCTGTCCCTGCAGAACCGCAGCATCTTCATGGGGGACGGCGGCGACAACGTCATCCACCTCATGTCGATCTACCTCGTCTTCACCCGGTGCGGCCAAGTCTGGTCGCTGGACGCCCGCAGGGCCCGGCGCGAGGGCGAGGACCGGCTCGGCATCGTGCTGTGGTGGGTCATGGGGCTCCTGCTCGCCGCGATCACGTTCACGGGGAAGGTCGGCGGCGGCTGGCTGCTGTTCTTCTGGGCGCTGTGGGCGGCCCAGGGGGTGTGGTGGACCGTGAACCGCCGCGATCCGCTCGGCGACTCCCGCCTCCTGTGCGACGTCGTCGCGAACCTGATGCACAACGCCGCACTGCTCGTCGTCATGGTCGAGGCGTGTCTGATCTACGCGACGGCGGGCTGGTACAAGATCCAGGGCAGCCGCTGGCAGGACGGCACCGCGGTCTACTACCCGCTCCACCTGGACTACTTCTCGCCCTGGCCCGCCCTGGGCGAGCTGCTGACCGCGTACGGGCCGATGGTGCTGCTCGTGACGTACGGGACCGTGGCCGTGCAGGTCGCCTTCCCGTTCACCGTCTTCAACCGGCGCCTCAAGAACGTCCTGCTGGTCTTCATGATGCTCGAGCACGCGGTCATCGCCGTCGTGCTCGGACTGCCCTTCTTCTCGCTCGCGATGATCGCCGCGGACGCGGTGTTCCTGCCGACGTCCTTCCTGACCCGGGTCGGTGGCTGGGTGGCACGCGCGCGTGGTCGCGTATTTCCGCCTACGAAGGGTGCGGCCCCGCCCGACCGGCCGGTGCGGACCGGTGGCGAGCCGGTGGCGGCGGAGCAGCCGGCCGTGCGCACGTAGGCTTCCTGCCGTGAACGGGACGAGTACGGCGGACGGCGCGGGCGGCATGCGGGACGAGGGGGCCGAGAGCACGGTGCGCGCCTGGCGGCGGCTCGCGGACACCGCGGTGCTGCTCGACGGATTCCACGCCCTCAAGCACGCCGTGCGCTTCGGCGCCGACGTCCCGGTCGCGCTCGCCGTCGACCGGACGGCCGCGCTCGCCCTGGCCGACGAGCTCGCCCCCGATGTCGTACAGGACCTGGCAGGGCTCCTCGTGGAGGTGCCGCAGGAGGTGCTGCGGGAGCTCGTGCCGCGGCTGCACCCCACCGGGGTCGCCGCGCTCGCCGGACGCCCCGCGCGGGCCGACAACCTGGCCGCCCTCGGGCGGTCCGCACGCACCACCCCGGTCGTCGTGCTCGACAATCCGCGCAACCTCGGCAACGCGGGCGCGGTGATCCGCCTCGCCGCCGGCTACGGCGCCACCGGGGTCGTCACCACGGGCAGCCTCGACCCCTGGCACCCCACCGTCGTACGGGGCGGGGCCGGGCTGCACTTCGCGACCGCCGTGGAGCGGCTCGACGTGGACGAGCTGCCGAGCGGGCCGCTGTACGCGCTCGACCCCGAAGGCGCGGACATCCGCGGACTGAAGCTGCCCGACGACGCCCTGCTCGCCTTCGGGTCCGAGCGCAGCGGACTCTCGCCCGAACTGCGCGCGCGTGCCGACCATTTGGTGTCCCTGCCGATGCGGCCGCAGGTCTCCAGCTACAACCTGGCCACCAGCGTCGGCATGACACTGTTCCACTGGAGCGCCCACAGCACGCACGCGCCGTAGGCGCTCCTGTACCGCGCCCTAGGACCCTTCTGACGGATCCTGCTGGAGTCGCGGGGTCTGGCACGCGCATCTGCGGCGTTGTCGTCGGTTGCCGACGCTCCGCGTCGTCGCCCTCCTCCGCCTTGCAGCTGCACGCACAGACCCCGCTCGCCTGCACCGCTCGTTGACGGCCGACCGTGTCCAGCCTGACCCGTCAGAAGGGCCCTAGACGGCCTCGCGCCGCACCTCCACCACCCGGAAGCGGTTCGCCACGAAGGCGGCGTCGCAGAGCGCCGCGTTCGCCGCGGGGTTGCCGCCCGAGCCGTGGAAGTCGGAGAACGCCGCCGTCTGGTTCACGTACACCCCGCCCGTCAGGTTGAGCGAGAGCTGGGCGCACTCCTCCAGGCAGACCTCCTCGACGGCCTGCGCCACGTCCTCGGAGGTGGTGTACGCGCCGACCGTCATGGCGCCCTTCTCGCGGACCGTGCGCCGCAGGAGGTCCACCGCGTCGCCGGTCGAGTCGACGGACACCGCGAAGGACACCGGGCCGAAGCACTCGCTCATGTAGGCGGCCTCCGCGTCGGCCCCCTCCCAGTATTTCCGCGCTCCGTCCAGCTTCACGATCACCGGCGTGCGGACGACGGCCTCCGGGAAGTCCGGGTTGCCGATCTCGCGTGAGGGCAGGGCGACTTCGCCGATGCCGGGGGCCGCTTCGAGGCGGGCCTTCACGTCCGGGTTGACCAGCGCGCCCAGCAGCCCGTTCGCCCGGGCGTCGTCGCCGAGCAGGCCGCCGACCGCGCTCGCGAGGTCGGCCACCACCTCGTCGTACGTCTTGGCGCCCTGGTCCGTCGTGATGCCTTCGCGCGGCACCAGGAGGTTCTGCGGTGTCGTGCACATCTGGCCGCTGTACAGGGACAGCGAGAACGCCAGGTTGGCCAGCATGCCCTTGTAGTCGGCGGTGGAGTCGATCACCACCGTGTTCACACCGGCCTTCTCCGTGTAGACCTGCGCCTGGCGTGCGTGCGTCTCCAGCCAGTCGCCGAAGGCCGTGGACCCCGTGTAGTCGATGATCTTGATTTCGGGGCGTACGGCCAGGGTCTTGGCGATGCCCTCTCCGGGCCGCTCGGCGGCCAGCGCCACCAGGTTCGGGTCGAAGCCCGCCTCGGCGAGGGCCTCACGGGCCACCTGCACCGTGAGCGCCAGCGGCAGCACCGCGCGCGGGTGCGGCTTCACCAGCACCGCGTTCCCGGTGGCCAGGGAGGCGAACAGGCCCGGATACCCGTTCCACGTCGGGAACGTGTTGCAGCCGACCAGCAGCGAGATGCCGCGCGGCACCGGCGTGAACTCCTTGTCCAGGACCAGGGGGTCGCGCTTGCCCTGGGGCTTGGACCACTGCGCCGCGTCCGGGGTCCGCGTCTGCTCCGCGTACGCGTACGCCACGGCCTCCAGGCCGCGGTCCTGCGCGTGCGGGCCGCCGGCCTGGAACGCCATCATGAAGGCCTGGCCGCTGGTGTGCATGACCGCGTGCGCGAACTCGTGCGTCCGCGCGCTGATCCGGGACAGGATCTCCAGACAGGTCACCGCGCGCACCTCGGCGCCCGCCTCGCGCCACGCGCGCATGCCCGCGCGCATGGCCGGCAGGAGCACGTCGATGTCGGCGTGCGGGTAGGTGACGCCCAACTCGATTCCGTACGGCGAGACTTCGCCGCCCACGAAATCGTCCGTGCCGGGCTGGTCGAGGTCGAGCCGGGTGCCGAGCAGCGCGTCGAAGGCGGCCTTGCCCTCGGGCATGCTCAGGCTCCCGTGCTCCCCGTACGCCTTGGGGTGCTCGGGGTGCGGGGACCAGTACGCGCGCGTGCGGATCGCTTCCAGCGCCTGGTCGAGGGTCGGCCGGTGCTTGGCGATCAGATCGTGCGCGGTGGGTGCGGCGGCCATGGCGGACCAACTCCTCCTGAGCTGCGGCTCCGCAGTGAGCCGACGAGCTGGACGGGGACTGGACGGGACTGGGCAGGAACGGACCAACAGCGTTAGAGTAACCGAACGATCGGTCGGGGCAAGAGGGTGCGGAAAAGCTGTGGAAAAGCCGCGGGGAACGACCCCCTTGAGCCCCGGAGGCCAGGGGACGGGAGAGGTGCGGGAGGATCACGTGCATGACAGCACATGACCGCCTCGTCGGCGTGGTCGGCACCGGCACGATGGGCCAGGGCATCGCCCAGGTCGCCCTCGTCGCCGGGCACCCCGTCCGGCTGTACGACGCCGTGCCGGGGCGTGCGAGGAGCGCCGCCGAGTCGATCGCCGCGCGCCTCGACCGGCTCGTCGCGAAGGGCCGCATGGGCGCCGACGAGCGGACGGCGGCGGTCGCCCGGCTCGAACCCGCGCAGACGATCGCGGAGTTGGCGCCCGCCACGCTCGTCGTCGAGGCCGTACTGGAGCGACTCGACGTCAAGCAGGACCTGTTCCGCGAGCTGGAGGACGTCGTCGCGGAGGACTGTCTGCTCGCGACCAACACTTCGTCCCTGTCCGTGACGGCGATCGGCGGGGCGCTGCGCCGGCCGGGCCGCTTCGTGGGCCTGCACTTCTTCAACCCGGCGCCCCTGATGCCGCTGGTGGAGGTCGTCTCCGGCGCCGCCACCGACGTCACCGCGGCCACGCGCGCGTACGAGACCGCCCGCGCCTGGGGCAAGACCCCCGTGGCCTGCGCGGACACCCCCGGCTTCCTGGTCAACCGGATCGCGCGGCCCTACTACGCCGAGGCGTTCGCGGTGTACGAGGAGCAGGGCGCCGACCCCGCCACCATCGACGCCGTGCTGCGGGAGAGCGGCGGCTTCCGGATGGGCCCCTTCGAGCTCACCGACCTGATCGGGCAGGACGTCAACGAGGCCGTGACGCGCTCCGTGTGGGAGGGCTTCTTCCAGGACGCGAAGTTCCGGCCCTCGCTGGCCCAGCGCCGCCTGGTGGAGGCCGGGCGCCTGGGCCGCAAGTCGGGCCAGGGCTGGTACGCGTACGGGGAGGACGACGAGCGTCCCGAGCCGCACACCGCGGGACCGGCCGTGCCGCCCGCGCGCGTGACCGTCGAGGGCGACCTGGAGTCCGCGGGCGAGCTGATCCCGATGATGCGCGAGGCGGGCATCGAGGTCGTCCAGGAGGACGAGGACAAGGGCACCCGCATCGTTCTGCCCAGCGGCGGCCAGCTCGTGCAGGCGGACGGCCAGACGTCCATCGAGTTCCGCGACGTCGTCTACTTCGACCTCGCCGTCGACTACCGCGCGGCCACCCGCATCGCCCTCGCCACCTGCCAGGACGGCAATCCGCGCACGCTCCGCGAGGCCGTCGGGCTCTTCCAGGCGCTCGGCAAGAAGGTCAGCGTCATCGGCGACGTCCCCGGCATGATCGTGGCCCGCACCGTGGCGCGGATCATCGACCTGGCGCACGACGCCCTCGCGCGCGGGGTGGCCACCGAGGACGACATCGACACCGCGATGCGCCTGGGCGTCAACTACCCGCTCGGCCCGCTGGAGTGGGGGCGCAGGCTCGGCCGGAGCTGGGCCTGCGGCCTCCTGGAGGAGCTGCACGAGCGCGACCCCTCGGGGCGGCACGCGCCGTCCCTCGCCCTCTTCAGACACTCGTACGACCCCAAGAAGTGGGAGGGCTCCGCATGACCGCCGCACGACGGGACACGGGCGCGCGCCGCGACACCTACACGCCCGACAGCCTGCTCGCGGTCGCGGTCACCGTCTTCAACGAGCGCGGCTACGACGGCACCTCCATGGAGCACCTCTCCAAGGCGGCCGGCATCTCCAAGTCGTCGATCTACCACCATGTGACGGGCAAGGAGGAGCTGCTGCGCCGCGCCGTGAGCCGCGCGCTCGACGGGCTCTTCGGCATCCTCGACGAGCAGTCCGCGCGCGAAGGACGCGCGATCGAGCGCCTGGAGTACGTCACGCGGCGCATGGTCGAGGTGCTCACCGGTGAACTGCCCTACGTGACGCTGCTGCTGCGGGTGCGCGGCAACACCGACACCGAGCGGTGGGCCATGGAGCGGCGCAGGGAGTTCGACCACCAGGTCGCCCAGCTGCTCAAGGACGCCGCGGCCGACGGGGACGTGCGCGGCGACATCGAGGTGCGGCTCGCCACGCGGCTGGTCTTCGGGATGATCAACTCGCTGGTGGAGTGGTACCGGCCGGACGGCGGCGGGCTCGGCGACCGTGAGGTGGCGGACGCCGTGGTCGAGCTGGTCTTCCAGGGGCTGCGCAAGGCGGGCTGACCCCGGCAGCAGGCGGTCAGGCGTCCGGCGCGCTCGCTTCCAGGTCCTCCTCCTCGAAGACCAGCAGCGTGCGCGTGCTCAGCACCTCGGGGATGGACTGGAGCTTGGTGAGAACCAGCTCGCGCAGCGCCCGGTTGTCCTCCGTGTGCACGAGCAGCAGGACGTCGAAATCGCCGCTGACCAGTGCGATGTGCGAGGCCTCCGGCATCCGCCGCAGCTGCTCGCGCACGGTGCGCCAGGTGTTCTGGACGATCTTGAGCGTGATGTAGGCGGAGGCGCCCTGTCCTGCCCGCTCGTGGTTGACGCGGGCGCCGAAACCGCGGATCACGCGGTCCTCGATGAGGCGGTTGATGCGCGCGTAGGCGTTCGCCCGCGACACATGGACCTGCTCGGCGACGGACCGTATCGACGCGCGCCCGTCCTTCAGGAGCAGCTGCACGATGTCCCGGTCGATCGCGTCCAGCGGGCGGGCCGTGGGGGCGGGGACCGAGCCTCCGGAGCCGTCGGCCATTTGTTCAGATGCCATGTGCCCCCGCCTCCTTACCATGGACGTACTGCATTCATCTCAGGCTGTGGAGAACCGATTGTCCACAGCCTGTAGGTGCCTGTAGCCAAAATGTGCCGTCGACCGAACAATCGGTAGGTGAGGCGCATCACACCCGACGCGCCGTCCGAGCCGCTCCCACGAGGAGGTGCCGTCATGACGGTCATGGACCAGCGGGCCACGGGCGAGGGCAGGCCCGTCCCGCCGCCCGCCTGGCAGCCCCGCACGGATCCCGTGCCGCTGCTGCCCGACGCCGAGCCCCACCGGGTCCTGGGCACGGACGCCGCCGCCGACGTCGACCCCCGGCTGCTGCGCCGCCTGTACGCGGAGGTGGTGCGCGGCCGCAGGTACAACGCGCAGGCGACCGCGCTGACCAAACAGGGCCGCCTCGCCGTCTACCCGTCCACGACCGGCCAGGAGGCCGCCGAGGTGGCCGCGGCGCTGGTCCTGGAGGAGCGGGACTGGCTCTTTCCCAGCTACCGCGACACCCTCGCCGCCGTCGCCCGCGGCCTCGACCCCGTACAGGCCCTGACCCTGCTGCGCGGCGACTGGCACACCGGCTACGACCCGCGCGAGCACCGCATCGCACCGCTCTGCACCCCGCTCGCGACACAGCTCCCGCACGCCGTGGGCCTCGCACATGCCGCGCAACTGAAGGGCGACGACGTGGTGGCGCTCGCCATGGTCGGCGACGGCGGCACCAGTGAGGGCGACTTCCACGAGGCGCTGAACTTCGCGGCCGTGTGGCAGGCGCCGGTCGTCTTCCTGGTGCAGAACAACGGGTTCGCGATCTCCGTGCCGCTGGCCAAGCAGACCGCGTCCCCCTCCCTGGCCCACAAGGCCGTCGGGTACGGGATGCCGGGCCGCCTGGTCGACGGGAACGACGCGGCGGCGATGCACGAGGTGCTCACCGACGCCGTCGCCCGCGCGCGCGGGGGCGGTGGTCCGACGCTCGTCGAGGCCGTCACGTACCGGATGGACGCGCACACGAACGCCGACGACGCGACCCGCTACCGCAGCGACGCCGAGGTCGAGATGTGGCGTGCGCACGACCCGATCCTGCTGCTCGAGCGGGAGTTGACCGGCCGGGGGCTCATCGACGAGGCCGGCATCCGGTCCGTGCGCGACGACGCGGAGGCGCGGGCGGCCGCACTGCGCGAGCACATGAACCAGGACCCCTCGCTCGACCCGATGGACCTGTTCGGCGACGTGTACGCCGAGGGGACACCGCAACTGAGAGAGCAGGCGGCCCAGTTGCGGGCGGAGCTCGACGCCGAGGCGGACGGGGGCCAGGCATGACCACAGTGGCCCGGCCGCCCAAGAACAAGCCCGCCACCATGGCGCAGGCGCTCGGCCGCGCGATGCGCGACGCCATGGCCGAGGACCCGGCCGTACACGTCATGGGCGAGGACGTCGGCACCCTGGGCGGTGTCTTCCGGATCACCGACGGCCTCGCGAAGGAGTTCGGCGAGGACCGCTGCACGGACACCCCGCTCGCCGAGGCGGGCATCCTCGGCGCCGCCGTGGGCATGGCGATGTACGGGCTGCGGCCGGTCGTGGAGATGCAGTTCGACGCGTTCGCGTACCCCGCCTTCGAGCAGCTGATCTCGCACGTCGCGCGGATGCGCAACCGCACGCGCGGCGCCCTGCCGCTGCCCATCACGGTGCGCGTTCCGTACGGCGGCGGGATCGGCGGGGTGGAGCACCACAGCGACTCCTCCGAGGCGTACTACATGGCGACACCGGGCCTGACCGTCGTCACCCCGGCCACGGTCGCGGACGCGTACGGGCTGCTCCGGCAGTCCATCGCCACCGACGACCCGGTCGTCTTCCTGGAGCCCAAGCGCCTTTACTGGACGAAGGATTCCTGGAACCCCGAGGCACCGGAAGACGTTCCTCCGATAGGTACGGCAGTGGTTCGCCGCCCCGGCACCAGTGCCACGCTGCTCACGTACGGGCCGTCCGTCCCCGTCTGCCTGGAGGCGGCCGAGGCGGCCCGGGGGGAGGGGTGGGATCTTGAAGTGGTCGACCTGCGCTCGCTGGTGCCGTTCGACGACGCGACGGTCGCCGCGTCCGTCCGGCGCACGGGGCGCGCGGTCGTCGTGCACGAGTCGGGCGGTTTCGGCGGACCCGGCGGGGAGATCGCCGCGCGCGTGACCGAGCGCTGCTTCCATCACCTGGAGGCGCCGGTGCTGCGGGTGGCCGGTTTCGACATTCCGTATCCGCCGCCCATGCTGGAGCGGCACCATCTGCCCGGCGTGGACCGGGTCCTGGACACGGTGGCGCGGCTGCAATGGGATCAGTGAGGGACGGTGGGGTAATGGCGCAGGTGCTCGAGTTCAAGCTGCCCGACCTCGGGGAGGGGCTCACCGAGGCGGAGATCGTGCAGTGGCTGGTGGGGGTCGGTGACGTCGTCGCCGTCGACCAGCCCGTCGTCGAGGTGGAGACCGCCAAGGCGATGGTCGAGGTGCCGTGCCCGTACGGCGGTGTGGTCACGGCCCGCTTCGGCGACGAGGGCAGCGAACTGCCGGTGGGCGCGCCGCTGTTGATGGTGGCCGTGGGCGCGCGGTCCGCGTCGGAGGTCCCCCTGTCGGACGTTCCCGCGCCGTCGACGGCCGCAGCGCAGAAGCCCGCGACGCCGCACCGACAAGCGCCTGAAAAGGCGGAGAGGGCCGAGAAGGCAGAGAAGGCAGAGAAGGCGGAGAAGGCCGAAGGCTCGGGGAACGTGCTGGTGGGGTACGGGACCACCACCGCGCCGACCCGGCGCAGGCGGGTGCGCCCCGCACCGCTGGACGGCGTGCCCGCCGCACCGCAGCGCGGCACCCCGCGCGCCGAGGGCCCGGTCCCCGTGATCTCCCCGCTCGTCCGCAAGCTCGCCCGCGACCGCGGCGTGGACCTCAGAGAGGTGACCGGGTCGGGGCCCGACGGGCTCATCCTCAGGGGAGACGTGGAAAAGGCGGCGAACGCGGCGAGCGCCGTCGCCGAGACTCCCGAGGCACCGCAGGCCCCCGAGGCGTCGCAGGCTCCCGAGGCCGCCGGGAAGACCCCCGCCGCCGCGCGGCAGGAACACCGCACCCCCTTGCGCGGCATTCGCGGCGCCGTGGCCGACAAGCTCTCCCGCAGCCGGCGCGAGATACCCGACGCGACCTGCTGGGTGGACGCCGACGCCACGGAACTCATGCACGCGCGCGCGGCGATGAATTCCGCGTCCGGTCCCTCCGCGGGTCCCAAGATCTCCGTGCTTGCCCTGCTGGCCCGCATCTGCACCGCGGCCCTGGCCCGCTACCCGGAGCTGAACGCCACGGTCGACACGGAGCGGCGCGAGATCGTCCGGCTCGACGAGGTGCACCTCGGGTTCGCCGCGCAGACCGAGCGCGGCCTGGTCGTGCCCGTCGTACGGGACGCCCACGCGCGCGGCGCCGAATCGCTGAGCGCGGAGTTCGCCCGGCTCACCGAGGCGGCACGGGCGGGCACGCTGTCGCCCGCGCAGCTCACCGGCGGCACCTTCACGCTGAACAACTACGGGGTGTTCGGCGTCGACGGCTCCACGCCGATCATCAACCACCCCGAGGCGGCCATGCTCGGCGTCGGCCGCATCACCGCCAAGCCCTGGGTGCACGAAGGGGAGTTGGCGGTCCGGCAGGTCGTCCAGCTCTCGCTCACCTTCGACCACCGGGTCTGCGACGGCGGCACGGCGGGCGGCTTCCTGCGGTACGTCGCGGACTGCGTGGAACAGCCGGCGGTGCTGCTGCGCACCCTGTGACCGTTTCGGTGACCGGGCCGACCTGGCCGACCGGGCCGACCTGGCCGACCGGGTCGACCGGGCCCCCGGAGGCAAAGATCGCCCGCCCGCCTGGTGGCATTGATCGCCCGTAAGCCCATACTCGGGGGATGAACGCGTACGACGCCATCGTCCTCGCCGGGGGCGGCGCACGCCGGCTCGGCGGCGCGGACAAGCCCGCTGTGCGGGTCGGCGGCCGCGCGCTGCTCGACCGGGTCCTTCAGGCGTGTGCCGGGGCCCGCGCCACCGTGGTGGTCGCCGAGCCGCGCCGCACCGCGCGCCCCGTCGTCTGGGCCCGCGAGGAGCCGCCGGGCGGAGGGCCGCTCGCCGCGCTGGAGGCGGGGATCCGCGTACTCGAGGCCGCACCGGGCCCGGTCGCGGAGAGCGTCCTCGTGCTCTCCGCCGATCTGCCGTTCCTGGCCGACGACACCGTACGGGGCCTGCTCGCCGCGCTGAACAACAGCGCCGCCGCCGACAGCAGCAATGCGGCCGACAACAGCAACGCAGTCGACCACGGCGCCGCCCGCGACCACGGCGCCGCCCGCGACCACGGCGCCGCCGCCGACGGTGTGCTGTTGGCCGACGGCGACGGCCGCGATCAGCCGCTCGTCGCCGCCTACCGCTACGCGGCGCTGCGCCGGGTACTCGGCGAACTCAAGGCCGAACACGGTGACCTCAACGGCCTCCCGCTGCGTCTGCTCACCCGTAACCTCAGCCTCACCCGCATCACCGACCCGGTCGCGTCGTTCGACTGCGACACCTGGGACGACATCGCCGCCGCCCGGTCACGCATCAGGGAGCATGGACGAGTGCTTGACGAATGGATCACCGCAGCCAAGAACGAACTGGGCATCGACCTGGACGTCGACACGGGCGTCCTGCTCGACCTCGCCCGTGACGCCGCGCACGGCGTCGCGCGCCCCGCGGCGCCGCTGACGACGTTCCTCGTCGGATACGCGGCGGCGCAGGCGGGAGGCGGCCCCGAAGCAGTGGCGTCGGCCGCGGCGAAGGCGGCCGAGCTCGCGAACCGCTGGGCGCAGGAGGCCGAAGCCAAGCCGGACGACGCGGGATGAGCGCCCCCAACGGGCGGTCCGCGCAGACCGCCCCGGTGGACGTCGACCCGATGGGCCTCGACGTGGACGAGGCGCTCGCCCTGGCCAACGACGGCCGGTCCCACGGCAACCGGTCCCACGGCAACCGGCCCTACGACACCCGGACCGGCGGCCGCGGCTCCGACCCGGCCACCCGGGCCGCTCCGGAAGCCCCCACGGCCCCCGGCGCCCCCAGCACCCCCGGCACCTCCACCCCGCCGCCCCGCCCCACCTCCCGCCACGAGGCGACCTCCTGGACCGCGGCCCGCCGTACCGCCGCACGGGCGGAACGCGGCCCCCGCGGAGCGGTCGGCGTCCCCCTCGACCAGGCGCTCGGCCTCGTCCTCGCCGCACCGCTGACCGCCCTGACCGACCTCCCCTCCTTCGACACCTCGGCGATGGACGGCTGGGTCGTGGCGGGCCCCGGCCCCTGGGCCGTCGTCGGTGAGGGGCTGCTCGCCGGGCACGAGCCGCCCGCCCCGCTGGCCGACGGCGAGGCCGCCGCGATCGCGACCGGCGCCCGTGTGCCGTCGGACGCCACGGCCGTCATCCGCAGCGAGCACGGCCACCTCGACGCGGGCGGCCAACTGCACCCCCTGCGCGAGGTCGCCCACGGCCAGGACATCCGCCCGCGCGGCCAGGAGTGCCGCAGCGGCGAACTGCTGCTGCCGGCCGGCGCCCTCGTCACGCCGGCCGTCCTCGGCCTCGCCGCCGCCGCGGGCTATGACACCCTGACCGTCGTCCCGCGCCCGACCGTCGAAGTCCTGATCCTCGGCGACGAGTTGCTCACCGACGGGCTCCCCCGCGAGGGCCTCATCCGGGACGCGCTCGGCCCGATGCTCCCGCACTGGCTGCGCGCGCTCGGCGTCGAGGTGACCGCCGTACGGAGGCTCGGCGACGATGCGAAGGCTCTGCTCAACGCGGTACGGGAGGCCGGCACCGACCTCGTCGTGACCACCGGCGGCACCGCCTCGGGGCCCGTCGACCATGTGCACCCCACCCTGCGCGCCCTCGACGCCGAACTGCTCGTCGACGGGGTCGCCGTCCGCCCCGGCCACCCGATGCTGCTCGCCCGCCTCAAGGAGGGCCGGCACCTCGTCGGGCTCCCCGGCAATCCGCTGGCCGCCGTCTCCGGACTGCTCACGCTCGCCGAACCGCTGCTCCGGGTGCTGTCGGGCCGGGCGCAGGACGGCACGCACAGCTCCGCACAGCGCCAAGCCCGCGAAGGGCAGCGGCAGTTCGACGGAAACGTGGACGCGTACACCGCTCCCCTGCACACTCCCGCCCCCGGCCACCCCCACGACACCCGCCTCATCCCCATCGTGCTGCGGCAGGATGACGGCAGCGGGCACGAGTGGGCGGTGCCCCTGCACTACAACGGTCCGGCCATGCTGCGCGGCATCGCGGCCGCCGATGGGCTCGCCGTCATCCCGCCCGGCGGCGCCTCCGAGGGCCAGGAGGTGGAGATCCTCGACCTGCCGTGGTCGTGGAACCCCGGACTGCCCGGTCTCAACCCGGCGGGGAACGAAGGGTGTTTCACGTGAAACTGGCCGGCGATGACGCCATCGCACGCCAAGAGGAAGAGCGGACCGCGACCTACCGGGTGAAGCTGCCCCGGCAGGTCGTCGAGCGTCCGCTTCTCCAAGTGGCCCGGCGCGTGCTGATAGCGCTCACCGTGCTCGTCGTCACCGCACTGATCGTGTGGATCGACAGAGACGGCTACAACGACAATTCCGATGGCCGTGTCGACCTGCTCGACTCGTTCTACTACGCGACCGTCACGCTCTCCACCACGGGATACGGCGACATCACGCCGGTCAGTGACGCGGCGCGGCTCACCAATATCTTCGTCATCACGCCGCTGCGTGTGCTCTTCCTGATCATTCTGGTCGGCACCACGCTCGAAGTCCTCACCGAGCGGACGCGTGAGGAATGGCGCCTGAAACGCTGGAGGTCCACCTTGCGTGACCACACTGTCGTCGTCGGCTTCGGCACCAAGGGCCGCAGCGCGGTGGAGACCGTCTGCGCGAGCGGTCTGAAGCCCGAGCAGGTCGTCGTGGTCGACCCCAGCCCCAAGGTCGTGGAGAGCGCCAACGCCCATGGGTACGCGGGCGTGACGGGCGACGCCACGCGCAGTTCGGTCCTGTTGCAGGCCGAGGTGCAGCGGGCGCGGAAGATCATCATCGCGACGCAGCGCGACGACACGGCGGTCCTGGTGACGCTCACCGCGCGGCAGTTGAACCGCGGGGCGAAGATCGTCGCCGCGGTCCGTGAGGAGGAGAACGCGCCGCTGCTGCGCCAGTCCGGCGCCGACGCCGTGATCACCAGCGCCAGCGCGGCGGGGCGGCTGCTCGGCCTGTCCGTGCTCAGCCCGCACGCGGGCGTGGTCATGGAGGACCTCATCCAGAAGGGCTCCGGCCTCGATCTGGTCGAGCGCCCGGTCACCAAGGCCGAGGCCGGGCTGCGGCCGAAGGAGACGGAGGACCTGGTCGTCAGCGTCATCCGGGGGCACCGGGTGCTCGGGTACGACGACTCGGCCGTCGGCACGCTGCAGCTGACGGACCGCCTCATCACGATCACCCGCGTCACTCCCATGACGCAGTTGGCACCGGACATGAAGCCGACGTCCCGCGGCTGAGCCCGGCCGGGAGACCGTCGGGGCCCGGCCGGGGAGACCGAGCCGCGTCCGGCCGCGCCGGGCCGGGCGACGGTCTCCCCGCGAGTGATCCACGGGAGTAGCCTCGCGGCCATGCATGCGATCACGATCCCGGAACCCGGCGGACCCGAGGCGCTCGTCTGGACGGAGGTCCCCGACCCCGTACCCGGCGAGGGTGAGGTCCTGGTCGAGGTGGTCTCCAGTGCCGTCAACCGCGCCGATCTGCTCCAGCGGCAGGGCTTCTACAACCCGCCGCCCGGTACGTCCCCCTATCCCGGCCTGGAGTGCGCCGGCCGGATCGTCGCGCTCGGCGACGGCGTCTCCGGCTGGTCGGTCGGCGACGAGGTGTGCGCGCTGCTCGTGGGCGGCGGCTATGCCGAGAAGGTCGCCGTCCCGGCCGGACAGCTCCTTCCGGTGCCGCAGGGCCTCGACCTGGTCACGGCGGCCGCGCTGCCCGAGGTGACCTGCACCGTCTGGTCCAACGTCTTCATGATCGCGGGCCTGCGCCCCGGCGAGACCTTCCTCGTGCACGGCGGCTCCAGCGGCATCGGCACCATGGCGATCCAGCTGGCGAAGGCCGTCGGCGCGAAGGTCGCGGTCACGGCCGGCACCAAGGAGAAGCTGGACTTCTGCGCGGAGCTCGGCGCGGACATCCTGATCAACTACCGCGAGCAGGACTTCGTGGAGGAGATCCGCGAGAACACGGCGGGCGGCGGCGCCGACGTCATCCTCGACAACATGGGCGCCAAGTACCTGAACCGGAACGTCGACGCCCTCGCCGTCAACGGCCGGCTCGCCATCATCGGGATGCAGGGCGGCGTCAAGGGCGAGCTGAACATCGGCACGCTGCTCGGCAAGCGCGGCGCCATCACCGCGACCACGCTGCGGGCCCGCCCGCTGGCCGAGAAGGCGTCGGTCGTCGCGGCGGTGACCGAGCACGTGTGGCCGCTGGTCGAGGGCGGCCATGTGCGGCCGATCGTGGACCGCACGCTGCCGATGAGCGACGCCGCGCAGGGCCACCGGGTCCTGGAGGAGTCGGGCCACATCGGCAAGGTCCTGCTCACCAACGCGTAGCGACCCCGGCGGGCGCCGCAGGTCACCGGCGCAGCCGCAGCGCCAGGAATCCGAGGCCGAGCCCCGTGAGCAGCAGCCCCGCGCCCAGCGGCAGCACGTTCACCAGGGGCCCGGCCCCGGGTCGGCCGATGGCCTGCCGCTCAGGGGTGGGCCGCTCGCGCGGCTCCTGCGACACGGTCGGCGAGGGCTCGGTGCGCGCCGGGGGCTGTACGGCCCCGGTCTCGGTCGGCGTGGGCAGCGCGCGCCCCGGCGGGGTCCGGCCCACCCCGGCCCGGCTCCCCGCGAGGGAACCGTGCGGCGAGGGCTCAGCGGCGTACGACGCCCCGGGTGGTGCCGCCAGAGAGAGCATCGCCAGGAAGAACAGCGCGGAGACGAGAAGTCCGGCCACCCACCGAAGCCGCATCCCCAGCCCCTTCCGCTCCCGGTTCGTCCAGACGCTTGCGTCAAGCCTCACATAGCGGGATAAAACAGGCACGCCGGATTTCGGTTCGCCGTACACGGTGGATCAGCCCCGAACGGGGGCACCACCGAGTTGTGACAACCGCGTACGAGAGAATGGCGGCATGGAGATGCCGAGGAACGAGAAGTCGCCCGAGAACCCGCAGGTCCTGGTCGTCGGCCAGGACGGCATGGCGCTTGGCGGCGGCGGTGGGGACGACGAGTCCCGCGAGATCCCGGTGACCGACATGGTGGAACAGCCCGCCAAGGTGATGCGCATCGGCAGCATGATCAAGCAGCTGCTCGAAGAAGTGCGCGCGGCTCCCCTGGACGAGGCGAGCCGACAGCGCCTCAAGGAGATCCACTCCAGCTCGGTCAAGGAACTCGAGGACGGCCTCGCCCCCGAACTCGTCGAGGAACTGGAGCGGCTCTCCCTCCCCTTCACGGAGGAGGCGACCCCGAGCGACGCCGAGCTGCGCATCGCGCAGGCCCAGCTGGTGGGCTGGCTCGAGGGCCTTTTCCACGGAATCCAGACGACGTTGTTCGCCCAGCAGATGGCGGCCCGCGCCCAGCTGGAGCAGATGCGCCGCGCACTGCCGCCCGGCGTCGGCGGTGGCGAGGAAGAGGGCGAGGACCCGCGCACCGGAGGCCGCTCGGGCGGCCCGTACCTCTAGGCGCGACGGCCGTACCGCCAGGCCAGAGTCACAAAAGAAGGACCCGTCTCCGGACGGGTCCTTCTTTTTGTGCGTGAACTTGGCCACCGTGGCGCGGCGCCGAACGCCCCAAGTGATCACGGAATCGCCATCGGCACCCCATAAAAATCCTGCTCACGATTTGCAAGGCCCGCACAGCTACGGGTTGGATGTCCCGTCCATCTCGGAACGGCGACATGGCCGATGCCTGTAGCGTGGCCCGACGGAGTCGGTATTTCGCAACCGCGCGTACTCCGATGTATGGATCCGGCAGCACGGACAAACACGACGGCGAGGACTGATGGCACAGCAGCAGCGCGCTCAGGGCCCGTCCGACCCCGAGGCGACTGGCGGCGGTATGTCAGATGCGCCGGAGAACTGGGGTAACGGCGGGCTCGTCGGGGATGGGCGATATCGCCTCACCGGCAGACTGGGCCGGGGTGGCATGGCGGAGGTGTTCGCCGCCGAGGACGTACGCCTCGGCCGCACCGTCGCCGTCAAGCTGCTCCGCTCCGACCTCGCCGAGGACCCGGTCTCCAAGGCCCGCTTCACCCGCGAGGCACAGTCCGTCGCGGGGCTGAACCACCACGCCGTCGTCGCGGTCTACGACTCCGGCGAGGACGTCGTCGCCGGAAGCACCGTTCCGTACATCGTCATGGAGCTGGTCGAGGGTCGCACCATCCGCGACCTGCTGCTCAGCGCCGAGGCTCCGGGTGCCGAACAGGCCCTGATCATCGTCTCGGGTGTCCTCGAAGCGCTCGCCTATTCGCACCAGCACGGAATCGTGCACCGCGACATCAAGCCCGCCAACGTGATCATCACCAACACCGGTGCGGTCAAGGTGATGGACTTCGGCATCGCGCGCGCCCTGCACGGCGCGCAGTCGACGATGACGCAGACCGGCATGGTCATGGGCACGCCCCAGTACCTCTCGCCCGAGCAGGCCCTCGGCAAGGCCGTCGACCACCGCTCCGACCTGTACGCGGTCGGCTGCCTGCTCTACGAACTTCTCGCGCTGCGCCCGCCGTTCACCGGTGAGACCCCGCTGTCCGTCGTCTACCAACACGTCCAGGACACCCCCGTGCTGCCTTCCGAGGTCCTGGACGAGGTACCGCCGGAGCTGGACGGCCTGGTGATGCGCTCCCTCGCCAAGGACCCGGACGACCGGTTCCAGACGGCCGAGGAGATGCGCGGGCTCGTCCAGTACGGCCTGCAGATGCTGTACGAGCAGGGCGGCCACACCGGCACCTGGAACACCGGCCCGATCGACGGGCACACGGGCGGCTCCACGCCCGCGATGGGCGTCGCCGCCACCACGGCGATGCAGCACCCGGACGGCGGCACGGCCCCGCAGCCGATGCTGCGCCCGCCGGGCGGCGACGACGGCGGCTTCGAGGGCGGCGGGAACGGCAAGGGCGGGGGCGGCCGCGGCAAGCTCTGGATCGTCGCCGTGCTCGCGGTGATCGCGATCGCGGTGGGCGTCGCCTGGGCGCTCAGCGGCGACGACAACAACAAGGAGCCCGGCAACAAGAAGTCGCCGAGCGCCACCCAGTCCGAGACGAGCTCGAAGCCGAGCAAGTCGTCCGACGACGAGTCGCAGGGCGCGACCGAGGAGCCGGGCACCAGCACGGGCGGCGACACCGGCTACACGCCGACGCAGCAGCCCACCACGGACAACCCGTCGCCGACGCAGTCCGACGAGCCGACGAACGAGCCGACGAGCGAGGACCCGACCCCGACGCAGTCGTCGGAGAAGCCGACCCAGTCCGCGACGCCCACGCCGCCCGACGACGGCAACGGCGGCACGGGCGGCGACACCGGCGGTGACACCGGCGGCGCCACCGAGGGCGTCATCGGCGGCGAGACGGGCGGCGGCGACGGCACCCAGTAGGACGCCCCGCCTCCGCCGGGGCTAGCGCCCCGGCCGCGCCGATCCGCCCCGCAGCTCGTGCACCGTCATGAACTGCGGGGCGACGCGCAGGTAGACCGGTTCGTAGGGCTCGCCGTCCGCGTAATGCGGGGTGGCCCCGAAGAGCTCCAGTTCGTCCGTGGTCGGCTCGATCTGCTCGCAGGTGCCGACGCACTGCACCGACCACTGGCCCGCGTCCTCGGGGCGCTCCTGGCCGAGGTTGTCCGCCCCGTAGGCGACGACGCTGCCGATGCACGCCACGTGGTAGCCGTAGCCGCGGTGCATGCGCAGCAGCAGCCGTCCGTCGGCCACGACGTGCCGGGCGGAGGCGAGGAAGGGCAGGGCGCGCATGCTGGTCGCCACGCGGCCGTAGGGCACGCCGGCGAGCAGTTCGAAGGCGCGGGCGTGGTCCTGCCGCGCAGCCCCCTGCGGGGCCTGCTGCTGGTCCTTCTGCGGGTCGGAGGGCATGTCACCACTCTGCGCCGTGATCGCCGCGCCGGAACAGAGGAACCCGCCCCCGGACACGTATGACATAGGTCCTGTGGGGGCGGGCATCCCGGAAGGGCGGCGGGGGAGCCGTCAGTGCTTCTCCGCCTGCATACGGGCGACGTAGGCGGCCGCCTGGGAGCGGCGCTCCATGCCGAGCTTCGACAGCAGGCTGGACACATAGTTCTTGATCGTCTTCTCGGCGAGGTGCAGGCGCTCGCCGATGACCCGGTTGGTCAGCCCCTCGCCGATCAGGTCCAGGATCTTGCGCTCCTGGTCGGTGAGGCCGGAGAGCTTGTCGTCGCTCTTGCGGCCGCCGTCGCGCAGCCGCTCCAGGACGCGGGCCGTGGCGACCGGGTCGAGCAGCGACTTTCCGGAGGCGACGTCCCGCACGGCGGTGAGCAGCTCATTGCCGCGGATCGCCTTCAGCACGTACCCGGAGGCGCCGGCCATGATCGCGTCGAAGAGCGCCTCGTCGTCCGCGAACGACGTCAGCATCAGGCACTTGATCGACTCGTCCCGGGAGCGGATCTCCCGGCACACCTCGACCCCGCTGCCGTCCGGCAGGCGCACGTCGAGCACCGCCACGTCCGGCCTGGTCGCGGGGATGCGGACCAGGGCGTCCGCGGCCGTTCCTGCCTCGCCGACCACCTCGATGTCGTCCTCCACCGACAGCAGCTCATGGACGCCGCGGCGGACCACCTCGTGATCGTCGAGCAGAAATACATGGATTTTTCCGTCTTCGCGCACGGATTCAGTCTCACACACGAACCTTCGCCGCGCTCTAGATGATCGTGGGGTGACCGGGATAACGTGCCGGTGTTCCGGCCCCCTGCCAGGCTGAGATCCAGGACCCGTCGCACAGCTGTGACCTGCGACGCTTCGTCTTCCCTCGCGATACTAGGAAATCCAACCAACGAACTACTTGGAAATCCAAGCAAAATCGCAGGTCAGATGGGGTTTCGCAGATGTGTGACCCACTGGGTAACGTGCTGGGTGAAGGGTGCTTGCCGGAGCACTTGTCACGCCTGTTGCCGGCGCCTCGCACCCACCCCGTGCGTGGACGGATCAGGCGAGCCGAGCCGACTGGCCATCCGGCAATCCCGGGGCCGGACCGACGGAGGAGCACACGTGACCGTAGACAGTGCCGACAGCACTGCCGCAGCGCAGAAGGCACAGCCGCCGCGCAAGCGGACCGCTGCGAAGAAGTCTGCGAAGAAGTCCCCCGGCAAGACCGCCGCCGCCAAGACCGGCGCCGCGAAGGCCCCCGCGAAGGCGGCCGCCAAGAAGGCGACCAAGGCCGCGGCGCCGCAGAGCGACCTGGTGCAGCTGCTGACCCCTGAGGGCGAGCGGGTCGAGAACCCCGACTACGACCGGTACGTCGCCGACATCACCGACGACGAACTGCGCGGCCTGTACCGCGACATGGTCCTCACCCGCCGCTTCGACGCCGAGGCCACCGCACTGCAGCGCCAGGGCGAGCTGGGCCTGTGGGCCTCGCTGCTCGGCCAGGAGGCGGCCCAGATCGGCTCCGGCCGGGCCACCCGTGAGGACGACTACGTCTTCCCGACCTACCGCGAGCACGGCGTCGCCTGGTGCCGCGGGGTCGACCCGACCAACCTGCTCGGCATGTTCCGCGGCGTGAACCACGGCGGCTGGGACCCGAACAGCAACAACTTCCACCTCTACACGATCGTCATCGGCTCGCAGGCGCTGCACGCCACCGGCTACGCGATGGGCGTCGCCAAGGACGGCGCGGACAGCTCGGTGATCGCGTACTTCGGCGACGGCGCCTCCAGCCAGGGCGACGTCCTGGAGGCCTTCAACTTCGGGGCCGTCTACAACGCCCCCGTCGTGTTCTTCTGCCAGAACAACCAGTGGGCGATCTCCGAGCCCACCGAGCGCCAGATGCGCGTGCCGCTCTACCAGCGCGCGCAGGGCTTCGGCTTCCCCGGCGTGCGCGTGGACGGCAACGACGTGCTGGCCTGCCTCGCCGTCACGCGCTGGGCCCTGGACCGGGCCCGGCAGGGCGAGGGCCCGGCGCTCATCGAGGCGTTCACGTACCGCATGGGCGCGCACACCACGTCCGACGACCCGTCGAAGTACCGCTCCGACGACGAGCGCGTGTCGTGGGAGGCGAAGGACCCGATCCTGCGCCTGCGCGCGTACCTGGAGTCCCAAACGGACACGGACGAGGGATTCTTCGCGGAACTCGACGCCGAGAGCGAGACGTTGGGCAAGCGAGTACGCGATGTCGTACGGGCCATGCCGGACCCGGACCTCATGGCGATCTTCGAGAACGTGTACGCGGACGGGCACGCGCTCGTCGACGAGGAGCGCGCGCAGTTCGCCGCCTACCAGGCGTCGTTCGCCGATGCAGCTGACGGGGAGGCCTGACGATCATGGCTGTACAGAAGCTTCCGATCGCCAAGGCGATCAACGAGTCGCTGCGCACGGCGCTCGACAACGACCCGAAGGTCCTCGTCATGGGCGAGGACGTCGGCAAGCTCGGCGGCGTCTTCCGCGTCACCGACGGACTGCAGAAGGACTTCGGCGAGGACCGGGTCATCGACACCCCGCTCGCCGAGTCCGGCATCGTCGGCACCGCGATCGGCCTCGCCCTGCGCGGCTACCGGCCCGTCGTGGAGATCCAGTTCGACGGATTCGTCTTCCCCGCGTACGACCAGATCGTCACGCAGCTCGCGAAGATGCACGCCCGCGCGCTCGGCAAGATCAAGACGCCGGTCGTCATCCGCATCCCGTACGGCGGCGGCATCGGCGCGGTCGAGCACCACAGCGAGTCGCCCGAGACGCTGTTCGCGCACGTGCCGGGCCTCAAGGTGGTCTCGCCGTCGAACGCGAGCGACGCCTACTGGATGCTCCAGCAGGCCATTCAGAGCGACGACCCGGTGATCTTCTTCGAGCCCAAGCGCCGCTACTGGGACAAGGGCGAGGTCGACACCGACGCGGTCCCCGGCGACCTGCACAAGGCCGCCGTCGCGCGCGAGGGCAGCGATCTGACGCTCGCCGCCTACGGACCCATGGTCAAGGTCTGCCTGGAGGCCGCCGCGGCCGCCCAGGAGGAGGGCAAGTCCCTCGAGGTCCTCGACCTGCGCTCCATCTCGCCCATGGACTTCGACGCCGTGCAGACGTCGGTGGAGAAGACCCGCCGCCTCGTCATCGTGCACGAGGCGCCCGTCTTCCTCGGCTCCGGCGCGGAGCTGGCGGCCCGGATCACCGAGCGGTCCTTCTACCACCTGGAGGCGCCCGTGCTGCGGGTCGGCGGGTACCACGCGCCGTACCCGCCGGCGCGCCTGGAGGAGGAGTACCTGCCGGGGCTCGACCGGGTGCTCGATGCCGTCGACCGTTCGCTGGCGTACTGAGAGGGGGCTGAATCATGGCTCGTGAGTTCAAGATGCCCGACGTGGGCGAAGGCCTGACCGAGGCCGAGATCCTCAAGTGGTACGTCCAGCCCGGCGACTCCGTCGAGGACGGCCAGGTCGTGTGCGAGGTCGAGACCGCGAAGGCGGCCGTCGAGCTGCCGATCCCGTACGACGGGGTGGTCCGGGAGCTGCTCTTCCCCGAGGGCACGACGGTCGACGTCGGCCAGGTGATCATTTCGGTTGACGTGGCCGGGGAGGCGCCCGCCGCCCCCGAGCCCGCGGCGGCCGAGCCGGAGGCCGAGGGTGAGGCCGAGGCCGAGGCGCCTCAGGGCCGCCAGCCCGTGCTGGTGGGGTACGGCGTCTCCGAGTCCTCCACGAAGCGTCGCGCCCGCAAGGGGGCCAACGGGGTGGAGGCCGCCGCCTCGAACGGCACCGCCACCCTCACCCGGCCCCTCGCCAAGCCCCCCGTGCGCAAGCTCGCCAAGGACCTCGGGGTCGACCTCGCCACCGTGATCCCGTCCGGCTCGGACGGGATCATCACGCGCGAGGACGTGCACGCGGCGGTCGCGCCCGCGCCCGCGCCCGAGGCCCCCGAGCCCGTCGCCGCACCGGCCGCGGCGGCGGCCCCGGCCCCGGCCTCGTACGACTCCGTCCGCGAGACCCGGATCCCGATCAAGGGTGTGCGCAAGGCGACCGCGCAGGCGATGGTGAACTCGAAGTTCACGGCTCCGCACGTCACGGAGTTCGTGACCATCGACGTGACGCGCACGATGAAGCTCGTCGAGGAGCTCAAGGGCGACAAGGACATGGCGGGGCTGCGGGTCAATCCGCTGCTGCTCATCTCCAAGGCGCTGCTCGTCGCGATCAAGCGCAACCCCGAGGTCAACGCGGCCTGGGACGAGGCGAACCAGGAGATCGTCCAGAAGACTTACGTGAATCTGGGCATCGCCGCGGCCACCCCGCGCGGGCTGATCGTGCCGAACATCAAGGACGCGCAGGCCAAGACCCTGCCCGAACTGGCGTCCGCGCTGGGCGAGCTGGTGTCCACGGCGCGCGAGGGCAGGACGTCCCCGGCCGCGATGCAGGGCGGGACCGTCACGATCACCAACGTGGGTGTGTTCGGCGTCGACACCGGTACGCCGATCCTGAACCCCGGTGAGTCGGCGATCCTCGCCATCGGAGCGATCAAGCTCCAGCCGTGGGTCCACAAGGGCAAGGTGAAGCCGCGTCAGGTGACGACGCTGGCCCTGTCCTTCGACCACCGGCTGGTCGACGGCGAGCTGGGCTCCAAGGTGCTGGCCGACGTGGCGGCGATCCTGGAGCGCCCGAAGCGGCTGATTACGTGGGCCTAGTAAGCCCCGCCGGCGATTGAGGCGCGGGGTCCGGGGCAGCGCCCCGGACCCCAGCCCCGTCGCAGGGCGAGATGACGACTACTTCTTGAACCCGTAGTCCATCAGCTTCTTCGCGTCCGACGTCCGCGCATTGACGGACGTCGACTTCAGCACCGTCCCGATGACGGTCTTCCCGCTCCGCGTCGCCGCGAAGACCAGGCAGTACCCGGCCTCCGGGCCCGAACCGGTCTTGACGCCGATGGTGCCGGAGTACGTACCGAGCAGGTTGTTCGTGTTGGACCACGACATGTAGCGGTAGCCGCCGGACTTCGTCGTGACCTTCTGCTTCGTCGACTTGGTCTTCACGACGGACCGGAACGTCGAGTTCTTCATCGCCGACGACGCGATCTTCGTGATGTCGCGCGGTGTCGAGTAGTTGGAGCCCTTTCCAATGCCGTCGAACGAATCGAAGTGGGTGTTCTTCAGGCCCATGTCGGTGGCGGCCTTGTTCATCTTGCCGATGAAGGACTTCACGCGCGCCGCACGGGTCGAGCCCGAGCCGAACTTGTCCGCGAGCGCGTACGCCGCGTCGCAGCCCGAGGGCAGCATCAGCCCGTACAGCAGCTGGCGGACGGTGACCTTGTCGCCGACGATCAGCCGGGCCGACGACGCGGTGTTCTTGACGATGTAGTCGCTGTACGCCTTCTGGATCGTGACCTTGGAGTCCAGGTTCAGATTCGTCTGGGCGAGCACCACCTTCGCCGTCATGATCTTGGTGGTGGAGCCGGTGGATCTGCGGGTGTCCGCGGCCTTCGTGAACAGGCTCGAGCCCGTCCCGTTGTTCATCACATAGCCGCCGGCCGCGGCGATCGTCGGCTTGGCCGGCGCCGTGGCGGCCTGCGCGGTGGTGGTCAGCGCGGTGCCGGAGATCACGGTTCCGGCGACGAGAACGGCAATGCCCGCTATGCGATTTTTCAAGTCGATTGCTCCAAATGTCCCTGAGAGAACGCCCCTTGGGAATGGGGGTGCCGTGTGTGAGACACGTGAAGCGACTCGACGGTTGCGTGCGGCAGGGGGCGCAGAGGCGCGCGTCCCGCATGATGGACGCCCCCGTGCTTGCGTACGTGTTGTATCTATGATGTGCGCATGCCCTCGACCGTCACTGAAAAGGCCCCTGCCGAGAAGCGCCCACCAGCCGCCGAACGCGTCTACGACCACGTAAAGCGAGGCGTCCTCGAGCGCAGCTACGAAGGCGGGACGCTGCTCACCGAGGGCGAGCTCGCCGAGGCCGTCGGGGTCTCCCGCACGCCCGTGCGGGAGGCGCTGCTCAAGCTGGAGGTCGAGGGGCTGCTCAAGCTCTACCCGAAGAAGGGCGCCCTGGTCCTGCCGGTCTCCGCGCAGGAGATCGAGGACGTCGTGGAGACCCGGCTGCTCGTCGAGGAGCACGCGGTGCGCAAGGCGGCCGTGCCCGCGCGGCCGCAGCTCATCGCGCGCCTCACGGAACTCCTGGAGGAACAGCGGGCGCAGGCCGCCGCCGGACAGTTCACCGAGGCCGCCGCCACCGACCGCTGCTTCCATGCGGAGATCGTCCGCAGTGGGGGCAACGAGATCCTGTCCCGCATCTACGACCAGTTGCGCGACCGGCAGCTGAGGATGGGCGTCGCCGTGATGCGCTCGCACCCGGACCGCATCGCGAAGACGCTCTCCGAGCACAGCGAGATCCTCGACGCCCTGCGCGCCGCGGACGAGGACGCGGCCGTCGCCGTCGTGCGCCGGCACGTCAGCTGGGTGCGAGGCCTGGCGCGGGGTGACGAGCGATGAGTTCAGCCTCCTCCTCTTCCCCCTCCTCCATGTCCCTGCCCGGCGATCCGCCCGGCGGGCGGCGGGCCGTCGCCGTCTGGGCGATCGGCGTCGCCGTCTACTTCGTCGCCGTCATCTTCCGCACGTCGTTGGGCGTGGCCGGCCTGGACGCCGTCGAACGCTTCCACATCAACGCCTCCGCCCTCTCGACGTTCTCGATCCTCCAGCTGCTCGTCTACGCGGGCATGCAGATACCCGTGGGCCTGATGGTCGACCGGCTCGGCACCAAGAAGGTGCTGACGCTGGGCGTGGTCCTGTTCACGGTCGGACAGCTGGGCTTCGCGTTCTCCTCGTCGTACTCGATGGCGCTCGTCTCGCGCGGGCTGCTCGGCTGCGGCGACGCCATGACCTTCATCAGCGTGCTGCGGCTCGGCACGCGGTGGTTCCCGGCGCGGCGCGGGCCACTGGTGGCGCAGCTCGCCGGTCTGGTCGGCATGGCGGGCAATCTCGTCTCCACGCTGGTGCTGGCCCGGCTGCTGCACGGCATCGGGTGGGAGGCCGCGTTCGCGGGCAGCGCGCTCGCGGGTGTCCTGGTGCTCGTGCTGATGCTGCTGTTCCTCAAGGACCACCCCGAGGGCTTCGAGCCCGCTCCTTTCCCCGTCACGCACAAGGGCGCGGCGTATGTGCGCGGGCAGATCGCGGCGACGTGGCGGGAGCCGGGGACGCGGCTCGGGCTCTGGGTGCACTTCTCGACGCAGTTCCCCGCGATGGTGTTCCTGCTGCTGTGGGGGCTGCCGTTCCTGGTGGAGGCGCAGGGGCTCTCGCGGGGGACGGCCGGTGAGCTGCTGACGCTCGTGGTGCTGTCCAACATGGCCGTCGGGCTCGTGTACGGGCAGATCGTGGCGCGGCACCACGCGGCGCGGTTGCCGCTCGCGCTCGGGACCGTGGCGACGACCGCGGTGCTGTGGGCGATGCCCGTGGTGTGGCCGGGGCAGGCGCCCATGTGGCTGCTCGTGGTGATGTGCGTGGTGCTGGGCGCGTGCGGGCCCGCCTCGATGATCGGGTTCGACTTCGCGCGGCCGGCGAATCCGCCGGAGCGGCAGGGGACGGCGTCCGGGATCGTCAACATGGGCGGTTTCATCGCCTCGATGACGACGCTGCTCGCGGTGGGGGTGCTGCTGGATGCGACCGGCGACAACTACCGGGTGGCGTTCTCCGCGGTGTTCGTCCTCGAGGCGATCGGCGTGAGCCAGATCCTTCGGCTGCGGGGGCGGGCGGCCCGCGCCGAGCGCGAGCGCCTGGTGGCTTCCCGGGTGGCCTCGGTCCACGTCCCGGTGTGACCCGGCGGGGGCCGGTGCCGGTAGATCAAGCCCCGCCGGCGATTGAGGCGCGGGGTCCGGGGCGGAGCCCCGCGGCGTGGGGACGGTGGGCCGCCCCGTGCGTCAGGGCGTCACCGTCAGGGACGAGAGGATCGCCGCCGCGAGGTCCGCGTCGCCCTCCGTCTTCACCCGGTCCGACACAGCGTCCAGCGTCACGCGGCCGCAGGACAGACGGACGTACGTCTCCCAGTCCAGCGCGATCGTCACCGCCGGCCCCAGCGACGGCGAACTGTCGATCGTGCCCTTGCCGTCCGCGTCCACCCGTACCGTGCGCAGGAACTCCACGGGCCCGTGCACATCGAAGACGACGGCCGAGTTCGCGGGCGCGCCCGCGTCCTTCGTGACGAGCTTCGGCAGGATCGACAGCAGCAGGTCACGGGTGACGTGCGCACCCGGGGAGTCGAGGTTGCCGGGCTTGCCGAGGGCCCAGCGCAGATCCTGCTCGTGCGCCCAGATGTCGAACGCCCGCCTGCGCATGGCGAATTCGAGGGTCTCCTCGATGCCGCGCGGGCCGCGCACGATGGTCGAGGGGTCGCGGGAGTCGTTCCGCAGGTGCCGGGAGCGGCGGATGATCGTGTACTCGAGCTCGGAGACCATTTCGGGTGCCGTGTGGTGCCGGCGTATGTCGACCTGGA
This sequence comes from Streptomyces sp. EDA2-14, assembly GCF_054963755.1. Taxonomy (NCBI): domain Bacteria; kingdom Bacillati; phylum Actinomycetota; class Actinomycetes; order Kitasatosporales; family Streptomycetaceae; genus Streptomyces; species Streptomyces sp. EDA2-14. The sequence continues at coordinate 83,381 of NZ_JBUEGE010000013.1, forward strand.
CCTCCTGGTACCGCTGCGACTCGGTCTGCACGTGGTAGAGGTCGCGGGGCAGCGTATGGATGGGGCGCGGGTCGCCGAGCATCTCGCAGTCGGTCCCGATCACGTGCGAGACGACGTCGCGCACCGACCAGCCCGGACACGGCGTGGCCCGGTTCCATTCCCCCTCTGCGAGCGGTGTGACCAGCTCGGATATCGCTTCCACGGAGTGGGTCCAGGCGTCGGCGTAGGTCTGAAGGCTGGGGTGGAGACTCACGGAAGGGGACCCCTCGAGCGGTTGTACACGGGCGTTTAGACGGTCGTCGGGCACGAACGTGGGTGTCTTGAGAGGCTAAGTTACGCTGCCCGTAGGCACCCCGGCAGTGCTTTGGTGTGACGAACGTAGGGCTGTTGTTGACGTAGAGCCGACGGCTCGAATGCCAGGACGGTGGTAGTGTGCGCGCCTCGCTCATCCAGATCGCGGTAAATGACGACAATACGGTCGAGTCGGTCAACGCCCGCCGGGAGCGCGTGAGTTCACTGGTACGGGCCGAGGCCGGCGTCGCCGATCTCGTCGTGCTCCCCGAGCTGTGGACGACCGGGGCCTTCGCCTACGAGCGGTTCTCCACGGAGGCGGAACCGCTGGAGGGGCCGACCTTCGAGGCGATGGCCAAGGCGGCGCGCGAAGCGAACGTGTGGCTGCACGCCGGGTCGATCCCGGAGCGCACGGCATCCGACAGCGGCTCCGCCGCGGGCGAGGGCCCGCTCTACAACACGTCGCTCGTCTTCTCCCCCGACGGTGAACTCGCCGCCGCCTACCGGAAGATCCACCGGTTCGGCTTCGACAAGGGCGAGGCCGTGCTGATGGGTGCGGGCGAGGAACTGGTGACGGTCCGGCTGCCGGAGACCGTCGCCGGCATCACGACCTGCTACGACCTGCGGTTCCCCGAGCTGTACCGGGGACTTGTCGACCGGGGTGCGCAGACGCTGATCGTGTCGGCGGGGTGGCCGGAGCGGAGGCGTTCGCACTGGACGTTGCTGGCGCAGGCGCGGGCCGTGGAGAACCAGGCGTTCGTGCTGGCGTGCGGGAGCGCCGGTACGCATGCGGGGATCGCGCAGGCCGGGCACAGCATCGCGGTCGATCCGTGGGGTGAGGTGCTCGCGGAGGCGGGGGACGGGGAAGAGGTGCTGCGGGTGGAGTTCGACCCGGCGAAGGTCGGGGTCACCCGCGAGAAGTTCCCGGCACTGAAGGACCGCCGGCTGGGGCTCGCGGCGCCGACTCGCCGGGCCTGAGCCCGGCCGTGGGTGTACGGCGGGCGGGGGATCAGTCCACCACCCCCCGTTCCTTCTCCGCCAGGTGGATCACGCAGACCGCCACCGCGATCAGGAGCGCCGGATCCGCGTCCTCGCGGACCACGTTGACGCCGTAGGTGTCCCGTACCCGCAGCCACCGCCGCGAGATCTCGGCCAGCAGCTCACCCTCGTACTCGACGGCGAACTCGCGGTCCAGGATCTTGCCGCTGACGTCGAGTTCGGTGTCGCCGTCGGCCAGCTGCACGCGGTAGTGGTTGCGCAGCAGCGAGAGCCGCTTGCGCTTGATGCGGGCCAGCTCCTCGTCACCGCGCTCGATGACCATCGTGTCGCGCAGCGCGAACACCTTCTTGTGGATGTCGATGAGGACCTGCCCGTCGGGACCCTTGAGCTCGAAGGTGTCCCGCAGCCGCATCGCCTTGCCGTCGACGAGGAACGCCTTGCGGCCCTGCTCGTCCTCGATCCAGTAGTCCTCGCCGATCCCGAAGATCCGCTCTCTCACTTCGTAGCGCATACGTCCATCAGTGCCCGAAAGTCGGAGGAGGACCCCCTTCGCGGCGCCCTTTCGGAGCCGGATGGGGGAACGGCGCAACGCACGGGACTCGAAAAGGTGCACGTAGAACGCGAGTTCAGTGGGTCCTGCAACCATTCGAGGAATTATTGGGTCGTATGAGGTGGACGTGACCTTACGACCAAAGGAACCGCAATGTTGCGCGCACGACCCCACAGTGTCCGCAGGAACCGGATCGGCCTGCTGTCCGCGGCCCTCGTCGCGGGCGGCCTGACCGCCGTGTCACTGACCCCGGCCCAGGCGGCCACGGGGGCGATCTCCACCGGAACCACCACCGCCGCCAAGGCGGCCGCAGGAAAGGCCGACCCCGCCGAGGACTTCAACGGCGACGGGTACGCCGACCTCGTCACCGCCGCGCCCGGAGGCACCATCTCCGGCCAGGCGCAGGCCGGCTACGTCGCGGTGACGTACGGCTCGGCGACCGGGCTCAAGCCGGCCAACAAGAAGCTGATCTCCCGCTCCACCAGCGGGGTACCCGGCTCGGCCGCGGCCAAGGAGGCGTTCGGCGAGTACCTCACCAAGGGCGACCTGGACGGCGACGGCTACAGCGACCTCGTGATCGGCTCCAAGAGCAAGGACGCTGGCAGCGTCATCCTCTGGGGCTCGCCCTCCGGCCTGACCGGCGGCACGAAGATCGCCACGTACGGAAGGTCGCCGCAGATCGGCGACTTCGACGGCGACGGCAAGCCCGACCTGGCCCTCCTCGCCGACATGGGCTCTTACGGCGACGACCCCGAGCACCAGGGCGCCGCCCTGTGGAAGGGCCCGATCTCCCGCGAGGGCGCCCCCGCCCAGAAGCTCAACTTCATGGACAAGTCCGAGTGGTGGGGCTACGGCGCGGACGACGCGACCTGCGTCGACGACGAGTACGGCTGCGTGGACGGCCCGGACTCGACGACCGGCCCGGTCTTCTTCAAGGCCGTCGGCGACCTCAACGGCGACGGCCGCGACGACCTCGCGCTGCGCTCGTACAACGGCGACGGCATGTGGAACAACACCGTGCTGTACGGCAGTGCTTCGGGCTTCAAGCGCGGCTGGGCGCCGGAGACCCAGGGGGAACTGGCCTCCGGTGACGTGAACGGCGACGGCATCGACGACCTGGTCGTCGGCTCCGACTCCGACAACGAGAAGGTCACCGTCGCGTTCGGCTCGAAGGACGGCCTCGACGGCGACGCCACGCAGTCCTTCGACCAGAGCCTGCCCGGCTTCTACGGCGCCCAGGAGGCCGGCGACAAGCTCGGCTCCTGCGTCTCCGTGGCCGACGTGGACGGCGACGGCAAGGCCGAGGTCGCCCTCGGCATCGCGGGCGAGGACTTCAGCGGCCTGACCAACGCCGGCTCCTTCGCGCTGCTGCACGGCTCCGCGGACGGCGTGACCGGCGAGGGCTCCCAGGTGTTCAACCAGAACACGGCGGACGTGCCGGGCGTCGCCGAGTCGGGCGACGCGTTCGGTTCGGGCTGCCAGCTGCTCGACACCAACGGCGACGGCCACCGCGACCTCGCGGTCTCCGCGACCGGGGAGAACGCGTCGGCCGGCGCCGTCTGGTCGTTCCCCGGCACCGCCACCGGCATCACGGCGTCCGGCTCGACCGCCTTCAACCCGAAGGACCTCGGCGCCCCGGACACCAAGGCCCTCTTCGGCAACCCCCTGCGGTAACCCACCCACCGCGCCAACAGCCAGGGCCGCACCCCGTCACGGGGTGCGGCCCTGTCGCTTCGGAACCCGCAACGCCGCACGGCCCCCCGGCTTCAGCCTCCGAACCGCTTCCGGTACGCCGACGGGCTCAGCCCCGTCGCCCGCTTCAGGTGCGCCCGGAGATTCGCGGCGCTGCCGAGACCGCTCCGCGCCGCCACGACGTCGATCCGCTCCTCGCCGCGCTCGATGATCCGGCAGGCCAGGGCGATCCGCTCGCCGAGCAGCCAGGCCAGCGGTGTCGTACCGAGTTCGGCGCGGAACCGGCGGTGCAGGGTGGCCGGGCTGACGGCCGCGCGGGTGGCGAGCGCGGCGACGGTGAGGGGTTCGCCGAGCCGCTCCAGCGCCCAGTCGAGCACGGGCGCGAGCGAGGTGTCCCGCACCTCGGGCACCGGCCGCTCGATGAACTGCCGCTGCCCGCCGTCCCGATGCGCCGCGAAGACGAGCCGCCGGGACACGGAGGCGGCGATCTCGGCGCCGTGGTCGCGCCGCACGAGATACAGCCCCAGGTCGAGCGCGGCCGCGCTGCCCGCCGCGGTCAGCACGTCGCCCTCGTCGACGAACAGCACGTCCGGTTCGAGCCGCACCTTCGGGTGCAGCGCCCGGAACTGCTTGGCCCACCGCCAGTGCGTCGTGGCCCGCCGTCCGTCGAGCAGTCCTGCCTCGGCGAGCGCGAACGTCCCGGTGCAGAAACTGGCGATCCGCGCACCACGCGCATGAGCCCGCCGGACGGCTTCGAGCACGGCCTCGGTGCGCGGCACGACATTGTCGGGACGCCCCGGAACGATGAGGGTGTCGGCGCGGTCCACGGCCTCCAGACCGGCCGCCCCCGCCAGCGTGAAGAAGCCGTGGTTCATGCGGATGCCGGGATGCGGGGTGCACAACGTCAGCGTGTACAGGGGCGCCCTGTCGCCGAGTTCCGGCCGCGGCAGCCCGAACACCTCGGTGGCGACGCCGACTTCGAAGGGGTTGACGCCCTCGTCGACGAGGACGACGACGTGCTCGACACGGTGCGAGGATCCTTGCGGCATACGCGATTTCTAGCACTCGTCCGCAGCCAGGGGCGGCCCGGAGGATGAACGTCATGGAACCCGTCTCGCTCCCCGCCGCCCTGAAGACCTTCGACGCCCTGTGGAGCCCCCGCATCGTCACGTCGGTCAACGACTACGACATTCGCCTCGCCAAGGCCGAGGGCGAGCACGTCTGGCACGTGCACGAGGACACCGACGAGTTCTTCCTGGTCGTCGAGGGCGAGCTCACGATCGCCCTGCGCGAGCCCGCCGGGGAACGCGACGTCGTCCTCCCCCGCGGCTCCGTCTTCACCGTCCCCCGCGGCACCTGGCACAAGCCGCACGCGGCCCCCGGCACCGCCATCCTCCTCCTGGAACCCACCGGCACCCCCACGACCGGCGACGCCCACGACCCCGTACCGGCCCACGTCGACTCGACGACGGGACACACGTGGCACGCTTGAAGCATGAACGACTCCGCGCCCGCCCCCAAGCCCCGCCGAGCCCGTGTCCGTGCCCCCGAGCTGGTCGGAAAGGGCGGCTGGCTGAACACGGGAGGCAGTGAGTACACCCTCGCCGACCTGCGCGGACGCGTCGTGATCTTGGATTTCTGGACCTTTTGCTGCATCAACTGCCTGCACGTCCTCGACGAGCTGCGGGAGCTGGAGGAGAAGCACCGGGACAGCGTCGTGATCATCGGGGTGCACTCGCCGAAGTTCGTGCACGAGGCCGAGCACGCGGCGGTCGTCGATGCCGTCGAGCGGTACGGGGTGGAGCACCCGGTGCTCGACGATCCGGAGCTCGCCACGTGGAAGCAGTACGCGGTCCGCGCCTGGCCCACGCTCGTCGTGATCGACCCCGAGGGGTACGTCGTCGCGCAGCACGCCGGTGAGGGGCATGCGCACGCGATCGAGAAGCTGGTCGGGGAGCTGGAGGAGGAGCACGCGGCGAAGGGGACGCTGCGGCGCGGCGACGGCCCGTACGTGGCGCCCGAGCCGGTGGCGACGGACCTGCGTTTCCCCGGCAAGGCGCTGCTGCTGCCGTCGGGGAACTTCCTGGTCAGCGACACGACGCGGCATCAGCTGGTGGAGCTGGAGGCCGACGGGGAGGCCGTCGTGCGGCGGATCGGGAGTGGGGAGCGGGGGTTCGGGCCGGACTCCTTCAATGAGCCGCAGGGGCTTGCTCTTCTTGACGAGGGCACCGTTGTCGTCGCCGACACCGTGAATCACGCGCTGCGCGCCGTGGATCTGCCGACCGGCGCGATCACCACCGTCGCCGGCACCGGGAAGCAGTGGTGGCAGGGGTCTGCGACCAGCGGTCCGGCCCTCGACGTCGATCTCTCCTCCCCCTGGGACGTCGCCGTCTTCGGCGGCAAGGTGTGGATCGCCATGGCCGGTGTGCACCAGCTGTGGACGTACGACCCCGGGGCGGGGACGGTCGCCGTCGCGGCCGGTACGACGAACGAGGGGCTGGTGGACGGGCCGGGCGCCGAGGCCTGGTTCGCGCAGCCGTCGGGGCTCGCGGCCACCGGGGAGCGGCTGTGGGTCGCCGACTCCGAGACCAGCGCGCTGCGGTACGTGGACGGGGACGGCGCCGTGCACACCGCCGTCGGCACCGGCCTCTTCGACTTCGGGCACCGCGACGGGGACGCCGGACAGGCGCTGCTCCAGCACCCGTTGGGCGTCACCGCGCTGCCCGACGGCTCGGTCGCGGTCTCGGACACGTACAACCACGCCCTGCGGCGCTACGACCCGGCGACGGGCCGGGTCAGCACGTTGGCCACCGATCTGCGGGAGCCGAGCGACGCGCTCGTCGTCGACGGGGACGTGGTCGTCGTCGAGTCCGCGCGGCACCGGCTGACCCGGCTGCGGCTTCCCGAGGAGGCCGTGCGCGTCGAGTCCGTCGCCCACCGCACGCAGCGCGCCGCGACCGAAGTGGCGGGCGGGCAGCTCGAGTTGGACGTGGTCTTCCAGGCCCCGGCCGGGCAGAAGCTCGACACCCGGTACGGCCCGTCGACCCGGCTGCTCGTCTCGTCGACGCCTCCCGAACTGTTGGTGGCAGGGGACGGCGCGGGCGCCGATCTCGCCCGCGCACTGACCCTGAACCCCGACGTCACCGAAGGCGTGCTGCACGTCTCGGCGATGGCCGCCTCGTGCGACGACGACCCGGAGAACGAGTACCCGGCCTGCCATGTTCACCAGCAGGACTGGGGCGTTCCGGTGCGCGTCGCCGAGGGCGGGGTCGAGCGGCTTCCGCTGGTGCTCGCGGGGATGGACGACCGTGACGCGTAGGACCTAGATGTGACGGTCCCGCTCTTCCTCGATCACGGTGGTGCGGCCTGACCGTGGGGCCAGGCCTCGACGCTTGCCGATGCTGCGGAACACGAAGACCCCGATCAGGCCGACGATCATCAGAATCCAGCCGACCAGGTCGAGGTTGACGCTCTCCATGTGCCAGTCGGTCGCGAATGCGAGGATCGCGCCGACGGCGATCAGGATGATGCAACCCCCAAGGCTCATCAGGTCCGCCTCCTGCGGTGTGTACGGATGTGCGTGCGGGGGCCGGGTACCCCCGAACCCCTCGGCATCACACCGCAGTTGGCGTGGAAGGACGCGCTCAGCCCTCCAGGAACGCGGTCAGCGCGTTCGCCAGCAGATACGGGTCGTCGGCGCCGCACAGTTCGCGCACGCTGTGCATGGAGAGGATCGCCGCGCCGATGTCGACGGTCTTGATGCCGTGCCGGGCCGCGGTGATCGGGCCGATCGTCGTGCCGCACGGCATCGCGTTGTTCGACACGAACGACTGGAACGGGACGCCCGCCTTTTCGCACGCCGCGGCGAAGACCGAGCGGCCCGCGCCGTCCGTCGCGTAGCGGTTGTTGACGTTCACCTTGAGGATCGGGCCGCCGCCTGCGCGCGGGTGGTGCGTGGGGTCGTGGCGCTCCCCGTAGTTCGGGTGCACGGCGTGGCCGGTGTCGGAGGAGAGGCAGATCGTGCCCGCGAAGGCGCGCGCCCGGTCCTCGTACGAGCCGCCGCGCGCGAACACCGAACGCTCCAGGACGGTGCCGAGCAGCGGGCCGTCGGCGCCGGTGTCGGACTGCGAGCCGTTCTCCTCGTGGTCGAACGCGGCGAACACGGGGATGTACGGGAGGTCGTCCCGCTTGCCGGCCTCGACGAGCGCGGCGGTGCAGGCGTGCACGGACAGCAGGTTGTCCATGCGGGGACCGGCGACGAGCTCCTTGTCGCGGCCCAGGTAGGCCGGTGCCTCGATCGCGTACGTCATGAGGTCCCAGCCGGTGATGTCGCCGCGGCCCAGGCCGTTCTCGTCCTCCAGGAACGCCATCAGGTCGCCCTCGTGGACGTCGCCGCCGAGGCCCCAGATGGGCTGCATGTGGCGCTGCTTGTCGAGCTTCAGGCCGTCCGTCGACACCGAGCGGTCCAGGTGCACGGCGAGCTGCGGGACGCGCAGCAGGGCCCGGTCGACGTTGACCAGGCGGTCGCTGCCGTCGCGCAGTGAGACGCGTCCGGCGAGGCCGAGGTCGCGGTCGAGCCACGAGTTGAGCAGCGGTCCGCCGTAGATCTCCACGGCGACCTGGCGCCAGCCGTTGCTCGCCATGTCGGGCTGCGGCTTCACGCGCAGGTTCGGGGAGTCGGTGTGCGCGCCGACGATCCGGAACGGGGTGTGGGCGCCGGCCCCCTGCGGCACGTACCAGGCGATCACCGCGCCGCCGCGCGTCACGAACTTGCCTCCGCTGGTCCCGTCCCAGGCGTCGGTCTCCGAGACCTGTGTGAAACCAGCCTTCTCCAGGCGCGCGGCCACGTTGGCCACGGCGTGGTACGGCGTGGGGCTCGCCGCGAGGAAGGATATCAGGTCGTCGGTGTGCCCGCGATCGAAGGGGCGGGAGGAGGTGTTCATGGGGCCAAGCCTAGCCAGTCCCGCCGGGGGTTTCGCGGGTCCCGTGGCCTGCCTTCGACGGCCCCCGCCACCCGCGCCACGCAGGCGAATGCGGAAGGCCCGCCGTCCCCGTACGGGGACGACGGGCCCAGCCACGACAGGTTCAGCGGAGCGTCAGAACGCCGCCTCGTCGAGGTCCATGATGTCGACGCCCGACTCGCTCGTCGTCTGGGCGAGCTTGCGGGCGCCCGTGACGCCCGGCAGGACGTTCGCCGCGAAGAACTTCGCCGCGGCGATCTTGCCCTGGTAGAACGCGACGTCCTTGCCGGCGGCGCCGCCGGCCAGCTTCTCCGCCGCGACGGCCGCGCCCTTGAGGAGCAGGTAGCCGACGACCACGTCGCCGGAGGCCATCAGGAGGCGGGTCGTGTTCAGGCCCACCTTGTAGATGGACTTCACGTCCTGCTCGGTGGCGACCAGGTCGTTGATCATCAGGCCGACGATCGACTCCAGCTCGGTCGCCGACTTGCCGAGCGCCTCGCGGGCCCCGGCCAGCTCCTCGCCGCCGGTCTCCACGGCGAGGAACTTCTTGATCTCCTCGGAGAGCGCGTTCAGCGCGGCGCCCTGGTTGCGGACGATCTTCCGGAAGAAGAAGTCCTGGCCCTGGATCGCGGTCGTGCCCTCGTAGAGGGTGTCGATCTTCGAGTCACGGATGTACTGCTCGATCGGGTACTCCTGCAGGAAGCCGGAGCCGCCGAACGTCTGCAGCGACTGGGCCAGCTGCTCGTAGCCCTTCTCGGAGCCGTAGCCCTTGACGATCGGGAGGAGCAGGTCGTTGAGGGCGTGCTCGGCGGAGGCGTCCTCGCCGGCGGCCTCCTTGACCTGGATCGCGTCCTGCACGGAGGCCGTGTAGAGCACGAGGGTGCGCATGCCCTCCGCGTACGCCTTCTGCGTCATGAGCGAGCGGCGGACGTCGGGGTGGTGCGTGATGGTGACCTTCGGCGCGGTCTTGTCCGTGCTGCGGGCCAGGTCGGAGCCCTGGACGCGCTCCTTGGCGTACTCGAGGGCGTTGAGGTAGCCCGTCGACAGCGTGGAGATCGCCTTCGTGCCGACCATCATGCGGGCGAACTCGATGATGCGGAACATCTGGCGGATGCCGTCGTGCTTGTCGCCGATCAGCCAGCCCTTGGCGGGGTGCTGGTCGCCGAACGTCATCTCGCAGGTGTTGGAGGCCTTGAGGCCCATCTTGTGCTCGACGTTGGTGGCGTACACGCCGTTGCGCTCGCCCAGCTCGCCGGTCTCCCAGTCGAACTCGAACTTCGGGACGAGGAAGAGGGAGAGGCCCTTGGTGCCGGGGCCGTGGCCCTCGGGGCGGGCGAGGACGTAGTGGAGGATGTTCTCCGACATGTCGTGCTCACCGGACGTGATGAAGCGCTTCACGCCCTCGATGTGCCAGGAGCCGTCCGCCTGCTCGACGGCCTTGGTGCGGCCGGCGCCGACGTCCGAACCGGCGTCCGGCTCGGTCAGGACCATCGTCGAGCCCCACTGCTTGTCGACGGCGATCTCGGCGGCCTTCTTCTGCTGCTCGTTGCCCTCTTCGAAGAGGATGCCGGCGAACGCCGGGCCCGAGGAGTACATCCAGACCGCCGGGTTGGCGCCCAGGATCAGCTCGGCGTGGGCCCAGATGAGCGAGCGCGGGGCCGTGGTGCCGCCGATCTCCTCCGGCAGGCCCAGACGCCAGTACTCGGAGTCCATGAACGCCTTGTAGGACTTCTTGAACGTCTCGGGGACCGGCGCCGTGTTGGTCTCCGGGTCGAAGACCGGCGGGTTGCGGTCGGCGTCCGCGAAGGACTCGGCAAGGTCGTTCTCGGAGAGGCGGGTGACCTCTTCGAGGATGCTCTTGGCGGTGTCGACGTCCATCTCCGCGAACGGTCCGGTGCCGTACAGCTTGTCGCGGTCGAGTACCTCGAAGAGGTTGAACTCGATGTCGCGGAGATTCGACTTGTAATGCCCCATGGCGACGGCTCCGTAAAGATCGGGGAGGCGGGTCGTCCGGGGTCGCCCGGACCGTCCTCGTACGCATACCAACTAGTAACACCAGGATGCTACCCGTCGGTAATAAGAATCAACCCCCAGTGGTCCATCTGTGACGAACAAGGCGCCTGCCCGCTCCCGTCCCGTCACCCCCTGGCGCGTCGGTAGTCTTTCCTTCATGTACGGATACGAGGGGACCGCCGGGGGATCAGCTGCCGGGCAGCAGTACGCGCCGCCGCAGGGCGGGTACGGGCAGCAGGCGCCGCCGCTGTACCCGGAGCCTTCGCCGCCCTCGCTCGCCGACGCGGTCCGGGCGTTCACCACGGGGTCGATGTCCGCCGAGGACTTCCAGCAGATCTTCGCCTCGTCGAAGGTCTACTGCCCGCGCGGCGACAACCCCGGCTTCCTCGCGCTGCACAACACGCAGCAGCCGGTGATCCCGATGTTCAGCACGCTCAAGGAGCTGCGCAGGTACGCGGGCAAGGAGTCCAAGTACTTCGTCATCACCGGCGCCGAGGTGATCGACCTGCTGCCCACCGGGTACGGCTTCGTCCTCGACATGGAGGGCGAGCACCGGATGGTCTTCGACGCGAAGGCGGTCGAGGAGATGGTCGACTTCGCGATGCGCCGCATGTATGGCTAGCCGCCATTGCCGCGCGGGTGGCTGACAGCCCCGCCCCCCTCCGTCGTAAAGGGCCCGGACGCTGAGGCGTCCGGGCCCTTCGCGCGTCCCGGGGCGGCCCCGCGGGACCTGCGGGAATACCGTGCGACTTGCCAGATGTTCACCGTTCAACTAAATTAATGGCAGACCCCGAGGAGGCCGCCATGCCCGCTGTGACCGTCGAAAACCCGCTGACCCTGCCCCGGGTGGCCGCGCCGGCCGACGCCGTGGCGCGCCCCGTGCTCGCCGTGACGACCGCGCCCACCGGCTTCGAAGGGGAGGGTTTCCCGGTGCGCCGCGCGTTCGCCGGCGTCAACTACAAGTACCTCGACCCGTTCATCATGATGGACCAGATGGGTGAGGTGGAGTACGAGGCCGGGGAGCCCAAGGGCACCCCGTGGCACCCGCACCGCGGCTTCGAGACCGTCACGTACATCATCGACGGCACCTTCATCCACCAGGACTCGCACGGCGGTGGCGGCACGATCACCAACGGCGACACCCAGTGGATGACGGCGGGCTCCGGTCTGCTGCACATCGAGACGCCGCCCGAGTCGCTCGTCATGAGCGGCGGCCTGTTCCACGGCCTCCAGCTGTGGGTCAACCTGCCGGCCAAGGACAAGATGAAGAACCCGCGGTACCAGGACATCCGCGGCGGCCAGGTCAAGCTGCTCACCACCGCCGACGGCGGCGCGCTGCTCCGCGTCATCGCCGGTGAGCTGGACGGCAACGAGGGCCCCGGCATCACGCACACCCCGATCACGATGGTGCACGCCACCGTCCGGCCGGGCGCCGAGGCGACGCTGCCCTGGCGCGAGGACTACAACGGCCTCGTGTACGTGCTCGCGGGCCGCGGCACCGTCGGCCCCGACCGGCGTCCCGTGCACACGGGGCAGACCGCCGTGTTCGGCGCGGGCTCGTCCCTGACCGTGCGCGCCGACGAGTCGCAGGACGCGAACACCCCCGACCTCGAAGTGGTCATCCTGGGCGGGCAGCCGATCCGTGAGCCCATGGCCCACTACGGCCCGTTCGTGATGAACACCAAGGCCGAGCTCCAGCAGGCCTTCGACGACTTCCAGGCCGGCCGCCTGGGCGTCATCCCCAGCAAGGAGCGCCTGCCGCACACGTGATGCGGTGTTCCACCAGCGGAAGTGACGCCCCGTCACCCGGCCGGACCCGGCCGGGTGACGGGGCGCTTGCGCGCGTGGTCAACTGTTCGGGTGCAGACCGGTAAGCCACTCCTGCCCGAGCCCGCCCGCCGCCTCGCGGCCTGGTGCGCCGTCGTCCTGCTCGTCGTGGGGGTCGCGGCCGTCGGCATCACGCTGGTCATCATCTTCCAGTCGGCCGTCACACCCGTGCTGCTCGCGCTGCTCGGCACCGCGCTGCTCGGCCCGGTCTTCGACTGGCTGACCAAGCTGAAGCTGCCCCGCGCCCTGGCCGCCGGGCTCACCTGCGTCGCGCTCGTCGCCGTGGTCGGCGGGGCCGGATACATCGTGGTCACCGCGCTGCTCGACACCGGCGACCAGATCGTCACCTCGCTGCGGCAGGCCGGGGACTGGCTCAGGGAGCACGTCGGCATCACCGGCGCCGACGACCTCGGCGACGTCGCCGACAACGCCAAGGAACAGCTCGGCAAGTGGGGCTCGAACCTGGCGGGCGGGGTGATCGCCGGGCTCTCCGCGCTCGGTTCACTGCTCGCCACCAGCGTCCTGGCGCTGCTGCTGACCTTCTTCTTCCTGAAGGACTCCGACCGGGCCAGGGGGCTCGCGCGTTCCATCGCCCCGCACCACGGCGAGATCGTCGAGGCCATGGGGCGGCGGGCCTTCGAGGCGATCTCCGGATTCATGCGCGGCACGACGTTCATCGCGCTCATCGACGCCATCTGCATCACCATCGGGCTGCTGATCCTGCAAGTGCCGGGGGCGGTCGGGCTTGGTGCGCTGGTCTTCGTGGGCGCGTACATCCCCTACCTCGGCGCGACCCTGTCCGGCGCCGTCGCCGTGCTGGTCGCGCTCGCCGACCGGGGGCTGATCATCGCCCTGTGGACGCTCGGGGTGATCCTCGCGGTGCAGCAGCTGGAGGGGCACATCCTCCAGCCGATGATCCAGTCGCGCACCGTCCAGATGCATCCCGCGATGGTGATGCTGGCGATCACGGCGGGTGCGGCGGTCGCGGGCGTCCTCGGGATGCTGCTCGCGGTGCCGCTGGTGGCCGCCGCGTTCGGCATCCTCGGGGAGCTGAGGAGGCGCTACGCCCCCGAGGAGCCGGCCGAGGACCCGGCCGAGGACCCGTCCGTTTCACGTGAAACCGGGGGCTGAGGGCCCTCCGGCTCCGGGAACGCCTCCAGAGCTGCTTCCAGGGCCGATTCCAGGATGGAACCGGGGCCCGGTTCGGGGTCAGGATCCGGGCCGGGCCCGGGGTCCGGTTCGACGCCCGGCTCCGGGTCCGCCGAGGGCTCGTAGAGCTCGAACCAGATGCTCTTGCCCTCGCCCCTCGGGTCCACGCCCCACCGGTCGGCCAGCAGCTCCATGAGCACAAGGCCCCGCCCCGACGACGCCAGTTCACCGGGGCGGCGCTTGTGCGGCAGGTCGTCGGAGGCGTCCGCGACCTCCACGCGCAGGCGGCGCGGTTCGGCGCCGTGCCGGGTGATCTCGGCGACCATGAGCGCGTCCCCGTCGGTGTGCACCAGGACGTTGGTGACCATCTCCGAGACGAGCAGCACCGCCGAGTCCCGCTGGTCGGTGTCGGCCCAGTCGTGCATCAGCTCCCGCAGCTGCTGGCGGGCGGCCGCGATCCGCTCGGGCTCGGCCTGGGCGATGGTCATCGCGGTGCGCCGCGCCACGGCGGGCAGCGCCGACAGCGCCGTGCGGCGCAGCAGCAACAGCGCGATGTCGTCCTCCCGCCGGTCCGCGAGCGGGCCCGTGGTGTGGTGCGAGGAGGGGCCGTGCACCGCCTGTACCAGGGCGTCGGCCAGCTCCTCCAGGCGCTCGGCGGGACCGGACTCCAGGGCGGTGCGCACCCGCGACCAGCCGGTGTCCAGATCGTGCCCGCCCGTCTCGATCAGGCCGTCCGTGCAGATCAGCAGCGTCTCGCCGGGTTCCAGGACGAGGCGGGTCGTCGGGTAGTCCGCGTCCGGGTCGATCCCGAGCGGCAGCCCGCCCGCGGTGGGGCGGACGAGGACGGTGCCGTCGGCCATCCGGATCGCGGGGTCCGGGTGCCCGGCGCGGGCGATCTCCAGGACGCCGGTGGCCGGGTCGGCCTCGACGTACAGGCAGGTCGCGAAGCGGGGGTCGGCGCCCGCGTCCTCGGTGTCGCCGATGCCGTGCAGGAAGCGGGAGGCGCGGGAGAGCACGGCGTCCGGCCGGTGCCCCTCGGAGGCGTACGCGCGCAGGGCGACGCGGAGCTGCCCCATCAGGCCCGCCGCGCGCACGTCGTGGCCCTGTACGTCGCCGATGACCAGCGCGATGCCACCGCCGGGCAGCGGGATCATGTCGTACCAGTCGCCGCCGACCTGGAGGCCGCCGCCGGTCGGCACATAGCGGGCGGCGATGCTCATGCCGGGGATCTCCGGGCCCAGCGAGGGCAGCATCGCCTTCTGCAGCCCGTCGGTGAGCTCCCGCTCCGACTCGGCGACCCCGGCCCGCGAGAGGGCCTGCGCCAGCATCCGCGCGACCGTGGTGAGGACCGAGCGCTCGTCGGGCGTGAACGACACCGGGTACATGAAGCCCGCCATCCACGCGCCGATCGTGCGGCCCGCCACGACCAGCGGCAGGAACGCCCACGACTTGCGCTCGAAGCGGGCGGCCAGCGGCCAGGCCGCCGGGTAGCGGGCGCGGTACTCCTCCGGCGAGGACAGATAGACCGCGCGCCCGGTGCGGACGACCTCGGCGCCCGGATAGTCCGTGGCCAGGTCCATGTCGGTGAACGGGGACTCGTCGCCGTCCTCCTGGCCGTGGTGCCCGATGACGGTGAGCCGGTCGCCCGCGACGCCGAACACCGCGAGCCCGTCCGGCGAGAACCCCGGCATGGAGAGCCCCGCGGCGACCCGCAGCACCTCCTCCGTGGACCCGGCCTCCGCGAGCGCCCGCCCCGCGTCCAGCAGGAACGCCTCGCGGGAGCGCCGCCAGTCACCGGTCACCGGGGTGCGCGACGCGGCCTCCGGCGGCGGCTCGGTGACCTCCTGGAGCGTGCCGATCAGCTCGTACGAGTCCGGGGAGTCGCCGTGCGGGATCGGCTTGGAGCGGCTGCGTACGGTGCGCAGCACATGGCCCCGACCGTCCATGACGCGCAGCCGGGCCTCGGCGAGGGTGCCCTCGGCGACGGCGAGCTGCACGATCCCGTCCATCTCGTTCCAGTCGACCGGGTGGAACCGCGAGCGGGCGGCCGACTCCGTCAGGCTGACAGGGCCGCCCCCGGTCGTGGGCAGGCCGATCATCCGGGCGGCCTCGGCGTCGAAGGTGACGAGCCCCGCCCGGTTGTCCCATCGCCACAGCCCGGTGGCCAGAGCGGCGAGGACGTCCTCCACCGGGGGGAGGGGCTCACCAGTGCGCATTGCCCCACTCTAGGAAGAGGTGATCGCTCCCGGCCACCAGAGGCGCCGACGGGACGCCCAAGGCGGCCGGCGTGGCCGGTACCCTTGGGGAGATCCCGGTTGTCTCCCGGGGAACCCCAAGCGCAAAGGCTGGATGAACGACGATGCATCGGTACAGGTCCCACACCTGCGGCGAGCTCCGCGCCTCTGACGTCGGCTCCGACGTCCGGCTGAGCGGCTGGCTGCACAATCGCCGAGACCTGGGCGGCATCCTCTTCATCGATCTGCGCGACCACTACGGCATCACGCAGCTCGTCGCCCGCCCCGGCACCGAGGCCGCCGAGGTCCTCGACAAGCTGACGAAGGAGACGGTCGTCCGCGTCGACGGCAAGGTCGTCTCCCGCGGCGCGGACAACGTCAACCCGGAGCTGCCCACCGGCGAGGTCGAGATCGAGGCCTCCACGGTCGAGGTGCTCGGCGCGGCGCAGCAGCTGCCGTTCCAGATCAACCAGGACGACGGGGTCGGCGAGGAGCGCCGCCTGGAGTACCGCTTCCTGGACCTGCGCCGCGAGCGCATGCACCGCAACATCATGCTGCGCAGCGAGGTCATCGCCTCGATCCGCTCGAAGATGGTCAACCTCGGCTTCAACGAGATGGCGACGCCGATCCTCGCCGCGACCTCCCCCGAGGGCGCGCGTGACTTCGTCGTCCCGTCCCGCCTGAACCCGGGCAAGTTCTACGCCCTCCCCCAGGCGCCGCAGCAGTTCAAGCAGCTGCTGATGATCTCGGGCTTCGACCGCTACTTCCAGATCGCGCCGTGCTTCCGCGACGAGGACGCGCGCGCGGACCGTTCGCCGGGCGAGTTCTACCAGCTCGACATCGAGATGAGCTTCGTCGAGCAGGAAGACGTCTTCCGCCCGATCGAGAAGCTCATGACGGAGATCTTCACGGAGTTCGGCGGTGGCCGCGAGGTCACCAGCCCGTTCCCGCGGATCCCGTTCCGCGAGTCGATGCTGAAGTACGGCAACGACAAGCCGGACCTGCGCGCCAAGCTGGAGCTCGTCGACATCACCGACGTGTTCGAGGGCTCGGAGTTCAAGGCGTTCGCCGGCAAGCACGTGCGCGCGCTGCCCGTCCCGGACACCGCCTCGCAGTCCCGCAAGTTCTTCGACGGCCTCGGTGACTACGCGGTCGAGCAGGGCGCGAAGGGCCTGGCCTGGATCCGCGTCGGCGAGGACGGCACGTTCGCGGGCCCGATCGCCAAGTTCCTCACCGAGGAGAACGTCAAGGTCCTCACCGAGCGCCTCGGCCTCACGGCCGGTCACGCCGTGTTCTTCGGCGCGGGCGAGTTCGACGAGGTCTCGAAGATCATGGGCGCGGTCCGCGTCGAGGCCGCCAAGCGCGCGGGCCACTTCGAGGAGGGCGTCTTCCGCTTCTGCTGGATCGTCGACTTCCCGATGTACGAGAAGGACGAGGAGACCGGCAAGATCGACTTCTCCCACAACCCGTTCTCCATGCCGCAGGGCGGCATGCAGGACCTGGAGGAGAAGGACCCGCTGGACATCCTGGCGTGGCAGTACGACATCGTCTGCAACGGCACGGAGCTGTCCTCCGGCGCGATCCGGAACCACGAGCCCGAGATCATGCTCAAGGCCTTCGAGATCGCGGGCTACGACCGCGACACCGTGGAGGCCGAGTTCGCGGGCATGCTCCGCGCGTTCCGCTTCGGCGCCCCGCCGCACGGCGGGATCGCCCCGGGCGTCGACCGCATCGTCATGCTCCTCGCCGACGAGCCGAACATCCGGGAGACCATCTCGTTCCCGCTGAACGGCAACGCGCAGGACCTGATGATGGGCGCGCCCACCGAGCTGGACGAGTCGCGCCTGCGCGAGCTCAACATCCAGCTGCGCAAGCCGGTCGAGAAGAAGTAACCGCTGTACGTGGAAGGGCCCGGAACCGTTCGTCGGTTCCGGGCCCTTCTGCTGGGGCTCTCAGTACGTCACGCCGTCGGCTCGCCGCCGAAGCGCTCCTTGTAGGACTCCAGGTCCTCGTCCGTGATCTTTGCGAAGAGGACCGGGGGCACGGTGAACGGGGTGCCGGCCGGGACCGTGGTCAGCGCCGTGGCCTCCTCCGCGGTGACCCACTGGGCGTCGTCGCCGGGAAGGTCGAACGCGGCGCGCATGGCGGCGGCCGACGCGGGGATGAACGGCTCGGAGACCACCGCGTAGAGGCGGATGAGGTTCATCGCCGTGCGCAGCGTGAGGGCCGCGGCGTCCTTGTCGGTCTTGATCTCCAGCCAGGGGGCCTTCTCCTCCAGGTAGGAGTTGCCCGCGGACCACAGGGCGCGCAGCGCCGCCGCGGCCTTGCGGAACTGGAGGGCCTCCATCTGGCTCTCGTACTCGGCGAGGAGCGTGGAGATCTCCTGGCCCAGCCTGGCCTCCGCCTCGCCCGGCTCGCCGCCCGCCGGGACCTCCTCGCCGAAGCGCTTCTTGGAGAAGGACAGGACGCGGTTGACGAAGTTGCCGAGGGTGTCGGCCAGGTCCTTGTTCACCGTCGCGGTGAAGTGCTCCCAGGTGAACGAGGAGTCGTCCGACTCGGGGGCGTTGGCGATGAGGAAGTAGCGCCAGTAGTCGGCGGGCAGGATCTCCAGCGCCTGGTCGGTGAAGACACCGCGCCGCTGCGACGTGGAGAACTTGCCGCCGTAGTACGTCAGCCAGTTGAAGGCCTTCAGGTAGTCGACCTTCTTCCACGGCTCACGGATGCCCATCTCCGTGGCCGGGAACATCACGCTGTGGAACGGGACGTTGTCCTTCGCCATGAACTCCGTGTACCGGACGTCGGAGGCGCCGGCGGGCTCGTACCACCACGACTTCCAGTCGCGCGTCTCCCCGTCGGGGGCCTGGTCGGCCCACTCCTTCGTCGCGCCGATGTACTCGATCGGGGCGTCGAACCATACGTAGAAGACCTTGCCCTCGGCCGCCAGCTCCGGCCACGTGTCCGCCGGGACCGGGACGCCCCAGTCCAGGTCACGGGTGATCGAACGGTCGTTGAGACCCTCGGTCAGCCACTTGCGGGCGATGGAGGAGGCGAGGTGCGGCCACTCGCCCGCGACCTCGTCGATCCACGCCTCGACCTCGCCCTGGAGCTTCGACTGGAGGAGGAAGAGGTGCTTGGTCTCACGGATCTCGAGGTCCGTGGAGCCCGAGATCGCCGAGCGCGGGTCGATCAGGTCCGTCGGGTCCAGGACGCGCGTGCAGTTCTCGCACTGGTCGCCGCGGGCCTTGTCGTAGCCGCAGTGCGGGCAGGTGCCCTCCACGTAACGGTCCGGGAGGAAGCGGCCGTCGGCGGGCGAGTACACCTGCCGGATCGCGCGCTCCTCGATGAACCCGTTCTCGTTCAGCTTGCGGGCGAAGTGCTGGGTGATCTCCGCGTTCTGCTCCGAGGAGCTGCGGCCGAAGTGGTCGAAGGCGAGGTTGAACCCGTCGTAGACCGCCTTCTGCGCGTCGTGCGCCTGCGCGCAGAACTCGGCGACCGGGATGCCCTGCTCCTTGGCGGCGAGCTCGGCGGGGGTGCCGTGCTCGTCCGTCGCGCAGATGTACAGCACGTCGTGGCCGCGTCGGCGCAGGTACCGGGAGTACACGTCGGCCGGGAGCATGGACCCCACCATGTTGCCCAGGTGCTTGATCCCGTTGATGTACGGAAGGGCGCTGGTGATGAGGTGTCGAGCCATCGGGGGCTGCTCCCGGGTTGTGACGTGGGTGGAATCTAGAAATCGTATCCGACATGGGGCGGCCGCCCGCGCGGTGTTTTACTGCGCGGACGGCCGTGGGGTATGTGGGCCCCGCCCCTGCCGGTGTTACGGGCGCCAGGCCGCCAGGAGGCCCTTGTAGAGGTCCGCGTCCGTGAGTTCCAGCGGGGTCTCGCCCGCGTGGAAGACCGCGGTGTTCTCCGCCTTCAGCTTCCGCAGGTAGTCGAAGTTCTTCGAGTCCGGGTCGCCGAACGTCACGAACTGGAAGAACAGCGGGTGCGATGCCGCTGCCGCGAGGGCCTCGTTCGCCGGGCGCTGGGTGTCCGGGGGGCCGTCCGTCTGGAAGATCACCAGGGCCGGGGCGGTGGGGTCGTCCGACTTCTGGTGGTGGGCGACGACCTCTTCGATCGCGCGGTGGTAGCTGGTGCGGCCCATGCGGCCCGCCTCCGCGTGCCACGCGTCTACCTTGCCCTCGTACGCGTCCAGGGTGAGGTCGCCCGAGGCGTCGATGTCCGTCGAGAAGATCACCGTGTGGACGGTGGGGGTCTCGCGGGCGTCCAGGTGGGCGGCGAGGGCGATGGTCTGCTCGGCGAGGGCGGCGACGGAGCCGTTCTTGTAGTACGGGCGCATGGAGCCGGAGCGGTCCAGGACGAGGTAGACCGTGGCGCGGGTGCCGGTGAGCTCGCGCTTCTTGAGGGCGGCGCCGGCGGCCTTGTGCGCGGTGGCGAGGCCGGGTGCGCGGGTCTTTACCTTGGCGGGTGTGTGGGCGGGGCCCTCCGTGGCCTTCACCGGGACGACCTCTTCCGCCGCGGCGGGGGCGGGCTCCGTGGTCTCCTCGGCCTGGGCCGGGGTGGGCTCTTCCGCTGCGGCGGGGGTCGGCTCCGTGGTCTCTTCGGCCTGCGCCGTGGCCTTTGCCGGGGCGGGCTCGGCGTCCTCGTTCTCCTCGGCCGGGGCCGGGGTGGGCTCTTCCGCCGCGGCGGGGGTCGGCTCCTTGGTCTCCTCGGCCTGCGCCGTGGCCTTTGCCGGGGCGGGCTCGACGTCCACGTTCTCCTCGGCCGGGGCCGGGGTGGGCTCTTCCGCCGCAGCGGCGGCCGGCTCCTCGGTCTTCTCGGCCTGCGCCGGGGCGGGCTTCTCCGCCTCGGCGGGGTCGGCGCCCTCGTTCTCTTCAGCCTGCACCGGGGGCTGTGCCCACCCTTCCCCAAGCTCTCGGCTTCGCTCGAGCAGGGGAGACCCCATTCGCCCAGCGGGACGATTGCCCACAGCGGGAGCCGCATCCTCGGCCTCGGCCTTCACCTCGGGCTCCGCAGGAGCCACAGGCTTGGGCTCGGCCGGAGTCTCGACCTTCTCCTCGGCCGGAGCCGGTGCAGCGACGTCGGCCTCTGCCTTCTCCTCGGCTGGAGCCCCCACCTCGGGCTCCGCAGGGGCCGCGGGCTCGGGCTCGGCCGGAGCCTCAGCCTTCTCCTCAGCCGGAGCCGGAGCAGCGGCCTCAGCCTGCGCCTTTTCCTCGGCCGGAGCCGGAGCCTCGGGCTCCGGCTTCTCCTCGGTCGGAGCCGCGGGCTCCGGGGCACCGGTGGCCCGCTCGTCCACCGGAGGTGACGGCTTGGGGACGGTGATGTTGTCGAAGGCTGCCGAGACCAGGTCGTCGGCCTCGCCCTTCGCGGGGGCGGGGACCGTCGGCGCGGGCTGGTCCGGGGTGGTGGCGGGTGCCGCCTCCTCGTCCTTCTTACGGGACCGCCCGAACGCGTTCCGCAGCAGATCCAGAATGCCCATGTGCGCAACCTTCCGCATGAATTGGTCCCAAAATCGCCCCTGGAAATCGCCCCTGGAACCCCAGGCCAGGGCGGACACGTAAGGTTAGCCGCCACCTCCCGGCCACCTCACGGTGCGCCTCGCCCGGAGGTGGAGTCTCCCGCGAGTTCGCGCGGCCAGATGCCGTCGGGCGAGCGCAGCAAATGCGTGAACGCCCGCTCGGCGGGCGAGAGCAGCCGGTCACGGCGGCGCACCAGGGACACGGGGCGCGGGCTCGGTTCGGGCTGTACGGGCAGGATCGTCAGGGCGTGGGAGCTCTCCACGTCGTCCACGACGGCGTGTTCGGAGATGAGGGCGACGCCGAGCCCGGCCCCTGCGCACTGCTTGACCGCTTCCGGGCCCCAGACGTCGGACCGGGTCACCTGCTCCGTGAGGCCCCACTCGTCCAGGACGCGTTCCTGTTCGGAGCGGGTGTGCGAGCCGGGTTCGCGCATGAGGAAGCATTCGCCCGCGAGCAGCTTCGGGTCGAGCGGACCGGCGCGGCCCGCGAGGGGGTGCCCGGCGCGGGCGACCAGGACGAGCCGTTCCTCGAGGACCGGTTCCATGAGGAGTTGGGGCGTGGTGGCCGGTCCGCCCGCGACGACGGCGATCCCGATGTCCCCGCCGAGCAGCCGTTCGGCGACGGCCCGGTTGTTGCCGACGAACACGTCGCACTCCACTCCCGGGTACTGCGCGCGGAACCGGGCGAGCAGCGCGGGCAGCAGATACGTGCCGACCGTCGTCGAGCCGCCGACCAGCAGCCGCCCGTGTTCGAGCGAGGACACCTGCTGCACCGCGGCCACCGCCTCGTCGGCCAGCAGGAAGACGCGCTTGGCGTACGCGGCGAGCACCTCGCCCTCCGCGGTCGGCCTGGTCCTGGCCCCCGAGCGGTCCACCAGCGTGACTTTCAGGGACTGTTCGAGCCGCCGCACCTGGTTGGAGACGGAGGGCTGGCTCATGTACAGCTCGTGCGCGGCGGCCGAGAAGCCCTGGTGCTCCACCACCTTCAGGAAGATCCACAGACGGTGCAGATTGAGCTCCACGACCCCTCCCGGAAGATCGGCGGGCGCCGCGAGCGTAGCCGATGACCGGCGGCCGGGACAGGGCCGCCGCACGGCACGGGACGGGCCCGTCCGGCTATGGCGGTCATAGCGAACTTCGTGGTTCTGCGCCCCGAAAGCCCGGTGGACCATGAGTTCGTACCCGGAGGCCGGGACCGACCCCGGCTTTCCGCAGCTACGACCCACAGGGGTGGACGTACATGAATCCTGTCGCCGGTACCGCATGGCAGACCTCCTCCGACGGCCGGCTCACCGTCAACGGACGCGGCTATCCGCGCCCGGGCCGTCCGGTCGTGGTCGTCTGCATCGACGGCAGCGAGGACGCCTATCACGAGCGGGCGATCGCGGACGGGCTGATGCCGTTCACGGAGGCGATGCTGGCGCGCGGCGGCGATCTGCGCGGCGCCTGCACGATGCCGTCCTTCACCAACCCCAACAACCTCTCCATCGCCACCGGCGTGCCGCCCGCCGTGCACGGCATCTGCGGCAACTACTTCTACGACGCCGAGGCCGGCGAGGAAGTCATGATGAACGCGCCCGAACTGCTGCGGGCGCCCACGCTGTTCGCCGCGTTCTCGCAGACCGGCGGCAAGGTCGCCGTCATCACCGCCAAGGACAAGCTGCGGCGGCTGCTGGGCAGCGGACTCGCCGAGGGCGGCATCTGCTTCTCCGCGGAGAAGGCCGACCAGGTCACCCTGGAGGAGAACGGCATCGAGAAGGTCCTGGAGTCCACCGGCTTCGAACTGCCCTCCGTGTACAGCGCGGAGCTGAGCGAGCTGGTGATGGCCGCGGGCTGCGACGTCCTGGAGCGCGACCGGCCCGACCTGATGTATCTCTCGCTGACCGACTACATCCAGCACAAGCACGCGCCGGGCTCCCCGGTGGCCAACCGGTTCTACGCCATGTTGGACCGCTACTTCGCCCGGATCGACGCCCTCGGCGCCGTCCTCGTCGTCACCGCCGACCACGGCATGAACGCCAAGTCCGACATCGACGGCGAGGCGCAGGTCGTCTTCCTGTCCGACTGGTTCGACGCCGAGACCGGCGCCGGTGCGAGCCGCGTCGTGCTGCCGATCACCGACCCGTACACGGTCCACCACGGCGCTCTCGGCTCGTACGCGACCGTGCACCTGCCGCAGGGCGGCGCGGACCGTGCGGCGCTGCGGCGGCGGCTCGCCGCCGTCGACGGGGTCGACGAGGTGCTCACCCGTGAGGAGGCCTGCGAGCGGTTCGAGCTGCCCGCGGACCGGATCGGCGACCTCGTCGTCATCGCGGAACGCAACACGGTGCTCGGCACGACCGCCGCCCGGCACGACATCTCCGGCTTCACCGAACCGCTGCGCTCCCACGGCGGGCTCACCGAACAGCGCGTCCCCGTCCTGGTCAACCGGCCCGTGGACCTCCCGGCCGGGCACCGGCTGCGGAACTTCGACGCCTACTGGATCGGCTGCCACGCCGCGGCGGGCGAACCCCTGACCGTCTGAGCCCCCCCCAAAGCCCCGCAAGAAACAAGGCCGTTCGGCCACCCGCCGGCACATCGGTACAGCTCCATCCGCTCCGTCGAGGATTGGACTCCCCATGGCCGAAACCGAACCACCCGTCACGTCCCGCGAGGCCCAGCGCACCGTCCACCCGCACCTGGTGAACCCGCGACTGCGCTGGCGGATCTTCGCGGTCACCTGGGTCGCGTACGCGGGCTTCTACTTCGTGCGGCAGGCGTTCTCCGTCGCGAAGCTCGGCATCCTGGACGACCCGGTGCTCTCCCACACGCTCTCCGAGCGGGCCCTCGGTGTCATCGACGCGGTCTATCTCGCGGCCTACGCCGTGGGGCAGTTCGTGTGGGGCGCGTGGTCCGACCGGTTCGGGCCGCGGGTCGTCGTCATCACCGGCATGGTCGGCGCGATCGGCGCGGGTCTGCTGATGGGCGCCTCCAGCGCGCTGCTCGTGTTCGGCGGCGCCATGGTGGTCCAGGGCCTGGCGCAGTCGGCCGGGTGGGCGCCGCTGTGCAAGAACATGGGCGCGTTCTTCCCGGTCGCCGAGCGCGGCAGGGTGCTGGGCGTGTGGTCCACCAACTACGCGTTCGGCGGGCTCGCGGCGCCGCCGTTCCTGGGCTGGCTCGCGTACTCCGTCTTCGACAGCTGGCACGCCGCGTTCTTCTGCGGGTCCGCGACCCTCGCCGTCGTCCTCGTGCTCTTCGTCCTCTTCCAGAAGAACGCGCCCGACAGCGAGGAGGGGCCAGAGGCGGTCGCGCCCAAGAAGAGCCGGGGCGGCGGTCTCGCCCTGTACCGCAAGACCCTGCGCGACCCGATGGTGCTCACCCTGGGCGCCGCCTACTTCCTGCTCAAACCGGCCCGCTACGCGATCCTGCTGTGGGGTCCCGTGCTGGTCAGCGAGCGGCTGCCGCAGGTCGACAAGGTGGGGGCGACGATCATCCCGGTGGCGTTCGGCGCGGCGGGCGTGCTCGCGCCGATCGTCGTGGGCTGGGTGTCGGACCGGCTGTTCCAGTCCCGCCGGGTGCCCGCCTGCGTGGTGTCGCTGGCCCTGCTGACCGTCGCCCTCGGCCTGTTCATGCCGCTCACCGCGACCGACAGCGTCGGCGCCGTGGTCGCGCTGCTCGCCGTCATCGGGCTCGCCGTGTACGCCGCCGACTCGATGATCTCGTGCGTCGCGGCGGTCGACTTCGGCGCGGAGGAGACCGCGGGCACCACCGCGGGGCTGGTCAACGGCTGCGGTTCGGTCGGCGCGATCCTCGGCGGGCTGCTGCCCGGATTCCTCTCCGGCTCCGCCCTGTTCCTGCTCTTCTCGGTCGCCGCCGCGCTGGCCGGAGCGGTCATGGTTCCGCACTGGAACCGCCGCCCGCGCACGGCTCCCGCCCAGTGACCGCTCCCCTCCCCGTACCGGTCCCCGTACCGAAAGGCAGGCAGACATGAACCGTCAGCACGCGGACACCGTCGTCGTCGGCGCCGGCATCGTCGGTCTCGCGCACGCGCTCGCCGCCGCACGGCGCGGCCGCAGGGCCGTCGTCCTCGAACGCGACGACTTCGCGGTGGGCGCCTCGATCCGCAACTTCGGGATGATCTGGGCGGTCGGACAGCAGCGCGGAAAGGTGTACGAGCGGGCGCTGCGCAGCCGCGAGGTGTGGCTGGAGGTGGCCGCCAAGACCGGCCTGTGGGCGCCCGAGACCGGTTCGCTGCATCTGGCGCGGCACGCGGACGAGGCCGCGGTCCTGGAGGACTTCCTGCGGCTCAGCGACGCGGCCAGGGAGCGGGGCGCGCGGATGATCACCGCGGACGAGGCGGCCGAGCGCTCCGGCTTCGTGCGCCGCGACGGACTGCGGGCCGCGATGTGGAGTCCTACGGAGGTCAATGTCGACCCGCGCCGGGCGATACCGGCCGTGGCGGAGTACCTGGCCGCCGAGTACGGCGTGGAGTTCCGCTTCGGCACGCATGTGCGGGGCGTCTCGATGCCGACCGTCTCCACCACGGCGGGCGACTGGGACTGCGAGCAGGTCTTCGTCTGTTCCGGCAACGACTTCGCCTCGCTGTACCCGGAGGTGTTCGCCGCGAGCGGTCTTACGCGCTGCAAGCTCCAGATGATGCGCACCGCCCCGCTGGCCGGTGGCAGGGCGCTCGGTCCGATGCTCTGCGGCGGGCTCACCCTGCTGCACTACGCGGCGTTCGACGGCTGTCCCGCGCAGCCGGAGCTGGCGCGGCGGATGGGCGAGGAGCTGCCGTTCCACCGCGAGCACGGCATCCACGTGCTGGTCTCGCAGACCGCCGACGGCCGCCTCACGCTCGGCGACTCGCACGCGTACGGGTCCACCCTCGGCCCGTTCGCGGACGGCGCGGTGGACGACGCGGTCCTGGAGTACCTGGACACGTTCGCGGGGCTTCCGCCGGAGGCGGAGGTGACCGAGCGCTGGGTCGGTTTCTATCCGTCGCTGCGGGACGGCCGCACCGAGCTGGTCGTCGACCCCGAGCCCGGCGTCACCGTCGTCAACGGCGTGGGCGGGGCCGGCATGACGCTCTCGTTCGGCCTCGCCGAGGAGATCCTGGCCACCCGCTGACCGGCCGGACCCGCACGACAGTGGGCCGGTGCCTCCCTCCGGGGAAGGCACCGGCCCTTTCGGCGCGCGGGGGTGCTCAGTACGAGATGCAGGCCGAGTGCCACGCCGTGTAGAAGTCGAAGACCTCGGGCGAGCACTCCGGCGGCCCGTACTGGCTGGCCTTGTCCCCGACGTGCGGCAGGTGCGCGTAGGCGCCCACGCCGGGCCGGTTGACGTGCAGCATGCCCGCCTCGAAGCGGTCCAGGGCCTCGAAGGCGCGGGTCTGCGACGCGGTGAAGACGGTCCCCGACATGCCGTACTTCACGGAGTTCGCGATCCGCAGCGCGTCGTCGAAGTCCGCCGCGTCCACCACCGCGAGCACCGGCCCGAACACCTCCTCCTGGGCCAGCTCCGCGTCCCACGGCACGTCCCGGATCACTGTCGGCTGCACGTAGCACCCCTGAGGGAGATCCGGGCGCTCCTCGGGGCCGCCGCCGCACACGACCTTGCCGCCGTCCCGCTGCGCGCCCGCGACGGCGGCGAGGGCGGCGTCCCTGCGCGCGGTGTCCACGACCGGGCAGAGTTCGGACGCCGGGTCGAAGCCGGGGCCCACCCGCAGGTGGGCGACGCGGGCGACGAGCCGGTCCAGGAACTCCTCGCGGACCCGGACGTCGACGACGGCCCGGCTGGTCGCCGAACAGCGCTGTCCCGCCTGCCCGAACGCGCCGTGCACGACGGCGTCCACGGCCTTGTCGAGATCGGCGTCGTCGCAGACCACGACCGCGTTCTTGCCGCCGAGTTCGAGCTGGGTGCGCAGCAGCCGGTGCGCGCCGCCGGTGTGGATCGCGGTGCCGATGGGCAGCGAGCCGGTGAAGCTGATGCCGGCGACGGCCGGGTTCGCGACGAGCGCCTCGCCTGCCGCCGCGTCGCCCTGCACGAGGTTGAGCACCCCGTCCGGCAGGCCCGCCTGCCGGAAGACGTCGACGAGCAGCGCGGAGGTGAGGGGCGTCAGCGGGGAGGGCTTGAGGACGGCGGTGCAGCCGGCGAGCAGCGCGGGGGCCACCTTCCACATCGGGATCGCCAGCGGGAAGTTCCACGGCGAGATCAGCCCCACCACACCGATCGGCCTGCGAAAGGTGTACGCGAAGGTGCGCGGCTCCTCCGCGGGGGCCGTCGTACCGCCGAGCAGCCGGGCCTGCCCCGTCGTGAACTCCAGTACAGCCATGGCCCGTTGGACCTCGCCCGTGGCCTCCTTGAGCAGCTTGCCCTGTTCGCGGGTGATCGCGTGGGCGAGTTCCTGCGCGCGCTCCTCCAGGATGTGCAGCGCCCTGGTGAGGACGGCGGCCCGCTTGATGGGGCCGATGTCCCGCCAGGGGGCGAAGGCCCGCCGTGCCGCGTCGACCGCGAGGTCGACATCGGCGCCGCCGGACTCCGCGAACTCGCCGATCACGTCGGTGAGATCGGCCGGGTTCAGGTCGGCGCGGCGCTGCCCCGACTGGGCCGCGACCCACCGGCCCCCGATGTGATTTCCCGTCAGATGCCCTGCCACGTCGAACCGCGTGTCGAACCGTGTCTCGCCCGGTGCCACAGCCATGCCTGCTCCTTCGCAGCCGGTGGGATCGTCACGGCAACCCTGGCCGCAGAACCGCAGGTGAACAACGGGCGATCTGCCAATACCGGCTATAGGGAGCTGCTTATGGGTGGCTGCTCACAGGGGGCTGCTGACCGGGCTGCTGCCGTCCGGGAGCCGGTCCCGGTAGGCGGGCGTCCGCCGGACCTCCTCCCAGTACGCCTCCGCCAACTGCGGCTCGACCAGGTCGAGTACGGCCTCGCAGCGGGCGGCGAGCAGCAGGCGTACGGCGACGGGGTCGCCGGCGAGCGGCCGGACCGCCATGTCGGGGCGGGAGCGCGAGGTGGGCTGGCAGAGGGTGACGACCTCGCCGGTGGCGACGAGGTTGGCGGCGGTGAGGTAGTCGCCGTGCAGGACACGGGGGCTGACGCCCGCCGAGCGGAACGCCCTGAGCAGCCCGTCCCATTCGCCGTCCACCGTCGGGTCGATCATCCAGCGGTCCTCGGCCAGATCGGCGAGGCGGACGACAGGCTGGCGGGCGGCGGGGTGGTCGGCGGGCATGGACACGAACTGCGGTTCGCGCTCGACGAGGACCCGGCAGTGCAGTCCGGGCGGCATCCGCAGCGGGCTGCCCTCGACTTCGTGCACGAACGCCACGTCGAGCCGTCCGTCGGCGAGCAGGCGGAGCAGGGCGTGCGCGGAGACGTCCATGCGCAGGGACGGTTCCGCGCCGCGCAGTGCGGGTCCTGTGCGCAGTCGGCGCAGCCAGCCGGGCAGGGCGCGGCTCGCGGTGGAGCCGATGCGCAGCGGTCCGGGGGTGTCGGTGGCGGCGGCCACGGCGCGGGTCTCGTCGACGAGCGCCCGCAACTCGTCCACCAGCGGTCTCGCGCGGGTGAGCAGGATGCGGCCGAGCGGGGTGGGCCGGCAGCCGGTGCGCTCGCGGGTGAACAGGTGGCCGCCGATGTGGTCCTCGATGCGGCGCAGTTGGGTGCTGAGGGCGGGCTGGGTCATGCCCAGCTGCCGGGCCGCCTTGTGCAGGCTGCCCGTGTCCTCGATCGCGCACAGGACGCGCAGGTGCCGCACCTCCAGCTCCATGGGCGTCGAGCGTAGGCGGGTACTGTGCGTCGCACCAGGGGCAACGGCGGGGTGATAGCACGGAGTTATCGCCGAATGGCATCTATCCCGTGCGTCCCGTCCGCCCCAGACTCGCATGCATGGACATGACACCACCCCCCACAGTCATCCGTCTTCTCGCGTGCGCGTTCGGCGCGGGTCTCACCGTCACCGCCCTCGCCGCGGGCCCCGTGGCCGCCGCCCCGGACCGGGGCGCGCAGCACTACGCCGGTTCCTCCGAGGAGGCCGCGGCGAACAAGGCCTTCTTCCAGGCCGTCGTGAAGTCCGTCGCGGAGAAGCGGGCCGCGAACCCGCACGCCGCGTCCGTCACCGTCACGTACGACGCCTCGCAGGCCCCCACCTTCCAGCAGCAGATAGCGAGCAGCGCGTCGATCTGGAACGCGTCCGTGTCGAACGTGAAGCTCCAGGCCTCCTCCGGCGGCGGCGACTTCTCGTACCGCGAGGGCAACGACTCGCGCGGCTCGTACGCCTCGACGGACGGGCACGGCAGCGGCTACGTCTTCCTGGACTACGCGCAGAACCAGGAGTACGACTCCACGCGCGTGACCACGCACGAGACCGGTCACGTGCTCGGGCTGCCCGACCACTACGAGGGTCCGTGCAGCGAGCTGATGTCGGGCGGCGGCCCCGGCCCCTCGTGCACCAACGCGAACCCGGACGCCAACGAGAAGGCGCAAGTGGAGTCCCTGTGGGCCAACGGCTTCGCCAAGGCCCTGCGCAAGGCGGAGCTCGAACTGCGATGACCCCGCGATAGCCGGGGCGCGCGGCTCTTCCCCACCTGCGACCTGACCGCAGTGGGCCGCCGCCTCTCACACCGGGCCGCCGTCCGCCTCCCCATGGACGGTGGCCCGGTGAAAACGCGTGCGGTTCAGCCGTGCAGCGTGAGGTCCACCAGGAGCGCCCGGTGGTCCGTGTCCGCGAGGCGGACGAAGCGGGACTTGTCGGCCGAGAAGTCGTCGCTCACCAGTACGTGGTCGATCTGTGTGCCCAGCGGGCCCGGCGCCGCCGACGGCCAGCTCGGGGTGCGGGCGTGGCCGGTCGGGCGGGCCGCGTCGTGCAGCGCGCCCGCGTCGAGGATGCGGCGGAACGCCGCGTGGTCCTGCGTCGCGTTGAAGTCGCCCGCCATGACGGCGGGGCCCTCGGTGGCCCGCGCCGCGTCCGCGAGGCGCCCCAGCTCCCTCTTCCACACGTTCACCTGGTCGGCCAACGGCGGCATCGGATGCGCGAGTTGAAGCCGCACCGCGTGCCCCCGCACGTCCGCCGTGGCGGCCGGCATGCCCATCGTCCCGGCCACCTTCGGCGCCGGCTTCAGCGGGAACGCGCTGAGGATCGTCGAGCCCGCGGAGCCGTCCGCCGCCACCGACTGCCGGTACGGGTAGCGGGTGCGCAGCGACTCCCGGTCCAGCGCGTCCCGGCAGGGCCGCCCGCACTCCGCGACGAACACGAGGTCTGGGCGGTGCCGGGTGACCGTGTCGATCAGCGCGGGGGTGCCCCGGCTGAACTGGACGTTGGACGCCAGCACCCGTACCCCGGAGACCGGCGGGCCGTCCGGCTCGGGGGCGTCCCGCCCGTACGGCTCCATGAACCAGGCGAGCGCGCCGAGCACGACGACGCCCCAGACGAGACCCGTGCGCCAGCGCGACAGCAGCGCGAGGAGCAGCGCGGCGACCGTCGGCGCGAGCAACCAGGGCAGGAAAGCGAGGAGTTGGGGTACCGGGGTGACCGCGTCGCGGTCCGCGGCCCGGCAGCCGACGACCACGCTGACCGCCGCGAGCAGCAGCGCCGCCGCCCACGCCCCCGTCCGCCCCACGCGGCGGCGCCCGGCGTCCCGCGGCTCGTCCCGCGGGGCGCCGGGCGCCTCGTCCGTGATGTGCTGCTGCCGCTGGTCCAAGGCCCGGCCCCCGTACCTGTCCGCTGGGAACTGTCCAGGTTAGCCGGGCCCCGGACCGTCAGGCCGGTTTGGCGGCCGGGGAGTCGGAGGCCCGGCCGTGGTCCGAGGCCAGCGCCCAGATGACGAAGACGCCGATGCCGATGGAGATGACCGACCACACGGGCGCGTACGGCAGGAACAGGAAGTACTCGACGACGTAGAGCGCCCCGAAGGCGATGCCCGCGCCGCGCGCCCAGTCCTTGCCCTTGAGCACACCCCAGCCGGTGACCGCGACGAGCGCGCCGACCACCAGGTGGATCCAGCCCCAGGTGGTGAGGTCGAAGGCGTACACGTAGTCGCCGATCCGGCTGTAGACGTCGTCCTTGGCGATGGCGGCGATCCCGTTGAGGACGCCGAGGCAGCCGCTGACCAGCATCAGGACTCCGGCGAACAGGGTGCCGCCGGCCGCCCAGTCGGTGCGGGGGCCCCGGCCGCGGGTGGGGTCAGGGGCGGGCGTTCGGTGAGCCTCGGACCAGTCCGCCGTCCCGCTCTCCGGTGGTGTGTGCGTCATACGGGCGCCTCCTCGTGTCACCGGCATGCTCGCGCCGCAGCGGCGCGGCGGCACTCCGTACGCGGCCGATCGGGTGCCTGCCGAGCCACACGGCGAGCGACACCACCAGGCCCACCGCCACCAGCACCCACGACGCGGTGCGCATCGACGCGGTCAGTGCGTCGTACACGGCGCCGACCGCCGCCTTGTTCGCGGCGCCGGAGATGTCGGAGAGCGTGAGCGCGCGGGCGATCGGCAGCGCCACGAGCAGCGCGGCCGCGCCCAGGGCCACGCCGAGGGCGGTCGCGGCGAGCGCCCGGCGGCGGCGCGCGGCGAGCACGAGCCCCGCGGCGGCGCACACGACGGCGGCCACCGGCAGCCACAGACCGGCGAGTTGGAACAGGTGGAACCCCTTCCGCAGCCCGGCCAGGTCGCCGGCGGACAGCAGGGTGACCTCGGTGTGGGTGACCGGGATCCGCCCGGCGAACGGCACGCCGTCCGCCTCCAGCTGCTTCTTGACCTGCGCGGTGACGGGCGCCAGATCGAGCGTGACGGGCCCTGTGGTGCCCTCGTCGAGGGACTGCTGGACGGCGTCGTGGGCGGCCCGGTTCGCGGTGTTCCAGGCGCCGCGGAAGGCGTCGGTGTCCGCGAACGAGACGACCGCGCCGTGCAGATAGTCCTCGACGACCGATTCGAGCGCGCCCACGTCGAGGTTCCGCATGACCTCGGTGGTCACCGCGTCGGCCACCGCGTCCTGCACGTCCGGGTCACCGGCCAGTGGCGCCATCGCGGACACGTACCGGTCGCTGTCGCCGATCTCGTACTTCGCCCACGTGGAGAGCGTGCCGAGCGGGACGAGGAGACAGGCGACGACGAGCAGCACCGTGGAGGCGGCGGCGGTGAGGGGCGCTTTTCGGGTCACCTTGTCAGGCAAGGCCCCGGCCGCGCGGGGCGCGAGCGCTCCGGTGGAGCACTGGGCCGAACGGGTGTTTCCTGGATGTGGGGATGTGGAGATCTAGGGCCCTTCTGACGGATCAGGCTGGACCCGGAGGGCCGCACCATCCGGCTCCGCGAGCGGGGTCTGGTGCGTGCAGCTGCAAGGCGGAGGAGGGCGACAACGCGAATGGGGCCTCCCCTGCTCGAGCGAAGCCGAGAGCTTGGGGAAGTTGGCAACCGACGACAACGCCGCAGATGTGCGTGCCAGGGCCCGCGACTCCGGCAAGATCCGTCAGAAGGGCCCTGGGGCTCACCCTAGGAGGCCGATCATGCGCCGAACCACTCCGGCCCTGGCTGCCGCCGGGCTCCTGGCGGGCGGTCTGCTCGCCGTGACCGCCGCGGCACCGGCCAGTGCGAACAGCGACGTCGTCTGGGGGACCGTCGTCTCCCGTTCCGATCTCAATCTGCGCTCGGGGCCGAGCACGTCGGCCTCCGTCGTGTACCGGCTCGCGCCGGGCAGCCAGGACCGCGTCGAGTGCGCCACCGACGGCTCGTCGGTGCACGGAACCTCGACCTGGTACTGGTTCACGGGCGCCCGCGGCTGGGCCAGCGCCGCGTACGTCGACACCGGTGGCCGCGCCGTGCCGAACTGTACGTCCGGGGCGCCGGCCGACGGGCCGCGGCACGGTCACGACCACGGCCCGAGCGGCTGGTACTACCGCGAGTACCGGGAGTTCGGCGTCACGTATTAGTACGTACGTTCTATACGGGCGCGTACTCGCTCGCCGAGTAGTACCGGTAGTACGTGCCCGCGAACGTGGCCGCCGCGACGATCAGGCCGAGCACCACCGACCACAGGAGCGCGTGCTGCGCGAGGCTGTTGAGGAAGCCGACGGCGATACCGGCGAACGCGCCCCAGGCCCCGGCCCGGGCGACGAAGTGCCGGCCCGCCTGCCGCTTGGACCACTGGTGGATGCCGAAGCAGAGCGCCATCACGACGATGCCGGTGACGAAGCCGAGCGCGATGTTGCCGCCGGTGACCTCGCCGCCGTGACGGTCGATGCTCGACGCCCAGAATCCGTAGGCGATACCGGTCACGGCGGGGACCACGACGGCCGCGTCGGTCGGGGAGAAGGCCGCGCCCCCGGTGCCGGTGCGCCGGCCGGGTGCGGGTGCCGCGTGCTGAGCCATGACGGGCTCCTTTCTGCGAGGCCCCCCGCCCTTCCATTGACCGCTCGCGGCGCCTCCTTCGCAACATGCGCCCCGGGGAACACCGTGTTTCGCTGAGCCCATGAACATCCTGCTCCTGGGCGCCACCGGCATGGTCGGCAGCCGTATCGCCGCCGAGGCCCTGGGCCGCGGCCACAGCGTGACCGCCGTCAGCCGCTCCGGCGACGTGCCCGTCGTCGGCTGCACGGGCGCGGCGGCCGATGTCCACGACGTGCAGCGGCTGACGGTGCTCGCGGGCGGGCACGACGCCGTGGCCTCGGCCCTCGCGCCGCCCCGCGACGGCTCGGACCCGGTCGAGCCGTTCCTCTCGCTCAATCAGGCGCTGGTCGCCGCGGTGCGCGGAGCCGGGGTGGCGCGGCTCGTGGTGGTCGGCGGGGCGGGCAGCCTGGAGGTCGCGCCCGGCGAGGCGCTCGTGGACCAGCCGGGCTTCCCCGACGCGTACCGCGGCGAGGCGCTCGCACACCGCGACGTGCTCACCTATCTGCGCACGGTCGACGACCTGGACTGGACGTACATCTCGCCGGCCGCGGAGATCGGACCGGGGGAGCGCACCGAGGAGTTCCGGGTCGGCGGCGACCGGCTGATGACGGACGCCGACGGCGAGAGCCGGATCAGCGCGGAGGACTACGCGCTGGCCTTCGTCGACGAGATCGAGCGCGACGCGCACTCCAGGAAGCGCATGTCGGTGGCGTACTGAGTCACGGCTCCCTGAACGGCCGGGGCCGCCGACTCCTTCGGCCGGTACTGGTACAGCTCGGCGTCCGCCTCGTTCTCGTACGGCGCGCGCCGCGCGGTCCTGCGGATCACGGTGATCGCGGCGTCGTCGCTCGGCGGGCCGTACCGGTGCGCGCGCAGATCCTCCGCGAGCCGGTGCAGCAGCGCCTCGGGGGGCTCCTTCCCGCCGTGCGGCGCCACCAGGTGCGGCAGCCGCTCCCGTACGGGATAGAAGGTGCCGTCCGCGTCGCGGCACTCGGTCACGCCGTCGGTGAAGAGGATCATCGTGTCCCCGACCCCGAACGGTATCCGGGCCACGCGCGGCGCCGCGGCGCCCAGCATCCCCATCCCGAGGGGCAGTCCGGCCGGCAGAGCGGGGGTGTGCACGCGGCCGTCGGCGGTGACGACCAGCGGCGGCTCGTGCCCGAAGTTCACCACGTCGACGCACTCGTCCGAGGTGGGCGGGAAGTGCAGCAGCAGCCCGGTGGAGAACGCGTCCGTGAGGCCCTCGTCGTGGGTGATCCGGGTCCAGGCGCTGTACCGCTGCATGGCGATCTCCAGGCGCCGGGCCACCTCCTCGATCCGCTCCTCGTGGTACGCCGCCTCCCGGAACGCGCCGAGCAGCCACGCCGAGGCGGACACCGCGGGCAGCCCCTTGCCGCTGACGTCGCCGAGCACGGCGCGCACCCCGTGCGGCGAGGGCTGGAAGTCGTACCAGTCGCCGCCGACCCGGGCCGCGCGGGCGGCGGGCTGGTAGAAGTCGGCGATCCGCAGGTCCTCGAACCGCTCGGGCAGTCGGCGCATCACCGCGCGCTGGGTGGCTTCGGCGATGTCCGTGAGGGCCTGCACACGGCTGCGCTGCTCCTCCCTGCGGCGCGCGATCAGCACGCCCAGGAGCCCGCCGGTGCCGATCATCAGCGGCCCGAGCACGGCCCAGTTGCCGCTGGTCGGCAGCGGCGACACGGCCTGCAGCCCGATGTAGACGACGATCAGGAGACCGGTGACGACGGCGGTCACCGACACGGGCGCGAGCAGCGCCACGAAGATCGGCACGAGCCCGAGCAGGGCGCGGGCCCGGAAGTCCTCGGGCGTCGACACGTCGAGGGTGGCGATGATCAGCGCCAGCACCGCGACGAGCAGTCCCACGGCACGCCAGCCGCCCGTGGGGCGTACGGCCGAAGGCGCCGCCCCACGGATGGAGGACTGGTAGAAGCTGCTGGAGCCACGGGATGTCATCACGTTTGAGGATGCGGGGCATTCGTCGCGACGTGTAGGGACCAAGGTCCGTACGGCGGTGAGACCTCGGTCTCAGTGCGCGGGGACGGCCACGAAGCGGGAGGTGACGTGGAGTTCGGCGGCGATGCGCGCCGCGGTCTCCCGCAGCTCCGCCGCCCACGTCTCGTCGTCCCCGCGCCCCTGGTGGGCGGTGACGTCGAGCGCGGACACGACCCGGCCCGACCGGTCCCGCACCGGCACGGCCACCGACCGCAGCCCGTCCTCGGGGCCGTCGGCCACGGCCGACTCCCCGCCGTCGCGCAGCAGCCGCCCCGCGGCCGTGTCCCCGGCGGGCAGCCGGGAGCCGACGCCGATGTCGACGCGCATGACGCGGCGCGGCGTCACCCGCGCGGTGCAGCGCACGCAGTCGCCGTCCGGCACGGAGAGCCCGACGGACTCGGCGAGGCGCTCCGACAGGGCCGCGAGGTGCGGTGCGGCGATCCGGGGGAGCGTGGTGCGGGACAGCGGCGCGCAGCCGAGGGCGAGGACGCGGGGCGTGAGCCGGTACGTGCGGTCCTCGTGGGTGACGTAGCCGAGGTGCTCGTAGGTGATGAGGGCGCGGCGGGCCGTGGCCCGGGCGAGGCCCGTCGCCTCGGCGATCTCCGTGAGCGTGAGGGCGGGGTGGGCGGCGTCGAAGGCGGTGAGCACGCGGAGGCCTCTGGCGAGCGATTGGATCGTGGCGGGAGCTTCCTCCTCGGTCGCGGGGCTCTGCCCCGGACCCCGCTGCTCAATCGCCGCAGGGGCTTGCATGTGTGGCTGATGCGCCAGCGTTGCCTCCATCTCGCGTACGGCCCTCTCCAAAGGCCCCCGCACCGCCCCCGGCAGCTCCTCCGCCGTATGGCGGCTCGTGTGGCTCACCACGCTCACCGCGCACACCACCGAGCCGTCGGGACCCCGCACGGGGGCCGCCACCGCGACGAGGCCCGGCTCCACGAGCTGGTCGTCGACGGCGCGCTCCAGGCCCTTCCGGAACACGAGGCCCGGCGCGCACCCGGCGCCCGGCAGCGCGTCGCCCACGCGGAAGCTGATGGACAGGGCGCGCCTGCGCAGCACTTGGTGGACGAAGCGGATGTGGTCGCCGTCGGGGACCGCGATCGACACGGATTCGTCGAGCTCGTCCGCGAGCCGGTCGGCGAGCGGGCCGAGGAGCCCCGGCACCCGCAGCGCGTCCAGGCAGGCGTTGGCGACGGCCATCAGGGGCGGGGCGAGCGCCGCGTCGCGTCCGTCGAGGCGGACGAAGCCCAGGTGGGCGAGGGTCGCGCAGATCCGGTCGACCGTGGAGCGGGCCAGGCCCGTGACGCGGGCGAGTTCGGCGAGGGCGAGCGTGCCGTCCGCGCCCCCGGCGTACTCGGCGTCCGTGAGGCTGCGCAGCACGTCGAGGCCGCGCATCAGCGGGGCGACGGCCTCGGCGGGCGGCTGCGGGGGCACGGGCGGGGACGGCACGGTCGGTACTTCGAGCACGGGGCCACGGTAAGCGACCGCGGCTCCCGGGCAGGCGGCTATCGGCCGAGCAGTTCGACGATCCGGTCGAGGGTCGCGGGGGCCAGATGCCGGCGCAGCGCCTCGACCACGTCGTCGGGGGTCCCCCGGCTGTCGATCTTGATTACGCCGTAATCGCGGCCGCGCTTCTCCTTCCGGGCGGCCGGGACGGTCGCGGCGGCGTCCGGCTCGCCGGGGAGCACCTGCTCCTCCTTCGGGAGGCGGGCGATGCGGCGGGCGTCCTCGATGGAGACCCGGCCGTCGGCGAGCGCCTCCTGGATGTCCTCGCGCAGCTTCATCAGCGACAGCCGCTGCGAGATGAAGCCCTGCGTCTTGCCGATCCGGGCGGCGACCTGGCGCTGCGAGTAGCCGTAGGAGGTGATCAGGCCCTGGATGGCCTGCGCCTGCTCCAGTTCCGTGAGGTCGTCGCGCTGCACGTTCTCGATCAGCGCGTCCTCGTCGGAGCGCGTCGCGTCGTCCCTGACCAGGACCGGAACCTCGTCCAGGCCCGCCATCCGGGCCGCCGCGAGCCGCCGGTGGCCGTGCAGGACGACGTACGGGGCCTTGCCCACGGCCTCCTTGTGGTGCGGGCGCGCGGCGAGGAAGACGGCGGCGGAGACGACGCCGAGGGCCTGGAGGACGCCGCGTTCGCGGACCGTCTCGGCGAGCCCGTCCAGGTCGCGCAGTTCGTGGCGCGGGTTGTCCGGGTTCTCCGTGAGGTCGGCGATGGGGACGGTGAGCGGCTTGGTGTCGGGGCGTCTGCGCTGGGCGGGCGCCGCGGCCTGCTCCTCGGCGGCCGCCTTCTCGGAGGACAGGAGCGAGGACAGGTCGGTACGGCGCCCCATCAGACGTTCACCTTCTTCTTCGTGGCCTTGGCGTTCTTGGCGGTCTTCGCGGCCGCGGTGGTCTTGGCCGCCGTGGCGGTCTTCGCGGCGGGCTTCGAACGGGAGGACTTCTTGCTGCGGGCCGGGGCCGGGATCGCCGCGAGGCCGACCTCCAGGGCGAGCCGGAAGAAGTCCTCGCGGGCCTGGAGCGCGACCCGGTTGGCGCCGTACTGCGTGACGACGAGGCCGTCCGCGCTGGCCCGCGTGTGCAGCTTGTAGTGGCGTACGACGGTGCGCGCGAGCGGCCAGTCCTGCGCCTCGACGAACTTGCGGGTCTGCGCCAGGTCGGCCTTGCCGTCGCGCGGGTCCCAGTTGTTGATGACCACGCGGAAGGGCAGCCCGCGCGGCTTCACGACCCGCTCCACCGTGCGCTGCGTGGGCTGGAAGCCGAGCGGCTCCGGCTCGATGGGGACGATGACGTCGGTGGCGTTGGAGAGCACCGCGCGCAGGGCGTCGGCGGCCGCGCCCTTGCCGAGGGGGTCGGCGCCGTCGTCGTCGGCGAGGTCGAGCCAGCCGGGGGTGTCGACGAAGACGTGCTCGGCGGACGGGATGCGGGAGAGCGCCGCGAGGCCCGAGAGGTCGTCGTGGGCCTGCACGAAGTCGAAGGGGAGCCCCTCGCCGACCCGCTCCGACCACC
Source organism: Streptomyces sp. EDA2-14 (assembly GCF_054963755.1). Taxonomy (NCBI): domain Bacteria; kingdom Bacillati; phylum Actinomycetota; class Actinomycetes; order Kitasatosporales; family Streptomycetaceae; genus Streptomyces; species Streptomyces sp. EDA2-14. Next base: position 121,979 of record NZ_JBUEGE010000013.1, read on the forward strand.
ACACGGCCGAGCCCTGCGGGTCGATGGAGACGGCGACGACGGGCGGGCGCTCGGCGTCCGGGGCGCCCGCGCCGAGCACGTCGGCGGTGACGGCGGCGAGGTTCACGGCGAGCGTGGACTTACCCACGCCGCCCTTCTGATTGAGGATCACGTGTACGTGTGCCACGAAAGCTCCCTGACGTCATGAACCGGAAAATCCGGTGCATATGGGGCGGTTGTCCGTGGTCACTCTGGCAGCGTGGGCGCCGCGGGGCCGGGTGTACACGCCGGGGAGCGCAGGCCGCGCAGCAGCAGGGGCGTCGCGAGCAGCAGCACTCCGGCGAGCGCGATCGCCCCGCGCGTCCCGATCAGCGCCGCGCAGCCGCCCCACGCCAGCGTGAGCACCGCGACGACCGCGCGCCCGGTCACCGTCCACGCGGACAGCATCCGCGCCACCACGTCGGGCCCGGTCCTGCGCAGCCGCTCGGCCGCCATCACGGGGTTGAACACGCCGACGCACGTGACGAGGCAGAACTGCACGCAGAACACCACAAGGAGCCCCGCGACGCCCGGCCCCGCGAAGGCGAGCCCCACCGGCCAGAGCACCCGCACCGTCCCGCTGACCATGAGCACGCGGTGCGCCCCGTACCGCCCGACGAGCGGCGTGGCGAGCCGGGAGCCGAGCAGGCCGCCGAGGCAGGGGAGGCCGAGGACGAGGCCGTACTGGACGGGGGAGAGGCCGAGTTCGTCGAGCAGCAGCACCGCCATGAGCGGGGCGCTCACCATGATCAGCGAGTTCACCAGGGTCGTGTTGAGGAACAGCGCGCGAAGCCACGGACTGCGCCACAGCTGCCGCCAGCCCTCGGCGATGTCGGCGGCGCCGATCCGGCCCTTGGCGCGCTGCGCGGGGCGCGGTTCGGGGGTGCGGATCGCGCGGACGCCGAGCGCCGAGAGGACGTAGCTGACGGCGTCCAGGAGGACCGTCGTCAGCGGCCCGAACGCGCCGATGAGCAGCCCGCCGAGCGGCGGCCCCGCGGCCGTGGCGGTCCACTGCGTCGCCTCGAAGCGGGCGTTCGCGGGGAGCAGCCTCTCCTCGGGGACGAGCGCCTTGAGGTGGGCGCCGCTCGCCGCCCGGAACACGATGTCGGCGGCGGCCACGACGACGGAGACCAGGACGAGCTGCGCGAAGGTCAGCGCGTCGAGGGCGTACGCGAGGGGCAGCGTGAGCAGGGCCGCGCAGCGCACCAGGTCCGTGAGGACAAGGACGGGCCGCTTGTGCCGGAACTCGATCCACGGGCCGAGCGGCACCGCGAGCAGCGCGCCGACCGCGAACCCGGCCGCCGCCAGGATCGACACCTGCGCGGCTCCGCTGTGCAGCACGAGGACCGCGATCAGCTGGAACGCGTCGATGGCGAGCCACGAACCGGCGGTGCTCACCGCGAAGGCGGCCCACAGCCACCCGAAATCCCGCCCGAGCCGCACGTCCCGCCCTCCCGTCTGCCGTCGTGACCCGGCGATCCAAGCGGCCGGGGACGCGCCGCGGCAAACAACCGGCGCCATCATCCGCACAACCAATGGTTGTATAGGCGGGTGGACCAGGAGACCGTACGCACCTTCGTCGCCGTCGCCGACGAGGGCCAGATCCAGATCGCCGCGGCCGAACTCGGCATCACCCAGCAGGCCGCCTCCAAGCGCGTCGCCGCCCTGGAGCGGGAGCTGGGCGTGCGCCTGTTCACGCGCACCCCGCGCGGGGCGCGGCTCACCCTCGACGGCGAGACCTTCCTGCCGCACGCACGCGAACTGCTCGCGGTCGCCGGGCGGGCCGCCGACTCCGTGCGCGGCGGACGGCGCCCGCTGCGCGTCGACGTGCTCGCCGCCAACGTGATCACCAACGGGGTCGTGCAGGACTTCCACCAGGCCCACCCCGGGCTCGCCCTCGACGTCGTCGCCCACGGCCACGGCGGCCGGGCCGCGCTCGCCTCCGTACGCGAAGGGCGCGTCGACGCCGCGTTCTGGACCCGCGCCGTGCCCGCGGACCGGCTGCCCGCAGAGGTGCGCAGCGCCCGCGTCATCGACGAGCCCGCCATCCTCGTCACCGGCGCCGCGCACCCCCTCGCGGACCGGCGCGAGGTCACGCCCGCCGAGCTCGCGGGACACCGGATCTGGATGCCCGGCATGGCGAAGGGCTCCGAATGGGCCGCGTACTACGAGGAGTTGGAGCGCGCCTTCGGGCTCACCATCGACGTCGGCGGCACCACCTTCGGCGGCGGCCATCTGCTGCGCACGGTCGCGGCGGCGGACGACGTGGCCACCATCATGGGCACCCGCACCCCGCTCACCCGGCCCGCCGGCATCGAGCTGCGGTTCGTCCCCGTACGCCGCCCCACCCCGCTCTACCCGCTGTCGCTGCTGTGGCGGGCGGACAACCGGCACCCCGGCCTCGCGGTGCTCCTGACGTATCTGACGGACCGGTACGAGCGTCAGGAGGACGGCTCCGGCGACTTCTGGAGCCCCGACTGGGCCCGCTGACGGGGGCGTTAGCCCACACGGATGGCCATCACATGCGTGCGGTGGCGGCTGCCCACAGGCTCGGAAGCATGCGCATCCGTACACCGCTCGTAGCCGCCACCGTCGCCACTCTCCTGCTGGTCACCGCGTGCGGGGACGACAGCAAGCCGGACCCCATGCGGAAGGACCAGTGGGCCCTCGACGCGATGAAGCTGCCGGCCGCCTGGGACACCTCGAAGGGCGACGACACGACCATCGCCGTCGTCGACTCCGGCGTCGCCCTCGACCACCCCGACCTCAAGGGCAGGCTCGTCGACGGACACGACTTCGTCGACGGCGACGACGAGCCCAAGGACCTCAACGGCCACGGCACGCACGTCTCCGGCATCGCCGCCGCCCACACCGACAACGGCGTCGGCGTCGCGGGCGGCGCTCCCGGCGCCAGGATCATGCCGGTGCGGGTGCTCGGCGCGAACGGCAGCGGCTCCAACGGCAACATCACCAAGGGCATCGTCTGGGCCGCCGACCACGGCGCCGACGTCATCAACCTCTCCCTCGGCGAGGGCGTCCTGATGACGAAGCTGCTCCAGGGCGGCATCCTCAACCAGGCCATCCAGCACGCCCACGACAAGGGCGCGGTCGTCGTCGCCGCGGCCGGCAACGACGGCGCGGACACCCAGCCGTACAAGGTGGAGACCCCGGTCCTCGTCGTCGGGGCGAGCACCAAGAAGGGCGCGGCGGCCGACTTCTCCAACTTCGGCGCGCAGCAGGCGGTCTCGGCGCCCGGCGAGGACATCCTCTCCACGCTCCCGACGTACAGGACGAAGGAGACCCTGAAGGACACGTCCGGCTACGGGAAGCTCTCCGGCACGTCGATGGCGGCGCCCTACGTCTCCGCGCTCGCGGCGCTCCTGCACCACCAGGGGCTCGACCCCGACGAGATCATCTCCACGATCCGGGGGACGGCCGTCAACCCGAAGAAGAACGCCAGGCTCGGCCTCGGCATCGTGGACGCGGAGGCGGCGGTGAAGAAGGCGGACAAGGACTCGTAATCAGTCGCTCCGCGGGGTCCCGTCCTGGCCGTTCCCGTTCCCGCTCCCGGTTCCGTTCCCGTTGCGTCTGCGGACCCGGCGCATCCGGAACACGGCGGCCAGGACGATGAGCCCGACGCCCGTCGCCACCACGGCGATCGACCCGGAGGACACCGACGTCACGTCGACCTCGAAGGTCATCTCCTCGCCCCACGGCTTGCCGTCGCTCGTCGTGTAGAGCTGGGCCGTCAGCCGCGCCTTGCCGTTCGCCTTCGCGGTGACGTCGATCTGCGAGGTGTGGCTCGCCGAGCCCTCGGCCGACACGGAGATCTCGTCGTCGTTGACCCTCAGACGCTCGGCGTCGCTGGACTTGACGCGCAGTTCGAGCCCGGAGACCTCCTGCTGAAGCGCGTTGTCGAGCGTCACGGGGATCGAGGCGTCGCCCGACGTGACGGTGACCGTGGTCTTCGGCACCAGGCGCAGCGACTTCACGGACGTCGACAGGAAGTCGCTCGTGCGCCCCTGGAACGTCCGCTGCGCCGCGTCCTCCTCGGCCCGCCACGCGGTGGCCAGGGCGCGGGCCATCGCCGCGTGCACGGACTCCGTGGTGGCCTTCGGGTCGGCGAGCACCTTGGTGAGGGTCGCCAGCGTGTCCAGATCGCCTGCCGCGTCCGTCAGTTGGTCCTTGTTCAGCTCGCTGCCGCGCAGCCGCGAAGGGTACGCGGACGGGGCCCCGGCCGCGCCCTCCACCGGGTCGTCGTCGGCCCCGCGGATGCCCTGGAGGTCCAGCCAGCCGTCCTTGGTGCCGGAGTCGATGGCGGAGCCGAGCGCGTCCGCCGCCGTGCCCGACAGATTGCGGGGCGGTACGACGACCGGGCGGGCGTTCGCCTTCAGGAGCGCGGTGACGTGCTTGACGGTGGCCTTGTCGGCGGTGTCGGGGCTCGCGGAGAGGCTCGGGCTCGGAGACGACGTGGTGTCGTCGGGCGACGGCGACGGCGACCGCGACGGCTCCGGGGCGGAGGGGGAGGGCGTGGGGGACGGCTCCTCGTCCTTGAGGCGGGCGAGTGCGCTCGTGAGGTCGGCCTCGTAGGGCAGCGCCGTCAGCTTGTCGTTGCCGCCGCCCACGGTCACCGGGGTGTCGTCCGCGGGCGTGAGCCCCCGGCCCGAGGCGAGGACCCGCGTCACACCCAGTTTCGCGCCGAGCGCGGTGACGTCGGAGTCGAGGGCGCCGTCGGCGGGCCAGCCGAGCCCGGTGCGGGCACCGGTGCCGAGGATCCGGTCGACCCGCTTCTTCGCGTCGGCCGCGAGCCCGGACACCACCTCCGTGAGGTCGTCGGTGTCGGTGCCGGGGTGGTGGGCCAGCGAGGCGAGGTCCGGGTCGGCGTACGGCAGCAGCCACACCTCGCGGCCCTCCACGGCGTCGCGCAGTGCGGCCAGCCAGGTGCGGGCCGCGTCCTGGCCCGTGCCCTCCGTGGTGTCCTGCGGGCTGGTGGAGTCGCTGTTCTTCGCGACCCGGTAGCCGGTGGACATCTCCTGCGCGGCGATCACCAGATCCGGGTCGAGCACCCAGCTGACGTCGCGGTCCCTGCCCGCGTCGACGACCTCGCGGAGCCGGCCGCCGGGCGCGAGGAGACCGGCGAGCGCGTCGTCGTCGAAGACCGGCTTCGCGGTCGACCCGGAGCCGAGCGAGGCCGCCGTCATGTGCGGGGTCGCGGTCACCGGCCAGACGACGGCGGGGCGCGCCGCGTCGTCCTCCGCCGCGGAGGCCTCCGGCGTCGTACCGGGGAGGGCCGAGGCCCCGACCACCATGGCGGTCACGGCCCAGGCCCGTGCCGCTCCGTGTCCCGCCATGTCGTCCTGCCTCCCGCCGATGGGTCAACCGGTCTTGAGGTAACACGGTCGGGTTGCCGGGGGCGGGGACCGTACCGGCTCGCGGCGCGTCGCCCACGCCTCGGGGCGCTGCCCCGGACCCCGCTGCTCAATCGCCGCAGGGGCTTGTGAGGTGTCCCGCCGGTGTCGCCCGATAGAGTGCGGCTCCGACGATGACGCTCTTGACGCACCGAGGTACCAGGCCGTGACTTCCCCCGACCCCGCCATACCCGCGGTGACCGTCGTCGGAATCGGCGCCGACGGCTGGCCGGGGCTCCCCGGGACCTCACGCGAGGCCCTCCGCACCGCGGACGCCGTCATCGGCGGCCCCCGGCAGCTCGACCTGCTCCCGCCGGAGTGCGCGGGCGAGCGCGTCGCCTGGCCCTCGCCGCTGCGCCCCGCCGTACCCGGCCTCCTCGCACGCCACGCGGGCCGCCGCGTCGCCGTCCTGGCCAGCGGCGACCCGATGTTCTACGGGATCGGCCGCACGCTGACCGAGACGGTGGGCGCCGACGCGCTGCACGTTCTGCCGCACCCGTCCTCCGTGTCCTACGCCTGCGCGCGGATCGGCTGGGCCGTCGAGGAGACCGAGGTGGTCACGCTGGTCGGCCGCCCGGCGGACCGGCTCGCGGCCGCGCTGCACCACGGCCGCCGGGTGCTCGTCCTGTCCGCGGGCGCGGACACCCCCGCCGAGGTCGCGGCCCTGCTGACCGAGCGGGGCTTCGGGCCCAGCCGCCTCACCGTCCTGGAACGCCTCGGAGCCGAGGAGGAGACCTCGTACGAAGGGGTGGCCGAGGCCTGGACGCACGTGCCCGGCGACCCGCTGAACGTGATCGCGGTCGACTGCCGTCGCGCCCCCGACGCCCTGCGCATCGGCGCGACGCCGGGCCTGCCCGACGCCGCGTACGAGAACGACGGCCAGCTCACCAAGCGCCATGTGCGCGCCGCGACCCTCGCCGCGCTCGCGCCCGCCCCCGGCGAACTGCTGTGGGACATCGGCGGCGGCTCCGGCTCGATCGGCATCGAGTGGATGCGCACGCACCCCTCCTGCCGTGCGTACGCCGTGGAACGGGACGCGGAGCGCGCGGCCCGCATCGAGCGGAACGCGGCGCGGCTCGGAGTGCCGGGCCTGACGGTCGTCACCGGACCGGCCCCTGCCGCCCTCGCCGAACTCCCCTCCCCCGACGCCGTGTTCATCGGCGGCGGCCTCACGGCGCCCGGACTGCTCGACGCCTGCTGGGACGCGCTCGCGCCGGGCGGCCGTCTCGTGGCCAACACGGTCACCCTCGAATCCGAGGCGCTGCTCGCCACCCGGTACCGGAGCCACGGCGGCGAGCTGGTGAAACTGTCCGTCGCGCACGCCGTGCCGGTCGGCGGCTTCACCGGGTGGCGGCAGGCGATGCCGGTCACGCAATGGTCCGTAACGAAGACAGGGGTTGGACAGGCATGACGGTCTATTTCATCGGGGCGGGCCCCGGCGCCGCCGACCTGATCACGGTGCGCGGCGCCCGCACGCTCGCGGACTGCCGGGTGTGCCTGTACGCGGGGTCGCTGGTCCCGGCCGAACTCCTCGCCGAATGCCCGGCCGACGCCAGGCTCGTCGACACGGCGGACCTCGACCTCGACGCCATCGAGCGGGAGTTCGTGGCGGCGCACGAGGCCGGCCACGACGTCGCCCGGCTGCACTCCGGCGACCCGTCGGTGTTCTCCGCGGTCGCCGAGCAGATGCGCCGCCTGGACGCGCGCGGCATCCCGTACGAGATGGTCCCCGGCGTCCCCGCGTTCGCGGCGGCGGCAGCGGCGCTGAAGCGGGAACTGACGGTGCCCACGGTCGGCCAGACGGTGATCCTGACCCGTATCGCGCAGCAGGCCACGCCGATGCCCGCGGGCGAGGACCTGGCCACGCTGGGCGCGAGCGGCGCGCTCCTCGTCCTGCACCTGGGCGCCCGTTACGTCGACCGGATCGTCTCCGAGCTGCTCCCGCACTACGGGGCGGACTGCCCGGCCGCGGTCGTCGCCTACGCCAGCCGCGAGAACGAGCTGGTGCTGCGCGGCACCCTCGCCGACATCGCGGACCAGGTGAAGGCGGAGAGCGTGCTGCGCACGGCGGTCATCATCGTGGGCCGCACCCTGGGCGCCTCCCAGTTCCGCGACAGCCACCTGTACTCGACGGAGCGGGACCGCGACTGTTCCGGGGCGTAGCCGGCGCTCGAAATCGGTCAAGATTGCGGGCGAGTTATTTGGTGGAGGAAATCCCTCCGCCGCGCGATAAGTGATCATCTGTCCCGATTCATGCAGAGGGCACGAATTCGGCGTTTCCCCGAAATTGGTCTGGACCGAGGCTGTTGACGTGCTCGTTCGGGTGCGCGGCGGCCGTGCGGGGGCGATCACCGCGGGGCGGGCAGCCGGTTTCCGGCCACGGGGAGAGTGGATCTCGCTGCCGGGGCGTGGGTGGAGTTAGGTTTCGGGCCGGGTCGCGGTGGTCGATTCGAGTCAGTCGAACGTGGTCAACAACCCTTTTTCCCAAGGGTAGTTGGCGGCTGAGTCGCGACCGCTGACGGCTGTTCGTGTCCTGTTTTCCAGACACCCGGAAGGAAGCCCATGCGCCTCAGATCCCTGGCCGTCGCCTCGGCGGTCGCCCTGGCCGGCGTCGGCACCGCCCTCGGTACGTCCGGTACGGCCATGGCGGCGGAGTCCTGCACCAGCGGCTACGCCTGCCTGTACTACAACAGCAACTACTCCGGCGCCTTCTACCGGCAGTACTTCGACATCCCCAACTACGCGGGCTACTACTTCAGCGCGAGCGCCAACGGCAGCGCCGGTGCCGGTCTCCCGGTCAAGAACAACACCGCCTCCGTCGACAACTGGGACTTCTACAACGGAATCCGCATCTACTACAACAGCAACTACACGGGTGCGTCCCAGCCGATCGCGGCCGGTGGTGCGGCGAACCTGAACAGTTCGGTGAAGAACGACAACGCGTCGGGCAAGTTCTACTAGGCCGACCGCTCCGAGCACGTCGAGCAAGAGGTGCGCTGCCCAATGCAGCTGGGCAGCGCACCTCCGCGGCCGGAATTCTAGCGAGTCCCCTCTTCGTCGCACCTCAAACAGGTCAAGGACGTCCATCACCATGCGCACCAGCACCTTCCGCATTCCCCTGGCCCTGCTCGGCGCGACGGTCGCCGTCGCGCTGGTGGCCGGCTGCAGCGACGACGCGGACGGGTCCGCGAAGGCGTCGTCCGGGGGCGGCACCGGCACCCCGAAGGTCTCCTCCGTGCCGAAGCTGACGTCCGTCACGGACAAGTCGCTGCCCATCGACGCGTACCTGATGAGCGACGACCAGCTCGACCAGATGCAACAGGCCGAGTTCACGCTGCGCGAGAGGTGCATGCAGCGCTTCGGCATCACGTACCGGGTGCCCGCGGCGGAGCAGGCGTTCCACCCGAAGAGCCGCACGCAGTTCCGGTACGGCATGACGGACGCCGACGCCGTCGCCACCCACGGCTACAAGCCCGCCGGTTCCGAGAAGGCGGCCCAGCGGACCAAGCCGCAGGAGCTGAGCCGGACGGCCAACACGGTGCTGACCGGCTCCGACGACCCGAAGGTCAAGCCGGGCTCCGCCGCCGCGAAGGGCGGCCAGGACTACCAGGGCAAGAAGGTCCCGGCCGGTGGCTGCATCGGGGAGGCGCGCAAGAAGCTCGGGGCTTCGGGGCCGCAGTCCTACGGCGGGGACGAGACCGCCGCCAAGGTCAACACGGACAGCTGGGCCAAGTCCTACAACGACGCACGCGTCCGGGCCGCCTTCGCGAAGTGGTCGGACTGCATGAAGAAGCAGGGCTACAGCTACGCCGACCCGATGAAGGCGGGCGACGACCCCCAGTGGCAGAAGACCACCGTCGCCACCGCCAAGGAGCGCCGGGTCGCGTCGGCGGACGTCGCCTGCAAGGCCAAGTACAACGTCGTCGGAACCTGGTACACGGTCGAGGTCGCCTACCAGAACCAGATGATCGAGCAGGACGCGCAGGCCCTCGCCGAGGCGAAGAGGACCAAGGAGAACCAGCTGAAGCTGATGGCCGAGGTCTCGTAACGCCGGGGCCCTCCCGAGGCGTCAAGCAGTCGAAGAGATCGATCGGCCTGGAGAGGTGCCGTGTCCCAACCAGCGCAACACGCACGCCAGTCGACCCCCGAGGAGCCCTCCGCCGCGGACGGGGGCCTGTCGCGGAGGCGGAGGTGGGTGGCGGTCGTGGCCGTGGCGGCGGTGCTGCTGACCGGGGCCGGCATCGCGGCCTCGTTCGTCGTGAAGTCCCCCGCCCAGGCCGCGGCCGACGCGAAGGCACCGGCCGAGGCCGTACTGACCGCTCCCGTGGAGAAGCGGGTGCTGAAGGACTCCGTGATCCTGCGGGGCACGGTGGTGGCCGGGCAGACCGTCGACGTGGCACCGGCCGGTGGCGGCACCGAGGGCACGACCGGCTCCGTGGTCACGAAGGCGCCCAAGCCGGTCGGCACCCGGATCCGGGCCGGGCAGGTCCTGACCGAGATCTCCGGCCGACCGGTGTTCGCGCTCAAGGGCAAGGTGCCCGTCTACCGCGACCTCAAGCCGGGCTCCAAGGGCGCCGACGTCGCCCAACTCCAGTCCGCACTCGCCGGGTTGGGGCACGCGACGGGACGTGACACCACGGGGACGTTCGGGGCGGGGACCAAGAGCGCCCTCGCCGCGTTCTACGCGTCGATCGGCTACAGCCCGGTGTCCGCGCAGGAGGACGGCGCCGCGACGGTGCAGGCCGCCCAGGACGCCGTCACCGCGGCCGTCCGCGCGTGGGAGGACGCCGAGGACGCCCGTGACAAGCACGCCGACGACGAGACGCGCAAGGCCGTGGACCGGGCCGCGGAGGATCTCGCGCGGGCCCGGAGCAGGCTGGAGCGCGCGCAGGTGGCGGCGGGGCCCATGCTGCCCGCATCGGAGGTCGTGTACCTGTCCGGCTTCCCCGCCCGCGTCGACAGCGTGCACGCGGTGCTCGGGTCGACGGCCACCGGCAAGGTGATGACGGTCTCCGCGGGCCGCCTCGCCGTCGACGGCTACCTTCAGGAGTCCCAGAAGGGGCTGGTCAGAGCCGGGCAGAAGGTGGAGATCCGCGCGGAGGCCACGGGGTTCACGACGAGCGCCTCGGTCCGCTCGGTGGCGGACACCATGGCCGCCGAGCAGGACGGCGCGGCGGCGCAGGGCGCCACCGGGTCCGATGCCGGTTCCGGCGAAGGCTCCGGATCCGGTTCCGGCGCCGACAGCGCGCCGCAGGGCTATCTGATGGTGGTCGCCCCGGACAAGGCGCTGCCCGGGGACACGGTCGGCCAGGACGTCCGGCTCACCGTCGAGGCGGCGTCCACGAAGGGCGAGGCGCTGGTGGTGCCGGTGACGGCGATCTCCTCCGCGGGCGACGGCAGCACCGTGGTGACGGTCCGTCAAAAGGGCGGCGCACAGCGCCGGGTCGAGGTACGGACGGGCACCTCGGGAGACGGATACGTGGCGGTGACCCCGGCCGCCGGTGCACGGCTCGCCGAGGGCGACGAGGTGGTCACCGGAGTGAAGCCGGCCGGCACCGGGGCCGGCCGGTGACCCCCGCCGGGCGGGCGGAAGCCCCCGTCATCGAGTTCCGTCAGGTGGGCCTGACCTACCCGGGCCCGCCGCCGGTACCGGCCTTCCGGCCCTGCGACATCCGCATCGAGGAGGGCGAGTTCGTCACCGTGATCGGGCCGTCCGGCTCCGGGAAGTCGACCTTCCTGAACATCGTCGGCCTGCTCGACGCCGCCACCGAGGGCACGTACCTGCTGGACGGCATCGACGTCGGCACGCTCAAGGACGGCGCCCGCACCGCGCTGCGCGGCCGGCGCATCGGGTTCGTCTTCCAGTCCTTCCATCTGCTGCCGCACCGCAGCGCGTCCGAGAACGTCCTCCTCGCCATGGTCTACAACGGCACACCGCGCGCCGAGCGCGCGGACCGCGCCCGCGAGGCACTGGAGCGGGTCGGCCTCGGACACCGCCTCGACTCCCTGCCCACCCGGCTGTCCGGCGGCGAACGCCAGCGCGTCGCGATCGCCCGCGCCCTCGTCTCCCGGCCCTCGCTGCTGCTCTGCGACGAACCGACCGGCAACCTCGACAGCAAGAACGCCGAATCGGTGCTCGGACTCCTTGAGGAGCTGCACGGCGCGGGGATGACGGTCCTGGTCATCACCCACGACCCCACCGTCGCCGCACGGGGCGCCCGGACCGTCGCCATCCGCGACGGGGTCCTCCACGAGCAGGTGGCCGCCGCGTGAACCGGCGCGGATCACGCGGACGTACCGCCCGCCGGCCATGGCTCCGCCTCGGCAGGCGCCGGAGCGCCGGGCCCGTCGCCCCCTCCGTCCTCGCCCCGCGCGACCTGCTGGGCGAGTCCGTCGCCGGCATGCTCCAGCGGCCCGCGCGCTCGGCGCTCACCGCGCTCGGCACGGTCCTCGGGGTCGGCACCTTCGTGGCGATCCTCGGGCTGACCGCCACCACGTCCTCCCAGATCGACTCGCGCTTCAACATCCTGACGGCGACCGAGGTCGACGTGGAGGACATCGGCATCGAGCAGAACGAGTTCGTGCACCTCGCGTTCCCGAAGGACTCCGACGCCAAGGCCGAGCGGCTGCCCGGTGTCGAGCACGCGGGGGTGTACTGGACGGTCGACACCCGCAGCACCGACGCGACGATCCGCGCCTCGCCCGTCGGCGACGCCGCGTCCGGCGAACGCGCGGACATCGTCGCCGCGTCGCCCGGCGTCATCGAGGCAGCCGTCCCGCACGTGGCGCAGGGCCGCGTGTACGACGCCTACGCGGAGCGCACGGCGCAGCCCGTCGTCATGATCGGGGCGGGCATGGCCGCACGGCTCGGCATCACGACGCTGGAGACGCACCCCGCGATCTTCATCGGCGACCAGCCGTTCACCGTGGTCGGCATCATCGACGACGTGAAGCGCAAGGCCGACCTGCTGCTGTCGGTCGTCGTCCCGCGGTCCACCGCGGTGAAACTGTGGGGCGAACCCGAGGCGGGCGGCGCGAAGATGCTCATCGCCACGAAGATCGGCGCGGCGCAGCAGGTCGCGAAGGTGGTGCCCACCGCGCTGCGCCCCGACCACCCCGAGTACTTCAAGGCCCAGCCGCCACCGGACCCCAAGACCCTGCGCTCCCACGTGACGTCGGACCTCCAGCAGCTCTTCCTGCTGCTCGCCGCGATCTGTCTGGTGATCGGGGCGGTCGGCATCGCCAACACCACCCTGGTCGCCGTCCTCGAACGGACCGGTGAGATCGGGCTGCGGCGGGCACTCGGTGCGCGCGGCGGCCACATCACGCTCCAATTCCTCGCCGAATCAGGGGCGTTGGGCGCGCTCGGCGGACTCATCGGCACCAGTCTCGGCACCCTGACCGTGGTGGGCGTCGCCGTCGCGCGCGACTGGACGCCCGTGGTCCATCCGACGACGGTGGCGGCCGCCCCCGTCATCGGCCTGGTCACCGGCCTCGTGGCCGGGCTCTATCCCGCCTGGCGCGCCTCCCGCATCCAGCCGGCCGAGGCATTGCGCCGCTAGGGCCCTTCGCGGTCCGGGTACTTCGGCCGGACGCGTAACGCGCCGGGCGGCCCGAGGCGTCATGACTGATGTGGGGGCGGACGCGATGTCGGGGAGAGGGAGACCCATGGGTGGATCAGCTCGTAGGGATGCGGAGATCGAGTCCTTCATGCGAGCCGTGAGCCCGCGCCTCTTCCGGGCCGCCTTTCTCGTCTGTGGCGACTGGCATCTGGCCGAGGACCTGGTGCAGACCACACTGGGCAAGGTCTTCGTGTCCTGGGGGAGAGTCCGCAAGGCGGACAGTCCACAGGCGTACGTGCGCACCATGCTGATGCGCACCTACCTCTCGCATGTCCGGCTGCATCGGACGTACGAGAAGCCTGTGGACCGTCTGCCGGACAACCCCTCGGCGTCCCACGATCCCGCCCTGCGGATCGCCCTGACCCGGGCTCTGGCGCAACTGACGCCGAAGGACCGGGCCGTGGTCGTGCTGCGTTACTGGGAGGACCGCAGCGTCGCCCAGGCCGCCGCCGACCTGGGGATGAGCGCGGGCAGCGTGCGGATCCGCAGCATGCGCGCACTGGCGCAGCTCCGCACGTCGCTGGGCGGCGAGTACGACGCGCTCGTCAGTCACTGAGGGGAAGGGACCGATCAGTCATGGACTCGTCGATGAACGGGGAAGAGCAGGATGTCGCCCCTCGCGTGGGACGGCTCCTTGAGGCGTACGGCCGTGAACTCCCCGCCCCGCAGGTGGACCTGGTGGCGGGCGGCCTGGCCAGGGGGCGCCGCATGAGGCGGCGCAGGCGGGCCCTGTGGGGCTCGGCGGGCCTCACCCTCGCGGCGGGCCTCACCGCGGGCGTGCTGACGGGCGGGATTCTGCCGGGCGGCGACGGGGCGCCCGAGGCCCGGCACCCCGGGACGGCCGTCACCCTGCCCGACTTCACCCCGGCCGCCGCGAAGATCCTCCGGCCGGAGGGAAAGAAGGCCCTCACCGGGAAGGCGTCCGTGGCCGTGCTCAAGACGCTGCTGCCCGGCGCACCGGCCACCGGCGGCTACCGGTGGTGGGACGGCCCGACCGGGAAGGAACAGGCCGTCGGCGCGGGCGGGCGGCTGCTCGTGACCGGCGGGGGCGGCCGGGCGGAGGCGACGGTGAGCGTGCAGGGCAACTTCCAGCTCACGACCGTCGACGCGCTGGGCAAGGACGCCGCGCGGGAGAGCGCGGAAGGCGGGAGGGGAAAACAGGACAAGAGCGGCGCCACCCCTCAGGACAAGGCGGCGGCGAAGGAGGCGTCGGGGCAGGGAGATAAGCAGGGGGAGAAGCAGGGGAAGAAGCAGACGGCGGGGCAGAGCAAGAAGCTCGGCCGGGTCACCAAGGCACAGCTCCGGGACTTCTACTCCTGCGCGGCCCGCCGGGAGAGCGGCGTCCGCCAGACCTCCTGCGACGCCCGCAACCTCGCGGACGGTTCGGTGCGGATCACCTACGAGGAGAGGTCCGGGACGCTGGTGCGGCGCACCAGCGACGTGCTGCGCGAGGACGGCACCCGTGTCGTCGTCACCGTCTCCAACAGCACGGACGGCAAGCGTGGCCCGGCGGACGTGTCGGCCCCGCCGCTGAGCGCGGAGCAGGTGGCGGCCCTCGCCACGAGCACGAAGTGGCAGCCGTGGGTGGACCCGTCCGTGATCGAGGACGCTCAGCGGCTGTCGTGACCCGCGGCCCGGCCGGGGCCCGCGGGGGCGCTGCGCCCCACCACGTTCCCCGCGCGGTCGATGCAGATCACGTCCACCGCGACCGGGGCGCCGCGCAGCACGAGCAGCGCCTGCTCGCGGGCCTCGGCGGCCACCAGATCACCCAGCGGGACCCCGGCCGCCGTGCACAGCTGGAGGGCGGCGAGACCGGTGTTGGCCTCGGCGACCTCCTGAGCCAGAGCCTGTGACGCCCCGCCCTTGCGCGCCAGTTCGGCGAGGAAGCCCTTGTCGACCTGCGAACGCCCCGAGTGCAGGTCCAGGTGGCCCGCCGCCAGCTTCGACAGCTTGGCGAAGCCGCCGCAGACGGTCAGCCGGTCCACGGGGTGGCGCCGGACGTACTTGAGGACGGCCCCGGCGAAATCGCCCATGTCGAGCAACGCGTCCTCGGGCAGCCCGTGTTCACGCACGACCGTCTTCTCGGACGTGGATCCCGTGCAGCCCGCGACGTGCGTGCGTCCCGCGGCGCGCGCCACGTCGACGCCCCGCCGGATCGAGTCGATCCACGCCGAGCACGAGTACGGGACGACGATCCCGGTCGTGCCGAGGATGGAGAGGCCGCCGAGGATCCCGAGCCGCGGGTTCCATGTCGAGCGGGCGATCTCCTCGCCGTGGTCGACGGAGACGGTGACCTCCACGTCGCCGCTGCCGCCGTGCGCGTCCGCGACCCGCGCCACGTGCTCGCGGATCATCTCGCGGGGCACGGGGTTGATCGCCGGTTCGCCGACGGGCAGCGGAAGCCCCGGCCGGGTGATCGTGCCGACCCCCGGGCCCGCCCGGAAGACGACCCCGGAGCCCGCAGGCAGCGCCCGCACCGTGACCCGGACGAGCGCGCCGTGCGTGACGTCGGGATCGTCGCCCGCGTCCTTGACCACACCGGCCGTCGCGGTGGACTCCGTACGCTCCTCGACGGCGAGCGCGAAGGCCGGGGTCTGCCCCTTCGGCAGGGTGATCGTCACCGGGTCGGGGAAGTCGCCGGTCAGCAGCGCCGTGTACGCGGCCGTGGTCGCGGCGGTCGCGCAGGCACCGGTCGTCCAGCCGGGGCGCAGGCCGGTGTGCTTGAGTTGGGCCCCGCGCCCACCCTTCGCCTCAGTCGATTCGCTCATGGAGTTCCCCGATGCCGCACGTGCTGATTCTCGGCGGGACGACCGAGGCCCGGCGCCTCGCCGAGACCCTGCACCCGCAGGTCCGCGTGACCAGCTCGCTCGCGGGCCGTGTCGCCGCGCCCCGGCTGCCGGTCGGCGAGGTGCGGATCGGCGGGTTCGGTGGCGCCGACGGGCTGGCGGACTGGATCCGCGAGCACGCCGTGAGCGCGGTCATCGATGCCACCCATCCCTTCGCCGAGACGATCAGTTTCAACGCGGCGCGGGCCGCCGCCACCGCCCATGTTCCCCTGCTCGCGCTGCGGCGGCCCGGCTGGGTGCCGGGCGCGGGCGACGACTGGCGGGAGGTCGGCTCCCTGGAGGAGGCGGCGGAGTCCGTACGGGGGGCGGGCCGCGTCTTCCTCACCACCGGCCGGATGGGCCTCGCCGCGTTCGCCCATGTCAACGACGCGCACTTCCTCGTACGGTCCGTGGACGCGCCCGAGCCGCCGTTTCCGCTGCGCATGGAGGTGCTGCTGGATCGGGGGCCGTTCACCCTTGACGGCGAGCGGGCGGTCCTGGCGGACCACGCGATCGACGTCCTGGTGACGAAGGACAGTGGCGGCGCCGCGACGTCCCCGAAACTGGTCGCCGCGCGTGAGGCCGGCATCCCGGTGGTCGTCGTCCGCCGCCCCCCGGTCCCCGAGGGAATCCCGGTGGCCGCCACCGTCGAGGCCGCGGCCCACTGGCTCCACGCCACGGGGCTCCGCCCCGCCCCCCGCTCCTCAATCGCCGGAGGGGCTTGATATTTCAAGCCCCTGCGGCGATTGAGCAGCGGGGTATGGGGCAGAGCCCCAGGTTTTTGAGCCCCGCCGGCGATTGAGGCGCGGGGTCCGGGGCGGAGCCCCGTGAGTGTCACCCCGTACTGGGTTCCGGATACCGCCGAGGTGTCCACGCCACCGTCCGGCCGTCCGCACGGACAACCGCCTGAGTCTGCGACGACCCCACGATCAGCAACGTACGCATGTCGACGACCTCCGGATCCAGATCGGCAAGCCGCACAACCCGAACGCTCTCCTCCGGCCCACCCACATCCCGCGCAAGCACCACGGGCGTGTCCGGCAGCCGCAGCTCGAGAAGCAGCTCCCGCGCCTTGCCCACCTGCCAGGTCCGGCTGCGCGACCCGGGGTTGTAGAGGGCGAGCACCAGATCCGCCGCGGCAGCCGTCCGCAGGCGCTCCGCGATGACCTCCCACGGCTTGAGCCGGTCGGACAGCGAGATCGTCGCGTAGTCGTGCCCGAGCGGCGCACCCGCCTTCGCCGCCGCCGCGTTCGCCGCGGTCACGCCCGGCAGGACGCGTACGGGAATGCCCGAGTACCGCTCCTCGGAGGCGACCTCGAGGACGGCCGTGGCCATCGCGAAGACACCGGGGTCACCGCCGGAGACGACCGCGACGCGGTGCCCGCGCCGGGCCAGGTCGAGGGCGAACTCGGCGCGCTCGGACTCGACCTTGTTGTCGGAACCGTGCCGCACCTGCCCGGGACGCTCCGGTACGCGCGCGAGGTACGTGGTGTAGCCGACGAGGTCGTCCGCGTTGGCGAGGGCGCCGCGCGACTCGGGCGTCAGCCAGGGCGCGCCCGCGGGGCCGGTGCCGACGACGACGACCTCGCCGTGGTCGGGGTCCTGCGCGGGCTCGGCGTCGATCCGGGAGGGCAGTACGGCGACGGAGAAGTAAGGCACCGACGCCGGGTCGATGTCGGCGAGCGCCCCCGTCCGCTCACCTTCCATGAAGGCCCGCTCGACATACCGCGCGTCGTCGAGCCGCCCCGAACTCTCCAGCGCTGCCCGCACCTTGGTGAACGTGCGGCCCAGCTTCATCACGACCGCGGAGTCCGCGGCGGCGATCCGCGCGGACAGCTCGTCCTCGGGGAGCGTGCCGGGGATGACGGTCAGCGTCTCCTTGTCCTCGCACAGAGGCTGTCCGAGGCGCGCGGCGGCGGCGCTGATCGAGGTGACACCGGGGATGACGGTGGTGTCGTACCGCTCGGCGAGCCGCTTGTGCATGTGCTGGTACGAGCCGTAGAACATCGGGTCGCCCTCGGCGAGGATCGCGACCGTGCGCCCGGCGTCGAGGTGCGCGGCGAGGGTGGCGGCGGCCTCGGCGTAGAAGTCGTCGAGCGCGCCCCGGTAGCCGCCGGGGTGGTCCGTCGTCTCGACGGTGAGCGGATACATCAGCCGCTCCTCGATCTGCTCCTCGCGGATGTGCTCCGCGGCGATCGAGCGCGCGATGGACCGCCCGTGGCGGGCGCAGTGGTAGGCGATGACGTCGGCGGAGGCGATCGCCTTCACCGCGGCGACGGTCATCAGGTTCGGATCGCCGGGCCCGAGCCCGACGCCGTAGAGCTTGCCGGTCATGCCCGGTCCTCCATGATCTCCGCCTCGGTGGCGATCGCGTTGAGGGCGGCGGCCGTGATGGCGCTGCCGCCGCGCCGGCCCCGTACGACGAGGTGGTCGAGGCCCAGTTCGTTCGCGGCGAGGGCGTCCTTCGACTCCGCGGCGCCGACGAAGCCGACGGGTATGCCGAGGACCGCGGCGGGCTTCGGTGCGCCCTTCGCGATCATCTCCATGAGGTGGAAGAGCGCGGTGGGCGCGTTGCCTATCGCGACGACGGCGCCGTCGAGCCGGTCGCGCCACAGTTCGAGCGCGGCGGCGCTGCGGGTGGTCCCCAACTCGGCCGCGAGCTCCGGCACCCGGGGGTCCCGGAGGGTGCAGACGACGTCGTTGTCGGCGGGCAGCCGCTTGCGGGTGACGCCGCTGGCGACCATGTGGGCGTCGCAGAGGATGGGCGCACCGGCGCGCAGCGCGGCCCGTGCGTTCGCCACGACGTCGGTGGAATGGCCGATGTCCTGTACGAGATCCACCTGGCCACAGGCGTGGATCATGCGGACCGCCACCTGGGCGACGTCGGCGGGCAGCGCCGCGAGTCCGCTCGCTGCTTCCGCGCGGATCGTGGCAAAGGACTCGCGGTAGATCGCCGCGCCGTCCTTCTCGTAGTCGAACACGGTTGCTCTCAGCTCTCGGTGTGATGGGGGACGGAGGGGACGGTGGTGGTGTGGCCGCCGCCGGGCAGGGCCACGATGTCGACGTACGGTTCGGCGGGGTGGCCGCAGCGGCGTTCGCAGCCGGACCAGTAGGTGGGCAGGTCCGGGTGCGCGTCGTCGATCCGCGCGGTGGCCTCGGCGCGGACGTCCGCGTGGGACTTGGCGCAGCCGGGGTGTCCGATGCAGGCCGCTACGCGGGTCCAGGGGGAGGTGGGGTCGACGACGAGTCCGGTGGCGGCGAGCTGTGCCTGTGTGGCACCGGGTACGACGATGCTGCGCCACGGCGTGAGCCGCAGCTCCTGCTGCGGCGCCCCCTCGGCAACCGCGACCAGAGCCTCCCACTGCCGCGCCTCAACGGCCCCGAACGGAACAGTGACCACGGGTCGGCCACCGCGGCCGACGCCGCCGTCAGGGATGCGCGGCACCGTGCGCCGCCTTGCCCACCCTGCCGCCCAAGGCGGCAGATTGCCCAAGGCGAGGGAGGCGGCACCATCAAGCCCCTGCGGCGATTGAGCAGCGGGGGCCGGGGCAGAGCCCCGTGGCGTCGGCTCCGGGTGGGCAAAATCCAGCCCCTGCGGCGATTGAGCAGCGGGGGCCGGGGCGGAGCCCCGAGGCGTCAACCACGGGTGGGCGTGCAGACGACGCGACAACTCCCCCGCAGAGGCGCCCAGTTCACGGACACGCCACACCCGCCCCCCGGCCTCCCGCGCCACCGCGACGAACACCTCCGCCGCCGCGACCGCCACCCCCACCGCCCCGTCGAACGGAACCCGGAACCGATCCCCGCCGAGCGACACCTCCGCCTCCCCGGACGGCAGCCCGCGAACCAGGACATCCGGCCCGAGCCCGGCCACATCCCCCCGCCCGTCGTCCAGGGCGAACAGAAACCTCCCGGACAATTCCGGCGTGACGGAACTCGCACACAGCGCCTCGTCGAGCCCGGTCAACCAGTCCCGTACGTCCACGTATCCGCCACCGTCGACCCCGGACAGCGGCGAAGCCACCACGTTGCGAACCCGCTCGTGCGCCGCCGAGGGCAGCAGCCCGGCCGCCCCGAGCACCTCCGCGAGCTCGCCCCCGCACCCGTCCCGCAACCCTCGCAGTTGCACATTGCCCCGCGACGTAAGGTGCAGCATCCCATCCCCGAGCCGCCCCGCCGCATCGGCGAGCGCCCGAGCCTGGACCACACCGAGCACCCCGCCGGGGATCCGCACCCGCGCGAGGAACCCGTCGTCGGCACTGTGCAGACGCAAAGCGCCGGGGCAGGCGTCGCCCGAGCCGGGGCCCGGGGTGGATATGGGGGAGGGGGACATGCCGGGGAGCATACCTATGGGCTCTTTCCACCACCCCGTACCAGGTCGTCGCCCGGCACCGTACGATGCTCGGTGGCTGACCGGACCCGGTCGGCCATCGCCGGCGACGGCGACAGGGGAGGAAGCCCGGTGCGATTCCGGCGCGGTCCCGCCACTGTGAACTCTCCAGCCGGAGAGCGAGCCAGGAACTCCCTTCACACACGACCACCCGGGGCGCGGACACCCCGAGGAAGGCCAGACGACGCATGCCTCAGCAGCTCCTGCTCCTGTCGACGTCGGACACCGACCTGCTCAGCGCTCGTGCGGCCAACGCCGCGGACGCCCCGGTCGGCTACCGCTTCGCGAACCCCTCCCGCATCGACGTGGAGACGGATCTGCCGGGCCTCCTCGACGGCGTGGGCCTGGTCGTCGTACGCCTCCTCGGTGGCGTCCGCGCCTGGCAGGACGGCATCGACCGGCTGACCGCCGCCGGGATCCCGCTGGTCGTCCTCACCGGTGAACAGGCGCCCGACGCCCAGCTGATGGCGACGTCCACGGTGCCGGTCGGCATCGCGGCCGAGGCCCACAAGTACCTGGCGCACGGCGGCCCCGGGAACCTGGACCAGCTGGCCCGCTTCCTCTCCGACACGGTGCTGCTGACCGGCCACGGCTTCGAGCCGCCGCTGGCCGCGCCGGGCTGGGGCGAGCTGGAGCGCCCGGCCTCCGCGCAGACGCAGCACGGCGACGCCCCCACGGTCGCCGTGCTCTACTACCGCGCCCACCACATGAGCGGCAACACGGCGTTCGTGCACACGCTCTGCGACGAGATCGAGCGCGCGGGCGCCCGGCCGCTGCCGCTGTACGTCGCGTCGCTGCGCACGCCCGAGCCGGAGCTGATCGAGGCCCTGCGCCCGGTCGGCGCGATCGTCACGACGGTGCTCGCGGCGGGCGGCACGAAGCCCGCGGAGGCGAGCGCCGGCGGCGACGACGAGTCCTGGGACGCGGGCGCGCTCACCCAGCTCGACGTGCCGATCCTGCAGGCCCTGTGCCTGACCTCGTCCCGCGCGGCCTGGGAGGAGAACGACGAGGGCGTCTCGCCGCTCGACGCCGCGACGCAGATCGCGGTGCCCGAGTTCGACGGCCGCCTGATCACCGTCCCGTTCTCCTTCAAGGAGCTCGACGAGGACGGGCTCCCGGCATACGTCGCCGACGCCGAGCGCGCGGCCCGCGTCGCCGGGATCGCCGTACGGCACGCGCGCCTCAAGCAGATCCCTGCCGCGGACAAGAAGCTCGCGCTCGTCCTGTCCGCGTACCCGACGAAGCACTCGCGGATCGGCAACGCGGTCGGCCTCGACACCCCCGCCTCGGCGGTCTCGCTGCTGCGCCGCCTCACCGACGAGGGCTACGACTTCGGCGACACGGACGCCATCCCCGGCTTCGTCTCCGGCGACGGCGACGAACTGATCCGCGCGCTCATCGAAGCGGGCGGCCACGACCAGGAGTGGCTGACCGAGGAGCAGCTCGCGAAGAACCCGGTGCGCATCCCGGCCGCCGACTACCGGCGCTGGTACGCGACGCTGCCCGAGGAGCTGCGGGAGAGCGTCGAGCGGCACTGGGGCCCGCCGCCCGGCGAGATGTTCGTGGACCGCAGCCGCAATCCCGAGGGCGACATCGTCCTCGCGGCCCTGCGCCGCGGCAATCTCCTGATCCTCATCCAGCCGCCGCGCGGCTTCGGCGAGAACCCGATCGCGATCTACCACGACCCCGATCTCCCGCCGTCGCACCACTACTTGGCGGCGTACCGCTGGATCGCGGCCCCCGCGTCCGACGGCGGTTTCGGCGCCGACGCGATGATCCACCTGGGCAAGCACGGCAACCTGGAGTGGCTGCCCGGCAAGAACGCGGGCCTGTCCGCGGCCTGCGCGCCCGACGCGGCCCTCGGTGACCTGCCGCTCGTCTACCCGTTCCTGGTCAACGACCCGGGGGAGGGCACGCAGGCCAAGCGCCGCGTCCACGCCACGCTCATCGACCACCTGGTGCCGCCGATGGCCCGTGCGGACTCGTACGGCGACATCGCCCGCCTGGAGCAACTCCTCGACGAGTACGCCCAGATCAGCTCGATGGACCCGGCGAAGCTCCCGGCCATCCGGGCCCAGATCTGGACGCTGATCCAGGCGGCGAAGCTCGACCACGACCTGGGTATGCAGGACCGGCCCGACGACGACGGCTTCGACGACTTCCTGCTGCACGTCGACGGCTGGCTGTGCGAGGTCAAGGACGCGCAGATCCGCGACGGTCTGCACGTCCTCGGCGCGGCGCCCGCCGGGGAGGCGCGGGTCAACCTGGTCCTGGCGATCCTGCGGGCGCGCCAGATCTGGGGCGGCAACCAGGCCCTGCCGGGTCTGCGGGAGGCGCTCGGCCTGGACGAGTCGGCGGCTACCCGTACGTCGGCGGACGAGGCGGAGGCCGTGGCCCGGGCCCTGGTCGAGGCGATGGAGTCGGCGGACTGGGACCCGGCGGCGGTACCGCAGGCGATCGCCTCAGCCGCCCCCACGCCTCGGGGCTCCGCCCCGGACCCCGCTGCTCAATCGCCGCAGGGGCTTGAAAATGGTCACCCGCCGCAGGGGCTTGAAGCACCTGTCGCTGCCATTCTCGACTTCGCCGCTCGCGAAGTCG
The DNA here is from genome assembly GCF_054963755.1 of Streptomyces sp. EDA2-14. Lineage (NCBI taxonomy): Bacteria > Bacillati > Actinomycetota > Actinomycetes > Kitasatosporales > Streptomycetaceae > Streptomyces > Streptomyces sp. EDA2-14. Next base: position 144,840 of record NZ_JBUEGE010000013.1, read on the forward strand.
TTCCCCGGCTGGACGCCACCACCGCCGAACTGGACAACGCCGTCCGCGCGCTGGACGGGCGGTTCGTGCCCGCGGGGCCGAGCGGCTCCCCCCTGCGCGGACTCGTCAACGTTCTCCCGACCGGGCGGAACTTCTACTCGGTCGACCCGAAGGCCGTCCCGTCCCGCCTCGCGTGGGAGACGGGGCAGGCGCTCGCCGACAGCCTCATCGAGCGCTACAAGCAGGACAACGGCGAGTACCCCACCTCCGTCGGCCTCTCCCTCTGGGGCACGAGCGCCATGCGCACCGCGGGCGACGACGTGGCGGAGGCCCTCGCCCTCCTCGGTGTCCGCCCGGTCTGGGACGACGCCTCGCGCCGCGTCACGGGCCTGGAGGCGATCCCGTACGAGGAGCTGAACCGCCCCCGGATCGACGTCACGCTGCGCATCTCCGGCTTCTTCCGTGACGCGTTCCCGCACACCATCGGCATCCTCGACGACGCGGTGCGGCTCGCCGCGTCGCTCGACGAGCCCGACGAGATCAACCACGTACGGGCGCACGTCCAGAAGGACATCGAGGACCACGGCGACGAGCGTCGCGCCACGACCCGGATCTTCGGCTCGCGCCCCGGCACGTACGGCGCGGGTCTGCTCCAGCTGATCGACTCCAAGGACTGGCGCACGGACGCGGACCTCGCCGAGGTCTACACGGTGTGGGGCGGCTACGCGTACGGCCGCGGCCTGGAGGGCAAGGCCGCCCGCTCCGAGATGGAGACGGCGTACAAGCGGATCGCGGTGGCGGCGAAGAACACCGACACCCGCGAGCACGACATCGCCGACTCCGACGACTACTTCCAGTACCACGGCGGCATGGTCGCCACCGTGCGCGCCCTGCGCGGGACCGCCCCCGAGGCGTACATCGGCGACTCCACCCGCCCCGAGACGGTCAAGACCCGCACCCTGGTCGAGGAGACGTCCCGCGTCTTCCGCGCCCGCGTCGTGAACCCGAAGTGGATCGAGGCGATGCGCCGCCACGGCTACAAGGGCGCCTTCGAACTCGCGGCGACGGTGGACTACTTGTTCGGCTATGACGCCACGACCGGCGTCATCGCCGACTGGATGTACGACAAGCTCACGGAGACGTACGTCCTCGACGAGACGAACCGCCAGTTCCTCACCGAGAACAACCCGTGGGCCCTGCACGGCATCGCCGAGCGTCTCTTGGAGGCCGAGTCCCGCGGCATGTGGGAGAAGCCGGACCCGCAGACGCTGGAGGCCCTCCGCCAGGTGTACCTGGAGACGGAGGGCGACCTGGAGGCGGACGAGTAGTCCGCTGAGCAGGCAAAACGTGCCTGAATGCCCGTTCGGGTGAACGATCGGGGGTTCTCCGGATCGGCCTCGGCCTACGCTGGGAGCGTCGCGCTGAGCGAAGGAGGAGGTCTGTCATGGCAGCTCTGCCGGTCCCGGAGAACCCGCCCGTGCGTTCCGGGCGTCTCGACGCACGGGACATCGAGGAGGCCTTCACTCAGGTCAGCGCGGCAACCCCCGAGGGGTGGCGCGTGGAGTTGATCGAAGGGGAGATCCACCTGACGCCTCCGGCGAACGGTGAGCACGAAGAGTACGTCTCAGAGGTCCATCGGCAGGTGACCCTGCGCCAGCAGAGCGAGGGGCTGCGCAACTACACCGGCATCGGCCTCAGCGTCCCCGGCGCCTCCCAGACCGGCCACGTCATCCCCGACCTCGTCGTCGCCCCCAAGGGCACCTTCGACAACAAGGAGGAGTGGCACGACGCGTCGGCCGTCCTGATGGCCGTCGAAGTGACCTCCGACTCCACCGCGGGCAGCGACCGCGTCAAGAAGATCCGCGGCTATGCCCGCGCCGGCATTCCCGTCTACCTCCTCATCGACCGCGAGGCCGGGCAGACCACCGTCTGCTCGGAACCTCAGGGAGACGACTACGCGAAGAAGGCCTCCTACAAGCTCGGCCTCACCGTCCCCCTCCCCGACCCCCTCGGCTTCGATCTGGACACGGCGGAGTTCTGACCCGCCCCGCTACTCCAGCGCCACCGCGAAGCTGCGCCCGTACGCGTGCCGCGTCCTCACTTCGACCCTCGTCCCGCCCGGCACCCGAGTCACGCGTACCCCGTCGTCGCCTCCCGCCTTCCGTAGAGCGCGGCCTCGCAGCTCGAGCGTCACCGTGTCGCGTTCGGTGGTCGGGTCGCTGACGGCGAGAGTCACCTGGTCGCGGTCACGTACGAGCACGGATGCGGGGCCCTCCACCATGAGACGGGCCGTGTGGTGCGTGCCGGAGGTGAACGTGTTCGTGGCCGTCAGGCCGAGGGCTTCGTGGCGTATCGCTTGTAGGCGTGGGGTGTTGGAGAGCACGCGGATGGCGGCGTAGTCGCGTGCTGTCGCGGTGGTGGCGTTGGGCAGGAGTGCGTAGGCGAAGGACGTCGGCTTGGCGCCGGCCGGCTGGTCGACGGTCAGGGAGAAGACCTGTTTCGTGACCGGCGTGTCCGGGTTCGTGGTGCGGACGGTGCGGCGGCTGTGGGTTGTCGTGGCGAGGTGGGGCTTGGCCCGCGGTCCGGACAGGTGGACGTAGCCGACTGACGCGTTCCGCGTGCTGTTCGACCAGCGAACCCAGCCGTCGCCCTCGGTCACGGTCACCGCGTCCCCGGCGGCGGCGATGCGCGCGTCGACGGTCGTCGTCACGGCCCGCCCGCCGCCCGGCGCGTCACCGACGCCCGCCGCGAGCACCACGATCTCGTCGTCCAGCAGGAACCACGACTTGGTGGCCCGTGCGCTCCGGTACGCCACGAAGTCCTGAGGCAGCAGCCCCGCCTGCTTGTCCCGCCACGGCACGTCGTCGGAGGCCACCCAGCCGACGGCGCCGTACTCGCCGTCCAGGACCGCCCCGCCGGAGTAGGCCTGCGTGGCGGTCGGGAAGTACACGTACTTGTTCTGCGACTCGGACGACGCCGTGAAGTTCAGGGGATGGGAAGGGTTGTCGTAGAAGAGTTTGCCGTCGTACAACTCCGGGACCGTTCCCCGGTGTTCGACGGGAGCCGTCACGCCCGCGAGGCCGTAGGGGGAGACGGTGGTGAAGTAGTCGACGCCGAACGCCTGCGTCTGGTCCTGCCCGGACAGGTAGAGGTGGTGCGCGCCGTCGCCCTGGAACCACGGCATCAGGTTCTCGCCGCTCATGTACTCGTACTTGCTGATGCGGCGCGAGCTGCGGGAGAGCGTGAAGGCGTACCCCGGGCGGCGGTGCACCGTGCGGTCCATGGCGTTGAAGGCGACGGAGCGGGCCGGCGGGTTGAGGTCGGCGGCCGGGACGGAGGTGTCCGCGAGGAGGTCGGCGTAGCGGACGATGCTGAGCGGGGAGACGAACGTCGCCGGGTCGAGGTTCGCCTTCGACGTCGCGCGGATGTGCTTCACGTACGACTTCAGGGCCACCGCCTCCGCCCCCGTCGACAGCGACGCGAGGTCGACGACCGCCTCGACGACCGTGGCGGCGTCCGCGTAGCCGCTGCTCGTCCGCGAGACCGCCCGCCCCTTCACCGCCTCCATCATCCAGCCCTCGAAGATCAGCGGCGCGAACCCGTCGCGCACCCACTTCCGCACCGTGGGGACCAGCTCCTCGCCGTACGCGAAGCCCGTCCCGTCGAGCAGCTTCAGCGTCTGGATGACGCGCGTGAGCAGGCCCTTTCCGTACGAGCCCGTGTACGCGACGGAGGAGTGCTGGATGAAGGAGCCGTCGGCGTAGTGGCCGTCCGTCACGCCGTGCTGGAGGTGGTACGGGTCGACGGTCGCGAAGACGGTCAGCTGGTCGGTGAGGGCCTTGCGGATGCGGGGCTCGTCGCCGGTCAGGGCGCCCTGGAGGATGCGGTTGGTGGTGATGTCGGCGAGGTTGGCGCCGGTGTGGAAGCGGGAGTCGAGGTCGACGTCGCCGTCCTTGCCGTTGCGCAGGTAGGCGTCCATGGAGGCGATGTACGTGGCGGTCAGCGCGGCGGGCGCCGCGTCGCCCAGCAGCACGAGCGTGCGGCTGACGTGCTGCGATATGCCGATCTCCCAGGTGAACCAGTTGCCGTAATAGCCCGTGGACTGGTCGCCGTAGTACCGCTCGTGCAGCCACTCCAGCGCGTCCACGACGCGGCCGCGCACCGCCGAACTCCCGTACAGATCAGTGGAGATGCCGGGCGTCCGGGTGGCGAGGGCGATCTCGTAGACGCGCTGGTACGTGGTGTTGAGGTTCGGATCGCTGCTGCCGAGCGGCACGCCCTTGAAGAGTTCGCCGTCGCCCGAGGCCGCGTCCATCGCCGCGAGGTTCGTCCGGGCCGTCCTCTCGATCGCGGCGAGCTTGGCGGCGGTCTCCTCGCGGGCGTTGGACGCGGCGGTGCCCGCGAACATCTCGGTCGTGTTGGCCAGCAACCGGGCCGCCCCGTCCGCGAGTTCGGCCGCGCCCGCCCACTGCGTGGGCACGGCGGCGAGCACCCCGCTCGCGGCGAGAACGCTCAGCAGACGTCTACGGGTGATCTCCATCGGTCGTCCGTCCCTCCGTCGTTCGCCCACGATCGGCACGCGCGCCGGAGTCAAGCAGACGGGCAGATCCGCGACAAGAGTGGTCCGCATCGACCTCGGTGTCCCGGTACGAGGCGACGTCACGGGTCCGGTGCGCGGGTGTGTGACAGATGAGTGGCCGTGCCCGCTGTGGTGGATGTTGCACATGAGTTCGAGCGCCTGCCGCCATCGCGCCGCGGGCGCCTACCGAAGGGGTTCACCCACCTTGCACACCCACAGACGTGCGGCACGCATCGGCACTGCCGCGCTCCTCTGCGCGCTGCCGCTGGCCGGCGTGTCCGCGACCCCGGTGTTCGCGGACAGCAGTGCCGCGCTGGGCATCGCGTCGTACAAGGACATCGTCGTCGACGACGTCCACCGGCAGGTCTTCCTCAGCGACCCGGACGGCGGCAACGTCGTGGTCACCGACTACGACGGCCGGACCGTCCAACAAATCACCGGGGAGGCCGGCGCCTCGGGACTCGCGCTCTCCGCCGATTCCGGCGAGCTGTACGTGGCGCTCGCGGGGGCGGACGCCATCGCCGAGATCGACACCGGCTCGCTCACCGAAACCCGGCGCTACGCCACCGGCGACGGAACGCGGCCCAGCGAACTCGCCCTCGACGGCGGCACGGTCTACTTCGGCTACGAGCACCCGTACGGCGGCGCGCTCGGCTCGCTCAAGCCCGGCGCGGACCCGACGGTCGGCCTCGACCTGATCGGGACCGGCTCGTACTGGAGCCACCCCCCGGTGCTGACCACCTCGCCGTCCGCGCCCGGCACGCTCATCGCGGGCGATCCGCAGGTGAGCCCCACCAACATCACGTCCTACGACGTGAGTTCGGGAACGCCCCGGCAGACGGCCTACAGCTGGGACCCGGGCAGCGGGTGCTCCAACCTCCAGGACATGACGCTGACGCCGGACGCGCAGGAGCTCGTCCTCGCCTGCGGTGGCGGCGGCAACCAGGTCCTGCGGACCTCCGACCTGACGGGCGCGGGCGACTACGCCAACTCCCGTGCCGTGTCGACCGCCGTCTCCGCCCACGGCGCGGTCGCGCTCGGCATCGACGGCTTCGCCTCGCCGGACATCTCCCTCTACCGGGAGGGCGCCCGCACGCCCTACCGCACCTACGAACTCAGCGACAGCGGCGACGACCTGCTGGACGCCGGACTCGCCTGGGCCCCGGACGGCAGCCGACTCTTCGCGGTGACCGGCGAGACCTTCAACAAGCAGCCCGTCCTGCACGTGTTCGACAACACCGACAAGGCGACCTCCGCCCTCGCGTTGCAGGCCCCCACGACCGCGGACGCGGGCCGGCGGCTCACCGTGACCGGCACCCTGACCTCCCCGGAGGCCATCCCGTCCGGCGCCGTCGTCAAGGCCGAGCGGACCGACGCCGACGGTACGAAGGTCATCGGCTCGTTCACCGTCGGCTCCGACGGCACCTTCAAGTTCGCCGACCGCCCGACGACCCCGGGCACCGCCACGTACACCGTGACGTATGCCGGTGACGCCACCCACAGCGGTTCGAGCGCCGAGGCCGTCGTACAGGTCTCCTGAGAAACCGGCTCAGTCCCCTCCGGTGCCCGACGTGTCGACTTCGGGCACCGGAGCGCACTGTGGGCACGCGTAGACGTTGAACCCGGGCCCGGTGCCCTGGTGCACCTCGGCGACGAGCACGGGTTCATGCGTGATCACCTCGCACCAGACGCACATGCGGACGGGACGGTGGGCGGGGGCGTGGTCGTTCATGCGGCTGCTGCTCCTCGTACGTGCTGGTCGAGATCGATGCCGTAATCGGCGGCGAGAACGAGAGTGAGACGCCTGCGCCTGTGCCTCCGGCGGTGTGCGGGGAGGGGGTCACCGGCGCGGTGCCGGCCGGTCCCCGGAAGTACGAGAAGCAGCAGCCACGTGAGGCTGCGGCGGATAAGGTCGGTCATCGTCAGCGCTCCTGCTTAAGCGTTGGCCGTGCCCCCGGACGTTCCCGCGTCGCGGGGGCTTTTCCGTGAGGTTAACCACGGTCAGTCACGGTGGACCTCGGTCGACCGTTACCGACCGAAATCGATAATGCGCGAACGCTGTCGGGCTCGATATGTTCACGGGTATGGCAGAAAAGATCGACCCGCTGGCCGCCGAATACCACTACGAGCAGCTGGCCGACATCCTTGAACGTCGTATCCGAAGCGGCGAGTTCGAGCCGGGCAGGAGGCTCCCCGGAGTCATGGCGCTCTCCGAGGAGTACGCCGCGGGTACGCAGACCGTGCGCCGGGCGATGGCCATCCTGCGTGACCGTGGCCTCACGATCACCGTGCCCGCCCGCGGCACCTTCGTCGTCCGCGAACTGCCGCCCAATTGAGCCCCCGCGGCGATTGGGCAGCGGGGGCCGGGCCGCCATTCGGGCGAAATGTCTGATAGGCCGTCAATCGTTTGGTGTGGCATAACGGGCGCATAAGGGATCTCTCCTTACTGTCGCGCCCATGCCCACCGTTGGAAGACTCTTGCGCCTGCGCCTGTTGGTCGTGCTCGCGGCAGTGCTCAGCCTGCTGTTCGGTTCACAGGCCCTCGCGGCGCCCGTCGCCGCTGCCGACGACCCCATGAGCTCGGTCGGCATCACCAAGACCAACGATGCCGACGGGCCGCTGGAGCCCGGTGACGAGTTCATCTACACCATCAGCGGGCAGTGCTCCGGCCTGGACGTGGACTGCGTGAACTTCACGGTCACCGACACCCTGCCGGAAGGCCTGGAGGTGACCAGCCTTCCGAAGTCCGACAGCACCCGTGACGTCACCTACGACGAGGCCACGCGGCAGCTGACGATCGTCTACAAGCAGCCGCTGCAGAACCCGGACGGCGAGACCGGTCTGCGGGCGGGCCAGGCGGGTTCGGTGGAGATCGGGATGCGGGTGCCGGCCGACACACAGTTGGAGGACGGCACCACCATCACCAACACCGCGAAGGCCGACGCCGACAACGCGGACCCGAAGACCTCCGACTCCGACATCACCATCTCCATCCCGCGCGTGGTCAAGCCGGTGACGACCAAGGACTGGGAGGACGGCTCCGCCGTCGCGATGAGCGGCGAGGAGTCCACGATCAAGCTGAACGTGCGCAACAACTCCTCGTCCTCGGCCGAGGTCACCGAGCTGTCGGTGTCCGACGACACCGAGGAGACCTTCGAGTACTTCGACTTCACCGGTGCGACGGTGACCGCGTTCCCCAAGGGCGCCGACCAGGCGCACCTCGTGGTCACCACCTCCGACGGCCAGACGCACACCGGCGCGACCATCACCGCCCCCGGCGAACTCCCGCTGCCCGCAGGCGTCGACCCGGACGACGTGGTCGGCTTCGAGGTCGTCTTCACCAACAGCAACGGCGACCCGCTGCCGTACGACGAGAACGGCGGCAGCGTCGAGGTCGGCATGAAGCTGCGCGACACCAAGCGCTCGGACGGCTCGCAGCTCAAGCCCACCGACAAGATCACGGTCAACAACTGCGCGACCCCGACGGCGAAGGAGACCACGGAGGGCGACGTCGACGGCGAGCAGGCCTGCGACACGTACGACATCCTGCCGGACATCCTGGTCCTGGAGACGAGCAAGAAGTACTACGCCGACACCAACGGCGACTTCGATCACGGCTCCGACGAACACGCCGTGATCGGGGAGAACTCGCCGGTCAGCACCGGGGTCGACCTGACGAACAAGTCGCCGTTCAAGGTGAAGACCCTGACGATCACCGAGCCGGACGCGAACACGACCAACGAGTTCGACAAGCTCGACGTCGACAAGGTGCGCCTGCGTTTCCCCTCGGGCGCGACCGAGGCGAAGCTGACCGTCACCTGTGCCGACGACACCACCCGCACGCAGACCTACACGGAGAACGCGACCTACGAGGTCCCCGAGGACTGCAAGCAGGTCAAGAAGGTCGAGGTCGTCTACACCGGCGTCGACGAGGACGGCAATCCGTCCATCGCAGAGGGCGCCACCGCGGGCCTCGACCTGCACGGCACCCTGACCGACGACGTCGACGCACAGGACGTGGCCGACGGCGTCAGCAACTGCGCCGGTACGAAGGGCGACGCGGGCCGCAGCGACGGCAGCGGCACCGCCGCCGGCAGCGCGTGCGCCAACCTCGTCGTCGAGAACCCGAACGGCAGCGGCAGTGGCGTCAAGACCGTCAGCCAGACGGACGTACCGCCGGGCCAGCCCATCGACATGCAGCTGAAGTTCACGAACACCGGCAACCTGCCGCTGAGCGACGTGGTCATCACCGACCCGGCCGCCGACGCCGACGGGAAGCCCGGCAGCGCCAGCCCCTTCGACAAGCTGGAGATCACCTCCGTCTCCGTCTCGCCGTCCGGTGCGCCGGTGACCCTCCAGGTGTACGACCCGGACACGGGTGCCTGGGTCGACTACGAGGGCGTGGACGCCGACGTGCTCGCGCGGGCCACCGGCGTGCGCGGGGTCTACGACGACGGCAAGGCGATGGCGCCGGGCGACAGCGTCACCATCAACGTCACCGGAGAGCGCCGCGAGGGTGTCGAGAACGGCGAGACGTTCCAGAACTGCTTCTCGGTCACGGCCAAGGACAGCCAGGGCGGTGACTTCAAGGGCGGCGACTGCAAGACCATGGAGACCGGGCCCGCCGCCGACGGCGCCTCGCTGAACAAGACGATCTCCCCCGGCCAGCTCCCCGAGTACGTCGCCGGACTGCCCCGCCAGCACGCGGACATGACGCTCACCGTCCGCAACACCGGCAACATGTCGGCCAAGTACCTGAAGATCGTCGACCAGGACGAGGACTTCTTCGACGCCGTGGACCTCGTGTCCATCAAGTCGAACCAGATGCCGGCCGGGGCCAACCGCGTACAGATCGACGCGTATGTGAACGGGGAGTGGGTCGACGGCGCCCCGGCCTCCTCGGCCGCCCTGCCGTCGGGTGTGAACGCCGCCGACGTCACCGGCATCCGCGCCACGTACTCCTCGACGAGCACCACCAACGACGGCTACGTGATCAAGCCCGAGTGCGCCGCCAGCGGCTGCTCCGGCATCCTCGTCCTCGACGTCAGCCCGCGGCCCGCCTCGCGCAGCACCGGCAAGCCGATCCCCGACCACCTGGAGGACACCGCCACCGGCCAGTTCCTCACCAAGGTGGAGGACGAGGACAAGCCCCGGGACATCGACCCGGTCGACGCCACCCTCGACCTGGTCAAGGGCGACCCCAAGCTCGACGTCGACAAGACCCCCGACACCGTGCTCTCCCCCGGCGAGGACGCCCCCTTCTATCTGAAGGTCACCAACACCGGTACGGCGAACGTCCCGAACCTGGTCGTCAAGGACGACCTCCCCGAGGGCATCGCGTTCGACGAGACGTTCGCGGGCGACAACGGCGAGCCGTACAAGATCATCGACAAGAAGCAGCCGGACGGCACCGTCGCCGTCCCGATGCCCGTCTTCTCCCGGACCACCGACGGCGACCGGGTCTCCGGGCTCACCTGGGACTTCTCCAAGGACGACGACGGCAAGGCGTGGAACTTCCCGCCCGGCGGCAGCTTCACCATCGAGATCCACGTGAAGCTGGAAGCGGGCATCCGCGCCGACGAGACCGTCACCAACACCATGGGCGCCACCTCGTCCGACCCGGACCTGGCCTGTGAGGACGCGAGCGAGGCGGAGGAGGACGGCGCCATGTTCGGCTCCGGTCTGTACTGCGTCGACGACGCGAAGCTGACGGCCAAGTCCGGCGCCGCGTTCAGCGCCCGCAAGTGGGTCTCCGGCAATGACGACCTCGGCTGGTACAACACCAAGACCAAGAAGACGGTCGACGTGGGCGACGACTCGTGCCTGATGACGACCGACTCCACCGGCCGCAGGTACACCGCCAACCCGTGCATCGCCCTGGTCAACCCCGGTGACCGGTACCACTACTTGATGCGCCTGCGGAACGCGGGCACCGAGGACGGCACGAACATGCGCATCATCGACCGGTTCCCGGTCGCCGGTGACAAGGGCGTCGTCCTCGACCAGGACCGCCAGACGGCCTGGGACAAGCGCCCCACGCTCGCCTCCGAGCCGAAGCTCGACGGCGGCAGCCCCGGCGAGATGACCACCAAGTACGAGAACGACGAGCCGCTGTGCACCAAGGACCTCGACATGGGCGGCGCCGGTTCGAGCGCGGACCAGTGCCCCTCGGACACGTGGGACGACGCCTACAGCGGCAAGGCGGTCGGCGCCGACATGGACCTGAGGTTCCCGCGGCCGCTGGAGCCCGGTGGCACCGTCGACATCACGTACGCGATGGACACCCCGCTCGACGTCGCCCGCAACGGCGACCCGACCATCGCCTGGAACTCCTACGCCCACAACGAGACCACCGACCGCGCGGGCTCCCCGCGCGTCCTTCAGAAGAACGAGCCGATCAAGGTCGGAGTCGCCCTCGCCTACGGTGAGTTGAAGCTGGTCAAGCGGCTCGGCAAACACCCCGACCGGCTGGACGACGCGCTGAAGAAGGTCACGTACCCGTACCACGTCACCTGCACCATCCATCCGCAGGGCAGGCTGCCCCGGGTGGTCCTCGACAAGGACTACCGGGTCTCCGTGGACGAGCCGGTCGACATCAAGGGGATCCCGGCGGGCGCCGAGTGCAAGGTCTGGGAGACCTCGGCCCACGGCGGCCAGTCCGACCACCCCGCGTCCGACCCGGTCGAGATCACGATCAAGCCGAACATCGACACCGACACCGTGCAGAGCGCGCGCATCTCCAACACGTACGAGTTCGGCGCGCTGCACCTGGTCAAGGCGCTCGACGGGGACGGCGCCCGGTACGCGGGCGACCGCACCTTCGACGTCGAGGTCTCCTGCGCCCTGCCGACCGCGTCGGGAGACGCCGGTCAGCGAGTCCTGCACCGGACGTACGAGGTGGGCGCCGACAAGCCCGTCACGGTCAGGCCGCTGCCGGTCAACACCCGGTGCTGGGCCGAGGAGGTGGACACCGGCGGCGCCGAGAAGGCGACCGTCGACCACGGCTCGGCCGACGACCCGGTCGTGATCACGGCGGACGGCTCCGGTGACCCGGCCACCATCAAGGTCACGAACACCTTCCCGGCGGCCGACCTGACCGTCACCAAGCACGTGGTGAACGGCGGCGCGGGCCCGTACGACTTCGCGCTCTCCTGCACCACGGACGAAGGAGCGGTCCCGCTCTCCGCCGCCGACAGCGCCTTCCGGCTGAAGGACGGCGAGGCGCGCACCGTCGCCGTCCCGAAGGGCGCGACCTGCACGGTGAAGGAGACGGACGTGCCCGGCGGCGACACGGTGACGTACACCGCGTCCGACGGCGGCGACGACGGCGAGGTCACGGTCGACGACGCGACGACGGTCGACGTCACGAACACCTTCGACGAGACCCCGCCGAAGCCGCACGAGCCCGGTGGCGGCGGTGGTCACCTCGCCGACACCGGATTCCGCGACTGGACGGTCCTGGGCGCCCTGCTCACGGTCCTCGCCCTCGCGGCCGGCCTCACGGTCCGCGCGATGGCCCGCAGGGGCCGCGGCTGATCCTCACCCGGCACAGGGCGGCGGCCCCCGGCGATGCGATGCGCCGGGGGCCGCCGCTTCGACGTGGGGCGAACTCATGTCTGAGGGACAGGGTTCGTGTCTACGCTGCCCCCGTGGACGACAGACCTCTGGAGACCAGGGCCCCCGACGGCGGCCGGGCCGACGCGCACGCCGTGCTGCGGCGCCTCGCCGACGTGCTGGAACCGCGGCCCGTGTGGTGCGGTCCGGACGACGGCGAGATCCACGACGTGGTCATCGCCGAACCGGACGAGCCGCTCGACGCGGTGGCCGGTGCCCTCGTGCTCGCGGTCGGCGTGCGGGAGGCCGAGGCCGTGGACATGGTGGCGGCGGCCGGTGCCGCGGGCGCGGGCGCGCTCGCCGTACGGGTCGGCGGCGACGGGCTGCCCCAGGCGCTGCGCACGGCGGCCGAGGACGCCGGGATCGCCGTGATCGGCCTGCCGCGAGGGCTGCGCTGGGACCGCGCGGAGGCCGAGATGCGCGCCGTACTCGCCGCCCCCGCGGGGGAGTTCGCCCCGAGCCGCAGCGGTGACCTGTTCTCCCTCGCGCAGACCGTGGCCACCCTCACCCAGGGCCTGGTCAGCCTGGAGGACGGCGCGCACCGCGTCCTCGCCTACGCGGGACCGGTCGACGAGGCCGACGAACTGCGCCGCGCCACCATCCTCGGCCGCAGCTGCCCCGAGCCGTACCTGGCGCTGCTGCGCAGGCTCGGCGTCCACCAGCGGGTCCGCACGGGCGACGAGGTCGTCACCGTCGACGAACAACCGGAGATGGGCGCCCGGCGCCGCCTGGTCATTGGGATCAACGCCGGACGCCGACCGCTCGGCACGATCTGGGTGCAGGAGGGCGACCGGCCGCTCGCCGAACGGGCACCCCAGATGCTGCGCGGCGCCGCCCGGATCGCCGCGGCCGGGCTCGTCGACCACTACTTCCAGGGCGACGCGGGCGCCCGGCTCGCCTCCCGCGAGGAGCTCAGCCACGGACTGCTCACCGGCCGCTTCGACGCCGCCGCGCTCGCCGCCCACCTGGGCATCGACCCGGCGGCCGGGGCCGATGTGGTCGCCGTCGACCTGCGCGAACCGGCCGACGGGGGAGACGCGGTGCGGGCCGACGCCCGGCGCGCGGAGGCGGCGGGCATCGTCTCCGTGCATGTGGCGGCGCACCGGGAGAACGCGCTGGTGGCGCAGGCGTGCGGGCAGATCTACGCGGTGCTGCCGACGCCTCCGGCGGTGTCTTCGGCGGTGTCTTCGGCCGTGTCTTCGGCCGTGTCTTCGGCCGTGTCCTCTGCGGTGTCTTCGGCGGCGTATGAAGAAGAGGGCCCGCTCGTCCGGTGGGCCGACGAACTCGTGGCCACGCTGCGCCGCCTCACCGGCACCGGGGTGCAGGCCGTCGTCGCGGGCCGCGCCGCACGCCTCGCCGACGTACCGTCCGTCAAGCTCCGCGGCCACCGCGCGCTGCAACTCCTCGCCCGGACACCCGAGACGACCGTCGGCACCCACAGCCGGCTCGCCCCGGCGCTGCTCGTCCGCGACACCCTGGAACTCCTCGACCGGTCACCGGAGCTGCGCTTCCCCGCCGTGGCCGCCCTCGTCGCCCGCGACCGCGACCAGGGCACCGACCTGGCCCGCTCCCTCCTCCTCTACCTCGACGCGTTCGGCGACGTCGCCGCCGTCGCCAAGCGCCTCAACGTGCACCCCAACACCCTTCGCTACCGGGTCCGCAGAGCCGTCGCGCTGACCGGCCTCGACCTCGACGACCCCGAACACCGGCTCGCCGCGACGCTCCAGCTCCGCCTCGACCTCGACGCGCGGCACCTCACGGACCCGGCGTTCCCCGGCGCCTGAGCCGGAACCCTGTCGGGGCGGACACCCCGGGACCCCGAGCGCTGTCCGAGCGGACAAGGGGCGGGGCGCGCCTGCCGCCTTAGGTTCACACCCAGTTCGCAGTTCGGAGTTCGCATCCGCTTTCCGCGACGGAGTCCCTGACCCTCACCGCCCCTTCCGGAGGCCGGCCCATGCCAGAATCCGCCTCGCCCGCCACCGCGGGCGGCACCGTCCCCGCCACGCCCCCGTCCGGCATGCGCCGGATCGCCACGGCGAGCTTCATCGGCACGGCCATCGAGTTCTACGACTACTACATCTACGGAACCGCGGCCGCGCTCGTCCTCAACGAGGCCTTCTTCCCCGACCTCTCCGAGGCCGCAGGCACGCTGGCCACCCTGTCCACCTTCGCCGTCGGCTTCGCGGCCCGGCCGCTCGGCGCCGCGATCTTCGGCCACTTCGGCGACCGCGTGGGCCGCAAGACGGTCCTGGTCGTCTCGCTCCTGATGATGGGCCTGTCGACGGGCCTGATCGGCCTGCTCCCCGGCTACGACACCCTGGGCGTGATGGCCCCGGTCCTCCTGGTCCTGCTCCGCCTGATCCAGGGCCTCGGCCTCGGCGGCGAGTGGGGCGGCGCGGCCCTCCTCGCCGTGGAACACGCCCCGAAGGGCAAACGCGGCCTGTACGCCTCGGCCCCCCAAATGGGCTCGCCCGTCGGCTACTTCGCCGCCACCCTCACGTTCCTGCTCATGTCGTCGCTCCTGGACGACGCGGCCTTCGACAGCTGGGGCTGGCGCATCCCGTTCCTGCTGTCGTTCGTCCTGGTCGCGGTGGGCCTGGGCATCCGCCTCAAGATCGCCGAAACCCCGGCCTTCGCGAAGGTCACCGCGGAACGCGAAACGGCGAAGGCGCCCCTCGCCGAGGCCTTCCGCAAGCACCCCAAGGAGATGCTGCTCGGCGCGGGCATGATCACCGTCGTCTACGTGATGTTCTACACGGCGGCCACGTACTGCATGACGTACACGACCGGCGACCTGGGCGTCCCCAAGAACGACATGCTGCTCCTGACCCTCGTGGCCGTCACGGTCCTCGGCATCTCCACCTACGCCGTGGCCCGTTGGTCGGACAAGGTCGGCCGCCGCAAACTCATCATCGGCGGCGCGGCGTTCGGCGTCGTCTGGGGTGCGGTCCTCTTCCCCCTCCTCGACACCGGCAACTACGTCCTCATCGCCGTCGCCCTGAGCGGCGCCCTGCTCTGCATGGGCATCATCTACGGCCCGGCGGGCGCCTACATGCCCGAACTCTTCGCGACCCGGCTGCGCTACTCGGGCGCCGGCTTCTCCTACAACCTCGGAGGCGTACTCGGCGGCGCGGCGGCTCCCCTGGTCGTCACGGCCCTGGCCGAGAACTACAGCGCGTCGGTGGGCGGCTGGTTCATGAGCGGCATGGCGCTGCTCTCGCTGCTGTGCGTCCTGGCGCTCCCGGAGACCCGCACCCGGGACCTCGACACGATCTGATCCGATCGGGACCTGGCCGATCGGGTGGCCCGGCGGCCTGTCGGCGCGTTGCCTTGTGCACGCTGTCATATGACCCGATTCTTTTATTTATGTACGAAAAGGTCACAATTCTCGGCCGCGGAGTCTCGCGGGTCGCTCTGCGAAGGACGGTGGTCGGGGTTGTCGTGGCAGTCGCGATCGGCTGTGCCACGACCCCGGCTCTCGCCATGTCCGTCGACGACGGGAATCCGGCACCGAACGGCGGGGCGCGCACCTCCGGATACGGCGAGGAGCCCCATGGCTATGGAGCGGAGAAGCAGCCCTCCGGCTATGGCGACGAGGAACAACCCTCCGGCTATGGCGAGGAAGAGCAACCTTCCGGCTATGGCGAGGAGGAGCAGCCCTCCGGCTATGGCGAGGAGGAGTTCCCGTCGCCGACATCGGCGGCGGGAACTCCGATCGCCAACACGCCCTCCCCGGCCCCGAGCCAGTCCACGGCTCAGGCCGCGCCCTCGACTCCGTCCGCGTCTGCGAGCCCGAGCCGGTCCACGCCCCCCGCCACGAGCACGTCCAGTCCACGGGCAGAGGAGTCGTCGTCCGGCACCCCGGGTTCCCCGCCGCCGACCGTGACAGCACCGACGCCGCGGGCAGCCTCTCCCTCACACGGTCCGCAGCTGGCCGAGACGGGCCGGGACACCAGGACGTACGTACTCGGTGCGATGGCCGCAACGCTGGTCGCGACCGGCGCGGGCCTGCGCGTCATGGCCCGCAGGATCAAGCTCCGCTGACCCGGAGGGAGTTGGGCCCCCTCACGGCATGTGGTCACCGTCGGGCGGCAGCTCGGCGGACGGGGCGCTGTCCTCCGGGTAGGTGGCCTGGTGGGCGGCCGTGCGGATGTGCAGTGCCGCCTGGCGTGCCCTGCGGGCGCGGCCGCGGTGTTCTTCCGCGGTCGACGTCTCGCCCCGGGCGAGGCGTTCGTGATGCTGGGCCACCATGTCGTGTGCGTCGGCCAGCTTGCTCGCCGCGGTGAGGTACCGCGCGTGGAGATGCTGCACGAAGATGTCCAGATGGTTCTCCCGCGACTGACTCGCGGGGTCGAGCAACCGGCCCGAAACGACGATCTCCTGCTGAAGGGCCCATTGCTTCCGGGCGTCGAGGGCCTCCGCGCGCGCCATGTTGGCCTCGGCGCGCGCCAGTCGGGCCTCGCTGGCGGTGAGCAGCGCGCGCGCCCTTTCGCTCGCTTCCTGGGACCGCTGCAGAAAGGTGGGCGCCGGCTCGCCGACGTGGCGGGCCTGTCTGTCCGTGCTCTCCTCCCGGGCGTTCAGCTCTCGCTCGCGCCCGTCCGCGAGGGCCTCCCGCTCATCGGCGATGACTTCGCGCTCATCGGCGATGACTTCGCGCTCATCGGCGATGGCTTCCCGCTCGTCGGCAGCGGCGTCACGGTCGTCGGCCTCCCGCCGACGTTCACTACCGCCGCCGTCGGCCCATGGCCCGATGACATCGCTGAAGGTTGACCGGTCTGGGGGTTCATTGCCCACATTTCCAGTATTGCGACGCCGGACGCAGCCATCAAGCCTCACCGGAGTCGCTTCCCTGTACGTACGTCCAGCACAGTAAAAAGGCCCCGGTCGATGACCTGGGCCTTTGTCGTGGAGCGGGTGACGAGAATCGAACTCGCGCCCTAAGCTTGGGAAGCTCGGGTGATCTAGGGGGAGTTGGGCGCCTGACCTGCGGGGGAGCGCCTTAACGCCCCCTTGTGGCCGCCGACTTCATGCCTGCCGTTCCCCGTGGTTCCCCCGGTCGACCTGGCACGGATGTGGCACGGGCCGGGGAGCCCTCCTGAGACCGGGTATTGCGTGGCACTATCGCGTGATGGCCATCGAGTATGTGCGTTTCCAGTCGACCATGCCCGACGAACGAGGTCAGTTCAAGGGTGTGTTTGGACTGGTCAATAACCTCGCCCGTGAAGGACGGCTAACGGCTGAGCAGGAACGGTTCCGACGCGAGAACAATGCTTGGTACGACGCGGCATACCCGGATCCATCGACCGTCGACCAGAGCGTGTACGACCCGGTTGTTAACCCCGGAGCCACGGCCTGGTTCAAGTCCTCGGCGGACCATCTCATCGTGCGCGTGGCGGGTTACCTAGAGATCTTGGCCGTGCACGACGTGGACTGTCGCGCGGTGAAGTCGACTGATCCAGGGCGCGTGATCTACGAAGATGATGTACAGGTCGTGGTCATCCCTCACGGGCGTTGACCTGCGGACGCATCCTCACGCAACCCACTACCCAACCCCAGCTCCTATGGAGCGCGCCACTGTACGAACGACCTGGACACCAGGGGCCATGTCTGCTCGGCTTCGCCTGGGTCGACGGTGGACGGGACGGGAACTCCCCGCAACCACCCATGGATCCGCACCCGGCAGTGCTGCCCCCGGCCCCCGGTGCCGGCCGATCCCCCGCCGGAGGCATCGCCTTTGCCTGTGGCCCGCGTAAGTGAGTCGCGGTGCTCGACTCATCGCCTCGGTCTATCCACGCGTGGGCGCGCGTCGGCGCAGCGCCCGTAGCGCGGGCCGAAGGCATGAGCGCGAAGGGCAGCGGAGCCGGGAAGCCCGCCCGGCGGAGCGGAGCGCAGCCGGACTTGATGAGGTAGAGAAACCTGTAACAGCTCCTGGGCCCAGGTCGGTTGAACTAAGTGCCTGCCGGTCCGGCGTCTCGCCCACGGACTGTGAGGAATCGGGTCAGCAGGCGGATCGCCATGTCGTGGTTGTAGGAGTGGGCCAGCTCGATGGGGCTCTTGCCGACTTCGGAGATTGCGGCAGGGTCGGCGCCATAGGCAAGGACGATCGCGGTAAGAGCACTGTCGATCGGGTGTCCCGACTGAAGGGCCGAGTCGCCTTCCAGGTCGATGGCGTGCATGAGAAGCGTCAATCCGCAACAAACCTCATTCACGTCCGCCCCCTCGTCGAGGAGGCGTGTGAGCGTGGCATGGTCGCTCATCTCCACCGCTTGGTGGGCGGGCGTGCAAGGTTCGAACCCGTCGGCATTCAAGATGACCTCACAACTTCGTTCCCGATTGCTGATCCGTGGTCAGGAGGCGGCTGGTGAAGCCCCCGTGGCACAGCCGCTCGTACGCCTGGAGCACGTCGTCCGGCACGGTCTGGCTGATCATGAAGCCCTGTTCCGGGTAGATCAGCAGTCGCTGAAGGGCGCCCACGAGCATGTCGATGACCTTGCGGGCGTCTCCGATGGAATCGACGTACTCGCCGAGCGTCATCGGGGTGGAGGCGCTGAGGATCTCGACCTCGGGCCACAGCTTCCGGGCCGTGGCGTACGCGCGCCTCTCCTCGTACGGCTTGCTGATCAGAAGCACGGAGGAGACAGGGATGCCGGCCGATTCCAGCACGGCCTTGGAGAAGCGGATGTTCTCGCCGGTGTTCCTCGCTTCAGGCTCGACGAGCACGGCGGAGCTGGGCACGCCGAGTTCCAGGGCCCGTTCCCGGTAGTGGATTGCCTCGCCGCGTGGCATGCGCTCGCGCGTGGTCGGGCTCGTGGCTCCGGTGAACACAAGCAGCGGGGCCAGGCCGCGCTTGTACAGGTCCACCGCCGTGTCGGCCACACCCAGGTCATGGCTGCCCAGGCCGATTGCGACTGAGCAGGGCCGCAGGGTGTGGCCCATCTGGTGGTAGTCCCACAGGCGCCGCGCGTCGTCCCATGCCTGCGTCGAGATCATTACTGCCCTTTCTCGCCCTTCGCGGAGTCCGGGACCTTGAAGTCGTACTTCCAGGCGAAGCGCGAAGCCGCGTGCACACCGATGGCGAACTCGACCACTGTGGCAGAGGCGGTGTAAGTCGTTCGATGCAGCTCTACGACAGGCTCACCCGGCGGGAGTTGCAAGAGCTTCACCTCGTCTGCGGACGGTGCTCGCGCGAAGATCTCTTCCTTCATGTGGTCGATCTCGTACCCGGCGTCGTACAGCACTCCGCGACCCACCGCCACGACCGGCGGGTCCCGGAGTCGGGTCCACGATCCGTGTGCCCTCGACGTGCGTGTCGCCCGTACCGTCGTCGGCCTGCCGGAGAACTTGCGGTTCTACGACCTGCGCCGCACGGGGCACACCCTGTCGACCCGATCCGGCGCGATGCTGAAGGACACGATGGTGCGGGCCGGGCAGTCGTCGGAGAAGGCCGCGATGATCTATCAGCACTCCGAGGGGGAGCGGCAACAGGAGGTCGCGGGCATGCTCGACCGGAGTGTGCGACGCGCCCGGCGGGCTGTGGCACGGAAGCCGGATGATCAAGCTTCTGGCACGGATGTGGCACGCGACGACTGAGCGAATCCGCACAGCAAAAAGGCCCCGGTCGATGACCTGGGCCTTTGATGTGGAGCGGGTGACGAGAATCGAACTCGCGCTCTAAGCTTGGGAAGCTTATGTTCTACCATTAAACTACACCCGCGCGGTACGGCCGTTGAAGCGATCCGTACTGGCGACACTGTACCCCATGCCGGGCCCCGGGCGCTGAAGCCTCCGGGGCCCGGCTTCGTTGTGCGGGGTGGAAGTGACTGCGAGTGAAGGGAGTTGAAGCGTACGGTGGGGGCTCCGGCCGAAGACGATTCACCACGGGGTGCCGCCTGGATTGGCGTCCCTTTCATCCCGTAATGTTGCTTTTCGTCGTCGGTCAGGAAACTGGCCCAATGGCTCCGTGGGGAAGGGACTCCGGGACTTGATGGACTCGATGGATCGCACCGTCGTCCGATGTGCCGAAGGGCACGTGTTCGCCACCGCTTCGTTCCCGATGCAGCAGGCCGACCGCCTTGGTCCGAGCCGGCTTATTCGGTGTCCGCGGTGCGCTCGACTTCGGCACGCCGTCCCTGTGGGACCGGACGAGCGGTAAGCGGCACCAACGACAGTGGGCGCGGGCCCCGCCGATTGTGGCGGGCCCGCGCCCACTGCGTATCCTCGCTACGTGCTTCTCTCAGACAAGGACATCCGGGCCGAGATCGACGCCGGCCGGGTCCGGATCGATCCTTACGACGAATCCATGGTTCAGCCGTCGAGCATCGATGTGCGGCTCGACCGCTACTTCCGGGTGTTCGAGAACCACAAGTACCCGCACATCGACCCCAGCGTCGAGCAGTCGGAGCTGACGCGGGAGGTGGTGCCGGAGGGCGACGAGCCGTTCATCCTGCACCCCGGTGAGTTCGTGCTCGCCTCGACGTACGAGGTCATCTCCCTGCCCGATGACCTCGCCTCGCGGCTCGAGGGCAAGAGCTCGCTCGGCCGGCTCGGCCTCGTCACGCACTCCACGGCCGGATTCATCGACCCCGGCTTCAGCGGTCACGTGACGCTGGAGCTGTCGAACCTCGCGACGCTGCCGATCAAGCTGTGGCCGGGGATGAAGATCGGTCAGCTGTGCATGTTCCGGCTGTCCTCACCCGCCGAGTTCCCCTACGGCAGCGAGCGCTACGGTTCGCGTTACCAGGGACAGCGCGGCCCGACCGCCTCCCGTTCCTTCCTCAATTTCCATCGGACCCAGGTGTGAGCAGCAGCAACATGAGTGATGTCCGCGAGAACCTCACGTACGAAAAGTTCGGCGTCGCCATGCGCGAGCTCGCGCAGACCATCGCCGACGACGGCTACCGGCCGGACATCATCCTCAGCATCGCGCGCGGCGGCGTCTTCGTCGCCGGCGGGCTCGGGTACGCGCTGGACGTGAAGAACATCCACCTGGTGAACGTGGAGTTCTACACGGGCGTCGGCACCACGCTCGAAATGCCGGTCATGCTCGCGCCCGTGCCGAACGCGATCGACTTCAGCGACAAGAAGGTCCTGATCACGGACGACGTCGCGGACACCGGCAAGACGCTGAAGCTCGTCCACGACTTCTGCCTCGACACCGTCGCGGAGGTCCGCTCGGCCGTCGTCTATGAGAAGTCCCACTCACTCGTGAAGTGCGAGTACGTGTGGAAGCGGACGGACGACTGGATCAACTTCCCGTGGAGTGTCTTGCCTCCAGTACATACGTCTGGTGAGGCGCCCAAGGAGAACAAAGAAGCGCTCTGACGTGTGACGATCCCCACGCTGCGACAGGCCCCTCGGTATTCGCCGGGGGGCCTGTGGCGTTGAGAGGCCGTGCAAGGGGGGCTGGTCGGGAGCGTAGGTGCGCTGCCCGAGATCGAGACCGACAGCATGGCGAGAAGACGTGCGTGCAGTACATGAGCTCCAAGGAGCTCACCAAGAAGGGCGCCGACTTCATCCGCCACGGCAAGGGCGACTGGTTCTGCAAGCGGTACCGGGAGATGGTCATCAAGCGGCACGGGGAGATGGACATCTTCCTGGTCTACGGGAGTCAGTTCCTGGAGGAGACGAAGTTCTACTCGGTCTACAACCGCCTGCACCTGGTGGTCGTCGCGTAGACGGAGCACTTCAAGTACTTCTTCGAGATGTCGAGATGGGGCACGTCAGCGGCGATGAGATAGACGGAAATCATGGTCAGCGACCCGTTGTTCGGCTCGCCGAGCTGCATCGCCAAGGAGCCTCAAGTGGCCTTGAGCGAAGATGACTTGGGGTTTCACGTGAAACGCCGCAGTGCGCCGCTTCCGGGTCCGGCGCGCCTTGACCGAGGCGGGCAACGACTGTCAGTGCCGTGCGTCAGACTGGCTCATGCGGCCACGGAGCCTCTGCCAGAAATGGCAGCGGCCCCCTGGGTTCAGCAGGAGGCCGCTCACACCGTTGGGACCATCAACCTTGGAGGTCAACATTCGCAGTCCCAGCAAAAGGAAGTGTAGTTGCCAGGTCGGACATCGGCCCACGTCGAAGATCGGCAGGCTCAACCGATCTCACCAACGGATATCCCGTGACCTGCACGAACGGTCCGCGCGGCGGGATTTTCGGCGCCTTCTGTATTCCGCTTCCGACGAGATCACGAGGACAGTGGTCAAGGCGAGTCTGAGCGGGGTCGGAGCGCTGGCCCTCTTCTGGTGGCATCACCGCAGTTAGCAACCGCTGTTTGTAGAGCGCTTGCGTCCGCCCACGAACATGCGACACAGGCGCTCTACTGCCCGGCCCAGCCCACTACCCAACCCAGCTCCCGTCCCGTCCGCCGTCGACCCACACATCGTGGAGCGGGCGTGGTTCATGGCGTCCAGGTGGAGCGCGCCACTGTACGAACGACCTGGACGCCATGAACCACGTCTGCTCGGCTCTGCCTGGGTCGACGGTGGACGGGACGGGAGCACTCGCAACCACCCGCGGATCCGCACCCGGCAGCGTGTCCCCCTCCCCCCGGTGCCGGCCGATCCCCCGCCGGAGGCATCGTCTGTGAACCCGCCCCCTCACCACACTGCATCTCCCGCCTCGTGCTGCTGGTGCGCTCGGGTCGGGCCTTCCCCTCACCCGGTGTGCCCTGCCTGCTGATCGCTCGTGGCTCTGCGCCCCTCGTCCCGTGCTGCTCCTGGTCGCCGGGGCCGGGTTGGTCCGGGCGGCTTGGGGCCTGCTGGGGTGGGGTGTTGGGCTCGGTCCGGCGCACGTTTTTAGCGGTCAAAGCGTGAAGCGGATCATCCCGTGACAGTGCACTTGTGGCGCGGGGCCGGGGGCCGGGGCGGCGCGGGCCGAAGGCATGAGCGCAAGCCCCGAGCCCCCGTGCCCGCGCAGGCCCGTAGCTCGGGCCTGTGGGGGTGTGATCCGTAGCGAGCGGCTGGATGCCGATTGGCCAGCGCGCCGGATGCCCGAAGGGGCAAGAGCCCCCGCCCCATGGGGCCCCGCGCCGTCAAGGATCAGTGACCGGGCCTGTGGTGACTGCGGTGCTTGCGTGGGGTGTTGGGGCTTCGGGTGCCTGTGTGCGCTGGTGCTGGGCTGTGCGTTCTGCTGGGGCTGCGGGTGTCTGCCGTTCCCCGGTTCGATCGAGCGATCACGCCAGCGGCTTCGTGGTCTCCCCACCCCCTTCCCGCCCGGAACGGGCGGGCTTGATGAGGTAGAGAAACCTGTAACAACTCAGGCGTTCAGAGGCCGTGGACTGGTCGTCTGATCGGTGAGACCGTGCTCGGCTTCTCGGCTGGGGCGTTGGGCCAGCCACCCAGAAACACGCGGTCCTCCGTTGACGGCGTTGCCCTGAAGGACGGTCCGCACATGTTCGAACCCCTGGCTCAGGTAGTAGCGCTGTAGCGGCTCGTTGGTCGTCCACGCGTCCAGGCGAATCCACTTGGCGCCAGCTTTGTACGCTCGTTCGCCTGCCCAATCCAGCATTCGTCCGCCCCAGTTTTGCCCCGCGAAGTCGCGCGAAACAGTCAACTTGTTGATGAACAGGGAGGGCTCGGCCAGTTCCTCATCGGTCCACAACCCCTCTTCGGCTTCGGGTGTGAGCGTGATGGTCCCGGCGGTCTTCTCTCCATCACGCAGCATGAAGACCGTGCCTTGTTCGATGGTCTTCAAGAGGCGGTTGGCGGGATACGGTCGGCTCCACTGATCGCTGCCAAGTCGGCTGATCCAGTCCGCGGCTTCCTCTCGAAAGGCGAGGAGGTGGGCAAGATCGTCTGGCGTCGCGTTGGTGATGATCACTGGGGCTCGTTCTCGTTTCGTCCGGCCAGATCGCCGATCTCGTAGTTCATGCGGTTGAGATCACCGCGCATGGTGGTGATGGTGCATCGAATCGGGCGGTCGTTGGAGTAGCCAGTGCGAGTCCAGAGGAGCACGGGAACCCCGGCGCCAATCTCCAACAGTCGCTCCTCCTCGGGAGTGGGCATGCGGGTTGCGATCTCGTCCCAGTAGCCGAGCTGCTCGATTCCCGCGCTCGCGAGGTAGCGAGTCGTGCCCTCTGCGATGTCCCCCGGCTCGGCTAGGCGCGGAGCCTTCGCCAGCAGCCAATCGGGATAGTGGGTGGCCTGGGTCGACCACGGCACGTCATCCACGAACCGGTGGCAGAACCGCAGCACAGCGCGGGATCCGGTCTCGACTTTCAGGCGTTGAGCGATGTACTCGGGCGTGGTGGTCAGCTCGACGCGGAAGGTCTGGTGAGGGCGCCGGCCTGCGTTGGCTACGTCTGTTGAGAACGCGTCGCCGTTCTGCGGGAAGGTGAGGTTCTCGAAGCGCGAGGCATTGAGTTCGAACACCTCGTGCTTCCGAACCGCGTAGCCGAGCCCTTGGCTGGACGCGATGAGTCCCTGACTCACGAGCAGGTTCAAGCCGGATCGGACCGTGTTCCGTGAGGCGTCGAAGCGCCCGGCAAGTTCAGCCTCAGAAGGCAGCCGAGATCCGGGCCCATACGTGCCGTTGTCGATCTCGCGACGCAGTGCGTCGGCTACCTGTCGGTACTTCGGCTGCTTGCTCATGCCCCCATCATGACGCACTCGCTCAACTTGTTGGTACATGTTCGCGCGAAGTGCTTGACGTCTCACTCTCGGTGCCGCACTCTCATGGGTGTCAGCTTGTACCAACAAGTTGAGCAAGCGGTCCAAATGGGCCGAGTCTGAACTCAAGGGGACAGCTATGCCTTCCTTCAAGATCGACGTTTCGACCGCCGTTGTGTTCGTGGCGACCGCTCCGGAACCGAAGCTGGCGAACAAGGCCACGGGGGAGCGGGCCATGGACCGTGAGACGAACGCCCCGCTGTCGACCGTGGGCCTGCTGGTCTCGGACGAGGGCGACGGGAACCTGTACCAGGTGACCATCCCCGAGACGGGCATCCCCGAGGGCCTGGCGCCCGGTACGCCGGTGAACGTGATCGGCCTGAAGGCCCGCGACTGGGAGAACACGTTCAACGGCGAGAAGCGGCACGGGATCGCCTTCCGCGCGGTCGCGCTCACGACGGTGGCCTGATCATGGCCGACCTGACCATGTTGCTTGAGGCGACGGGCGCCCTCGCGGGTGCCGGTGGCGTCGGCTACGCCAAGGTCCGGGCGCCTCGCGCGTACTGGGCGATGGTGGGCCTGCCGATGGCCTGGGGCCGGTTCTCGTTCTCGTACAAGAACACGATGGACGTGTGCGGGCTGACGGTGCAGCCGTCCGGTCTGCGGGCGTTCATGTCCCGCCGGATCGCCCGTGGTGAGGTTCAGCCGGTGGCGCCGAAGATCCGTCGCCTGCGGGGCACCTCGACCGGCCTGCGGGTGCTGCTCCGCCTCCCGGCCGGTCTGGAGCCCGCCGACATCGCGGCCGCCTCGGAGCGGCTGCGGCACGCCTGGGGCGTCCACGCCGTCCACGTGATCTCGACGAAGCCCGGCTATGTCGAGCTGCGGATGACCGGCTTCGACCTGCTCAAGAGGGTGCAGATGCCGAAGAAGTCCGCGCCTCACGGCCTGGTGGTCCCGGTCGCCCTGCGGGACGACGGCGCGGCCTTCGAGCGGAACTATCGCGAGATCCCGCACGCGCTCACCCTGGGTGCGAACCAGTCCGGCAAGTCCATGTATCAGCGCAACCTGATCAAGGGGCTGGCCCAACTGCCGGTCGCGCTGGTGGGGATCGACTGCAAGCGCGGTGTCGAGCAGTCCCGGTATGCGCCTCGCCTGTCGGCGCTGGCGACCAACCCGGACGATGCGGCCTCGTTGATCGATGTGCTGGTGGCGGAGATGGAGGACCGTTTCGACCTGCTGGCCAAGCACGGCGTCTCGGACCTGTGGGACCTGCCCGAGGATCTGCACCCGGCACCCATCGTGACCCTGGTCGACGAGATCGCCGAACTGTTCCTGATCTCCTCGAAGAAGGATGAGGAGCGTCGGGAGCGGATCGTGACTGGCCTGATCCGGCTGGCCCAGCTCTCCCGCGCAGTCGGCATCTACCTGGAGATCTGCGGGCAGCGCTTCGGCTCCGAGCTGGGCAAGGGCGCGACCATGCTCCGCGCTCAGCTCACCGGCCGCGTGGTCCATCGGGTCAACGACAAGCAGACCGCCGAGATGGGGCTGAACGACGTGGCCCCGGAATCTGTCCCGGTGGCGTGCACGATCCCCGCCGACCGGCCCGGACAGGCCGTGGCTGCGGACTCCTCCGGTGGCTGGGGCCGCATCCGTACCCCGCTGACCTCCGTGGACGAAACCGTGGCGGTCTGCCGCGAGTTCGCCCACCTGATCCCGGACCTTCCGGCCCTCGATCCGTTCCGCCCGGCACCCGCGCCGGTTCCCGCGTCGACGATCCCGCCCATGCCGACCACGGCCCCCGCGATCCCCTGACGCTGCCGCAACTCCGGTCGGCGTGACCGCCTCGCGCCAGGTCCCTACCCCGCCCATGCCCGATTCCGCCCGCTGGAAGGGAGTACGACCCGTGAACCACAACCCCGAGACCCACCGCGACGACTCCGAGCGCACCCGCGACCTGCGCCGCGCGCTGTTCGCCTACCGGCACCGCCAGGGCCACGACCGCTACTTCGCCGAGGTCGTCTGGAGCGCGCTGGGCTACACCCTCGCGCCGCCCGCCGGTCACGGCTATCCCCGCCACGGCGGCTGACCGCCATGGCCACGAGGAAGAAGAAGGCGCCGCCCGCGAAGTGCCCGGACTGCAAGGGACAGGGCGAGGTCGCCGAAACCGTCCGTGTCGGCTCCGCCCGCAAGCGCCGTGAGACCGACGACCGGCAGGCGGCTCTCTGCCTGACCTGCTGGGGCAGCGGCGAAGCCGCCGACTGATCCGAACTGCCGGAGCCGGGCGGCCGGAGATCTGTTCCCCGCCCCGCTCGGGCCCAACCCGCTAGGAGGTGATGACGGTGAACCGCTCGATCCGTCTGGACGCCGTGCTCATCCAAGCCGTGATCGCCGGAGCCCTGTCCTTCTCCCACCTGCACGACCTGGCCGAAGCCGCCGGACAGTCCGGCTGGAAGGCCTGGGCCTACCCGATCAGCGTCGACCTGCTCCTCGTCGCGGCCTGGCGCCGACTGCGCACCGCCCGCGGGGACCGTGCCGCGTGGGCCTGGTTCGTGATCGCGCTGTTCGCCTCGCTCGGCGCCAACATCGCGACCGCCGGTCTCCTCGACCTGGCTCACGTTCCGGCCTGGCTGCGCATCGTCGTCGCCGGATGGCCCGCACTCGCCTTCCTCGGCGGCACGCTCCTCGTCCACACCCCGGGGCCGGCCGAAGTGCCCGCCCCGGAGCCGACCGAGGAACCCGCCACGGTCGACGTGCACCGTCCCGACCCCGCGCCCGAACTCGACGTGCGCCCGGAGCCGGTCGAGCCCGCCGAACTCCCGGCCGTCGAACCGGCCCCGGAGCCCAAGTCCGACCCGGTGAGCGTTCCGCCGGCGCTTTTGGACCACGCCCGCAAGCTCGCCGACAAGCACCACCAGACCACCGGCAGCCCGATCCCGGCCGCGAGCCTGCGCGCCCAACTCGGGCTCCCGGCCCCGGTCGTCGACTCCATCGCCGCACAGCTCCAGCTCACCTGACCAGGAAGGAGCACCACCCTCATGACCGCCTATCGGCGCTTCCGCGATGTCCGTCAGTTCGGCCCGGTGAAGGTCGCCAGCTTCCACGACGGACGCGGGAGGGACCGCCACGCCGCCGCCTGCACGGCGCCCCGCTGCGACTTCTCCACGGAGTACAACGACCGCTCCGCCGCTGAACTCGCCGCCCGCACCCACCGCTGCTCGGTCTAGGAGAGATCTCGTGGATGTCCCGCTCTGGCTCGCCGTGATCGTCGTCGGCTACCTCGGCATCAAGCTCATCCGTCCGCCGATCTGGCTCGTGGTTCTGCTCCTGCTCGGCGGTTACCTCGTCGCCCACAGCTTCCTCGGACCGGCTGTTGGCTCCCTCATCAACTGATCAACCCTGAAAGGAGGTTCAGATCGTGCTCACGCCGAAAGTCCCGGTCAACGACCAGCCGACCGGCCAGATCACCCCGCTCGTCGGGAATGCAGTCGAGCACCAGTCGCCCCCGGCGCTCGCCCCGGTCGCCTCGACCCGGCCCACGGTGCAGCTCACTCCCGGCTCGCTGGCGCTTCTCGTCGGTGGCGGTACGGCTGCGGTCCTCGTGGTCGGAACCGTGCTCGTCTCCATGCTCCTCGCGGTCGCGATCACTGCTGGATCGCTCGCGATCGTCGCACTCGTCATTCGCTCGATCCTCAACCAGGAAAGGAAGCACTGACCATGCGCATCTTCAAGCGTCCCGAGGTAGACCCCGACGTGCAGGAACGGCAGATCTACGAGGCCAAGAACGAGGGCGGCCGGATCCTGCACGAGATCGCCGGACGTATCCAGGACGGCACCGCGACGAAGAGGGACAAGCGCGTCTTCAACGCCACGCGTACGCGCGCCGGTCGCATCAAGTAACGCCCTCCGGGGCGGCCTCGGTCGCCAAACTTCCGCCGCCCCGGACGGCTCCACCCCTCCAGATCCCACGGACCCGAAAGGGAAGAACCATCATGACCCAGCCCACCCCTGCCCGCGCACGCGCCTGCCGAGACTGCGACGGCTTCGCCTCCGCCAAGGTCACCCTGGGCGGCCGCGACCGCCACGGCCACCTGCGCACCATCACGGCTCACTGCACGACCTGTGACGGCACCGGCACCGCTCGCCTGCCGCGCGTCGCCCGGATCGCGGTGGCGTGATGGCCGACCTGACACCGACCCCCGAGCGACCGGGCCTGCACGTCAGCAAGCCTTCTCCTTCCACTCCGGCCACCGCTTCTGCGGTCTGCCATTGCGGCGCCTCGGCCACCGCCAAGGGCGACGCACAGGTGAAAGCCCTCGTTGATGGCTACGCCGCCAACCACGGGTCCGCGCACAACCGGGCGGGACGCTGACATGACCGACGCCGCCACCATGGCGGGCCTGGACCCGGCCACCCTCGCCGACGTGCTGAGGGTGGCCGGGTCCCCCGGCTTCGACCGCATCCAGGACCAGATCCGCCGCACCGGCGGCTGCTCCGACCCCATCCACCTCCAGGGCTCGACCGTCACCCGCGACCGCGCCACCGGCCAGGCCCTGTACTCGTACTCGACCGACACCGAGCCCGGCGGCAAGCTCCGGATCGCCTGCGGCAACCGCCGCGCCTCCCGCTGCCCCTCGTGCGCCTGGACGTACGCGGGCGACACCTACCACCTGATCCGCGCCGGACTCGTCGGCGACCCGGCCAAGGGCACCCCGCCCACGGTCCGCAAACACCCCCGTGTCTTCGCCACGCTGACCGCGCCGAGCTTCGGTCCGGTCCACAACCGGCCCGGCACCCGGCCCTGCCGCTGCGGCACCCGACACCCCGAGGACGCACCCGAGTTGGGCACCCCGCTCGACCCCGACAGCTACGACTACGCGGGCGCGGTGCTGTGGAACAACCACGCCTCCGAGCTGTGGCGCTACTTCACGATCTACCTGCGCCGCGAGATCGCCGCCCGCGCCGGGCTCACCCAGAAGGCGGCCAAGGAACAGTCCCGGCTCTCCTTCGGCAAGGTCGCCGAGTACCAAAAGCGCGGCGCCATCCACTTCCACGCCGTGATCCGCTTCGACGGACCGAGCGGGCCCGACGATCCGCCTCCGCACTGGGCCACCGTCGCCCTGCTCACCGACGCGATCCGTAGCGCGGCTGCTCGCGTCCGCGTCGACCTGGACGCCTCCGGCGACCACCCGGCCCGTGTCCTGTGCTGGGGCGACCGCCTCGACGTGCAGACCATTAAGGCCTTCGGCGACGGCTCCGAGATCACAGAGCAGGCGGTCGCCTCCTACGTGGCCAAGTACGCGACGAAGGCCGCCGAGACGACGGGCACCGTGGACCGCCGCATCGGCAACAAGGAAGCCCTGGTCCTGCTCGACGTGCCCGACCATCCGCGCCGCCTCATCGAAGCGTGCCTGGACCTGCACGACGCCTACCCGGATCGCAAGCTGCGCGATTGGGCTCACATGCTCGGCTTCCGTGGCCACTTCTCCACCAAGTCCCGCCGCTACTCGACGACTCTCGGCGCCCTGCGCCAGGTCCGCGCCGACTACCGCGCCGCCCAACACCGCGCCGCACTCGGCCTGCCCGATCCCGACGAGATCGACGAGGCGACCACGCTGACGCTCGCCCACTGGACGTATGCCGGCCACGGCCACACCCCCGGTGAGTCCTGGATCGCGGCCAACGTCCGCCGCGACATCGAGCAGAACCGCGAACTCGCACGAGAGGAGACAGCAGGGGGTGACTCAGATGGCACGGAGCACTGAGACGAAGAAGCGGTGTGAGACCGAACGCCCCAAGGTCATGTCCCGCGAAGAGTGGCTACAGAAGCATCTTCGGCGTTCGCCTGCTCGGGATGAGGAGTGGGTTCGCCGTGTGCGCTTGCTGCACGGCCGGCCGTAGGGCTACCGCCAGATGGGATCGATCAGGGCGGGATCAAAGATGCGTCGTCCCCGCCCTGCCGGATGGATGATCACGGCTGACAGGCTCTGCAACACGATCTCTCGCTGTCGCTCGATGGGGAGATCAAAGAACTCGGCCACCGACAGGTCTCCTGCTGCCTCTCGTGCCTCCGCCTGCTTCTGGTCCTTGTAGAAGCGGGCTCGCTCCAACTTCAGCTCGTCGCGCTCCTTCTCCTTGGCGGGGAGAAGCTGAAGCAGCGTGGACACGGTGATCTGTTTGGACTTCTCGGCCTCCAGGAGCTGGCCGATATCGGCCAGCACTGCGTCCAACTCGTTTTCCCTGGGCCACTGTTGTTCGGCTGGAACGCTCTGTGTTGAGGCCTTGTCGCGCTGCTCTGCGAGTACGAGTTCCGCGATCAGCTTGTCCACGGGATCGCCTACGCGGCCTACCTTCCCGCACCCGCCGTTGACCACCGAGCACTGATACGAGAACGTAGCGGCCTTCGAATCAGGCTTCCAGCGCGGGTTCACCTGACCTCGGATCTTGGTCTTGCAGAGCCCGCACCGTGCGATACCCGAGAGCAGGTACTTCCGGGCGAGCATCTGCCCCGGCCGCTGCTGCTTCCGCTCAGTGATCGCCGCGCACACCGCCTCCCACTCGGCCAAGGTGTTGATCGGCTCCCACTCGCCCTTGATGGGCTCTCCGTCGTCCCCGTTCAGGATCTCGCCGTGGTAGGTCCGGTAGCCGACCAGTCGGGGGTTGGTCAGGATGTGCTCGACGTGGTGGTGGGCCATGCGCTTCGTGCCGGCGCGCGGGTTGCCCAGTCCTTGTTCCTGCCACCGCGTACGGATCGTGCCGATGCGGACTCCGGCCAAGATCTCCTGCTGAGCTTCCCGGATCGCTTGCGCGGCCTTGGGGTCGACCTTCGTGCGGTCGTCCTTGCGCCATCCGTACGGCGCCGGGCCTCCGCTGTCCCTGCCCTGCTGGGCCAACTCCAGGTGCTTGCGCTTGATCCGGCGGGACGCGTCATGGGACGACTTGTTGGCGAACGCGACCATGATGCGGGCCATCGTCCGTCCGTCAGGCGTCGCCAGGTTCACGTCGTTGGTGACCGTGGCGAACTCGGCCTTCGGCCGCTCGTCGTAGATCTCGATCAGCCGTTCAAGGTCGCGCGGCTGTCGGGCCAAGCGGTCCAGGTCGTACGCGACGATGCCTTGGATGAGTCCGGCGCGGAGATCCTTCAGCATCAGCTCGAACTCGTCGCGCACGACGTTGCGCTTGAACGCTGATACGTCGTTGTCCTCGTAGACCTTCACGGCCTGCCAGGAACGGAGATCGGCAAGGCGCTCACAGTCTTGTCGCTGCCGGGCGACGCCCATCGAGTCGCCCTCGTCGTCCCGAGAGATTCGGGTGTAGATCCCCACCTTGCGCGCCACGATGACCGTGCCTCCCCCTGTGGTCCAAAGCACAGCAAGGCTACTACCGTCATGGAGTCAAGTCAGCCTGGAGCGTTGAACCGCCGGTCGTGCAGCGGGACGGACAGGTGCTCGACGCCTGAGCGGCGCGCGGAGCAATGAAATGAGGGGCCCCGCGGGGCCCCTCATTTCGTGTCCGGGCTGCCCGGCCGACTGCGGCAGGTGGTGCCGGGCAGACGTCTGAGCATGCTTGCTCCGGTGCACACCTCGTACAGCAGCGGGGCTACTTCCTGATGATCGGGGAGAGGGTGTAGGTGCCGTCGAAGACGGTTGGGCGTGGCTGGTACATGCGCAGGACCGGGCGGAAGCGGCCGGGCGGGGTGGGGAGCCAGTTGGCGGCGGCGGCCGGATCGGCGGGGCGTTCCGGCTGGAGGTGGAGGGTCAGGGAGCCGTCCTGGTCGTAGTGCAGTCCGGGGGTGCGGTCGCCGATGGAGTAGCGGTCGATGGGGTTGTCGACCAGGTAGTAGTCGGGCAGGTCGTACATGGTGATCGACCAGAAGGCGTCCACGGGCGGGGTCGTCTCGAATCTCAGGGCGTAGGACCGGGTCCCGTCGAGAGGGTTGCCGTCGCCGTCGTTCCAGGTCATGGCGTAGGCGGCCTCGTAGGCGTGGTTGCCCCAGAGTCCGGCGCGGGCGGACGCGGCGCGGACGGTCCGGGCGGTGGCTCGGTCCGGGATGACCCACTGGGGGGTGTCGAGGGTGCCGGTCTCGAAGAAGTCGAGGTTGTAGTTGAAGGCGTCGTAGGTGAGCTTCCACCCGTTCTGCTCGGGGCTGCTCCCGTGCGTGGTGGCGTACTCCACCCGTTCCTTGCCCTTGAGATACCCGGCCGTCAGCGCCTGCTCCAGCTCGGGCGGGGGAGCGGCGTAGGGGCTGTCGTCGTCGAGGAGGCCGAGCGGGGCGAACCGCTGCTGGTAGCTCTGGTCGGTGGCGGACGGCGGGAAGGCCCGCATCCAGGTGCGCAGCTTCTCGAAGAACCGCAGCGCGGCGCCGCCGACGTCGTGGTGCGGTGCGGGCAGTCCGGCGAGTGGTGGCGTGCCGGTGCCGGTGTCGAGGGGTTCCAGGGTGGTGGCCTGCTGGAGGTCGCGGACGGCGGCGAGGTCGTCCCGGCCCTCGCAGGCCCAGCGGCCCACGAGGGAGGCCACGGCGGTCGGTACCCGAATCCGCGTGGTGCCTGCGGGTACGTCACCGCGCCAACCCGGACCGGTCAGGACGTAGGTTCCGGCGGCGGTTCCGGTGGCGCGCCGGCCGACATAGGCGAAGTTGTCGGTCCACGCATCGACGCACTGGAACACGTAGTACCGCCCGCCGGTGTCGGGCACGCTCAGCACGAGCGGCCCGCCGCTCAGGTCGATCTGGGCGATGGAGTAGACGGTGTCGTTGTTGACGCTGACGAAGGTGTCCTTCGGTCCGGCCAGGCCGGTGGCGTGGCTGAACCGGTTGAAGGGGGCCGCGGGGAGCGAGCCCATGCCCGCACGGGTGAAGCGGTCCACCTCTTCCAGGTTGAACACCATCGGAAAGCCGTAGACGAACGCCTCCGTCGCCAGCTCCTCAAGATCCGACATCCCGCATCACCCTCCAGTGACCAGCCCGGACGGCAAGCTTCACTCAAGGCGCCCGCTCCCGCCATCGGGACAGCCCGGCACCGCCTCGCGTGCCACGACAGACGAAATGAGGGGCCCCGTGGGGCCCCTCATTTCGTGTGCCGGAGAGGGCTAGAACGTGCCCAGCTTGATGATCGAGAGCAGTGCGATCAGCTGGATCGCCGAGGCAGCCAGCGCCTTCGGCCAGGGCAGGTCGTGCGACTTGGAGACCATCGTGGTCAGCAGCGCGCCCGCCGCGATCCAGGTCGCCCAGCCGATGACCTGGACGAACATCGCGTCGCCGCCGAAGAACATGCCGAAGACCAGGCGCGGGGTGTCGGTGAGCGAGGCGATCAGCATGGACAGGCCGACCGTGGGCTGCCAGGCGCCGTCGCCGCCGAGCTGGCGGGCCAGGGTGTGGGTGACGACGCCGAGCACGAAGAAGCTGATCGTGATCGCGATGCCGGTGGTCAGGACGTAGGGGATCGCGGAGGACATCGTGGCGTTGATGACGTCCTCGCGGGCGCCGTCGAAGCCGAAGATCGCCAGGAGTCCGTAGAGGAACGTGACGATCAGGGCCGGGCCCCACATCGCGTAGTCACGCATCTGGAGATACGTCGCCGAGGGGCGCAGCACGACTCCGGACAGCAGCGGCTTCCAGTGCAGGCGGGGGCCGACCGGCCCGGCCGGGCCCGGCGCGCCCGCCTGGTAGGTGGAGCCCTGGCCGTACGCGTACGGGTCGTCGTTCACCGAGAACGCCTGGGTGTGACCGGGGTTGTTCGCGGCGTACGGGTCGTGGGCGCGCGGCGCGTTCGGGTCGCCGAAGTACTCCGGCTCGCCGTGCCCGCCGTTCGCCTGCGGCCACTGCTGCCGCTGTTGCTGCCCGTATCCGTGTTGCTGCTGCTGAGGGGGCCCGTACGGAGGGTGTCCCTGGGGCGCTTCGCGGTTGTCCCGGCCGCGTCCGTTCCTGAATCCAGCCACGTAGTCGAACGTACCTGGTTTCCATGAACGCAATGCCGGGCCAGGGGCTCCGGGCCCGGCATTGCGGCTGAGCTGTGACATCCCTTACGGGGACCCTTAAGGGGGTCAGTCGGCCAAGGGGGTCAGTCGGCGAAGTTGATGCCGAGCAGCGGGGTCCCGCTCGAGGAGATGCCGAGCGTGGACGTGTAGATCCCGGCGGAGGACGAGAGCGTGTCGTCGGTGCGGGACGTCAGGGCGTAGACGGCGCCGTTGCCGCCGTTCTCGCCTGCGGCGCCCACGACGACGTCGCCGCGGCCGTCGTCGTCCAGGTCGTCGACGTGGACGTCGGAGCCGAAGTAGTCCTCCTTCTCATTGGAGTTGGGGACACCAGGGGTGTTCTGGCTGTAGAACTTCGCGCCCGCGCCGGTGATCCCGGAGCCGTCCGCCGCGCCGTACAGGACGGTGACGGAGCCGGCGTCGGTGACGCCGTCCAGGTTCTCGCCCTGGGCGCCGACGACGAGGTCGAGGTGGCCGTCGCCGTTGATGTCGCCGAGGTCGAGCTCCGCACCGAAGGCGTCGCCCTTCTCCCCGGATCCGGGGACGCCCGCGGTGTCCTGGTCGATGGTCTGGATGCCGGAGACGTCCGGGCCCGAGGCCGTGCCGTGCGCGATCAGGACCGCGCCGCCGAGCTGGGCGTGGGCGATGTCGTCGTCCCAGTGGAGGCCGAAGACGATGTCGCCGCGCTGGTCCCCGTCGACGTCGCCGACGTCGGTGATGATTCCGGCGGGCAGCTTCACGGCCCCGGACGCCTTGAGGCCCGACGCGCTGCCGGGGAGGTAGTAGTTGGCGTTGTAGCCGATCTCGGAGTCGTTCTCGAACCCGTTGACGAGCAGGTCGTCGCGGCCGTCGCCGTTGATGTCGCCGGAGTGCAGATTCTTGATGCCGATGCCGCCGGAGCCGCTCTGCACGGGTGCGGTCACGGTCTTCCAGCTCTGGTCGCCGCCCATCCCGATCACGTCGATGGTGGCCGCGTTGGGCGTGGCGACGGCGATGTCGTCCGTGCCGATGCCGTAGAAGTCACCGGCCGCGAGGCGGGCGCCGAAGGCGTCGTGCTTCGTGGGGCGCGGGTCGGTGAGCGTCTTGCCGCCGGACAGGCCGTTCGCGGAGCCCCACAGGATGGCCGCGGTGCCGCCGTCCTTGTCGGTGCCGACGTCCTCGCCCGGGGCGCCGACGACCAGATCGTCGTAGCCGTCGCTGTTGAAGTCGCCGTAGGCGGTGGCGGCGCCGAAGGCGTCGCCGGCCTCGGCCGTGCCGGGCACACCGGTCGAGTTCTGGCTGATGGTGGTGTGTCTGCCGCCGCCGTACAGGACGCTGACCTGTCCGGCCCCGCTCTTCCCGTTGACGTACGCGACGGGCGCGGACACGGCGACGTCCGCCTTTCCGTCCCCGTTGAAGTCCGCGTCGGACGCGGCGACCCCGGGGGTGGCCGCGGTCGCGGATCCCGCCGTGGCGACGAAGAGGCCGCCGGTCAGCGCGGCCGCCGTGGCGGTGGCCAGGGTGAGGCGGAGGCGGGTCGGGGACGGGGCGGGCGTGCGTCTGTGCTTGGCCATTCGGTTGGCTCCTGCGGGAAGGGGACGCCTGGCGGGCGTTCCGTCGACGGTGTGCCGTTCGCGGGGTGTTCGCCGGGAGTTGTCCCGGACGCAGGTCCGCGGTCGGCTCACAGGAGACCGTTGGTGGGGCCGAATGGTTGTACGTGAAACTTGTTTCGTCAGCCGGTGAAGTCCCGTGTGGAGAAGGCCGACCGGGCTTTTCCGGTGCCGGAGAGGATCGTCACCGTGTCCGTGCCGCTGTCCGTGGTGTGCTGGAGGGCGAGGTCGTCCCGGCCGTCGCTGTCGTAGTCGGCGACCGCCACGACGTGTCCCTTGGCGGGGGCCGTGCGCGGTTTCCCGGACCGGACGAGGACTAGGCGCACCCGGTCCGAGGCGTCGGACACCGCGAGTCCGGCCTTGCCGTCGCCGGTGAAGTCGCCCGCGTCGAGCCGGTCGCCGGTGACCCGCAGCGTGCGGGCGGCCGTGCCCCCGCGCCCGTAGATCCTGAGGCCGTCGGTGGTGAGGACGGCGACGCCGAAGCGGCCGAGCGCCGTGTCCTTGCCCGCCGGGTACGCGGTGCCCTTGGTGAAGCCGGTCCGGCCGCCGAGGAGGAGCGTCGAGCGTGCGGTGCCCGCGTGGGCGCGGACCAGGACGTCGTCGGCGCCGTCGCCGTTCAGGTCGGCGGCGGGGCCGGTCGGCACGTTCCCGAAGGCCGGCACGGAGCGGGCGGTGCCGCGCGGGGCGCCGGAGCGGGTGAACGGGCCGGGCAGGACGCTGAGCCGGTTCCCGCTCGCGTGCACCGCCACATCGTTTCTGCCGTCGCCGTCGAAGTCGCCGCACACCGGCTGGTCCGGCCAGTCGTTGCCGAACCGGGCCCGCGCCGGGATCTTCAGCGTGACGCCCTTGCCGGTCAGCCCGGTGGGCGAGCCGAAGAGGATCTGGAGCGGGACGGGCGGCATGCCCTGCCCGTCGTACGGCGGGTCCGTCGACACGATCAGGTCGGCGAAGCCATCCCGGTCGAGGTCGCAGGACGCTTCCGAGGCGAACGTCGCCGGTGCCCGCCCCTTGGTCCGCGCCGCGTTCTTGGCCGGGGTCAGCAACTGCCGTGTCCCCGGGTTCAGTCCGTGGTCCTTGCGGCCGTAGACGACGCCGATGCCGGGGTCGTCGCCGAGCCCGTCGTGCGCGAGGTCGTCGAGGACGAGGTCGGGGGCGCCGTCGCCGTTGAAGTCGCTCGGGACCTTGCTGCCCTTGCCGCGCGGGATCGGCAGCGGCGCGCTGTGCTGCTGCTTGTCCGCCACGGCCACGGGGCGGTGCGCGTCGCCGGGCCCCTCGTCGCCGCCGCACCCCGTGAGCGCGGCGGCGAGCAGCACGGCGCACAGCGCACCGCCGCTCCGTCTGTGACCCCGTATCGACATCGACAACGCCCCCGCCCGTCCCGTGAGTTGACAACTGCCTCATGATGCCGGGCACCCCGTACGGTCGATAAGGGGTACGGGGTGCCGCGTTCGTCACGTGGCGGGGGCGGGGCGCCTAGCCGTCGGTCAGTCGTCGATCGCCGCGCCGAAGCGGGCGGCCAGGGACGGTGCGGACAGTGAGCCCGCCCCGTACGTCCACGAGCCGGACGCCGTGATGCCCCCGGATCCGGCCGAGAACACCCACACCACACCGTCGTTGGCGTTCTCGCCGGGCGCCGCCGCGAGGAGGCCGAAGCGGCCGTCGTCGTTCGGGTCGGTGAAGGAGACCTGGCCGCCGAACTTGTCGCCCTTCTCGGCCGCGCCGGGCACGTCCGCCGAGTTCTGGTTGAAGGCCCGCACATCGGTGGTCCGCAGGCCGAGGGAGGTCCCGCGCATCACCGTCACCGAACCCGCGTCGGCGACGGTCCCGATGTCCTCGCCCGGCGCGCCGATCGCGACGTCGGCGTACCCGTCGCGGTTGGTGTCGCCGACGGACAGGTCGGCGCCCCAGCCGTCGCCCTTCTCGGCGGTGCCGGGCACGTCGTCGGAGTCCTGCGTCCACCACTGCGGTTCGCCGGTGGGGCCGGTGGCCGAGCCGTAGTGGACGCCGACCATGCCGCCGGTCGTCCACTCGCCGCCGTCGTCGGGGCTGTTCGGTTCGCCGGTGACGATGTCGTCCTTGCCGTCGCCGTTGACGTCTCCGGAGGCGGCGACCGGGCCGCCGCGCAGCGTGAGCGTCGGCAGCGGTTCGGCGTCGGCGGCCGTGCCGGGGATGACGTACGACCAGCCGTGGCCGGGCTGGTCGCCGACCGAGACGCCGGAGACCACGAGGTCGGCGAAGCCGTTGGCGTCGTAGTCGCCGGTGGTCAGGGACTTGGGCTGGTTCCCGGTCGGCGCGGCCAGGGTGGCGGCCCGTGCGGTGGCGCTCGGCGCCTTGCCCTTGGGGGCCGCGGCCTTCGGCGCCTTGGGCGCGAAGTCGGTCCGGGAGTCGCGGACCAGGTGCTTCGCCGCCGCGCCGCCGGTGGATCTGGCCGTGGGTGCGGCCTCGTAGCGGAAGATCGCGAGGCCGACCGTGTCGAGGACGGCGAGCAGGTCGCCGTCGCCGCCGTCGGTGAACCGGGCGGCGGCGAGCGCGGAGCCGAACTTGCCGCCCTTCGCGGGCTCGTCGGCCTCGAGTCCCGTACTGACGCTGCCGGTCAGGCCCTTGGGCGTGCCCCACAGGACGACGCCGCCGCCCGAGTCGGTGACCGTGCCGAGGTCCTCGCCGGGGGCGCCGACGATCGCGTCGTCGTAGCCGTCGCCGTCGAGGTCCCCGGTGGCGACGGCCTGCCCGAACGCGTCGCCCGCCTCGGCGGCGCCGGGCACCCCGGCCGTGTTCTGGCTGAGGACGGCGGAGCGGGAGGTCCCCATCCCGCTCGCGCCGCCGTACTGCACGGTGACGATCCCGGCCCCGGCGTGTCCGCCGACGGCGGCTCCGGGGGCGCCGACGAGCACGTCGTCGTAGCCGTCGCCGTTGAAGTCGGTGTTGCGGTCGTCCGCGCGGGTGCTGCCCGGTGTGCCCGCGTACGCGGACGGGGCGGCGGCGATGAACGTACCGGTGAGAAGAAGGAACGAGGCCGCGGCGAGGGCGGCCGTACGGTTCTTGCGCACGTGCGGCTCCTTGGCTGAAGGAAGACCGGGCAGCGCGGGGGGATGACCGGAAAGGGCCCGTTCCTTGTCCGGTGCACGGTTTGACACGGGATCCGACGCAAGGGTTGTACGGGGCGGCGCACGAAAAGAGGGCACCCCGTGTGACACGGGATGCCCTCAAGTCGCTTGCGTGGGACGTTACTTCACCGGTTCGGGCTCCGGCGCGTCCTCGGACTCCGCCTCGCCCGCCGGGTCGACCGGCGTCTTCACGGAGTCGAGCAGGAGCTGGGCCACGTCGACGACCGTGACGGACTCCTTGGCCTTGCCGTCGTTCTTCTTGCCGTTGACCGAGTCGGTCAGCATGACGAGGCAGAACGGGCAGGCGGTGGAGACGATGTCCGGGTTGAGGGAGAGGGCCTCGTCGACACGCTCGTTGTTGATGCGCTTGCCGATCCGCTCCTCCATCCACATCCGCGCGCCACCGGCGCCGCAGCAGAAGCCGCGCTCCTTGTGGCGGTGCATCTCCTCGTTGCGGACTCCGGGGACGCTGGCGATGATCTCGCGCGGCGGCGTGTAGATCTTGTTGTGGCGGCCCAGGTAGCACGGGTCGTGGTAGGTGATGATGCCCTCGACCGGGGTGACCGGCGTCAGCTTGCCCTCGTCGACGAGGTGCTGGAGCAGCTGCGTGTGGTGGATGACCTCGTAGTCGCCACCGATCTGCGGGTACTCGTTGCCGATCGTGTTGAGGCAGTGCGGGCAGGTCGCGACGATCTTCTTGGCCGTCTTCGGCTTCTTCGACTCGTCGGTGACCTTGCCGTCGTCGTCGTACTCCTCGCCGAACGCCATGTTCAGGGACATGACGTTCTCCTGGCCGAGCTGCTGGAACAGCGGCTCGTTGCCGAGGCGGCGGGCGGAGTCACCGGTGCACTTCTCGTCGCCGCCCATGATCGCGAACTTGACGCCCGCGATGTTGAGGAGCTCGGCGAAGGCCTTGGTGGTCTTCTTGGCGCGGTCCTCCAGGGCGCCGGCGCAGCCGACCCAGTACAGGTACTCGACCTCGGTGAGGTCCTCGATGTCCTTGCCGACGACCGGCACCTCGAAGTCGAGTTCCTTGAGCCACTCCAGGCGCTGCTTCTTCGCCAGGCCCCAGGGGTTGCCCTTCTTCTCCAGGTTCTTGAGCATCGTGCCCGCCTCGGACGGGAACGCGGACTCGATCATCACCTGGTAGCGGCGCATGTCGACGATGTGGTCGATGTGCTCGATGTCGACCGGGCACTGCTCGACGCAGGCGCCGCAGGTGGTGCAGGACCACAGGACGTCCGGGTCGATGACGCCGTTCTCCTCGGCCGTCCCGATCAGCGGGCGCTCGGCCTCCGCGAGGGCGGCGGCGGGCACGTCCTTGAGCTGCTCCTCGGTGGCCTGCTCGTTGCCCTCCATGTCCTTGCCGCCACCGGCGAGCAGGTAGGGGGCCTTGGCGTGCGCGTGGTCGCGCAGCGACATGATGAGCAGCTTCGGGGAGAGCGGCTTGCCGGTGTTCCACGCGGGGCACTGCGACTGGCAGCGGCCGCACTCGGTGCAGGTGGAGAAGTCGAGCAGGCCCTTCCAGGAGAAGTGCTCGACCTGGGAGACGCCGTAGACGTCGTCCTCGCCCGGGTCCTCGAAGTCGATCGGCTCGCCCTTGGAGGTCATCGGCTGCAGCGCGCCGAGCGCGACGTCGCCGTCGGCCTGACGCTTGAACCAGATGTTCGGGAAGGCCAGGAAGCGGTGCCAGGCGACACCCATGTCGGTCTTCAGGGCGACCGTGATCATCCAGATGAACGAGGTCGCGATCTTCAGACCGGCGAAGAAGTAGGTGAGGTTCTGGAGGGTGGAGACGTCCATCCCCTCCAGCCAGTTGACCACCGGGTACGAGACGAAGAAGGAGGCCTCGTAGGAGTCCACGTGGTGCTGGGCGCCCTCGAGCGCGTGCAGCATGAAGATGCAGACGCCGACGATCAGGATGACGGCCTCGACGAAGTACGCCTGGCCGAAGTTCGAGCCCGCGAAGCGGGACTTGCGGCCCGCCTTGTTCGGCTTCGACAGCTGGCGGATCGCGATGAGGATCGCGATGCCGATGACCGTCATGGTGCCGATGAACTCGACGAAGATGTTGTACGGCGCCCACTCGCCGATGATCGGGAGCAGCCAGTCGGCCTGGAACAGCTGGCCGATGGCGTTCACGATCGTGAGCAGCAGCGAGAAGAAGCCGACGGCGACGAACCAGTGCGCGAAGCCGACGATGCCCCACTTGTTCATGCGCGTGTGGCCGAGGAACTCCTTGGCCACGGTGACGGTGCGCTGTACGGGTTCGTCGGTACGCGTCCCGGCGGGGACGTTCTGGCCGAGCCGCACGTAGCGGTAGATCTGCGCGATGGCTCGGACGAACAGAGCCACGCCGACCACGATCAGGGCCAGCGACACGATGATCGCGGCGAGTTGCATTTGGGGGCTCCTGGGTACTGATTACTAAGCGGTAACT
Organism: Streptomyces sp. EDA2-14; assembly: GCF_054963755.1. Taxonomy (NCBI): domain Bacteria; kingdom Bacillati; phylum Actinomycetota; class Actinomycetes; order Kitasatosporales; family Streptomycetaceae; genus Streptomyces; species Streptomyces sp. EDA2-14. The sequence goes on from NZ_JBUEGE010000013.1 coordinate 186,716, forward strand.
TAGGTTGTCCGTCTGAGACTACCCACTTACCCGTTCGCAATGTAGTCGCCGGGTTGGTGATCTGTGTCGCCCAGGTAACCCTGTGCTGGGCCGTACGGGGGTGCGGGGGGTCGCGGGGGAGTGCCAAAGCGGATCGTGTTATTCACCCCATATTTGGACATAACGGAATAACTTATGGGGATGAGCGCACCGTTGACGACACCCTCCACTTTTCTGGTCACCGGAGGCGCGGGCTTCGTCGGCTCGCACCTCACCGATGCGCTGCTCGCTCAGGGACACACCGTCGTCGTCCTCGACGACCTGTCCACGGGCGACCGCGCCAACCTCGCCGCCGCCTGGCCCAGCCCACGGCTCCGCTTCGTCCGCGGCTCGGCCCTCGACGCCCGGCTCGTCGCCGAGCTCGCGGGCCGCTGCGACGCGGTGGTCCACCTGGCCACCGGGGGTGCCCGCCCCGTCGCGGGCGCCGCGCACGAGCACGGCCGCCGCCTGCTTCTGGTCTCCGGCGGCGAGACCCACGACGAGGTGCACGGCACGGGCGTGACCGTGGCCCGCCTCCACCACACCGTCGGCCCCCGCCAGTCGCCCGCGCGCGGCGCCGTCGTGCCGCGCCTCGCCGAACAGGCGGTCGCGGGGCTGCCGCTCACCCTCCACGGCGACGGCACCCGGCGGCTCCGCTTCACGCACGTCGCCGACACCGTCGACGCGCTGCTGAGGCTGCTCGCCGAGCCCGCCGCGGCCGGCCGCGCCTTCGACGTCAGCGGGGAGCAGGAGACCGCCGTCGCCGATCTGGCGGGCGTCGTCGTGGAGCGCTCCGGCTCCCCGTCGCCGCTCCGCTTCCTCCCGTACGAGGAGGGCGCCTACGGCCCCGAGGGGCCCGTGCCCGACGCGGGGCCCCTGCGGGAGCTGACCGGATGGGTCGCCGGGCTCGGGCTGCTCGACATCGTGGACGCGGCCCTCGTCGACGCGGGCAGCGCCTTCGGCGTGGTCACGACCCCCGTGGGTGCGGCCGGGAGTACGGCCGCCACGGCAGAGGCCCGGTCGTGAGGATCGCGGTCGTGCACGGTTTCGGCGCCCCCGGCGGCGCCGACGAGGCCGTGCTCGACCAGGTCGCCGCGCTCACCCGCGCCGGACACGAGGTGCGCCTCGTCTCGGCGAACGGGCGCGGCCGTGACCCCCTCTCCGCGCTCCGCGCGTTCGGCCCCGACCTGGTGCACGTGCACCACCTGTTCCCCGCCCTCGGCCGCGCCTGGATCACCGGGTGGACGGGGCCCGTGGTCGCCACCCTGCGGCACGTCCCCCACCGCGGATCCCGGTTCGCCGCGCTCCAGTTCGCGTGGGCGGCGCGCGGTGGTCCGCGGCAGGATCCGCTGCTGCGGCGGGCCGACCGCCTCGTGGTCGGCTCGGAGGAGGGCAGGGACGCGTGCGTGCGCGCCGGGCTGCCCCGCGAACGCCTCGACGTGGTGCCCGACTTCGTACCCACCGTCGAACAGCCGCCGGTCGAGGCGGGGGACGCGTGGGTGTGCGTCGGGCGGCTCGCACCCGAGCCGGGCGCGCTCGAACTCCTGCGCCGCTGGCCCGCGGGTGAGCGGCTCGACATGGTCGGGGCGGGGCCCCTGGACGGACGGTGCCGGGCGGCGGCGCCGGCGTCGGTGCGGTGGTGCGGGGCCGTGGGGCGGGGAGCGCTGAGGCGGGCGCTTCCGGGGTACCGGGGCATCGTGCTGCCGGGGCGGGGAACCCGGCGTGCGGTGCCGCTCGTGTACGCGGAGGCGCTCGCGGCGGGGCTGCCGGTGCTGGCCCTGGACGCGGCGGGGGTGTCGGCGGTGCCGCGTGCCGTACGGTCCGAGGGCACCGGCACGGTCACCACCCTGGACGCGCACTTGCCGGACGCGCTCGACGTGGCCGCCAAGATCTTCCCGACGCTGCGCGAGCACTGCCGCGCGGTGTACGCGAAGCGGTACGGGGAAGCGGTCTGGACCGAGCGGACCGAGCGGGTCTACGCCTCGCTCGCAGCGTAATTTTCTCCACACCGTCCGATAAAAGCCCAGGTCAGAGAGGTGCTTCCAGTGGTCTGCCGATAAGGGCAGGATAAAACTTGAGTGAGCGGGACTCAGGTCTGTTGACGCCGAGGGGGAGGGTGTTGCAGTCTTGAGCCAGTTCCACTCAAGTAGGTAGCTGGAGGAATCGAAATGGCACGTGCGGTCGGCATCGACCTGGGCACGACTAACTCCGTCGTCAGCGTTCTGGAGGGCGGTGAGCCCACCGTCATCGCGAACGCCGAGGGCGCCAGGACCACGCCGTCCGTCGTCGCTTTCGCGAAGAACGGCGAGGTGCTGGTCGGCGAGGTCGCCAAGCGCCAGGCGGTCACGAACGTGGACCGGACCATCCGCTCGGTGAAGCGCCACATGGGCACCGACTGGAAGATCGACCTGGACGGGAAGGACTTCAACCCGCAGCAGATCTCCGCGTTCATCCTGCAGAAGCTGAAGCGCGACGCGGAGTCCTACCTCGGTGAGAAGGTCACGGACGCGGTCATCACCGTCCCGGCCTACTTCAACGACTCCGAGCGGCAGGCGACGAAGGAAGCCGGCGAGATCGCGGGCATGAACGTCCTGCGTATCGTCAACGAGCCGACGTCCGCGGCCCTGGCCTACGGCCTGGACAAGGACGACCAGACCATCCTGGTCTTCGACCTCGGTGGCGGCACCTTCGACGTCTCGCTCCTGGAGATCGGCGACGGCGTCGTCGAGGTGAAGGCCACGAACGGCGACAACCAGCTCGGCGGTGACGACTGGGACCAGCGCGTCGTCGACTACCTGGTCAAGCAGTTCAACAACGGCCACGGCGTGGACCTGGGCAAGGACAAGATGGCGCTCCAGCGCCTGCGCGAGGCCGCCGAGAAGGCGAAGATCGAGCTGTCCTCCTCCACGGAGACCACGATCAACCTGCCGTACATCACGGCGTCCGCCGAGGGCCCGCTGCACCTGGACGAGAAGCTCACGCGCGCCCAGTTCCAGCAGCTCACGTCCGACCTTCTGGAGCGCTGCAAGACGCCGTTCCACAACGTCATCAAGGACGCGGGCATCAACCTCTCCGAGATCGACCACGTCGTTCTCGTCGGTGGTTCGACCCGTATGCCCGCCGTCGCCGACCTGGTCAAGGAGCTGACCGACGGCAACGAGGCCAACAAGGGCGTGAACCCGGACGAGGTCGTCGCCATCGGCGCCGCCCTCCAGGCCGGTGTCCTCAAGGGCGAGGTCAAGGACGTCCTGCTCCTCGACGTGACCCCGCTGTCGCTTGGTATCGAGACCAAGGGCGGCATCATGACCAAGCTCATCGAGCGGAACACCACGATTCCGACGAAGCGCTCCGAGATCTTCACGACGGCCGAGGACAACCAGCCGTCGGTGCAGATCCAGGTCTACCAGGGCGAGCGCGAGATCGCGGCGTACAACAAGAAGCTCGGCATGTTCGAGCTGACCGGTCTGCCGCCGGCCCCGCGTGGCGTCCCGCAGGTCGAGGTCGCCTTCGACATCGACGCCAACGGCATCATGCACGTGACCGCGAAGGACCTCGGCACGGGCAAGGAGCAGAAGATGACCGTCACCGGTGGCTCCTCGCTGCCGAAGGACGAGGTCGACCGGATGCGCCAGGAGGCCGAGAAGTACGCGGACGAGGACCACGCCCGCCGCGAGGCCGCCGAGTCCCGCAACCAGGGCGAGCAGCTCGTCTACCAGACGGAGAAGTTCCTCAAGGACAACGAGGAGAAGGTTCCCGCCGAGGTCAAGACCGAGGTCGAGGAGGCCGTCACCGAGCTGAAGGAGAAGCTCAAGGGCGACGACTCGGCCGAGATCCGCACCGCGACCGAGAAGGTCGCCGCCGTCTCGCAGAAGCTGGGCCAGGCCATGTACGCCGACGCCCAGGGCGCGCAGGCCGCCGGTGACGCTCCGCAGGGCGACGCCCCGCAGGGTGACGCCAAGGCCGACGACGACGTCGTCGACGCCGAGATCGTCGACGAGGACAAGGACCGCAAGGACGGTGCCGCGTGACGGAAGAGACCCCGGGTTTCAGCGAGAGCGAGAAGCCTGAAGTCCCTTCCGGCGCCACCCCCGAGGACGCCGAGCCGCAGGCCGCCCCCTCCGACAAGGAGGGGGCGGCCCCGGCCGGGGACTCCACCGCTTCCGCTCAGTCCGCAGCAGATGTGGGCCTGACGGCGCAGCTGGACCAGGTGCGCACCGCGCTCAACGAGCGCACCGCGGACCTCCAGCGGCTCCAGGCCGAGTACCAGAACTACCGGCGCCGTGTGGAGCGGGACCGCGTCACGGTCAAGGAGATCGCCGTCGCGAACCTCCTGACCGAGCTGCTGCCCGTCCTCGACGACATCGGCCGTGCCCGTGAGCACGGCGAGCTCGTCGGCGGCTTCAAGTCGGTGGCCGAATCCCTGGAGACGGTCGCCGCGAAGATGGGCCTTCAGCAGTTCGGCAAGGAGGGCGAGCCCTTCGACCCGACCGTGCACGAGGCCCTGATGCACAGCTACGCGCCGGACGTCACCGAGACGACCTGCGTGGCGATCCTGCAGCCGGGTTACCGGATCGGCGAGCGCACCATCCGCCCCGCGCGGGTGGCCGTGGCCGAGCCGCAGCCGGGCGCGCAGGGCAAGTCCGACGAGTCGTCCGAGACCAAGGACGACGAGAAGGACACCGGTGGCCCGGACGAGGGCTGACGCAGGGCACGTACTGATCGAAGTGAGTGAGGAGGGACGTCGAGGCCGATGAGCACCAAGGACTTCATCGAGAAGGACTACTACAAGGTCCTCGGCGTCCCGAAGGACGCCACGGACGCCGAGATCAAGAAGGCGTACCGCAAGCTCGCCCGCGAGAACCACCCCGACGCCAACAAGGGCAACGACAAGGCGGAGGAGCGCTTCAAGGAGATCTCCGAGGCGAACGACATCCTCGGCGACCCCAAGAAGCGCAAGGAGTACGACGAGGCGCGCGCCCTGTTCGGCAGCGGCGGGTTCCGTCCGGGACCCGGCGGCGCCGGCAGCGGCGGATCGTTCAACTTCGACCTGGGCGACCTCTTCGGAGGCGGCCCCCAGGGGCAGGGCGGCGGTCCGGGCGGCTTCGGCGGTGGCATCGGCGACGTGTTCGGCGGCCTGTTCAACCGGGGCGGCGCGGGCGCGGGCACGCGTACGCAGCCGCGCCGTGGCCAGGACATCGAGTCCGAGGTGACGCTCAGCTTCACCGAGGCGGTGGACGGGGCCACGGTCCCGCTGCGCATGTCGTCCCAGGCCCCCTGCAAGGCGTGCTCCGGCACCGGCGACGCGAACGGCACGCCGCGGGTGTGCCCGACCTGCGTCGGTACAGGACAGGTCTCGCGGGGCGGCGGTGGCGGCTTCTCGCTCACCGACCCGTGCGTGGACTGCAAGGGCCGCGGCCTGATCGCCGAGACCCCCTGCGACACCTGCAAGGGCAGCGGCCGGGCGAAGTCCTCCCGCACCATGCAGGTGCGCATCCCCGCCGGTGTCTCCGACGGCCAGCGCATCCGCCTGCGCGGCAAGGGCGCACCCGGCGAGCGGGGCGGCCCCGCGGGCGACCTCTACGTCGTCGTGCACGTCGACGCCCACCCGGTCTTCGGCCGCAAGGGCGACAACCTCACGGTCACCGTCCCGGTGACCTTCACCGAGGCGTCGCTCGGCGGCGAGGTCAAGGTGCCCACGCTCGGCGGCCCCGCCGTCACCCTGAAGCTGCCCCCGGGCACGCCGAACGGGCGGACGATGCGGGCCCGCGGCAAGGGCGCCGTCCGCAAGGACGGCACGCGCGGAGACCTGCTGGTGACGGTCGAGGTGGCCGTCCCCCGGGAGCTTTCGGAGGATGCCCGTTCGGCCCTCGAGTCGTTCCGCAAGGCGACTGAGGACACCGACGTGCGGGCAGAACTGTTCAAGGCCGCGAAGGGAGCGTGAGTGTGATGGACGGGCAGCCGGGTCGTCGGCGCAGCAACCCGTACGAACTGACCGACGAAACGCCGGTGTACGTCATTTCGGTGGCGGCACAGCTGTCCGGCCTGCACCCGCAGACCCTGCGCCAGTACGACCGCCTCGGCCTGGTCTCGCCCGACCGCACGGCCGGGCGCGGCCGGCGCTACTCGGCCCGCGACATCGAACTGCTCCGTACGGTGCAGCAGTTGTCGCAGGCCGAAGGCATCAACCTGGCCGGCATCAAGCGCATCATCGAGCTGGAGAACCAGGTCACCGCGTTGCAGTCCAGAGTGGCCGAACTCTCCGCGGCAGTGGAGAGCGCGGCCTCCGCGATCCAGCAGCGAGAGGCGGCGGTGCACGCCTCGTACCGCCGGGACCTGGTCCCGTACCAGGAGGTCCAGCAGACGAGCGCGCTGGTGGTGTGGCGGCCGAAGCGGTCGTCGGAGCAGTAGCCCGCACTCACGCGTGAAGGGGCCCGGAGGTCACAAGACCTCCGGGCCCCTTCGTGTGCCCCACTTCGGGCGTCCTCATTTCCCCGCGGACTGCCACACCGCGATCACCAGCGCGGCGCACGAGGTGAGCGCCGCGAGGGAGGGCAGCGGCCAGCGGGAGCGTTCGAGGGCGTCGAGGCGGTCCTCGTGCTCGCCCAGCGTCTTGTCCGTCTGGTCGGCGCGCTGCAGCACCAGCGCCAGATTGCCCTGGGTGGCGGCGAATCCGACATCGACGGAGCGCCGCAGGCGTTCCAGTTCCAGGGCCACATCGACCTGTTCACCCACTCCTCCGTCTCCTCTCATGCGCGCGGCACGTGCAGCTTGTCCCAACTGGTGCGGCCGGGAACGCCGTCGGCGTCCGCGCCCGCATAGCCGAGCTTGCGCTGCCAGGCCGCGTACGAGGCCACGTCGGCCTCCGTCCACACCGGTCCGGGCCCGACCCGGTACCGGCCGCAGCCCTCCGCGACGAGCCGCCGCCCGACCGCCGTGATCAGCGCGCCGCGGCGGCCCGGCACGAAGAAGGCGGCGCCGGGGAACTCCGCGTACGGGGAGTGCGGGGCGGGAGTGGGCACGGGGCGGACGCCGAGCCGGGCGTCGATCCGGGTGCGCATGCCGCTCATCGAGAACGTCGGGTCGATCTTGCGCCGGGTCCACTCCTTGTGGCCGATGACGCTCGCCGCCGTCCAGCCGTGGGCGCGGCACAGGGCGGCGGCCAGCCGCTCGACGGCGGTGAGTTGGGGTGAGGGGTAGGGGTCCTGCCCGTTGCCGAGGTTCTCGATCTCGAAGCCGTAGAAATGGATGTTGCCGTCGACGGAGTCCGGCCCCGGTGGGGAGGGCAGGACGCGCTCGGCGCGTACGGCCGCGTACGTGGCGGCCGAGCCGGACCCCGCGTGGTTGGTGCGGCCGTAGCCGACCAGGTGGACGGTGCCGTCCTTCGCGACGAGGCCCGTGCAGAGCGGGCCCGGCAGCGTGGCGGTGCCGTCGCGGCAGAGGGTGAGGCTGTCGCGGCCTGCGGTGTGGTGCAGCATGACGCCGTTGACCGGACCCCACGCGCCCTTGTGATTGCGGTTGTGGGTCTGCCAGTTGGAGTGTTCGCGCACGCTCACGCCCTCGTCGCGCAGGGCGCGGGCGAAGGCGTGAGCGCTCAGGGGTGTTGCCACCGGTGCTCCTACGGGATCGGGTCGACGCGGATGAAGCGGGTGTCGAAGTACGACGTGCTCGAGGCGTTGCCGGAGCGGTAGGCGGGGGTCGCCGTGTGCGTCGTGCCGACGGTGAGGCCGGTGACGAGGAACTGGGCGGAGACCGAGCTGCGGCTGTTGAGCGACGACGCGGCGGAGCGGTTGTCGTCGGCGGCGAGGACGACGGTGTTGGACGCGTTGCGGATGTTGGCCGACATGTAGGACGAGTAGGCGGCGGACGACCTGATGTAGCTGCCCACCGTGACGATGACCTGGCCCGAGGCCGGGACGGTGAACGTCGCCGCCATCGGGTCGCCCGAGGCGTTGGCGAGGGTCTCGACGTACGAGGTCGACGTGGTGTCGCCGTCGTCGACGTTGACCCGGTACACCGGGACCGGGGCGAGTGGCACCCACGCGGAGCCGGTGTAGTACATCATCCGGCCGGGGCTGCCGATCCAGGCGATCATGCCGGCCACCGGGGCGGGCACCTTGGCGTCGCGGGTCGCGGTGTCGGGGAAGCGCATCACGAGGCGGGCGTCGGCGGCGTCGGCCAGGGCCTTGAGGTGGGCGGGCAGGTCGGCCGGGTCGGTGGCCTGCGGGTAGGGCAGCGAGCTGATCGGTGTGTACTGGGTGGTCACGGGGTGTCCTCCTGGGGCGGGACGGGATCGACGGTGACGGTCAACAGGGCATCGCCCGGTGACGGTTGCTCGACGGGGTCCGGCTCCTGGTACGCGGCGATCTCCTGGAGCAGGGCTTCCGGCGGTTCTACGGGGGTGGGGGCGTCCGGGGCGTCTGGCACGGTGCACTCCGTGGGGTGGACGGGTCGGGTGGGTGCGGGATCCGGGGCGTCAAGGTGTTGCGGCTCGGCGGACGTCCGACCACGTCGGGTTCGCCGAGCGCATGGCGGCCAGCGTCGCGTAGGACGTGGACACCGACGCGTACGTGCGGGACAGGTCCGGCGCCGGCGGGAGGGCCGGGGTGTCCGGGGCGAGGCCCGTGTCGGCCGGCACTCCGTTCGCCGCCACACCGCGCAGGCTGAGGGTCTGCTGAACCCCGCCACCCGCCGCCGCGGACGCGGTGATCCCGACGACCCACGCCAGCGTGTCGAGCGCCGCCCCGGACGTGTCGACGACCCGCACGACGTCACCGAGCTGGATCCGGGGGTCGTACAGGACCTGCACGTCCTCCAGGACCGGGACCGGCAGCTCACCGGCCGAGCGCATCGCCTGCGCCAGATCCTTCGCCGCGCCCAGGTCCTGCACCCACTCCGACTGGTCTCCGTAGAACTCCTGGCGCCCGTACCACTTCTCGCTGTCGCTGCCCGCGACGTACGAGACGGCCTGGCGCTCCACCGGATCACGGTCGGGCCGGATCGGCATGATCCGGATGGACGGCGCCCCCTTCTGGTCGACCGTGTAGAGCCGGGACGCCGTGCGGTTGGTCAGGCGCAGCACGATCACCCCGTTCTCCCGCCGCACCAGCGCGTCGACCGCCCCCTTCACGGCCGTGGTCCCCGCCGCGTTCTGCGTGGCGACCCGGAACGAGGAGCCGGCCGTGGCGACGGAGTCGTCGTCGGTGTCGGGCGGGCCGACGTCCAACTCGTCCTCACCGAAGATGTAGTTGACGGTGAGCGAGCCGCCCGCGGGGATCTCCCGCACCACCGAGTCCGTGATCACGTCCCCCGCGACGGTGCGCACCGCGCTCCAGTCCGCGGCGGGCTGCACGCAGTAGTTGCGGCAGGCGTCGATCTCCTCGGTGACCGTGAGCGCGGCGATGGACCGCACCGAGGTGAGCGTCAGATCCGGGCTGGTCGGCGTGGTCGCGAAGCGCGTGAAGTTGCGCCAGCGGAAGCGTCCGCGCTCGTCCAGCTCGGCCGTCGACATGCTCGCCTTGGCGATCTGCCCGATGGCCTCCCACTGCGAACCGGACACCTTGGGGATGGTGCGCAACGGCAGGATCGCGTCGTCCAGGTCGGCGGTCTTGTCCCAGGTCCCGGCCTGTGTGAACTCGGCGACGCCGGGAACGGCGGCGAGGCCGCTCGTGACCTGTACGCCTTCGGTCGCCATCGACGTGGTGAGCCTGATCTTGCGCAGCTCGGCGACGGGCTGCGGACCGTTCGCCGCGGTGAACGCGCCGACGCCGCCGACCCACGTGGTGCCGTCGGGCGCCGTGAGCAGCGGTGTGACCTGCGGCAGCGCCCGGCCACCGGTCGACGCGTACACATCGACGTACGCGCCGATGTGCCACACGCCGCGCTGCGCCTTCATCGCGGTGGCGTTCTGGCTCCAGGTGAGCCCGCCGCCCGGCACCGCCGCGTCGCTGCTCAGCGACCACGCCGTGACCGTGCCCTTGGTGAAGTCGAGCGCGAGGGACAGCGTGCCGTTCGCGGTCCCGGTGCGGTTCAGTTCCAGGTCGAGCCGGACGGTGGAGCCGATGCCGACGGCCGTGTTCACCCACGCCTCGGCGAGCAGCCTGCTGCCCGGCACGGTGACGCGGCTGCGGGGGAACCAGGAGGCCGTGACGCCGGTCTCGCCCGCCGGGAGCCCGCGCGGCACGAGGGCCATCTCGTGCGGGGCCCCGGTCCTCGCCCACGTGTAGTGCCGCGGGTCGGGGAGGTCCTCCGGCATGCCGTACGACGTCGCGAAGCCGCCGTGGAGGGTGGCGTGCACGAGGGTCAGCGGCGCGCCCGCGACGAACTGCGGGGCCCGCGCGGGCGGACTGGTCAGGAACCCGGCCTGGCGCAGCAGCTCGTCGACGCACCAGGTGGCGGTGGCGACGGGCCGCCCCCAGTACAACCCCGTGTAGGGGCGCGGGAGTTCGGCGGGCGAGCGGAGCCGCTCGGCGCCGTCGAGCGCGGTGAGCTGCACGGTGTCGGTGCCGGACGCGGCGGACCGGTTGCGCAGGGTGCCGCGGAACGACGGCAGAGTGCCACCGGCCCCGACTCCCGTCTCGTGGACGACACTCTGTCCGGGGCGGGCGAGGTCGCCGGTGGCCCGGTCGGCCCACGCCGAGTACAGCTCCGGCGCCAACTCGGCTCCACTGCCACCGAGCTGGAGCTGAAGCTGCGCCGACGAGCTCCCCGAGAACGCGCGCATCGCGGCCGGCAGATCGGTCGCGTACGAACGTTCCAGCTCCCAGGACTGCACCTGATCGCTGACATCCTGGCCGCCGAGCCGGGTGGTGTGCGTGGCGGTGCGCTCGCCGGTGCCGAGCGCGGCCTCCGTGGCCGGGTCAGCCTGTTGCACGGGACACCTCCACGAGTTCGAGGTTGATGCTGCGGTAGGGCAGCGGGAGGCCGGGGGTATCGGTGTACGTGGTCACGGCGAGCTGCGGGAGGCCGTCGCCGGGGACGGTGTGGGCGGCCCCGTCGGCGTACGAGAGGCAGGCCCCGGCCAGCGAGTACGTACCGGCCGTGCCGGGCATCGCGCAGGGCGTGGCGTAGACGGCCCCGGCGGGCACGGTCGCGGCGACGTACGGGCCGGTCGTGGAAGGCCCGGAGAGATAGCTCCCGTCGGCCTTCTTGAAGTCGATGTTCACGCCGACCGTCCCCAGCGCGGCCATGGCGCTCGGCGCGCGGAACGAGATGCGGGTGCCGGGCGCCACCGGGAAGTTGCCCTGCCACGGCACGCACCGCCAGGCGAGCTTGCTGGTCGCGTCGGCGGCGGTGAACGCGAAGGTGCCGGGCGCGGCCGCGACCTCGACGACGGTGCCGGTCGTCGACACCTTGAACCACTGGTCGAGCCCGCTGACGTCCCCGGCGCCCGCCACACCGCGCCCGGCGGCCTGGGCGGCGCCGAGCACGTTGCCGGCGACCGGGTCGATGAGGACGAGCGGGCCAGGACCGTCGATCCGCCGCGCCAGCCGGTCGAGCGCGCGGGCGTCGGCGGGCGGCAACCGGTCCCAGCTCAGCTTCGTACGGCGGGTGGTGGACGCGGTGCGGGTGACGGTGACGAGGCCGCCGAGGGACTTGAACTCGGCCACGCCGAGGTCGGCGCTGCGGTCGAAGGACGTGGTGGCCTGATCGATCTCGTAGAGGGATCCGGGAGCGCCGATCCACAGATTGCTGCCCACGATTCACACCCCTTTCAGTGTCTGTCGGGTCATCTGCCGTCAACGGCGGGCAAGTTGGCGCTGGCCCAGGAACACGGCGCGGGCGATGGTCTGCGAGTCGACCTGAATGTGTACGGGTCGGTCGGCGAGCTTCTCGACGGCTGCGGCGAGCCGTTCCACGGCCGCCCCGCCGCCCGGGTGGTGCCCGAGCATCGCGCTCAGCTTGGACAGCGGGATGACCGCCTCGTCCTCCCCGGCCTCACCGACGACGGCGAGCCGTCCGCCGGTCCGCGCGCCGATGACGCCACCTTCTGCGAGCGTCGGAATGTTCGGAATCCTCGGCAGATTGATCCCGAATTCCTTGCCGCCGACGACCGGCACCCAGCCCGGAATCTTCACGTGAATCTTGTTCAGACCGCCGATCATGGCGTTCATGCCGCCGATGTAGGCGCGGGGCAGGGCCGTGAAGGCGTTGATGATGCCCTTCATGACGGCCTTGATGGGCCCGGAGTGGGACTTGATGGCGCCGGATATGGCATTCCAGGCCCACTTCACGCCCTTGGCGAGGACCTTGGCGACCTTGTCCATGTTGATGAACTGACTGATGATCGGCGCGAGCAGGGTCATGATCAGCCCGAAGGCATTCGCCTTCATGGCGATGTTGAGCCCCTTCTGCGCCAGCGTCGCCCCCTTCAGTCCCTTCCCGAGCCCGGTCATCGACTTCCCGCCACCGGTGGCGGACTTGCCTGCCTTGCCGACGGACTTCTCTACGGCGTCGGACTGGCGCTTCACATTGCGTAGTGCGGTTTGGGACTTGGTGGCGGACGACCTGAGTTTGTCCAGGGACGACTTGAAACGGTCGGTGGACGTCTTGGACCTGCCGAGTGACGTGTTGGCCGAACGCACACCCGTGCCGAGCCTGTTGACGGCGCTCTGGCTCTGCGTGACAGATGTCTTGAGCCGCGTCACTGCCGTGCTCGCGCTGGTCGAACGGCTGCTGAGCCGGCTGATGCCGGTACTGGCGTTCGTGAGCGCCTGCTTGAGATTCATGGGCGATCACCTCCTTGCGGGACGGTTGTCCGGGTCATCCGAGAGCGACGGTCAGGGCGTCGACGCGAGCCTCAAGACGTTGCAGTTGAGTCGTGGAACCACTGAGATTTGGTGAGGCGCTGGCGCGTACTTGCTGGCGGGAGCGGGTGTCCGCCCTGGACGCCGTGGAGACTCGCCTTTCCAGGGCGTTGATGCGCACGTTGGAGTTGCCGATCTTCCTGTGGGCACTCGTGGTGAGGTCCTGGAGTCGGCCCATCCCTCTTTCCATGCGAACCAGCCGGTCCTTGGCCTGCTGGATTTCCTGATCTCGCCGGTTCATTTCCGCAGCGCTCAGCTTCTTCAGGAAACCGAGCTTTCCGCGTTCTATGCCCCATTTGGCGAACAGTCGTTCCACGGCTGGTTCCAGGCTGAAAAGTGCGGGTAGTTCGAATTTGGCAAAAACGTATGCGATGGAAAGTGTGACGATTTCTTCCTTGTGTTTCTCCCAGAGCTTGGGTGCCGTTTCGTTCTGTACCCACTGTTGAGTCGCAAGGTCACCCTTGCTGCCTTTGAGGGCTGCGGATTTAATGCTTGCCCGAAGTTCCTGGATTTCCTTGTCCAGTTGGGCGGGACTCTTCTCTGGCATTTCTCTCTACCTTTGTATGGTGTGCCTTGGTAGCATCTGCCCATGATTCCAGGGGTTGTATATAGGATTCTCCTTATTTGCGGCGGCGTGGGCGGAATAGCCTGGAGCATCACCCTCGCCCTGTCTCTTCTTGGTGAGTACCGGAGGAAAGTGACCCGAGATGTAGAGATCCTTGATTCCTTTGAGACACCGACCGGCACCTGCTACCAGTTTCGTGCGACCGGAGGGAAAGGGGCAGTTCCGCAGCCCGGCGGGGGAGGTGAATGGACAGGGGGTCGTCCGCGGAAATTTGATGGCCGGATCTTTGAAGTCGGGGAGCTTGTAGCCGTCGACTACGATCCGGAGTACGCGGTGTTCTTTTACCCTCCAGGGAAATATCCGCGTATGCGCGGATGGGGGATCCCGCTCACCTATCTGGTTCTCGGCGTGGCCGCCATTGTGATCGGAGCCGTAGCTCCCAGCTAATGGCTCTGGCGAAGATCTCAGCTGAAGAAGCGCCGCATCTCCTGTGGGGTGGGCAGTGCGTCCGGCGCCACCGTCGGCGTGTCCGTATCGGGCGGGGCCTGCTGACCGGGCCGTGGTACGGGGGTCGGGGGATCGAGCGGTTCGTTGTCCTCGTCACGATTGACGGTGGCGAACATCCAGTTGGCTTCCTGGAGTTGGTCCACGGCGTGCGCGAGCAGATAGTCGCTCACGGACCATTCGGCCGACTCGCCGTGCAGTTCCCGCGCGAGCGCGCTGTCGCGCGGCAGGTGCTCGACGAGCACCGCGAGCCGCCGCGAGGACAGCTCGCCGCGGTGCCAGTCCAGCAGGTCCACGCCGTAGTGGCGCAGCAGGTCGGCCTCGATGGCCCCGGCGTGCTCTTCGACGAGCTCGCCGAGGCTCAGCCTTCCCCCAGGCCGAGCCCGGTCTCCTTGCCGTACGCCTCCAGGATCGCGGCGATGTCCTGCATGGTGACGTCGTGCTGCTCGAAGCGGGCGAACTGCTGGTCGCCGAGGAGGAGTCGGAACAGGCCGTCGATGTCGTTGTCGTCGAGATCACGCAGCTTGCGGGCCATCGCGCGGCCCAGTTCCGTCGGCAACTCGAACGTGTCGTCGTCGAGTTGGAAGGACCAGGTGCGGCCGAGCGCCTCCAGGCGCTGGGCGCGGGCGGCGTTGACGTCGAAACCGGGCATGGGTGCGCTCCTTGGGTGAGATCAGCGGGATGGGCGCGGCCCGGCGCCCGCGCGGGGCGGGCGCCGGGCCGCGAAGAGGAGGGGCGGGGCCGTGCGGCCCCGGCCCCGGGCCCGGTTACACGTACGCGTCGTCCTTCATCAGCCACGTCGCCAGCGGCTGGGAGGTGTCGTCCTGGGCGAACGCCGTGAAGGTGACGCCGAGCTTCAGCGCACCGGTCCGCGTCATCGAGATCTCCTCGGTCTCGGTGACCTGGCCGCGCGGCACGAGCAGCCGGTAGACGACCGGCGACCCGCCCTTGCTGTCGGTGAACTCGAAGCCGAGCTGACGCTCGTCGGCCGACGGGTTGGAGGTCAGGTCGTACTTGAAGGTGCCCGCCTCCGCGCCGGTGGTGGCGACGGCGGCCGTCGACCCGCCGCCCATGAAGAACGGCAGCGTGGTCTTGTTGAACTGCATGAGCTGGAACTTCAGCGTCAGCTCGCGGTCGGAGTAGATGTAGCGCAGCGCGCTCACCGACTGCCAGCCGTCGACCTGGTCGATCTTGTCCTTCTTGGCCAGCTTCACGCCGTCGGTGGAGGTGTACCCCAGCTCGGTCCACCCGGTCGGCCAGGCCGCCTTGGTGTCGATGGGGCCGACGACGGCCGGACTGGCACCGTACGGGGCGACGAGCACCTTGCCGGTGCCGGCGACGCGGATCTGTGAGCTGGTGTTGGGAGAAGGCATGCGAACTCCTTGTACGTGACGGTGGGTTGAGGGGTGTGGTGGGCTACGCGGGGCTGATCGAAAGGCGCAGCGTCGTGAGGTACCGGCTGCTGGCCGGGCGGTTGTAGTCGGGCAGCCAGCGCGGCCCGTCCGCCTCGGCGACGTCGGTGACGAGCGCGGTGCCGTACGTCGTGCCCTCCAGTTCGACGGCGCAGGCGCGGGCGGCGAGCGAGATGCCGTGTGCGACCGTCTTGTCGGCCGCGTACACCTCCAGGTCGACCAGTGGGTGGTCGAGCGCCAGGTCGTCGACCCAGGCGCCGCCGGCCCTGGAGACCAGGACGGTCTTCTGGGTGCCGTCGAACCCGGCGGGCGGCCGGTTGTCGACGGTCACGCCCGACATTTCGGTGCGGTTCTTGAGGAAGTCGACGACGAGCATCTCGACGTCGGGAAAGTTCAGGACGGCCACATGGACGCTCCTTCGGATACGGGGAGTCGCGCGGCGTTCGCGCCCGGATCGCGACCGCGACGAGGGAATCCGGGCAACACAAAGCGGCAGGACCGCCGCCCGGTCTCCGGGCGCAGCTCTGCCGCTGCTTAAAGTGTGATCCGGGGCCCCGAATCCCGCAACTGGCCTGGTGGTGGCTGTGGTTGTGGCATGTGGAAGGGCCCGCCGACACAGGTCGACGGGCCCTTGTGGATCAGGGTGAAGTCACTTTCTTCTGCCGTGCGCGACCCGCTCGGCGGCGAACACGTCCTCGAGCCGGTACAGCGTCCGCCGGCCCTGCTTCCCGGCGGGCGGCAGGTGCCCGAGCTGGACCCACTTGCGGATGGTCGCGGGCGCGACGCCCGCCTCGGCGGCGGCCAGTTCGCCGGTCACGTACGTCATCCGACGCTCCCCTCGCCCTTCTCGTCCGCCTCGTCGAGTACGTGGCGGCAGGCCGGATTCACGCACATCACCACGGCCCGTTCCGGGAGTGCGCGCAGTGAGACCGAGTCGCAGGCGGGGCAGCGGCCTGGGATCCGTACGAGCTGCTCGGGGTCGCCGCTCGCGCGGGCGCAGCGGCCGGCCATCCGGCGGGTCTCGCTGATCACGTGCGCGTACAGGTCGGGTACGTCGGTGACCTGGTCGAGGAGTTCGGCGAGGCGCCGCAGCCGTACGGGGACGGGGGCGGGGGACGGGCGCGTGGGGCGCAGCCCGAGCCGTTCGCGGACCGCCTCCTCCAGTTCGACGACGCCGTCGGTGACGTCGCGCAGGGTGTCGGAGACGTAGAGCCGCAGCGGGGCTCGGCCGCCGTCGCGGCTTCCTCCGGAGGCGCCGGGGCGGGGTGTCCCGGCGGCGGGGGCCGGGGCCAACTCGGCGAGCAGCAGCGGGAATCGCTCGGCGAGGGTGCGCAGCCAGCGGAGGGCTTCGCGGGTGTCGTGGTCGGTACGGGTCATGGCCGGGGCTCGCTCTCCTCGCTGTGCTCGCTCGGTTCCTGGTGATCCTGTTCCTGGTGGTCGACCACGCGCCCGTTGCGCCACAGGCGTCCCGCGCAGACGCCGTCGAACCAGGTGTGGGCCGGGTCCACCACGGCCTCGCACTCCAGCCGGATCGGGCACTTGTTGCAGGCTCGCAACGTAGGGGCGGCCTCGGAAGGGCTCCGTGTAAAGACGTGATGCTGGGGTAGTTCGGCACAGGCGGCAGATCTGCGCCAGTCGAGTTCCTCGTCGTGACGGGTGAAAACCCTGGTCAGCAAGGAAATTGAAAGAATCATCGGGCTTGACACGTGCAGCGCCTCCCCACGTATGGGAATATTTGTTCGACACATGCGAACGCGTGACGACAGTGGCATGTTGCGTGCGCGTGCGCAAGTTGGTCCGATGTGTACGAGACACAGGGAGGGGTGGTCGTTCAGGGCACCAACTGGTCGCTCCGGGACGCCTGTTGTACAGATCCCCTGAACTGTGTGCGTGCGCGCACAGCTTTGATGCGCGCGCGCTCGGTACGCTGTGCCCCGCGACGAGGGGAGATCAGCGTCATGAGCGGTGGCTCGTGGGCACGAGCCCACATCGAGCGGGAACCGGAGCAAAGTCCGGTCGAGGGGTCTGACCAGGGGCCCGGCGGTGAACCGCCCGGCCTGGACGCCTTCGCGGCCTGGGTCGAGGGCCTGATGCGGAAGCGCGGCTACACCATCGACAGCCCGCGAGGTGGCGGAAAATCGCGGCTCGCGGACGATGCCGGGGTCCACCGGGCCGCCGTCGGCCGGCTGTTGAAGCGGCAGAGCATGCCGGATCTGGAGACCATGCGGCGGCTCGCGGTGGCCCTGGGTGTACCGGTTCGGGACATGTTGATCCGGTCGGGGCGGCTCACCGAGACGGACCTGCCGGTTGGCGAAAGCCCGCAAGGGAATGGAGAGGCCGACGGGGTGCGTCTGTCACCTGAGGAGGCGGCCCGACGCATGGGAGTGCCGCCGGAGTTGCGGGACACCTTCGTCCGGGTGGCGAAGCAGTTCCTGCCGGAAGGCGGCTGACTGGCTGGTCAGTGATGAGGTCCATGGGGGGACGAAGGGGCAGGGGCGTATGGGTGGCGAAGAGCCCGAAGCGCGGCGCCGCGCCGCTGAATTGGTCGTGGAACTCGGCCGGAAGATGGCGGAGTTCGGCCCCGCGGCCCTCCGTGTCGTCACCGTCGAGGAGGCCGAGCGGGAGCGGGCGGACTGGTTCCGCCTCGGCTGGCAGGAGCATGCGCGG
Organism: Streptomyces sp. EDA2-14; assembly: GCF_054963755.1. Lineage (NCBI taxonomy): Bacteria > Bacillati > Actinomycetota > Actinomycetes > Kitasatosporales > Streptomycetaceae > Streptomyces > Streptomyces sp. EDA2-14. The sequence continues at coordinate 204,685 of NZ_JBUEGE010000013.1, forward strand.
CTGGTGTCAGGGGAGGACGGAGCACCCGGCCTCGGCCACGACACCGATCCCGGTGCGCCGCCGCGGGCGCCGGGCCCACGACTGCGCGTCGCCGAGAACGGGGAGGCGACGGAGAACGGCGGCGCGGACGAGAGCGAGCACGACCGCGCCGCCGACGCCGCGCAGTCCGACCGGGGAGGGCGGACCGACGGGGAGCGCGTGGACGGCGAAGCCCACGCGGGCCACGGCGACCGGACCGAGAACGGGGCGCGTGACGAGTTCCCTTTACCGGTCGTCGGCGCGGCCGAGGCGGAAGTCCGCGAACTGATGCCGCACCGGCTCAGGTCGCGGGGGCGCCATCGACCGTAGGCGGGCGGCTGCCCCGGTGGGCTCTCCCCCGTCACAGGGTTCCAGCGACGGGCGGGGAGCCGGTGAGTGTGCAGTCGAGGTCGAGTCTGAGGAAGTGAGAGCGGATGAGTGAGCGGGAGAGCGTGGAGGCGAGAGTGGAAGGGCTCGCGCGGGACCTGCGGCGGGCAGCCGGCGGCCTGCTGGAGGTGGCCGCGGAACATCCGGACCGGAAGCGGGTGCGTGAACTGTCGGCTGCGGCAAGGGTGTTGACGAGTTCCGTTCTGGGGCGGCTGGAGGAGGACGCCGCGGCTGTCGAGGACGGGGACGGGAGCGGGGCCGCGCCGCAGGACGCGGTGGCCGTGCGGGCTGTGGCGGTGCAGGAGGCGGGCGGCGAGGCCCTTGACGAACTCGTCGAGATGTATGTGTCGGAGTACGAGCGGCGCCTGAAAGAACTCGCGATGATCGACCCGTCGCTGTCCTGGCCGGAGCAGAAGCCGCTGCACCGGTTCGAGATCGGGGACGACGCGTACTTCAGGAGCGCCCCGCTGTGGCACGACGACGTGCCGAACCGGGGGAAGGCGATGGTGCGCGGCCTGACCTCCAAGGCGGAGGTGCTGCGCCGCATGCACCACAGCTACGTACTCAAGCGTGATCTGAACAGCGTCGAGGGCGAGTTGGCCAGACGCGTGCTGCTCGGATGCAAGGCGATCTGCGCCTGCCGGGCGGTCAGGGACGGCAAGTTCTTCGAGTGGCTCGAGCTGGAGCGCAGGCTGGAGCCTCTGCAATGGCGTGCGATGGTCATCGCCGCGGAGCGCGATGCCGAGGCGTCGGCTCGGATCACCGCGATCCTCCAGCAGGTGGAGAAGCTGGCCGCAGCCGTTCAGAAGCTGGACACGCTGTTCCGCCGGCAGTCCGGCGACCCCTCGCTGGCCGAGGGGATACCCGGCGCCGTGCGCGTGGTGAAGGCGATCATGAGAGAGCTGCCGGACGCATGAACCCGCTCAGAGGTTGGACACGCGCGGCGATCGGCGCGGGCATCGCGGCCGCCGGTGTCGTCGGTTGGCTGGTCGTCGGCGTGGTGGCGGGCTCGGACGGCGCGGCCGACGCGGCTCCACGCGATCTCTGCGCCCTGGTCGACGCGGAGCAATGGGCCCGGATCGTGCCGCTGCCCCGCGCGGAGCATCGGACCGATCCGCGCCACGAGGTGCGCAACGAGGCCGAGTGCGAGGTGTCGAGCGGCAAGGGGTGGAAGAAGGAGGGCCGCTACGGGGCGGTCCGGGTCGGCCTGGAGCGGCATGGCGTCACGCGGCGCGACAGCGGCTGGGACGAGGCGCGGAAGTCGTTCGACTGGGCGAGGGAGTACGCCGCGGGCGACGGAAGCGCTCCGCGCTCGGTGGCGGGACTGGGGGAGCGGGCCTTTGTCGAGAGCACGTCCGGCCGTGGCCGGGGACACGGCCACGGTGAACGGGATCGAGTGCGGACAGAGGTGACCGTTCTGCTCGGCAGGGACGTGCTGACCGTCGACTGCACGGCCGAGCCGAGCAGCCCGGACCGCGCGCGCGATGCGGCTGTGGCCGTGGCGAAGACAGTGCTGGGGGAGCTGTGAGCAGGCGCCTGAACGTGATGCTGACGGTCGCGCTCGTGCTGACGATGCTCCTGGCCGGCGGGCTGAGCTTCTGGCATGCCCGCGCGGAGGAAGCCGACCGCCGGGAACGGGTCGAGCGCCACAGACCCGACCCCGTGACACCGTTCCCCGACCCGTTCAGCCATCGGTCGCGCCAGGGCAAGGACTGACGGGACGCCGCGCCCCGGCCCGCGCACGCACCCCGCCCGTACAGGCAGGATGGAGCCATGACCGAGATCCGTACCCCCCGCCTCCTCCTGCGCCGCTGGGACCCCGACGAAGACCTCGCCCCGCTCGCCGAGATCCAGGCCGACCCCGCCGTGATGCGCCGGATCGGCGACGGCGTCCCGCGCTCGCTCGACGAGACCGCCGAGGACATCGAGCGCTGGGAGGAGGAGTGGGACGACGAGGGCTTCGGGGTCTTCGCCGTGGAGCTCCTCGGCCCCGGCGAGCTGGCGGGCGCCGTCGGTCTGTACGTCCCCGAATCCCCGTCGCAGGTGGCGGGGCACATCGGCATCCAGTGGCGGCTCGGCCGCGCGTTCTGGGGCCAGGGGTACGCCTCCGAGGCGGCGCAGGCGACCTTGGAGTTCGCGCTCCAGGACCGCGGCATCGACCGGGTCGTCGCCGTCACCTCGGAGACCGACACCTCCTCGGCGAAGGTTGTCCACAAGCTGGGGATGACGCCCGCCGGCGAGACCGAGGGGCTGCGCCTCTACGCGATCGATCTGACCGAGTTCCAGGGCTGACCCCGACCGCCCCGGGTGGGGGTGGGGTTCAGCCGACCTTGAAGGAGATGTCCGAGGCGGACCCGTAACGCCCATAGGCGTCACGCGCCTCGACGTACACGGTGTAGAGGCCGGTGGACTGAGGTCGCCACGTCAGCTTGTCGCCCGTGGTCGTCTGCACGAAGCCGCCGGGACCGGAGACCTGCCAGCGGTAACCGGACACCACGTGCCCCGACTGAACGACGCCGGGTGCGGCGGTGACGGTCACCTCCTGTCCGTACCCGTGGCCTGCGCAGTCGTTGGCGGTGCACTCCGTGAACGGGGCGGACAGACGCAGGGCCGGGGGTGCGAGCGCCTCGGCGGTGGCCGGGGTGAGGCGGTCGACGGCGACCGTGGGCGACGGGGCGGAGTCGAGGCCGTCGCTGTCGACGGCGGTCACGTAGTACCAGGCCTTTCCGTCCGGGGCTGTCGTGTCGTCGTAGACCCGGGCCGAGGTCGGTCGGGCGGCCGTCAGGAGTGTCCAGGCGCCGGCGGGGTCGGTTCGCCGGTAGACGCGGTAGCCCTGACCGTTGTCCGCCGCGGGGATGGTCAGCCGTGTGGTGCTGTCCATGAGGTCGGCGGCCGGGACGCCGGGCGCGGCGAGGCCGGACGGCGCAGGGCGGGTGCCCGTCGCGGTCGCGGACACCGGGGAGATGTTCCCCGCGGCGTCGATCGCGTACACCCTGTACTGGGTCGGGACGCCCGCCGCCGCGCGCTCGTCGAGGTAGGAGTCGGAGGAGCCGAGGACGAGGCGGGGCCCGTCGGGGGCGGTGCCCTCCGGGGTCTGCACCCACACCTCGTAGTGCTCGGTGTCGTCCGAATTCCTCGTCCAGCGAAGGTTGTTGCCCGCCGTCGTGGAGGTCACCGTGACGTTCTCAACCTTGGCGGGGCGGGTCGTGTCCGCTGCGGACGTGGTGACGGACTGCTCCGCGGTGGCGGCGGAGCGGTTGGCGGCCTTGTCGACGGCGCGCACGCGGTAGAAGTACGTGCGGCCGTCGGCGGGCGGGGCGTCGGTGTACGTGGTCGTGGTGAGGTCGCCGCTGACGTTCGTCCAGGTGGTGGAGGCGGCGGGGCGGCGGTACACGCGATACCCGGCGAGGTCCATCTCGACGTTCTTCGCCCAACTCAGCGTCGCCTTGCGGGTGCTGGTGCCGTACGTCACCTTCGCGCCGGTGGGCGTGAGCGGCGCGGTCCTGTCGTACGTGGCCGAAGTCCTCGGGGCGTAGGCGAACTTGACGTTGGCCGAGCCGGTCCAGTTCACGAAGTCGATGCGCAGAGTGTGCCTGCCGGAGGGCACGGTCAGGTTGAGCGTCTTGTTCTGGGTGGTGGAGACGTTCTTCCAGACGTCGACCTTGCGGACGCCGTCGACGTAGACGCGGATGCCGTCGCGGGTGGCCGCGGTGAAGGTGAACGGCCCGCCGGAGCCGAAGTCCCGGGTCACGGACCAGCGCACGCCGAAGTCGTTCGCCGGCAGCCCGGTGGCGGGCGCCCCCGTACCCCAGTCCTGGTCGATCTTCGAGTCGCAGTCCGTCTTCTTCGGCGTGCCGGAGAAGGTGGTGTTCGCGTAGAACGTCCGCTTGAAGACGTTCGTGGAGCAGGTGACGGTCACCGCGTCGGCGACGGTCGTGGTGGCACACAGCAGGCCGCCGGTGAGGGCGGTCGCGGCGGCGGCGCCGAGTACGGCGCGCGGGGTCCCCCGGCGGGGGCCGGATCTCGCGATGGTCATGCAGATCAGGACCACTGAGGCGGTAGCAGGGTTGTGAAAATCCTGTGACCGCTTGCGAAGGTGTCCGGTATTTGCAGTAACCGGCTTCATGTCAGGAAGTAATGGACCCGGTTTCGTTGCGTTGTGGCTTCACCTCTTGACGGTGCATGTGCGGACGAGTTGGCTTCGAGCCACCTCGGTCGCATCGTCGCGGCCACGTCAGGGAGGTATCCGCACATGAACACGCGCATGCGTTGTGCCGCCATGGCCGGCGCCGCATCCGTCCTCGTGGTCTCGGTCTCGGCCTGCGGTGGTGTGCTGCCGGGCGACGACAACGGGCCCAGCGCGTCCACCACCAAGGGCAACGAAGTCAAGATCGGTCTGCTGCTTCCGGAGAAGGAGACCGCCCGGTACGAGAAGTTCGATCACCCCATGTTCGAACGTCAGGTGGCGAAGCTGACCGGGAGCAAGGGGGAGGTGGTCTACGCCAACGCCGAGCAGGATGCCGCCCTCCAGCGCAAGCAGATGCAGGAGATGATCGACGCGAAGGTCGACACGGTCGTCGTCGACGCCGTCGACGCGGAGAACATCGCCCCCGCGGTCCGCAAGGCCAAGAGCGCGGGGATCCACGTCATCGCCTACGACCGACTCGCCCAGGGACCTGTGGACGCCTACGTCGGCTTCGACAACGAGCTGGTGGGGCAGACCCAGGGCAAGGCCCTCGTCACCGCCCTCGGCGGGACCAAGGCCACCAAGCAGGACAAGGTCGTGATGATCAACGGCTCGCCCACCGACCCCAACGCCGGGCAGTTCAAGAGCGCCGCCCGCGTGGAGCTGGGCAACTCCGTCAGCGTCGCGAAGTCGTACGACACCGCGGGCTGGAAGCCGTCCAACGCGAAGGCCAACATGGAGCAGGCCATCAACGCGCTGGGCGTCGACAACATCTCCGGCGTGTACGTCGCCAACGACGGGATGGTCGGCGGCGTGCTGGCCGCCCTCAAGGAGGTCGGCGTCCGCAAGATGCCGCCGATCACCGGACAGGACGCCGAACTCGCCGCCGTGCAGCGGATCCTCGCCGGCGAGCAGTACATGAGCGTCTACAAGCCGTACCCGGACGAGGCGCAGACCGCCGCCGAGATGGCGGTGCGGGTCTCGCAGGGCCGCGACATCGAGTTCGAGGCGCTGGCGATGGACCGCACCGACAGCCCGACCACCCAGCAGATCAGGACGGCGAGCGTCAGCGTCGTCGCGCTCACGAAGGACAACATCAAGAGCACCGTCGTCAAGGACAAGGTCTTCAAGGTGTCCCAGATCTGCACGCCGAAGTACGAGCAGGCGTGTGCGGAGGCCGGTCTGAAGTAGCCGACCGGTTCTCCAAAGGAACCGCCACAGGAACCGCCACAGGAACCGTCACAGGGACCGCCACAGGAACCTCCACGGCCCTAGTCGGCTTCCTCCAGGATGCCCGACTGGCCGATCAGGTAGCCCAGTTGCGCCCTGCTGTCGCTGCCCAGCGTCGCCGCCAGCTTCGCGATGTGCACACGGACCGTGCGGATGTTCATGCCGAGGCGCTCCGCGATCACCGCGTCCGTGTGGCCCTCGATGAGCAGCGTGGCGATGGTGCGCTGGCGCGCCGTCACCCCGTCCGTCGTCAGCTCCTCGACGGCCGCCTGCGGGAACATCGGCGTCGCCAGCTGCCACAGCCGCTCGAAGGTCGTGGCGAGATAGCTGATCAGCGCCGGGTGCCGGACCTCGAGCGCCACCGTGCGGTCCGGGTTCGCCGGGATGAAGGCGACCGTGCGGTCGAGCATGACGAGCCGCTCGGTGACCTCGTCGAGGGTGCGCACCTGGACGTCCCCGGTGAGCTGCTCGTAGTGCGCGGTGACGGCGGGCGAGTGCCGGGCCGTGTGCTGGTACAGCGTGCGCATCCGGCCGCCGCCGCTGAGCAGCTGCTGCTCGCGGGGGAGCGCGGCGGCCAGCCCCTGCGGGGGACGTCTGCCGCCCGGCTGGATGGTGAGCAGTTCCTTGGACGCCTCGTCCGCCGCCTCGTCGATCGCGGCGTTGATCCGCTGGAACCCCATCAGGACCCGGAACATGGGCGTGCTGGGGATCGACGCGCGCTGCGACTCCAGCGCGATGAGTGGCGCGAATTGATCGGCGAGCCGCGAGCTGCGCCGCCGCTGCCGCTCGATCTCCTCCTCGTACGTGTCGAGGAGGCGCGGCAGCGCGACCGCCGGGGCCACGGGGCGCAGCGTCGTCGTGTCGTCGTCGGCCGGGACCAGGAGGCCGTAGTGGAGCAGGCACGGCGTCGGCTCGGCGTCGCCCTTCTCGACCCGGCCCTCGCGCAGGGCGCGGGCGTACAGCTCCGAGCCCTCCCGGCACAGCTCCTCCGCGCCGTGGACATGGGCTTCCGCGTGGTGCTCGATGTGCGATTCGGTCGTCACGAATCCTGCTCCAGCATCCCGGACTGGGCGATCAGATAGCCGAGTTGCGCCCGGCTGCCGCTGCCGAGCGCCGCGGCGATCTTGGCTATGTGGGCACGGCAGGTGCGCACGTTCATGCCGAGCCGACGGGCGATGGCCTCGTCGACATGCCCTTCGATGAGCAGTTTGGCGATGGAGCGCTGGACACCGGTGATTCCTTCGGGAGTCGACTCGTACGGGACGTCTTCCTGCAGCGGGGTGGCGCGCCGCCACATGTGGTCGAAGACGTTGATCAGGTACTGCACGAGGCCGGGATGGCGCAGCTCTAGGGCCATGCTGTCGCCGGCCTGGGCGGGGATGAAGGCTACGTCGTGATCACAGATGATGAGCCGCTCGATCAGTTCCTCGAGCGTCCTGATCTCTACCCTGGCACCCGCCATCTTGTCCATGTACGCAAAGGTGTTCTGGCTGTATCGCACCGTGTGCTGGTACAGCGTGCGCATCGATATGCCGCGCTCGATGAGGGGCCTGCTGCGCTCCAGTGCCTCGCTCAGCAGATGCTCGCTGCGGCCGCCGCCCGGCTGCACGGTCAGCACTTCGGTGCGGCTTTCGGCGATGGCCTTGTCGAGCGCCGCCTTGATCCGTCCGCCGCCTTCGAGCACGGTGATGGCGTGCGTCGTCGCGGGCATCTGCGCACTGATCGCCATGAACGGCTCGAAAACTGCGGTTAGTTCTCCGGAGAGCTGTCGTCGTTCATGGATTTCCCGCTCGATGGGTTGCAGTCGCTGAGACAGTACGACGGAGGGCGGAACCGGTCGCAGCCAGTCCGCATCGTCCGGGTCCGGGTGCAAGAGAGCGAATTCCAGCAGGCAGGGAGCTGACTCGATCTCGGCGCGTGCCACACGGCCGGCGCTCAGAGCGATGGCGTAAAGGCGCTCGCCCTCCGGGCACAGCTCAGTGACCGGATGAGGATGTGTCGCTTTTGGGCTACTCGTTGGCAATTCTCCACCCCCCAGGGTCCTGAACGTGCAGGAACATGATGCATCGCCGCTGTGGTTTCCATGTGCCCGAATGAGTCATCGTCTGTGGTGCGGGGGAGAAGAAGCCATCAAGTTAGGACGAAGCCGACATGAGTAAGAGAATGCTTCGCTCAGTGCTCGGCGCGGCGGTCGCGGCTGGTGCGTTGGCGCTGGCGCTCGGCACCGCCGGCGCCGTCACGCCCAGCGACGTCGCCTGGGGATCAGGTCAGGTCGGTACGCAGAGCGTCACGACCGTGGCCGGCACTGACGACGTCGCATGGGGAGTCGCTCCCGTGACCGGAGGCGGCGGGGAATGATCACTCCGCCCGACGACCGGTCATTACGCAGGGAGATGGCGATCGCCTACCGCTCCGGTTGGCACACCATCGACCTCGTGACCGCGATCCCGAACTCCGGTGACTCGCTCATGGTCACCCTGTTCGGGGAGCCCATCATCGTGGTCCGTGAGGGCGACGACATCCGGGCGTACCGGTGTCTGCGCCGACCGCGCGGCGCCCCACAGCCGGTGCGGACGGTCGTCCGGTACGGGATGATCTTCGTCAACCTCGACCAGCGGGACCATCAGCTGGTCGGCGAGGCACAGCCCGAGGCCTCGCAGTCCCACCCCAGAACCTCAGCCACCCCCCGCAGTGCCTGACGCGATGCCCCCGTCGTTGTAGATCGCGCAGGTGCTTCCCCCCTGCAGCGGCGTCACCGTGTACCTGACACGGTGGCGCCGCTGCAGTCGTTTTCGGGGTTGTGCGACGGCCGCGGGGTCAGGTGCTCTCGGGGAGGTTCGCCGTGGCCCGGCCCACCGCGATCTCGATGACGACCCGGTCCGGGTTGACGCGCGGGGTGCGGTAGCGCTCGGCGTAGCGGCGCTCCGCGTCCGCGACGCGCTCCGGGTCCGTGTGCACGACGGCCGTGCCCTCCAATGTCGCCCAGCGCCGCCCGTCGACCTGGCAGACCGCGACGCGTGCCGGGACCGCCCCCCGCAGGATGTGGGCGGCCTTCCGGGTGTCCTTGCCCGTGATGATCCGGGCCACCCGTGCCTCGGCGTCGTACGTCACCCCCACCGGCACGACGTGCGGGCTGCCGTCCGGGCGCAGGGTCGTCAGGGTGCACAGATGCCGTTCCCGCCAGAAGTCGAGGAAGCCGGCTCCGGGGCTGTCGAGGTCGATGCGCTTGGCCATGCCCCGGAACCTATCCCCCGGGACTGCCGCGACCGACCTTGAGTGGAATAGACTCAACTTTATGTACGCTGGACAAGGCAGAGCCAGCGAGATGGTCGAGGGTTGAGGAGGACAAGTACGTGGACGCCGAGCTGACGAACCGGAGCCGCGACGCGATCAACGCGGCAAGCAGCCGGGCCGTGTCCGGGGGCCACCCGGATCTGACCCCGGCGCATCTGCTCCTGGCCCTGCTGGAAGGCCAGGACAACGAGAACATCACCGACCTCCTCGCCGCCGTCGACGCCGACCAGGCGCAGGTGCGGACCGGCGCGGAGCGGGTACTCGCCTCGCAGCCCAGCGTGACGGGATCGACCGTCGCGCCGCCGCAGCCCAACCGCGAACTGCTCGCCGTCATCGCCGACGCCTCCGAGCGTGCCAAGGATCTCGGCGACGAGTACCTCTCCACGGAACACCTGCTCATCGGCATCGCGGACAAGGGCGGCGCCGCGGGCGACGTGCTGACACAGAACGGGGCCAGTGCGAAGAAGCTGGTCGACGCATTCACGAAGAGCAGGGGAGGGCGCCGGGTGACCACACCCGACCCCGAAGGGTCCTACAAGGCGCTGGAGAAGTTCGGTACGGACTTCACGGCGGCGGCCCGCGAGGGCAAGCTCGACCCGGTCATCGGCCGCGACCAGGAGATCCGCCGCGTCGTACAGGTGCTGTCGCGGCGCACCAAGAACAACCCGGTGCTCATCGGCGAACCCGGCGTCGGCAAGACCGCCGTCGTCGAGGGCCTCGCCCAGCGCATCGTGAAGGGCGACGTACCGGAGTCGCTCAAGGACAAGCGGCTCGTCTCGCTCGACCTCGGCGCGATGGTCGCGGGCGCCAAGTACCGCGGCGAGTTCGAGGAGCGCCTCAAGACCGTCCTCTCCGAGATCAAGGAGAGCGACGGGCAGATCATCACGTTCATCGACGAGCTGCACACGGTCGTCGGCGCGGGCGCCGGCGGCGACTCCGCCATGGACGCGGGCAACATGCTCAAGCCGATGCTCGCCCGCGGCGAACTGCGCATGGTCGGCGCGACCACGCTCGACGAGTACCGCGAGCGCATCGAGAAGGACCCGGCCCTGGAACGCCGCTTCCAGCAGGTCCTGGTCGCCGAGCCCTCGGTCGAGGACTCCATCGCGATCCTCCGCGGCCTCAAGGGCCGCTACGAGGCCCACCACAAGGTCCAGATCAACGACAGCGCCCTGGTCGCGGCCTCCACGCTCTCCGACCGCTACATCACCTCCCGCTTCCTCCCCGACAAGGCCATCGACCTCGTCGACGAGGCGGCCTCCCGCCTGCGCATGGAGATCGACTCCTCGCCGGTCGAGATCGACGAACTCCAGCGCTCGGTGGACCGCCTCAAGATGGAGGAGATGGCCCTCGCCAAGGAGACCGACCCGGCCTCCCGCGACCGCCTCGACAAGCTCCGCCGCGACCTCGCCGACAAGGAGGAGGAGCTGCGCGGACTCACCGCACGCTGGGAGAAGGAGAAGCAGTCCCTCAACCGCGTCGGTGAACTGAAGGAGAAGCTCGACGAACTGCGCGGCCAGGCCGAGCGCGCCCAGCGCGACGGCGACTTCGACACCGCGAGCAAGCTCCTCTACGGCGAGATCCCCACGCTGGAGCGCGACCTGGAAGAGGCCTCCGAGGCGGAGGAGGAAGCCTCCAAGGACACCATGGTCAAGGAGGAGGTCGGCCCGGACGACATCGCCGACGTCGTCGCCTCCTGGACCGGAATCCCGGCAGGCCGCCTCCTGGAAGGCGAAACACAGAAGCTCCTCCGCATGGAAGAGGAACTCGGCAAGCGCCTCATCGGCCAGACCGAAGCGGTCCGCGCGGTCTCCGACGCCGTCCGCCGCACCCGCGCGGGCATCGCCGACCCCGACCGCCCCACCGGCTCCTTCCTCTTCCTGGGCCCGACGGGCGTGGGCAAGACGGAACTCGCCAAGGCCCTCGCCGACTTCCTCTTCGACGACGAGCGGGCCATGATCCGCATCGACATGTCGGAGTACAGCGAGAAGCACAGCGTCGCCCGCCTGGTCGGCGCGCCGCCCGGCTACGTCGGCTACGAGGAGGGCGGCCAGCTCACCGAGTCGGTCCGCCGCCGCCCCTACTCCGTCGTCCTCCTGGACGAGGTGGAGAAGGCCCACCCCGAGGTCTTCGACATCCTCCTCCAGGTCCTCGACGACGGCCGCCTCACCGACGGCCAGGGCCGCACGGTCGACTTCCGCAACACGATCCTGGTCCTGACGTCGAACCTGGGCAGCCAGTACCTGGTGGAGCCCCTGACCTCGGCGGAGGAGAAGAAGCAACAAGTCCTCGAAGTGGTCCGGGCCTCCTTCAAGCCCGAATTCCTCAACCGCCTCGACGACCTCGTCGTCTTCTCGGCCCTCGACAAGGACGAGCTGAAGCGCATCGCCAACCTCCAGCTGGACCGCCTCGCCAAGCGCCTCGCCGACCGCCGCCTCACCCTCGACGTCTCCGACGAGGCCCTGTCCTGGCTGGCCGACGAGGGCAACGATCCGGCCTACGGCGCCCGCCCCCTGCGCCGCCTGATCCAGACGGCCATCGGCGACCGCCTCGCGAAGGAGATCCTCTCCGGCGAGGTCAAGGACGGCGACACGGTCCGCGTCGACGCGTTCGGCGAGGGCCTGATCGTGGGTCCTGCCACGGGGAAGACGCTGTGACGAACTGAGGCGGCTGCTCGCGCAGTTCCCGCACTACGAGGCGGGGACTGCGCGCAGCCGTGTCCGCATGGTCGACGTCGCTCGAACGGGCGCAATACCTGATGTTCGACTCCCCGTTGATGCGGATTCCTGCATGGTCGCGAGATCCGCTGCACCTCAAGGGGGAGTCCGCCCGTGCGCCGTGTTCTCGCAGTCCAACGCATCAGCCGCGACACCGAATCGTCGTCCGCTCTTCTCCGCCAGGACGAGGAGCTCAGCGTGGCCCTGTGCACCGGGGCGTACGAAGAAGTGGGCAGGGTCGTCGACTCGACGGTGTCCGGGGCGGTCAACCTGGACCAGAGGGCAAGTCTCGGCAAATGGTTGCGTGCACCTCTGGTCCACGAGTGGGACGCGCTCATGGTCACGAGCCAGGACCGCATCACGCGGGACGACATGCACTGGTGGCAGTTCGTCGACTGGGTGCTGAAGAACGGGAAGAGCGTCGTCGTGCTCGATGATCCCTCCTTCGACATCACCACCGAGGACGGCCGGATGGTCGCCGGCATCAAGGCAGCGCAGGCGGCCAAGTACCGCCGTGCTGTGCAGGAGAAGCAGCTCGGCCGTACCGCCTACTTTCGTGACAACAAACTGTGGAACGGCGGGATCTGGCCGTATGGATATCGCGCCGTCGCCTTCGAGTTCAAAGGCGAACGCCGCAAGCATCTTGTCCCGGACCCGGTGACGGCACCCCTTGTACGCGAGGCCTTTGAACGCCTCGTCAGCGGATCGTGCACCGTGTACGCCGTCGTCCGCGACTGGAACGAGCGCGGTGTGCCGACGGCCCGCGACCATCAGCGTCGCGTGCAGAACGCCGAGCGTCCGGAGCACGAACGCAAGGCCGAGAGCGGAGGCTTCTGGGCCGTCACGCCGTTGCGCAACATGCTGCGTTCAGAGGCGCTCATGGGAGCGATGATGCATCGGTCCCGGCCTGTCGTCGGGGCGGACGGCGCGGCGGTGAGGTGGGCCGACCCGCTCCTCACTCAAGAAGAGTTCACCGCGCTTCAGGGGGCTCTCACGACCGAACACAGTGCAGTCATGTCCGCGGCGGTGTCGGCCGGAAGACAGTCGAGGACTCCGCTGGCAGGCGTCGTCCGCTGCTTCTGCGGTGCACCCATGCATGTGCGGGTGCAGCGGAACAAGTTGAAGGGCGGCGGGACTTCCTGCCTCGAGTACTACAACTGCAGGACCACCGCGGACGGTCCGCGATGCGACCTGCCGGGGTCCTGGCAGGTGGCGGCGTTGCACGAACGCGTGGAGCAGGACTTCCTGAACCGCCTCGGTGACCGGGACATCATGAAGCGCACCCTGGTGCCAGGGCGCGACCGATCGGCGACGATCACCGAACTACGGAAGGCGATCGACAACCTTGCTGCCGCTGTCGCGGCCGCGGAGAGTCCGGCCGCCGTCGCGGCGCTGACTCGGAAGCTGGACGAAACGTCGCGGACTCTGGAGGTTCTGGAAAGGGAGCCCGTGATCCGGCCACGCTGGATCGTAGAGGCCTGTGGCGAGACCTACGGGCAGCGGTGGCAGAGGCTTGACGGGTGGGCGAGCCGCGCCGAACTGCTGAGAGACACCGGAGTCACGTACTTCGTGCGGGGGCAGCGGACGGGCCAGGAGCTGTTCGGCCACCTGCCGGAGCATCTGCTTCCCTCGGTCGAGCGCGGCGGCGTCCCCACCCGGTTCGCCGACGACCCCGAAGCAGGCGTGCGCGCGTTCCTCGCGGGCCTCCGGGCGGAGCGGGGTCTGAGCGCGGAGCTGTGGCCGTTTCGGAGGCCGGGCGGGGACGTCGCCCGGGAGCGGCCGGGCGCGTAACCGGCGGACATTTCAGAATCGGCCCAAAGATGCAAGGCTGGCACCGCCAAGGCATCGCACCGGGCACCCTTGGCCGCAAGGGACGGTCCGTACGATGGGCCGAAACCACAGTGTCAGGAGCAGGAATCTTGTCTATCGACCCGTCCTCGATTCCCAACTTCGGGGGACAGCCCGACCCGCAAGAGGGAGCGGGACCGGCCGGTCCCGTCGTTCCCGATCAGGAGCTGGTCAAGCAGCTGCTGGAGCAGATGGAGCTCAAGTACGTCGTCGATGAAGAGGGTGACCTCGCGGCGCCGTGGGAGGAGTTCCGTACGTACTTCATGTTCCGCGGCGAGGGGGACCAGCAGGTCTTCTCGGTGCGGACGTTCTACGACCGGCCGCACGGCATCGAGATCAAGCCGCAGCTGCTCGAGTCGATCGACGACTGGAACCGCCGCACCCTGTGGCCGAAGGTCTACAGCCACACCCACGACGACGGCACCGTCCGTCTCATCGGTGAGGCGCAGATGCTGATCGGCACCGGGGTCTCGCTCGAGCACTTCGTGTCGTCGACGGTCAGCTGGGTGCGCGCCGCGATCGAGTTCGACCGCTGGGTGGTGGAGCAGCTCGGCCTCGAGTCCGACGTCGACTCCGCCGAGAAGCCGGAGGACGGCAACGACTCCGAGTGAGTCGGTGCGCCTCCGCGCCACGCACACCCGAGAGCCCGACCCCGCAAGGGGCCGGGCTCTCGGTCGTCCGGAGCGGCTGCCTAGGACGTGGGGGCCGCACCGTCCTACCGGGTGCGCACCTTGGCGAGGCGTGCCGCCGCCTCGCTCAGGACGTCGTCCTGCTTGCAGAAGGCGAAGCGGACGAAGGGGGCTCCCGCGGCCCGGTCGTCGTAGAAGACGGCGTTCGGGACGGCGACGACGCCGCAGCGTTCGGGGAGGGCGCGGCAGAAGTCGAAGCCGTCCTCGAAGCCGAGGGGGCGGATGTCGGTGGTGATGAAGTACGTGCCCTGGGGGCGGAAGACGGTGAAGCCCGCGTCCTCCAGGCCGGTCGCGAGCAGCTCGCGCTTGGCCGTCATGGTGGCGCGGAAGTCGGAGAAGTACGTGTCGGGCAGGGCGAGGGCCTCCGCGACGGCGTACTGGAAGGGGCCCGCGGAGACGTAGGTGAGGAACTGCTTCGCCGAGCGGACCGTCGTGACGAGCTCGGGCGTCGAGGTCACCCAGCCGACCTTCCAGCCGGTGAACGAGAACGTCTTGCCGGCCGAGCCGATGGTGACCGTGCGCTCGCGCATGCCGGGGAGCGTGGCGAGCGGGATGTGCTCGGCGTCGCCGTAGGTGAGGTGCTCGTAGACCTCGTCGGTGACGACCAGGAGGTCGCGTTCGACGGCGAGTTCCGCGATGGCGGTCAGTTCGGCGCGGCTGAGGACGGTGCCGGTGGGGTTGTGCGGGGTGTTGATGAGCAGGAGGCGGGTGCGCGGGGTGATCGCGTCGCGCAGCTCGTCGAGGTCGAGGCGGAACGATCCCTCGTGCGGGCGCAGCGTCACGGGCACCCGGGTGCCGCCCGCGAGGGCGATGCTCGCCGCGTACGAGTCGTAGTACGGCTCGAAGGCGATCACCTCGTCGCCCGGTTCGACGAGGGCGAGCAGGGAGGCGGCGATGGCCTCGGTGGCGCCCGCCGTGACCAGGACCTCGCGGTCGGGGTCGAGCTCCATGCCGTAGCGCCGCTGCTGGTGGGCGGCGATCGCGGTGCGCAGCTCGGGGATGCCGGGGCCGGGCGGGTACTGGTTGCCGTGCCCCTCGCGCAGCGCCCGCACCGCGGCCTCGCGCACCTGCTCGGGGCCGTCGGTGTCGGGGAAGCCCTGACCGAGGTTGATGGCGCCGGTCTGCACGGCGAGCGCGGACATCTCGGCGAAGATCGTCGTCCCGAACTCGGCGAGGCGGCGGTTGAGCAGGGGGCGTGCGCTGGAGGTCATGGCGGCCATCCTGCGCCGAACCTCTGGAGTTCCTCAACTCCTGCTTGGCGTGCTCCGGGCGGGGGCATCCCCCTGTCACGTCCGCACGGGGCGGGCCCCTCGGGGGATTCGGGGGAGACGGGGGAAGAGAAAGGAGGGCCGGTGATGGACACGTTCTTCATCGTGGTCTTCGTGGCGCTGGTGGTCGCCATCGTGCTCGGTACGGCCAGGGCGGGCAGTGGACGCTCACCCAGTACATCGTTGAAGAAGAACCGGGCCGGCAAGGGCAGCTGGTGGGCCGGTGGCGGTGCCGCGAGCGGCGGCGGGAGCAGCTGCTCCTCCGGCGACTCCGGCGGCGGGCATCACGGCCATTCGTGCGGCGGGGGCTCCTCCTGCGGGGGCGGCTCGTCGTGCGGCGGCGGGGGCGGCTGCGGGGGCGGCGGAAGCTGACGCATCCCGTCCGGGCGTGCGGCCCGCGTGGAGGCGACTGACACGGGGCAGTCGGTCCGCGCGGGCCGCACGCTTGTCCGGGTATGCCCCCGAAGGGTGTGCGCCGGGCGCGAAAGGTGGTCGTGGAAGTTGAACAGTTGAGCTGAGCTGCCCTCGGGGGGATGGAAACCCTCCGAAGTTGGGTAAAAACGCTGTGGTGGCGACGCCCCCCATGATTCCCTTTAATCGTCAACGCAGCCCTCGTTCTACGTAGTTATCGCGTTCGTGGGCACGAGCCGGCCCCTTTGACTCAGCCGGCCCCACCTCCCTTTGCGTGCTAGCGGAGCCGACCCATGCTCACGACCCTGAACACCGCCTACAGCGACACGAGTGCGGCCGATCTGGCCTGGGCCCTCGGCCGGGAGCCCCTGCCCGCCCTCGCCACGCTCGACCTCGACATCGACGACGCACGGCTTCAGCTGAGGCTGCTCGGCGCCTCCCACCAGGTACTGCTGGAGGAGGGGCACGGCACCTGTTCGGAGACCGTGGCGTGCATCCCCGGCAGCAGCACCCCGCTGCCGCTCGGCGTCGCCAAGCGCCTCGGCGACTGGGAGTACGAATTCGCGGCCCGCGTCGAACATTTGACGGCAGGCCAGTTCGCGGGCCGGGCCCAGGAACTGCTCGCACTGGTCGCCGACCATCCGAACGGACTGGCGGGCGTCTTCCCCGGCAGCCCGCACGCCTTCACCGCGATGCTCGCGCAGCGGCACGAGGGCCAGGTGCACTGGCGCACCTGGCACGCCTACCCGCAGGACGGCCAACTGGTCGCCACCCGCACCAGGGTGGGCGTGCGGATGCCGGTGGCCGCGGCGTTGTAGCGGCGCGGTCCGCCGGTATGCGTGCGGTCCGCCTGTTCCACACGTGTGGGTGACAGGGCGGAATCAAACCGTGACGTAGCGTTCCAGGCGTGATCGAACCGCACCCGCCCGCACCGACTCCAGTCCGCAGGCCCCCGGGCGGCCCGGTCCGGTCCCCGCTCCCGGTGAAGCCGAGCACCGGCCGGTTCCTCGTCCTCGTCGGCGTCTTCGTCTGCGCGGCCTGCGGTCTCGTCTACGAACTCGAACTGGTGGCCCTCGCCTCGTACTTGATGGGCGACTCGGTCACCCAGGCCTCCGTCGTGCTCTCCGTCATGGTCTTCGCGATGGGGCTCGGCTCGCTCGCCGCCAAACGGCTGCGGCCACGGGCGGCGGCCGGCTTCGGGCTGATCGAGGCGCTGCTCGCGCTCGTCGGCGGTTGCAGCGCCATGACGCTGTACGCGGTGTTCGCGTGGACCGGAAGCTGGGGCGGGGCCTGGGTGGACGGGCCGCGCTGGCTGCTCGTCGCGTTCTCGCTGGGCATCGGGGTGCTGATCGGGGCGGAGGTGCCGCTGCTGATGGTGCTGATCCAGCGGATCCGGCGGCAGGACGCGGGCGGGGCGGTCGCCGACCTGTTCGCGGCGGACTACGTGGGCGCGCTGGTGGGCGGTCTGGCCTTTCCCTTCCTGCTGCTGCCGCTGCTCGGACAGCTGACCGGGGCGCTGCTCACCGGGGCGATCAACGCGGTGGCGGGGGCGGTGCTCGTCCTCGGCCTGTTCCGGCGTGACCTGAGCCGGCGCGCCCGCTGGCTGCTGATCGTCGCCAACGTCACGGTGCTCGGCGTGCTCGCCACCTCCTGGGTCCTCGTCGGCGACTTCGAACGGGCGGCGCGGCATGCCCTGTTCGGTGCGGACGTGCGGGTCGCCATGCAGACCGGGGTGCAGGAAGTCGTGCTCACGGGCGGCGGGCAGCGCCCCGCGTCGCTCTTCCTCGACGGACGGCTGCGGGTGGACGGGCGGGAACGGGGGCGGCCCTACCGGCAGTTCGTCGGACCCGCGATGCACGGCGGACCGCGTGCGCGGGTCCTCGTACTCGGCGGCGGCGACGGGCTCGCGGCGCGCGAGGTGCTGCGCCACCGCGGGGTGCGGCGCGTCGACGTCGTGGACCCCGATCCGGCGGTGGTGCGCCTCGCCCGGACCGATCCGGGGCTGAGCGGGCTGAACGGGCGGGCGCTCGACGATCCGCGGGTGCGGGTGGTGACGCAGGACGTGTTCGCGTGGCTGCGGGGCGCTCCGCGGGCGCTGCCGTACGACGTGGTGGTGTGCGATCTGCCGGATCCCGGCAGCGCGGCGAGCACGAAGCTGTACTCGCAGGAGTTCTACGGCCTGGTGGGGCGGATTCTCGCGGAGCGGGGGCGGGTCGTGGTGCGCGTGGGGGGCGGGGCCCCGTCGTTGGGGACGGCGGCATCGACGGTGGGCTCCGCGGGGTTGCGGGAGGTTTCGTACCGGGGGGAGGGGGCGGTGGGGTACGTGTTGGCGGGCCGGGTCCGCCCCGGGCCTCCGGCGGGTGTGCGGGTGGTGCGACCGGGGACGGGGTACGCGCCGTCGACGCTGGTGCATCCGCGGTTCGGGGACTAGGCGGACCGGGCCCCGGCACGGGTGGGGGAAACGGTGAGGGCGCACCGCGGGCCCCCGGAGTCGGCCACCGTGCGGGGAAAAGGGGACCCGCGGGGGCGAAGGGGGTACACGTGAGCGAGCGGGTCGATAGGCTCGGCGACATGGAGCATGAGGTGTTCGTTCCGGTTCCGGCAGAGTCCCTGCGGGCGGTGCTCTGCGATCCCCAACGCGTCGACCGGGCCCTGCCCGGTTACCAGCGCGCCGCCACCGGTGGCGGCGGCCGCCTGAAGGTACGTATCGGCGGGCACACCATCACGTACCGGGGCAGCGTCACCGTGACGCAGGCGGCGGACGGCTCCTTCGCCATCGCGGGCGACGGCACCGAGGCCCGCGGCGCGGGAGGCGTGACGTTCGCCCTGACCGCCAGGGTCGCGGCGGCGGCGGGCGGCTCCGCCGTCACCTTCTCCGGCACCGGATCCGGCGACGGCCGGGTCGCGGAACTGCCGCGCGAGGCCGTGGCAGCGGCCGCCCACCGGCTGCTGAACCGTTTCGCGGAGAACCTGGGAGCGACCGGCCAGGAGCCGGGCTCGGACCCCGACGAGGACACGGGCGAGGACACGGGCGAGGACACGGCCGGGGACACCGGCGCGGAGGACGGCGCGGACACGGGCGCGGACGACGGCTCGGCCGAGGGCCCGACCGACGACGCCTCGGACCAGAACGCCTCCAACCAGGACGCCTCGGACCAGGACACCCCCGGCGATCCCACCACCGACGCCGACGCCGACGCCGACGCGGATGCCGACACCGCCGCCCCCACCGGCCCCACCACCTCCCACGGCAACAACCCCGCCGAACCGGCCGACGACCACTCCGCCCTCTTCGACACCGAGATCCCGCCCCCGTCCCTCGACCCCGGGACCGACCTGGCGGAGGCCGCCGGATCCGATGCCGGGCTCCCGGCGGAGCCGGTCGCCGCGCACGCCCGGCGGACCATGATCGGCCGCAGCGCGGAGGAGGTCGACCACGCGCCGCCGCGCGGCCGGTACGCCCCGGTGCCCGCCCCCGAAGGCGTCACGACCGGTGCGACCCTCCGCTGGGCCGCCCCCGCGGCAGCGGTGGCGCTCGCGTCGGCGATCGTCGTCGGCCGGGCCCTGCGGCGGCGCAGGTAACGCCGCCCTCCGACCTCCGCAGGCGCCCGGCGCCCCACCCCGCATAGGCTCAGGAGTCGTGACGACACAGGAAACGACGCTGACCGCGGGCGACGCGGAAGTGACCGTGGCGCCGGGCAACGGCTGCCGTATCAGCAGCCTGAAGATCTCCGGCACCGAGCTGCTGCGGCAGGGCGAGAAGTACGGCTGCTTCCCGATGGTGCCGTGGTGCGGCCGCATCAAGGAGGGGCAGTTCCGCAGCGGCGGCCACGTGCACCAGATGCCGCTGAACTCCCCGCCGCACGCCATCCACGGCTTCGGCCGGAACGCCGAGTGGACCACCGCGCGCGAGACCCGCACCGAGGCGGCCTTCACGTACGACCTCACCGACCCGTGGCCGTACAGCGGACGCGTCACGCAGCTCGTCTCGCTCACCGAGGACTCGCTGACGCTGTCGATGGGGATCGAGACGTACGGCGACTCCTTCCCGGCGCAGCTCGGCTGGCACCCCTGGTTCAACCGGACGATCACCGACGGCGGCAGCAGCGTGCAGATCGCCTTCGACCCGGCCTGGCAGGAGGAGCGCGGCGCGGACCACCTGCCGACCGGCAAGCGCATCGAGGCCACCCCCGGCCCCTGGGACGACTGCTTCGGGATGCCCGACGGCGTCGACGTCACGCTGAACTGGCCGGGCGCCCTCCAGGTCGAGGTGAAGAGCCCCGAGCAGTGGGTCGTCGTCTACGACGAGCAGGAGGCGGCCGTCTGCGTGGAACCGCAGACCGGCCCCCCGAACGGCCTCAACACCGCGCCGCGCCTGGTCACCCCGGTGGAGCCGCTCGAAGCGAGCACCACCTGGACCTGGCGTCACCTGTAAAACCCGCCCTTTAAGCTCGTAGGCATGACGACGAACGACGTGCGCGACGCGCTGCTGACGCAGATCAAGAACAAGGCCGTGGTGCACGGCAAGGTGACGCTCTCCTCCGGCATCGAGGCCGACTACTACGTCGACCTGCGTCGCGTCACCCTCGACGGCGAGGCCGCCCCGCTGGTCGGCCAGGTGCTGCTCGACCTGACGAAGGACCTGGAGTTCGACGCGGTCGGCGGCCTCACCATGGGCGCCGACCCGGTCGCGGGCGCGATGCTGCACGCGTCGGCCGCCCGCGGTGAGCGGCTCGACGCGTTCGTCGTCCGCAAGGCCGCCAAGGCGCACGGCATGCAGAAGCGCGTGGAGGGCCCGGAGATCAAGGGCCGCCGGGTGCTCGTCGTCGAGGACACGTCCACGACCGGCGGCTCGCCGCTGGAGGCCGTGCAGGCGGTGCGCGAGGCCGGGGCCGAGGTCGTCGCCGTCGCGACGATCGTGGACCGGGCCACCGGCGCCGCCGAGAAGATCACCGAGGGTGCCGGGGTGCCGTACCTCTTCGCCTTCTCGAAGGACGAGCTGGGCCTCGACTGAGACCCGGACCAGGGCCCCGCATTTCGGGACCTTCGCCGGACTGGAGCATTCGCACGAGTCTGGAAAGATGGGGTCGACGATGATGTCACCCCCTTGGTGAGGGTCACCCAGCACAGCAACCCGAACCCGCAATCACGCGCTTTACGAGGAGACGGCAGATGGCCATCGCAACCCCGGACCAGTACAACGAGATGCTCGACCGGGCCAAGGCGGGGAAGTTCGCCTACCCGGCCATCAACGTCTCGTCGACGCAGACCCTGAACGCCGCGCTGCAGGGCTTCGCCGAGGCCGAGTCCGACGGCATCATCCAGATCTCCACCGGTGGCGCCGAGTACCTCTCGGGTCAGGGCGTGAAGGACATGGTCGTCGGCGCCGAGGCGCTCGCCGAGTTCGCGCACGTCGCGGCCGCGCGCTACGGCAACAAGATCGCGCTGCACACCGACCACTGCCCCAAGGGCAAGCTGGACGGCTACGTGCGCCCGCTGCTCGCGATCTCGCAGAAGCGCGTCGAGGCCGGTGGCCTGCCGCTGTTCCAGTCCCACATGTGGGACGGCTCGGCGGAGACGCTCTCCGACAACCTGGAGATCGCGCAGGAGCTGCTCGCCAAGGCCAAGGCCGCGAACATCATCCTGGAGATCGAGATCACGCCGACCGGTGGCGAGGAGGACGGCGTCTCGCACGAGATCAACGACAACCTCTACACCACGGTCGACGACGCGCTGCGCACCGCCGAGGCCCTGGGCCTGGGCGAGAAGGGCCGCTACCTGCTGGCCGCCTCGTTCGGCAACGTGCACGGCGTCTACAAGCCGGGCAACGTCGTGCTCCGCCCCGACCTGCTCAAGGAGCTGAACGAGGGCGTCGCCGCGAAGTACGGCCAGCCGGCCGGCTCGAAGCCGTTCGACTTCGTCTTCCACGGCGGCTCGGGCTCCACGGTCGAGGAGATCACGACCGCGCTGGAGAACGGCGTCGTGAAGATGAACCTCGACACCGACACCCAGTACGCCTTCACGCGGCCCATCGCGGGTCACATGTTCGAGAACTACGACGGCGTCCTGAAGGTCGACGGCGAGGTCGGCAACAAGAAGACGTACGACCCGCGCGTGTGGGGCAAGAAGGCCGAGGCGAGCATGACCGCCCGCATCGTCCAGGCCTGCGAGAACCTGCGTTCCACGGGTACGCGCATCAAGTAGGGCGCAACGCGTGCACGGGCCCGGTTCCCTTCGGGGAGCCGGGCCCGTGGCATGTCGGAAGGGCGTTCGGCAAGGTGCCCGGAGGGCGCTCGACAGGCAGCCGCCCGGGCGCGGCACACTTGACCCCATGAACCTTCACGAGAACCTCCTCGGCGGTCCGCCCCCGACCGAGCTCCCGGACGACCCGGAGCCCCGCGAGCTGCTCGCGACCGGCACGGCCCCGGCGGACGTCGCCGCGAAGTACCCCACCTCCTCGCTCGCCTGGGCGCAGCTCGCCGACGACGCATTCGAGCGCGGCAGCGTCGTCGAGTCGTACGCCTACGCCCGCACCGGCTACCACCGGGGCCTGGACTCGCTGCGCCGTGCCGGCTGGAAGGGCCACGGCCCCGTGCCGTGGGAGAGTGGCGGAAGATGTCATCGTGCACTCGGTGCCGCCGCTTCGTAAGAAGCGGCGGCATTTTTTTTGTGCTGCTACGGCTGCTGAGGCTGTAGCGGCTACTACCGCTCCGGTCAGCGCTTCAGCGTCGCGTACGCCTCTTCGCTGCTGTCCTGAAGGAACTGCCAGCACCGCTCGGTCTCGTCCTTCTCCTCGATCGCGCCGGCGGCGCGGGCGAGGGCGGCGAGGCAGCGAAGGAACCCGCGATTTGCCTGGTGGTCCCAAGGGACGGGGCCGTGCCCCTTCCAGCCCGCCCGGCGCAGGGAGTCGAGCCCTCGGTGGTAACCGGTGCGCGCGTACGCGTACGACTCGACCACACGTCCCGCCTCGAAGGCATCGTCGGCGAGCATGGCCCAGGCGAGCGAGAAGGTCGGGTACTTGGCCGCGACATCGGCCGGCGACTGGGACTCCTCGCCCAGGAGGCGGTACGCCTCTTCGTTCTCCGGAAGGTACGTCGGGTCCGGTCCACCCAGCAGGTTCTTGTGCGTCGTCATGCAGCCAGTCTGCCACTTGCCGCCTGGTGTTCGGGATGGGCGCAGTGAAGTTCGGTCAGGGAGCGAATGGCAGCCAGAATGGCGGTTGATGTATTCGCTTGCCGTGTGCGACGATCCCGCGCATGGCAGAACGACGGGGGCCCTCCGGTGGCATCCAGGTGGGCATCTACACCCGCATCAGCAAGGACGACGAGGCCGAGGGCTTGGGCGTCGTGCGGCAGGAAGAGGACTGTCGGCTGCACTGTGCTGCGCGGGGGTGGGAGGTCGCCAAGGTCTACGAGGACAACGACCTGTCCGCCTACAAGCGCAGGACCGTGCGCCCGGAGTTCCGGCAGATGCTGGAGGACCTCAAGGCCGGGCGTATCGACGGCGTCGTCGCCTGGGACATCGACCGCTTCACACGGCAGCCGCGCGAACTCGAGGCGTGGATCGATGAGTACGAGGATGCCGAACGCGGCAAACGCCACCTCGTCTTCGACTCCGTGTCGGCGTCGGACATCGACCTGTCCACTGAGAACGGCCGGTTCATCGCGCGGATCAAGGTCACCATCGCCAACAAGTCGTCGGCGGACACCTCGCGACGTACGAAGCGCAAGCACCTCGAACTGGCCACGCAAGGAAAGCTGCCGGGCGGCCGGGCGCCATACGGATGGAACCGTGAGGACCGCAGGACGGTAGTGCCGGAGGAAGCCGAGAACCTCCGCAAGGCAGTGAGGGACTTCCTGGGTGGCATCCGCTGGGCGACGATCGCGCGCGAGTGGCGGGATGCCGGAATCAGGTCGCACAGTGGCGGCTTCTTCGACGACTCCAAGATCAAGCGCATGCTGATGAACCCCCGCATCTGCGGCTACCGCATGCACCAGGGAGAGCTGTTCCTCGACGAGCACGGGAAGCCCGTGGTCGGGGACTGGGAGCCGGTCGTCACCCCGGACGAGTGGCACCTCCTTGTGGACAAGGTCCGGCAGGAGTCGGAGGGGCGGGGCGTACGCGATTACGCCACCAAGTACCTGCTCTCCGGCATTGCCCGGTGCGGTCGATGCGGCACGAAGATGCGGGCCTTCCCGTCGTACCGGAAGTCGAAGACGTCGTCGCAGTTCAGGTACGCGTGCCCTGGGAAGAACGACGGGGGGTGCGGGGGAGTGGCCAGGGCGGGGGAGCCGGTCGACCGGCTCATCCGAAACGCCGTGTTCATCAGTTCGGACAAGGCGCTGACGGATGTCCGGACGCGTGCGCCGGAGTGGACCAAGGAGGAGGAACTGGCCTCCTTGGAAAGGGACATGGCGGAGTTTAAGCAAGCATGGCAGGAGATGCGGATGTCCGCTGCCCGTTACGTCGCTCTTACCGATGACCTTGAGAAGCAGATGGTGGAGCTCCAAAGGGAGCGTGCTCTCCACCGGGCCGAGGTGGCGACTTTTGCGGCCGGTCCCATCGACGTACGGGAGCGGTGGGAGGACCTGACGATCGAGCAGCAGCGGGCAGCGGTGCTCAAGGTCTTCCGTGCGGTTGTCATCAAACCGGCGTCCAACGGGCCGGTCTTCGACCCGGCGGACATCGAACCGGTACTCAGGTAACGGCAACGCGTGGTGACGAACGAAAGCCGGGCCCTGTCGGCTCGAATGAGGCAGGGGCCCGGCTTCCGTTCGTTCACGCTCGTTCTATGCCGAAGATCCGGAGCAGGTCATCGACCCACTCCTCGTCACGGGCGGGGAGCTGGGCCTCTACACGGCGAAGCCACTCGTCCTCGGTCAAAGGGCCGGACCTCCCTCACCGTTCCCGCTGTGGCCGCTGCGTAGTTGAGCGAGCGGCGGTGGGGCAGGGCGAGGGGGATGGCGGCGTTCGTGCGGAGGCCGAGGTGCGGTGGGGAGGGTGTGACGCAAGGGCGAATCCTCTTCGGGGCCCGGCGGGAGTGCGGCAACACCGGCCCACCGGTTGATGGCTAGGGATGTGGTTGAGCTGACCGTGCCGAGTGTTTGCGGGCTCGGCGTGGTCGTGGAGTCTGGGGCCTACGCCTCGTCGTCGGGTACGGCGGTGTCGTGTTCGCCGGGTGGCGGTGCGTACGCCTTCAGCAGGTGCTTGGAGGCTTCGGTTGCGATGGCATTGGAGACTGCGACGTCGGCTTCCTCCCGGATGTCGGGGTGCTCGGTGAGGTAGGCGTCGAGGGCGTCGCGCGCCTCGGTGAGGGTCGCGTTGGCGCGCTGTGTGGCGCGGAAGGCGTCGACGACCTCGTCGATGAGTTCCATGGCGCGGGCCTGGGCCGCGAGCTGCGGGGGGCCGACGAGGTTGCGCAGGTCGAGGCCGAAGACGTCGGCGAAGCCGATGGCCTCGTCGAGGTTGATGCGGCGTTTGCCGTTCTCGATGCGCCAGACCGCGGACGGGTTCATGTCGAAGCCGGCCTCGTTCAGGCGGTCGGACAGGGCGTTGGTGCTCCAGCCGCGTGCTTCGCGTTCCAGCTTGATGCGCACCGCGACGTTGCCCTCGCCGCTGAGCAGCACTCCTTCTGGCGGATCTTCATCGGCCACGACCGCCTCCTTCCATTCGTAGGGAATCTCTGCCATTCGCAGGAACTCTCCAACGGTACCATCCGTTCTGCGATGCGCAGAGCAGTACTGCGATCTGCAATTCGTGTGGCATGCTGATAGCCCCACACCCCCTGCGCTCACAGGGGGCCAGGGCACGAAAAAGCCCCCGGCGATGCCGGGGGCTCAGGCGCAAACCTCTCAACCGCCATCCCTAGCGATCAACACGCGAGGCCGGGATTGCCGTCCCATATGGCCCGCGAGCAGAGGAGCTACAGCCCAGTATGGCCGATCCCGAACCGAACCGCACCACCCTGCCACCGCTGCCGCCCGTGGAGGTACAGGAGCCGCCCTCCAACGTGGACGCCGAGCGCGCGGTCCTCGGCGCCTGCATGCACGACGCCGCCGTCATCGACACGGTCCGCCCCGTCCTGGGCGACGATGCCTTCCACTGGCCCGCGCACGAGACCATCTGGCGCGCACTCCTCACCCAGCACCGCGAGGACAGGCCCACCGACCCGATCGTACTGAGCGAGCGGCTCCAGCAGCAGGGCGACCTGCGGCGCGTCGGCGACCGCAGCTACCTGCACCAGCTCGCCGACGCCCTCTACGCCACCACCAGCGCGGAGCACCACGCGGAGATCATCCGGCAGAAGGCCGACCTGCGGCGTCTCCGCAGCTCCGCCGTGCGTACCCTCCAGCGCGCCCAGGAGCCGGGCGCCGACCCCGAGGCGATACGCAGCGAGGCCGAGACGGAGATGCGTGCCGAACGCGAGCGGGCGCTGGCCTCCGGGCAGGGACGCCTCAACCGCTTCGCCAAGGACGGATGGTCCTTCGTCACGGAGACCGGCGCGGATGCCGAGCCCCTGTGGGGAACGCGGGAGCAGACCGTTTGGGCGCCCGGCGAGAGTCTCATGATCGTCGGCGCGCCGGGTGTCGGAAAGACCACCCTGGCCCACCAGGTGATCTTCGCCCGGCTTGGTCTTCATGAGACGGTCCTGGAGATGCCGGTCGCCCCCAGTCGACGGGTCCTGTACCTGGCTATGGACCGGCCCAAGCAGATCGCGAAGGCCATGGCGCGGCGCGTCTTCGACACCGACGAGACGATCCTCCGGGACCGGCTCGTCGTCTGGCAGGGCCCGCTGCCCGCCACCCTCGACAAGGAACCCGACCTCCTCGCCGACCTCGCCGCCGCCCACCAGGCCGACACCATCGTGATCGACAGCCTCAAGGACGCGGTCAGCACCATGGTCGACGACAGCCTCGCCGTCGCCTTCCACAACGCCCGCATGCGCGCCCTGCGAGGCGGGGTGGAGATCCTGGAACTGCACCACCAGCGCAAGGCCACCGCCGACGCACCGCGCGGCCAACGCCCCGCCCTCGACCAGGTCTATGGCTCCACCTGGCTCACCGCCGGAGCGGGCAGCGTCCTGTTCGTCACCGGCCGGGCCGGAGATCCCGCGGTCACCCTGCATCACCTCAAGACGCCCACCGGGGAGATCGGCCCGCTGGACGTCACCCACGACCACAAGCGCGGCACCACCACCGTCGACCCCAGCCGCGACCCGGCCGTCCTCCTGCGCAACGCCCCGGGCGGGATGACCGTCCGCGAGCTGGCGGCCATCCTCACTGGCGGGACCGAGCCCGAGCGCGCCGACGTGGAAAAGGCCAGGCGCCACCTGACCCGCCTCGTCGACACCGGCCTGGCCACCCGCGCCGACGGCATCGCCGGAGGAACCGGAGGCGGGCAGCAAGCCCGGTACTACGCCTCCGCCCGCCACCTCACCGCCGTCGGCTGAACCGTCCACAACCCCTGCAGAGCGTTCACGTGACCGTACACGCGCCCCTCACGCGAAACCGGCGCCGTGAACCGCTCGCGGCGTACACGGACACGGCAAAACCGCAGGTCAACCGATCACGGAACCGTGCACGCCGTACACGCACACAGGCGTTCACGCGCGGGACCCCCTCTAGAAGGGGCCCGCGTGTACGCCCCCTCGCGTGACCCCGCGTGAACGCCCCGAACCACCACCCCGGCACAGCACCCTCCGGAGACCGAACCTTGCCCCTCCGCACCACCCCCACCACCGCCCAAAGCCTCAGCCCGACAGCAGGAACCGCAGCCATTCGCACCGGCATCGCCCTGCTCGCCGCATTCGCCTTCACTCTCTCCTACGACGCCCTGCGCCAGATGGCCGTCGCCATCCACGTCCGCGGGCTGCTCACGTACGCCTTCCCGCTCGTGATCGATGGGTTCATCGCCATCGGCGTGGGTGCCCTGCTCATGCTCCGCACCGCTCCGACTCACTCACGGGCGTACGTGTGGGCCCTCGTCGGCGCCGCGACCATGACCAGCATCTGGGCCAACGCCCTGCATGCCGTCCGCCTCAACGAGCAAAGTCGGCACAGCGGCGGCCTGCGGCTCGACGACGTCACCGTCGGCGGACTGTCTGCCATTGCCCCGCTCGCGCTGGCCGGTGCCGTCCACCTCTACATCGTCATCCGACGTCATCCCGCAGCCCGCGACGAGGTGGCGTCGTACGAGCCCACTCCTGGCGACGTGGCTTCGGACGCCACCGATGTGGCGACGGTCCACAGCGCCGCCACCACACCGCACGAACACCTGCCCTCCGACGTCTCCCCCGAGCGGCTCGCCCTCGCCCGCTCCGCACCCCTTGGCCGCCAAGGTCGCGCCTCGCGGCGCCACATCGAAGCCACCTTCCGCGAGCGGAACCTGACAATCGGCCGGATCGAGGCCGACCAGCTCAAGACCCTCGTCCAGGCGGACCTCGACGCCGCTACCGACCAGCCACAGCCCGACGCAGACGCCGCCTGACACCCGCCCCCTCCTCCCGACCACGGCCCCGTAATCCCGGAGAACCAGCCCATGCACAACGTCCCCCGCCCTGAACCGCACACCGCCCAGCAGGAGATGACTACCAACCCCAGCGGCGGAGCAAGGTATCCCGTTGGACCGTCCAAGGGCCGGTCCAACGGGGAAGCCTCCGCCCCAGGGGTGGCGGAGGCGGCGGTCGGACGCCAGGGGGCACCCGACCACGGAGACTCGGGAGAAGCGCATCGCATGCCGCCGACCCGCGCTGCTGACGAAGCCGCCCTGCACCGCGTCGCCCGCCGCCGACACCGCGATCCCGTACAACGCAAAGACCGCGTAGACGTCCGCTACAGCAGCGCCGAGAAAGCCGCCATCCTCGCCAAGGCCCGCTCCCTGAACATCGCCGGCGCGCACTACGTCGGCGCCGTCGTCATGGCGCACCTCCACGGCGACCTCGCCCTGCCCGGACAGCGCACCCAGCTCGACGACTACATCGACGAGCTGGCGGCCCTGCGCGAACAGGTCGCCGCGATCGGCCGCAACGCCAACCAGATCACCAAGAAGCTCAACTCCGGCGGCACACCGCACCCCGGCGACGACGCTCTGCTCGCCCAGGTCGAGCGCACCCTCACCACGGCCGGCAGTACGGCCGCCGGCATCGCGGCCGCCGCCAACCAGGCCGTCGCGACGGGCAAGAGGCCCGAGAGGGCGGTGCCCCGTTGATCGCGAAGATCAGTAGCGGCAAGAGCACCGGCGGCCTCATCCGCTACCTCTTCGACACCAAGAAGGCCACCGACCACACCGACCCTCACCTGGTCGCTTCCTGGGACGGCTTCGCCCCCGACCCCGGCCGCACCACCCACGCCGCCGACACAGTCCGCAAGCAACTCGTGGCGGACCTCGACCTGCGCGTGAACCAGGCCCGCCGCCACGGCCGCGCGCCCGAACGCCACGTGTGGCACTGCTCGATCCGCGCCGCCCGGGCCGACCGCCACCTCACCGACGACGAGTGGGCCGACATCGCCCACCGTGTCGTCGCCGCCACCGGCATCGCGCCGAAAGGCGATCCGGACGGCTGCCGCTGGGTCGCCGTCCGCCACGCCGACGACCACATCCACATCGCCGCCACCACCGTCCGCGCCGACCTGCGCCCCGCCCGCCACTGGAACGACTACCTCACCGCCGACCGCGAACTCGCCGCCATCGAGAAGGAGTACGGCCTCTTCCAGGTCGTACGCGGAGACCGCACCGCCGCCAAACGCCCCACCCGGGCCGAGGAGGAGAAGGCCCGCCGCAACGGACATGCGAAGACCCCACGCGAACAGTTGCGGAAGACCGTTCGCAACGCCGTGACCGTCTCCCGCAGCAGCGAGGAGTTCCTGCACCTGCTCACCCATACCGACGGCATCCAGGTCGACGTCAAGTACTTCCCCTCGGGGGACGTCCGCGGCTACACGGTCGCCCTCACCGGCGACACCAACCAGGCCGACGAGCCGGTCTGGTTCTCCGGCTCCGAACTCGCCCCGAACCTGTCCTTCCCGAAGGTCAAGAACAGTCTGGACAGCCTCACCCCGCAGTCCACCACCCCGTCCGTCGAGCGTCGATCCAACTCATGGCATCAGGCCACCGCTGCCCTTGAACGCCTTCCACACCACCTCGCCGAAGGCAACACGGACGACGAGGCAGCCCAGGCTCACATCAACGCCCTGGGCGAAGCCCTCACTGCTGCTTCCCTCACCGCGCCGGCCCACCGACGGGCTCAACTACGCGACGCTTCTACGGCCTTCGAGCGCGCGGTCCGCTCCCGCACACAGGCCGACCACCATCATGCCCGCGCCCTGCGCAGCACCGTCCGGGCCATCCTGCGTGAACCCGCGCCTGCCGACGGCGCGACCCTGGGCATGTTCCTGGACGCCGCGATCCTCGCAGTGATCGCCTCCATCCGCTGGCACCAGCACCACCACCACAACCAGCAAGTGGCAGCCGCACACCACACCCTCACCGGCCTCCAAGCCCTCTACGAGGAGACAGCTCCGGCCCCGCTGGCCGTGCTTGCTCACCAACGTCCGCCGCAGACTGTGGCCGACAGCCACCGTGCCTACCTCTGGCAGGCCGTCCCCGCGCACGCACAGCAGGTCATCGACGATCCCGCATTGGACGCCCTCACCACTGCGCTCGCGCAAGCCGAAGGCGCCGGACACGACCCTGCACAACTTCTGCGCTACGCGGCCGACCAGCGTGCGCTGGACGACGCGGATTCTCCCGCCCGAGTCCTGACCTGGCGTATCCAACGGCTTGCTGCCCGCCCCGCGCCCAGCTCACGAGCCCGCGCCGCCCGGACCCGCAGCTCTC
The DNA here is from genome assembly GCF_054963755.1 of Streptomyces sp. EDA2-14. Taxonomy (NCBI): domain Bacteria; kingdom Bacillati; phylum Actinomycetota; class Actinomycetes; order Kitasatosporales; family Streptomycetaceae; genus Streptomyces; species Streptomyces sp. EDA2-14. Next base: position 235,568 of record NZ_JBUEGE010000013.1, read on the forward strand.
CAAGGAGCCCCGGTACAACAGGCCCTACGGCGACACCACTGTTCCGTACACCTGGGACCGAGCCCGCCCGCCAGCCGCGGCGCCGCTGATCAGCGCCGGTCAGCGGTCATGCGATGGGGGCAACGGTGGGGGGGGTGTTGGCGATGGCGGCGTCGGGGTCGGTGTCGTGGCTGGTGTGGAAGGGGGTCTCGTAGGCGTCGTCTCCGATGAGGTGGCGGGCCTGGTCCTGGCATGCCAAACGTGCGGCGACTAGCTCCGGGATACCCATCTGAGGGGCGTCGAGAGCGTGCCAGATTTGTTCGGCGACGCCGCTGAGGCGGCAGGCGTGCTCGGCATGCCCGGAGGCGGTGGCCGCGGGGGCGGGTGCATCGATGGTCATGTCGGTGCCGAAGCTGTCGTGGAGACGGAGCCTGCCGTTCAGGTAGGTGCGAACGTGGGCCGCGGCCTGCTCGGTCCGTCCGAGCGCGGTGAGGCCGAGCAGGTGGTCGGCCCAGGCGCGAAAGTAGATTTCGCCGCGCCGGGCGCGCACTCGGCGCTCAGTTCGTCGGCGACGGCAGCGACCGTGGCGAACTCTCCGAGTCGGATGTGTGCGAAAACGCGCACGGTCCGGTCGGGAAAAGTGCGCACAGTCGGTGCTGTGGCGTGCGCGGTGCTTCCTGCGGGCCCAGATGGGAAGGCGGAGCCGGAAGGCGCGTGGAAGATCGATTCGCCTGGCCCGCCCTCGCCGCAGCTGTCGCAGAGGGGGCAGTGCAGTCCTCTGCTTCAGGTGCGGCGGGCGGTCGTGCCTGGGTG